>JANNUH010000119.1:0-61578 GCA_031395015.1 Desulfobacterales bacterium | reverse complement strand
AGATATAACCGGAGTTCTGACACTGGACGAAGGCGTTGAAATGATCATGCCTGGAGATAACGCAACCATCAATGTAGAACTGATTAACCCCATTGCCATGGAAAAAGAACTTAGGTTTGCCATCAGAGAAGGCGGCCGTACAGTTGGCGCTGGCGTTATCGGTGAAATTGTTGAATAAGATAGGAAGAGTGATGGATCATGTTGAAAACAAAAATTAGGATCAGGCTTAAGGCATATGATCATAAACTTCTTGACCAGTCTTCAGTTGATATCGTTGATACAGCAAGAAAGACAGGCGCCAAGATAGTTGGACCGGTACCGCTTCCAACACGGATAAACAAATTTACCGTTTTGCGTTCTCCCCATGTGAATAAAAAAGCACGGGAGCAGTTTGAAATCAGAACGCATAAAAGAATGTTGGATATTCTAGAACCCACCCAGCAGACAGTTGATGCTTTGATGAAGCTTGATCTTTCTCCCGGCGTGGATGTTGAAATAAAATTATAGGTCAATAACAGGAACCCATTATGAGTGCATTACTTGGAAAAAAAATTGGAATGACCACAGTGTTTTCTGCAGATGGAAAACTTATTCCTGTTACTGTTGTGCAGTTAGGGCCCTGTGTTGTCACCCAGGTGAAGACAAAGAAAACCGACGGGTATAATGCAGTTCAGCTCGGGTTTGATGAAAAACCGGTTGGAAAATTGACAAAACCCATGGCCGGACATTTGAAAAAAACCAGCGATAAAGGATTCCGTGTTTTAAGAGAATTCAGGACCGATGATGCTGAAAAAACCGAAGCAGGTGCCATCATTGGAATCGATTTGTTTGCAGTGGGAGATAAGGTTAATATATCCGGTATTTCAAAAGGACTCGGTTTTCAAGGAACTATCAGGAGGCACGGCTTTTCGAAAGGTCCGGAATCGCATGGCTGCAGAAATCACAGGGAACCAGGTTCTATTGGAAACAGTGCGACACCTGGTAGAGTTTTTAAAGGAAAGAAAATGCCCGGACACATGGGCGTAAAAAGAGAGACTGTTAAAAATCTAACAATTGTAGATATCAAGTTTAATAGCAATCTCCTATTGGTCAAAGGTGCCTTACCGGGCTTTAAGACAGGGATATTGGAAGTGCAAAAGGCTGGTAAAAAATAAGGTTTTCCAGTCTGTATAAGACAAAAATGCGGCCATGGGTATTGCAGTAATTTTCGCAGTGATGCATGGCTGATCAAAATTTATGAGGAAGAATATGGCTGCTGTAGATGTATTAAACAGTGCAGGTAAAAAAGTGTCTGAAATACAGCTTTCTGACGAAGTTTTCAACACTCCCGTAAAAACAAGTGTTCTTCACCAGGTGGTCCGATCCCAGCTCGTTTCAAAACGGGAAGGGACTGCTTCGTGTAAAACCAGGGGAACGGTAAAAGGCAGTACAAGAAAGCTATTCAGGCAGAAAGGAACCGGCAATGCACGTGCCGGCAGTATCAAATCACCCTTGCGGAAAGGCGGTGGAATAATCTTTGGACCGTCTCCCAGATCCTATGAGATCAAAGTCCCCAAAAAAGTAAAAAAATTAGCCCTTCGAATGGCTTTAAGTTCAAAGCTGGAAGACAAAAATTTATTTGTGATAGATGCTTTTAATCTTGAAACGATTAAAACCAACGCCTTCGCCGATGTTCTCAAAGCGCTGTCGATGTCCAATCTTTTAATTGTTTCTGATATGGATGATACAAATCTTTCACTCTCTTCTAGAAATGTCCCGGGTGTTAAAGTGATAAAAACCGAAGGGCTCAATGTATATGATATTTTGAGGTTTAAAAATCTTCTTTTAGTAGAATCTACCGTCAAAAATATCGAAGGGAGGTTAAGCTGAAATGGAACATTATGATATTGTCAGGGGCCCTGTTGTTACAGAAAAGACGACCCTTCAAAAAGAAACAAGCAACCAGGTGACACTCAGAGTAGACAAGAATGCAAATCGTGTTGAAATCAAAGACGCCGTTGAGAAAACTTTCAATGCCAAAGTGAAGCAGGTCAGAACGATTCAAGTTAAAGGAAAAGCCAAACAGCGCGGCAAAATCATCGGCAAACGAAAAGACTGGAAAAAAGCGATTATTACACTGATGCCAGGTCAAAAAATTGATTTTTTTGAAGGTGTTTAAAGAGGTATATATATGTCAACAATAATTAAGACAAAACCGACATCTCCCGGAAGACGTGCTCAGGAATACCTTTCTTTTGAAGAAATTACAAAGACACAACCGGAAAGACGACTGACAAAAAATATTAATAAGCTTTCGGGTCGTAACTCTTACGGAAGAATTACTGTAAGGCATAGAGGTGGCGGAGCAAAAAAGAAGTATCGGATTATCGATTTTAAGAGAGATAAAGATGGAATTCCGGCAAAAGTATCAGCCATAGAATATGATCCGAACAGAAGTGCAAGAATTGCCCTGCTTGTTTATGCTGATGGTGAAAAAAGATACATCATCGCCCCGCTTGAAGTAAAAGTCGGGGATATTCTTGAAACAGGACCAGGGGCAGACATAAAGCCCGGCAACTGTATGCCGCTTGAAAATATTCCAACAGGTACAAGAATTCATAATATTGAATTAAAGCAGAATAAAGGTGCTCAGATCGTTCGAAGTGCCGGAGGTTTTGCTCGCCTGATGGCAAAAGAAGGCAGTTATGGCCAGGTTTTACTTCCTTCCGGCGAAGTTAGAATGGTCCATCTGAAGTGCAAGGCGACTGTGGGAAGAGTGGGTAACGAAAAACACGGTGACGTTAAAATCGGTAAAGCCGGTCGTAACCGATGGCTTGGTAAAAGGCCTTCTGTACGAGGTGTTGCCATGAATCCTGTCGATCATCCAATGGGCGGTGGTGAGGGAAGATCTTCCGGTGGCCGTCAGCCTTGTACACCCTGGGGTATTCCGACAAAAGGGAAGAGAACCCGGAACAATGCCAGAACCCAACCGTTTATCGTTAAAAGACGAGCTAAGAGAAAATAAATAGGTGATAAATTATGCCAAGATCATTGAAAAAAGGACCATACATCGAACAGCAGCTTTTAAAGAAAGTGATGGACTCAGGTCAAGTAAAACGCAATAAGGTGATTAAGACCTGGTCCCGCAGATCTACAATATTCCCTGAAATGGTCGGTATTACATTTGCTGTGCACAACGGAAAAAAATTCATACCGGTTTTTGTTTCAGAAAATATGGTGGGTCATAAACTTGGTGAATTTTCACCTACAAGAACATTCTGGGGGCATGCAGGAGATAAAAAAGCCAAGAGGTAATCTCTTGTCCGATTAAAGGAATAAGGATATGGAAGTTAAAGCAATCACAAGATTTACGCGTATTTCACCACTGAAGCTCAGGTTGCCTATTCATGAAGTCAAAGGCAAAAATGCGGGTCAGGCACTGACGCTTTTAAAGTTTATGCCACTCAAAGCGGCTGAAGTAATTCATAAGACCTTGAAATCAGCAGTCGCCAATGCCGGAAACAATAATAAGCTGGATGTGGATAAACTGGTTGTCAAAAACATTTATGTTGATCAGGGGCCTTCCATGAAACGGTTCAGACCGAGAGCCAGGGGAAGGGCATCTAAAATTTTGAAAAGAACCAGTTATTTAACTGTAATTGTTGAATCAACTGCCAAATAGGAGGAATATAGCTTGGGCCAGAAAGTACATCCTATCAGTTTAAGATTAGGCATTATCAGGACCTGGGATTCCAGATGGTATGCAGATAAAAACTATGCCGCTTATGTTGAAGAAGATTTCAAACTCAGAAAATTCTTGAAAAAGAAATTATATCACGCCGGTATTTCAAAAATTGAAATCGAACGGTTTTCAAAGCAGATTCGGCTTAGAGTGTATGCAGCGAGACCTGGTATAATCATCGGGAAAAAAGGAAGTGATATCGGAGTTCTGAAACAGGAACTTGAAAAAATGGTCACCTCTGATGTGTTGATCGATATAAAAGAGATCAGACGCCCTGAAATTGATGCTCAACTGGTAGCAGAAAATATTGCGCTTCAACTGGAAAGAAGAATTGCCTTTAGAAGAGCAATGAAACGGAGCGTATCATCTGCCATGCGATTTGGAGCAAAAGGGATCAAAATTATTTGTTCCGGACGTTTGGGGGGTGCTGAAATGGCACGAACCGAGCAATATAAAGAGGGTCGTATTCCTCTCCATACGTTAAGGGCTGATATTGATTACGGCTTTATCGAAGCAAAAACCACCTATGGGCTCATCGGTATAAAGACCTTTGTTTTTAAAGGCGAGGTACTAAGCCCGGGTGAAGAAATGATGGCGAAATAAAGTCGATTAGGAGAAATAGGAAATGCTTAGTCCGAAAAATGTAAAATTCCGTAAACAGTTCCGCGGTAGAACAACCGGTGCTCCTGACAAAGGCAATACACTGAATTTTGGGGACTTTGGTCTGCAGGCGGTTGAATGCGGATATATTAATGCAAGACAGATTGAAGCAGCAAGAGTTGCATTGACACGACACGCTAAAAGAGCAGGCAAAAGCTGGATTAGATTATTCCCTGATATTCCTGTCACAAAGAAACCGGCTGAAGTCAGAATGGGTAAGGGGAAAGGCGCTACAGATGCATGGGTGGCCAGAATTAAACCGGGAAAAATGCTTTATGAAATGGAAGGTATTTCCCGTGAAATTGCCAAAGAAGCCTTGAGATTAGCCGCAAGAAAGCTTTCCATCAAAACCAGGTTTGTGGAAAGGAGTAGATAAAAATGAAAATCAGTGAAATAAAGGAAATGGGAAGAGATCAGATGAAAGAAAAGCTCTTTGAATTAAAAAAACAGCTTTTTACGCTTCGCTTTCAGAACAAAGTTGGCCAGCTTGAGAACACAGCGGTACTTTCAACAGTCAAAAAGGATATCGCAAGGATTTACACCATATCCAAAGAAATGAATGTAAACATTAGCTAATTTACGAAGATACTATTATGGAAACAATTAAAAAAAATAAAAAAGAGCTGATTGGTCTTATCATATCTGATAAAATGGATAAATCGGTTGTTGTTCAGGTCGAAAGATTTGTACCCCACACGGTTTATAAAAAATTTATGAAACAGTTTAAAAAATATCATGTTCATGATGAGAAAAATGAATGCAAGGTCGGTGATACGGTTAAAATAATCGAAACAAGACCTTTGAGCAAGCTTAAACGTTTCAGAATCAGTGAAATCGTTAAAAGAGCTATTTGATTAAGGGAGTTGAGATATGATTCAGAGTGAAACAAGACTAACTGTGGCAGACAACTCCGGTGCAAAGGAACTGTACTGCATTAAGGTCCTTGGAGGATCAAAAAGGCGGTACGCCAGTGTTGGTGATATCATTATCTGCTCTGTCAAGGAAGCCATCCCGAATGCAAAAGTCAGCAAGGGAGATGTTGTTCAGGCTGTCATTGTCAGAACTAAAAAAGAGATATCCAGACCTGATGGATCAATGATCAGATTCGATGATAATTCCGCTGTGATTTTAGCCAAGTCAAATGATCCGATAGGCACCCGCATATTTGGACCCGTCGCAAGAGAGCTCAGGGCAAAACGCTTTATGAAGATTGTCTCTCTCGCACCTGATGTGCTTTAATTACCGGGTTTATGGAGAAAATTCCCATGGATGCTATGAAAATTAGAATAAAAAAAGATGATAAGGTTAAGGTGTTGACCGGAAAAGATAAAGGCAAGATTGGTAAAGTGCTGAAAGTCGTTAAAAAAACCAATCGTGTTGTTGTCGAAAGTATAAATGTTGTCAAGAGTCATCAAAGGCCGACACAAAAGGTTCCACAAGGTGGAATTGTTGAAAAACCCATGCCGGTGAATATCTCGAATCTTATGATTATGTGTAACTCATGTATCAAGCCGACTAGAATCGGGATAAAAGAACTGGAAGATGGAAAACGGGTAAGGATCTGTAAAAAATGCAGTCAGCAGATAGATTCTTAAGACCAAAGATGGAGATTATACATGTCAACCATTAAGGAAAAATACAATACTGAGGTTGTTCCCAAGCTAAAGGAGACCTTTCATTACAAAAATGTATTTGAGGTTCCAAAACTTGAAAAAATAGTATTGAACATGGGACTGGGAGAGGCTGTCAGAAATCCCAAGATCATTGAGTCGGCAGCTTCCGAACTTGCATTGATTTCCGGGCAGAGACCGGTCATTACCCGGGCTAAAAAACCCATTGCAAATTTTAAGCTCAGGACTGGTCTTCCCATCGGATGCAAAGTGACCCTGCGCAGGGAAAAGATGTTTGATTTTTTTGAGAAACTTGTGAATATCACTTTACCTCGTGTCAGGGACTTCAGGGGAATATCGGGAAAGGGTTTTGACGGCAGGGGGAATTATACCCTCGGCATTACAGAGCATATTATATTCCCCGAAATTGATTATGATAAGACTGAAAGTATCAAGGGTCTTAATGTGACGGTGGTTACAACTGCCAAAACAGATGAAGAAGGTAAAGCATTACTGAAGTTTTTAGGAATGCCCTTTAAAAACTAAGGATTCTAAGGAGGAAAGCTTGGCAAAAAAAGCTTTGATCGTAAAGGCAGGCAGAAAACCAAGATTTTCTGTGAGAGCATATAACAGATGCCCCTTATGCGGTAGACCAAGAGGATTTATCAGAAAAGCTGGTATTTGCAGGATCTGTTTCCGGACACTTGCATCAGAAGGCAAGCTTCCAGGTGTTACCAAATCAAGTTGGTGATTTGCAGAGATTAAAATGCAAGACAATATCAGCGAATTTTAAGGAGATTTCAAATGGCAACGAGTGATCCAATTGCAGACATGCTGACAAGCATCAGAAATGGTGGAAAAGCTGGGTCTGCCAAAGTGGATATCCCCGGATCAAAGATTAAATTGGAACTGGTTCGGGTGTTGAAAGAGCAGGGATATATAAAGGATTATAAATACCTTGAAAATGAGGTGCAGGGGTTACTCCGTATCTATTTAAAATATGTCTCGGATGGAAAACCCTCTATTTTCGGGATCGAGCGAGTCAGTAAAACGTCCCGAAGGGTCTACAGCAAATCAAAACAGATTAAGCCGGTTTTAAATGGCCTTGGTATATCCGTTGTCTCAACATCAAGAGGCGTGATGACGGACAAGCAGGCTAAAGAGGCGAATGTCGGCGGTGAGATTCTTTTTAACGTTTGGTAGTACAGGAGTAATATATGTCTAGAATAGGAAAAAAGCCGGTTCAGCTTCCTGGAAAAGTACAATTTACCCTTAATGGTGATATGATTTCCGTTAAAGGCCCCAAAGGTAATCTGGAACGACAACTGCATCCGGCTATCAAACTTGAAATCAACGAAAGCGTTGTAAATGTAACCACAGATACAAGCGATAAGAAAAAAGTGGCATTGCAGGGATTGTACCGGGCTCTGATTTTCAATATGGTTACCGGTGTCAGCACAGGATATGAGAAAAAGCTGCTTCTTTCCGGAATAGGGTATCGAGCAGAGGCAAAAGGTAATAATCTCACACTGAATCTAGGGTATTCCAATCCGGTTAATTTTACAATTCCGGATGGTATATCTGTGACTGTAGAAAATAACACACAGGTTCTTTTGACTGGGATTGACAAGGAAATTCTTGGCCAGGTTGCAGCAAACATAAGAGATTTAAGACCACCGGAGCCTTATAAAGGCAAAGGGATTATGTATGCAGATGAAAGAATTATCAGAAAAGCTGGTAAGACTGCAGGTAAAGACTAATAGGCAGGAATATAAAGATTATGGGAAATACATCACAAAGGCTTTTATCAAGGCTTAAAAGAAAAAAAAGAATCAGGAAGACGATGAGTGGCAATCAGGATCGTCCAAGATTAAGTGTATTCAGAACTTCAAAGAACATCTATGCCCAGATCATTGATGATACACTCGGAACCACACTGGTGTCTGCATCAACCCTTGATAAGGAATTTAAAGATAAAAATATTGAAGGCAAGAAGGTTGATATTGCAAAGGTAGTTGGGAACCTCGTCGGCAAGAGAGCTCTTGATAAGGGAATTACAAAAGTGGTTCTTGACAGGAATGGATATTTATATCATGGGCGCATTAAAGCGCTTTCAGACGGAGCCCGTGAAGCCGGATTGAATTTTTAATTTTTGGAGGACAAACCCTTGGCAAGACAGCAGATTGAAGAAACTGGATTAATAGATAAGGTAGTCAGAATTAACCGCGTTGCAAAGGTTGTAAAAGGCGGGCGAAATTTCAGCTTTAGTGCACTGGTTGTTGTTGGGGACGGTGAAGGTAGCGTGGGGTACGGTCTCGGTAAAGCAACAGAAGTTCCGGAGGCAATAAAAAAAGGTTTGGAAAAAGCAAAAAGAAGTATGGTTAAAGTTTCTATACTGAATGGCACCGTTCCTTTTCAAGTGGTGGGCAAGGCAGGCGCAGGTCGCGTATTGCTGAAACCGGCTTCTCCGGGTACGGGGCTGATTGCCGGCGGTGGAGTCCGTGCTGTTCTTGAAGCAGCCGGCGTCACGGATATCCTGACCAAATGTATTGGAACAAATAACAAGCAAAATATTGTAAGAGCGACACTCGCAGGACTTCAATCCCTATGTACAAAGGAAGAAGTGGCAAAACGCCGTGGTCTTAGATCTGAAGATTTATAAGAGGTTGTTAAAATGACGGATAGAATTAGAATCACCCAAATCAGGAGCACAATCGGAAGACCTGCCAAACATGGTCGGATTATCCGTTCTCTGGGGTTAAGAAAAATGCATCATACGGTTGAACATAATGCTGATCCGGTTATTCTGGGACAGATCAAGAAAGTATCTCATCTTGTGAAAGTGGAGGAGGTGTAATATGCAGATTCATGATTTGACACCTGCACCGGGTTCTAGAAAAAAACGCAAGAGAGTCGGCAGAGGGCCAGGTTCAGGAATGGGAAAGACATCCACAAGAGGGCATAAAGGTCTTAAAGCAAGGGCTGGCGGTAGCGTAAGACCTGGTTTTGAAGGCGGCCAGATGCCTTTGTACAGGAGGCTTCCCAAAAGAGGGTTTTGTAATATATTTAAAACACAGCATGCAGTCTTAAATATTAGAGAATTGAATTTATTTGAAGATGGGTCAACCATTGATATTGAATCTTTAAAAAAAGCCGGAAGGGTTAAAGGCCGTTTTGATGGCGTCAAGATTCTGGGACAGGGCGAAACAACAAAGAAATTTATTCTGAAAAATATTCTTGTCTCCAAATCTGCCAGGGAAAAAATTGAATCTGTCGGCGGAAGCATAGAATAATAATAGAAGTGATCTAAGGAATCCATAAATGATCCAGAACAGCTATCAGAACCTGCTTAAACTTCCCGAGCTTAAAAGAAAGCTTTTTATTACGCTTGCTTTGCTGTTTGTTTACCGGGTGGGTATTCATGTCCCCACACCCGGCATTAACGGTGCGGCCCTTGCCTCTTTTTTTGCCAGTGCCGAAGGAACTTTGTTTTCCATGTTTAATATGTTTTCCGGTGGTGCTTTGGAAAGGCTTTCCATCTTTGCGTTGGGGATCATGCCTTATATCAGCGCTTCCATTATCCTTGAGCTGATGACGGTGGTTGTGCCCTACCTTGATCAATTGAAAAAGGAAGGGGATGCAGGCCGCAAAAAGAAAACCCAGTTGGCCCGGTACGGAACGGTCATATTGAGCATTATACAGGGACTGGGGATCAGTGTGGGCCTGGAATCCATGACATCACCCGCAGGCATTGCGATTGTTCCCTACCCGGGGTGGGCGTTCCGGCTGGTTACCATTATCACCCTTACAGCAGGAACCGCATTTATCATGTGGCTGGGAGAACAGATCACCGAAAGAGGCATCGGCAATGGAATTTCTCTGATCATCTTTGCCGGTATTGTGGCTGGAATACCTTCTGCCATGGGCAATACGGTACGGTTGATGACAACCGGTGAAATGGGGCTGTTTACGCTTATCGTGATTATTGTTCTGATGATTGCTGTTATATCGTCGGTAATTTTTATGGAACAGGCCCAGCGGCGAATACCCGTGCATTATGCCAAGCGTGTGGTAGGCAGAAAAATGTATGGCGGACAGACATCGCACCTGCCCCTTAAAATCAATTCTGCCGGGGTTATCCCACCGATTTTTGCTTCTTCGATTATCATGTTTCCGGCAACTTTAGCTCAATTCTCAAACCTTCCGTTCATGCAAACCGTGGCGTCCATGTTCAGCCCCGGAACCGTATGGTATTATATGCTCTATGTCGGGTTTATCACCTTTTTTTGTTTTTTCTACACGGCAGTCCAGTTCAATCCGGATAATGTGGCTGATAATATGAAGAAAAACGGGGGTTATATCCCCGGAATCCGGCCCGGCAAAAAAACATCTGAGTACATCGATAGGGTGCTGACAAGAATTACAGTGGGGGGTGCACTTTATATCTCTGCCGTTTGTGTTCTGCCGACTTTATTGATGAGTAAATTCAATATCCCTTTTTATTTTGGCGGTACGGCCCTGTTGATTGTTGTGGGCGTCGCCATTGATACGATTGCTCAGATTGAATCCCACCTGATTACGGGAAATTACCAGGGGTTCCTGGGCAGATCCGGCGGTAAAAGAATAAAAGGCAGAACCTGATTTAATGTTCTATAACACGATAGGAGTTGAATGCATTTATGGCAAAAGAAGAACCCATCAAAGTTGACGGGAAAGTACTTGAAACGCTGCCCAATGCCATGTTCAGAGTAGAACTCGAAAACAAGCACGTATTGCTTGCTCATATTTCAGGCAAAATGAGAATGCATTTCATAAAGATATTGCCGGGGGATAAAGTAACGGTAGAGATATCACCCTATGATTTAAGCCGGGGTAGAATTACATACAGGTATAAATAAATTTTGAATTTTTTGATATGGGAATCATAAGATAGGAGCAAATAGATGAAAGTTAGAGCATCTGTGAAAAAGATCTGTAGAGAATGCAAAGTCATTAAAAGACGGGGCGTCCTGAGAGTAATTTGTATTAACAAGAAACATAAACAGCGGCAGGGATAGGGGGAAGGAAATTTGGCACGTATCGCAGGAGTAGATTTACCAAAAGATAAGCATGCATGGATCGCTTTAACCTATATCTATGGGATAGGCAGAAACCGGGCAAAGCTGATTCTTCAAAAAACAGGTATTGACCCTACTACAAAAGCAAATGATCTGACGGAAGAACAGGTCAATGAGATCAGGAAAGTTATTGACGCTGAGTACAAGGTTGAAGGTGAGCTTAGAAGTGAAGTTTCCATGAGTATCAAAAGACTTATGGATCTCGGTTGTTACAGAGGACTTCGCCATCGTAAAGGCCTTCCCTGCCGGGGTCAGAAAACTAAAACAAACGCTAGAACTCGAAAAGGTCCCAAGAGGACTGCGGTTAAAAAGAAAAAGTAGGATAATTTAAAAGGTACTATTAACTATGGCAAAAAAGTCTAAAAAAATTGTAGCCAAAAAACGGGTAAGAAAGAATGTTTCTTCCGGAGTTGTGCACATTCAATCCACTTTTAACAATACAATCGTTACCATTACCGATGAGAGCGGAAACACGGTTTCATGGTCCAGCGCTGGGATGCAGGGGTTCAAAGGTTCCAGAAAGAGCACCCCTTTTGCAGCAAAACTGGTCGCAGAAGATGCAGGGGCAAAGGCATTGGAACAGGGCATGAAAAACGTGGGAATTTTTGTTAAAGGTCCGGGGCCTGGACGGGAATCAGCCTTAAGAGCATTGCACGCGATCGGATTCAATATTTCCATGATCAAGGATGTTACCCCGATTGCCCATAATGGATGCCGCCCACCCAAGAGAAGAAGAGTATAAAAATACTCGTTTGATAAAGGAGAAAAACATTGTCACGATATAGAGGTTCGGTTTGCCGGCAATGCAGACGTGAAAATTTAAAGCTTTTTCTGAAAGGGGATCGCTGCTTTTCAGATAAATGCAGTTATGATAGAAGAGGATATCCGCCTGGCCAGCATGGTCAGAGAAGGGGAAAATTGTCGGATTACGGGATTCAGCTCAGAGAAAAGCAGAAGGTCAGACGGCTTTACGGGCTTTCTGAAAAACAGTTCAGGCTTTCGTTTAAAAAAGCGGATAGCCGGAAAGGGATTACGGGTACCAATCTTTTAAGTATTCTGGAATCCCGCCTCGATAATACTGTTTTCAGAATGGGATTTGTTAATTCCCGAAATCAGGGCAGGCATTTTGTAAGACATAATCATTTCACGGTGAATGGTAAAAAAGTGAATATACCTTCATACCAGGTTAAAAAAGGTGATGTGATTGAACTTCGCGAGAAGAGCAGAACAATTCAAGCGATTTCAGATTCTTTGGATGCCATCGTCCGCCGCGGAATTCCACAATGGCTTGAAATCAAAAAAGAAAATTTCAAAGGTGAAGTTGTCGGGGTCCCTGCTCGTGAAGACATTACTCTTCCCATTCAGGAACAGTTGATTGTAGAGCTTTATTCGAAATAAGCAAGCCATTGATAGATATGGTTATTCCAAATATTTATTCAGGAGATATGAATGTCATCTGAAAAACTAGCATATGTAAACTGGCGAGAGATGATCAAGCCGGAGAAGCTTGATGTTACCACAACTTCAACATATGGTAAATTTGTATGTGGTCCCCTTGAAAGAGGATATGGTATTACCATCGGGAACTCTCTTCGACGCATTATACTTTCATCCATCTATGGTGCTGCCATTGTATCCGTGAAAATTGATAACGCTCTTCATGAATACAGCGTGATTTCCGATGTCAGAGAAGATGTTTCCGAAATCATTTTAAATCTTAAAGAACTGAAGCTCAAAGTTGACGATCCTGAAGACAAAATATTAACATTGAGTGCCAAGGGAGAATGTGAAGTCACCGGCGCAGATATTGTCAGCCCAGACGGAAGAGTTGAAGTCCTCAATCCTGAACAGCATATAGCGACCCTTTCCAAAAAGGGTGTGTTGAATATGACAATGGTGGTTAAAACAGGGAAAGGATATGCCCTTTCATCCTCAAATAAAGATGACGCTGCCCCCATTGGAACAATCCCCATAGATGCTGCGTTTTCTCCAATCAAACGGGTGAAATATCTTGTGGGAACTTCCAGAATCGGACACAAAACAGATTATGACAAGCTGACGCTGGAAGTATGGACAGACGGAAGCGTAACACCGGACAATGCCGTTGCATACGCAGCAAAAATCCTTAAGGAACAGATGAGTCCGTTTATCAATTTTGATGAGGATATGGAACCGGAACATTTTGAAGACAGTAAAGATGAAGCTGCCAAGGGAATTAACGAAAATATTTACAGGTCTGTCAATGAGCTGGAATTGTCTGTCAGAAGTTCAAATTGTTTGAAAAACGCTAAAATTCACACGATTTATCAATTGGTTCAAAAAACAGATAGCGAAATGCTCAAAACCAAGAATTTCGGCCGAAAATCCTTAAATGAGATAAAAGAAGTCCTTGTTTCCATGGATCTTTCACTCGGTATGGATCTAGAAGGGTTTGAGCCGCCAGAAGATGAGATTAATCAGGAAGGAGAATAATATTCCATGAAACATAGAAAATCAGTATTAAAATTAAATAGAACATCCAGCCATCGAAAGGCGATGTTCAGGAACATGGTAACTTCTCTGTTCAAACATGATAAAATTAAAACGACTGAAGCAAAAGCCAAAGGCTTAAGATCCATTGCGGATAAAATGGTTACTCTTGCAAAAAGAGGAGATTTACACGCCAGAAGACAAGCCCTTGCTTTTATTCGTGAAAAAGACGTTGTTCACACACTTTTCAATGAAGTTGCAGAGAAGTTTAATTCAAGACAGGGAGGCTATACGAGAATTATAAAGCTCGGGCCAAGAAAAGGTGATGTTGCACCCATGGTTCAGATTGAATTGGTTCTGGACTGATATCAAGGATAAAAAATTTTGAAACAGATATCTCCCTGGCAGCCGTGAGGCTGACCAGGGAGTTTTTATTTTCGTCATGAATTTCGGCTCTGTTTATTTTGTTTGGCCAGGTAAAGCTTTTTATCCGCATCTTTTAACAGGACTGCCGATGAATCCATTCCTTTTTCAAATATGGAAGAAATGCCATGGCTTAATTGGACATTAAAAGGTGTCTTTCCCGAGTATAAAGGTTCCATCGCTAGTTTTTGTTTCACCCTGTTGATATAAATTTCACCCTGGATGATATTGGTTGAGGGCAGAATGACCACAAACTCATCCCCTGCAAAACGTGCTACAATGTCGGAATCTCGTTTCAGCATATTCAGACACTTGGCAGTATGACACAATGCAAGGTCTCCGTTATCATGTCCGAAATTGTCATTGATGGATTTAAAATCATCCAGATCCAGGAAGAGAACCGCCAGGTCAATGTGATATCGTCTGGATCGCTGGAATTCTCTTTCAAGAATTCTTTCCATGACGCCTCGATTTAAGAGCCCCGTCAAAGTATCATGGAATGCAAGAAATTTTAATTGTTCATGCGCTGTCACATTTGAAAGACAAAGTGAAACCTTTAATGCCAGTTGTTCCAGCAGGGATGTATCAATTCCGGGTTCAAAGCGAAAAGTATTCTGATCTGCCTGGTTAAAGCTCCCTACAACCTCCCCGTCAAGGGTGATGGGAGCAATGGCAATGGAGCCTATCTCATACTCTGCAGCCTCTGGGATCAATACTCTGAAACGCTCGATATTTTTGTTGGCCAGAACGGGTTTAAGTCGATTCCGTGTAATCTCGGAAAAATCATTTTTTGATAAAAAGGCCGTTGATGTCTGAAGAAGGTGTGAGTTTTGAATATTGTGAAGATATTTTGAAATGCTGCTTTCTTCAATTATGGAAATCCAGGTGTAGGGAACTGAAAATTTTGAACTGATTTCAGATAACAGTTTTTCAATGAAATCCTGGAAATTTAATATGGTTAAAATACTGATTTCAGTTTCATGAAATTTTCTTGCAATAATTTCGTTCTGCTTTAGGCGTTCCAGAATGGATTGAGGAATGGTCAAATGTTTGGTCTCATTCATATTTTTCTTTTCTCTTGTTTCAGTTAAAGGAAAAAGAAAGCTACATTCCGGCATTATAGCTCTGTACAAGCATTGTTGCCAGTTTTTTTTAAATTTTTGGATTTAATATTTGAGGGCTATTGTAAGGCACTGGATATATTAATCAGAAGAACGCCGCTGTCGAGTTCAGGTCCGCCAATGGTGATGCTGCTGTTATTTTTCAACATCACCTGGGTCTGGAAAATAGAAAGATTGTTTTTTTGAATATTGATTTGATACCTGATCCTTTTACCATCCGTATCAGACGGCAAGAGAAGAAGCGTTCTGTTTCCCGGAAGATTGACCAGGCCTTCCTGGCTAAAATTCAGGTCAAACCGCTGGTCCTTCAGGAGACGGTAGGAAGTATATTTAAACACGGATTTAAGCTCATGGATAATGCCTTTGAGGCCTGGATCAAATTGCTCAGCCCCGGTGGTGGATGCATGAATCACCTTTACATCCGTTAATACCCGGTCGCCTGCCGATACGATCGGCGGCAATAATAAATATATGAATAAGATGGCTGTGAGGATGAATCGTATTTTAATGAAATTGATCATAATACCTCTTTTGAATCAGGTTTCTTCCAAAAACCAGATAATGGTATGTTTTTCTATTTGAGTTTCGATGATCATAACGGATGCATATTCTGTGTCAAGGGAGTTAACGATGGCACTGGGGCCGGAAGGGCCCTGGAGCAAGTCTTCGTCAAAGGGAAAAAGGCCGATCATTAACACTGCCAGGATGCTTGCAAGTTTCAGGTAAATATTTTTTCCAAAAAGTCCGGAAATGGTCCCTGCTGATTTTTTTTCTGAATTCAGTACTGCTTGCTCAAGTTTATGCCCCATAACCGCAGCCTCATGATTTTCCATTGTTTTCTGGTCGGCATGACAGGAGAAGGCAAAAGATAATGATATGTACCGGTCAATCCGGTGGCTGCAATCTGGGCAAAGAGAAAAATGATGTTCAAAAGATCGACATTGCTCTGAAGAAAGCTCACCGTCAATGAACCGGCTGATGTCCTCAGATGTGCATAAATCACATTCTTTTTCCATAAGAAATCCTTTTTTCTTCATTTAGTTCCAGGGAATCCATGAGGCTTTTTCTTGCCAGATGAAGTCTTGAACTGACTGTTCCTTTTTTAATACTGAGAACCTCTGCAATTTCTTCGTATGAAAGGCCTTCAATGGCGTTCAGAACAAAAACAAGTCTGGTTTTATCAGGCAGGGTTCGGATTGCTTTCATAAGATTATTTTCCAGTTGTTTTTCCCAGAATAATATTTCCGGGTCATTTGTATTTTCCTCAGGCAGTTGAAAATCATATTCCTGTTCCAGAGACTTATGATTCCACTTGAATCTTCTTTTCCATTTGCGTTTCCAGTTCAGGCACTGATGGATTGTGATTTTTCTCAACCAGGTGTCAAGGCTTGAGTCCTGCCTGAAAGTCTGGATGTTCTTATATACGCTGATAAATACATCCTGTACAACCTCCAGGCTGTCCTCACGGTCCAGCGTAATACCATAGGCAAGCTTGAAAAGCCTTTGCTGGTATTTAGAGACAAGATGGTTGAAGGCCCATTTCTGCCTCTTTTTCAGTCTTTGAACCAGATCCTGTTCTTTAATTGTATCTGCGTTTGTTTCGAGTCTGGTCACAATCACGTCAAATGCCGAGTCTATTATTTTTTAACGACCAACCCACACACGCTCATCCTGATAATATCCTCCTGTAATCTGGAAGCTCTCATATCTGCCTTCTACCCATGCTCCTCTGTGATCATAATGGGCCGGGTTCCATCTTCTTTCATAAACAGGCTCAACCCAGACTCTTTCAATTTCCCAGCGACCGTCCGGTCTTTGATAATGATGTCTCCTTTGATGTCTGTCATTATGTCCCCCCCTGTATTCAATATAAACTTCCGGGGGCGGTGAGTGATGTCTGGAATATCGGGGTCCGTCATTATCGTTCATACCGTGGATGAGGGCGGCACCAAGGATGGCAACCCCGGTCCCCAGCATGAATCCTTCCATGGTTTTTCTGTCTGCCCGGGCAGATACCGTGGAAAAACAAATCAAAAATAGAATCGTCGTGGTCATGGTAATTAATTTTTTCATTTCTTCCTCCAACTTGGTATTATGAAAAAGCAATTAAAACGGTTTTGCTTTTCTATTATCTATTGACACCGTGAAATCAAAAAAAATCAAAAAGATAAAAAAAAATTTTCACAGACCCGGCCGGAAATATTATCCGCCAATGGAAGTCATGTGGCTGATGGGAATGCCTTTGGCCGAAGGGTCGGTCAGACCGTGAAAAGAAGGTTTTCTTGTCAGCGCAGCAAGAATGATGGCTTTGAGTTCATCATCGGATGCGCCGCTTCGAAGCGGGTTGATGATGTCTTTTTCATAATTGTTCAAAAGACAGGGCCGTAAGGTTCCCCTGGATGTCAGCCTAAGCCGGTTACACTCAGCGCAGAAATGTGAACTGATGGGGGTGATAAATCCAACAATTCCCTTGGCCCCCTTAATCTGGAATTTTTTGGCAGGCCCGTCGCTGGACCCTTTTTTGACAGGCTCCAGCCCACCGAACCGGGATTCGATTTTTTCTTTTATTTCCTCTGTCAAAACCTGCTGCTGTTTTTCCACGGCAGAATCTCCCATGGGCATATATTCAATAAACCGGATGTGGAAAGGATATTCCAGGGTCAGGGCCGTGATGGCTTCAATCTCGTCATCATTAATGCCCCTTAAGATGACGGCATTGAGTTTAACCGGGCTGATTCCAAGTTCATGGGCAGTAGAAACGGCATCCCAGACCTGATGGAATCTGTTTCTGCCGGTAATCTGTTCAAATTTGACAGGGTCAAGTGTGTCCAGGCTGAAATTAAGGCGTTTGATACCCAGAGAAATCAATTTTTCGATTTTTTCACGGTTCAGCAAAGATCCGTTTGTTGTAATGGAAATATCCTTCAGGCTTTCAATGGCACACAATTCTTCCAGAAAAGAAAAAATATCCTTTCTGACAAAAGGTTCCCCTCCTGTAATTCTGATTTTGGTAATGCCAAGATCACAGGCAAGCCTGGAAATCCTCAGGATTTCTTCATACCGGGCGATTTTTTCATGCTCAATCACCGAGAAAGGCGTAGAAGGGATACAGTACCGGCATCGGAAATTACACCGGTCAGTGATGGAGATACGAAGATAATTAATGGTTCGGTTGCCGGCAATCATTTTTTATTTATGGCTTTCATAATAGTTCAGCAATGAATCCACAAGTCCCTGGATGGTAAATTCACCTGCTTCAATATCAGGTTCAATGCCAAGGGATCGGGCCGTATCCGATGTGATGGGCCCGATGCTTGCGAAAACAACCCCGCTCAATAATTTTCTTTCATCTTCTGAATCAAAAAAAGACATGAAATTGGAAACCGTTGAAGAACTGGTAAAGGTGACGGCATCAATTTCATGGCTTTCCAGAAGCTCCATGAGCTCTTGTTTGCCCTCGGTATTCAGACGGGTTTCATAGGCCGTAATTTCATGGACCCGGGCACCCATTTTTGTCAATTCTTCCGGCAGAATGGTTCTGGCGACTTTTGCCCGTGGCAGCAATATATTTTTATTTTTGATTTCTAATCCTGAAAAAGTCTCGATCACGCTTTCTGCCCGATAGGTTTCAGGCAGGATATCACTGACAATGCCGTGGTCCCTTAGCCGTTCCTTGGTTACAGGGCCGATACAGGCAAATTTAAGATGCCCCAGAACTCTCACGTCTTTTCCCATATCATACAGGGTGTTAAAAAAGAATTTAACCCCATTGACGCTGGTAAAGACAATCCAGTCATAATTTTTCAGGTTTTCTATGGATTCTTTTAAGGGGGTGATGTCTTCAGGTGGTGAAATTTCAATGGTCGGGATTTCAATGCAGGAGGCCCCCAGTTTGGACAGCTTTGCCACAAGGTCGCTGGCCTGGGCTCTGGCCCTTGTGATGACAATTTTTTTCCCGAAAAGAGGACGGTTGTCAAACCAGGCCAGTTCATCCCGCAGAGAAACCACATGTCCGATGACAATAATGGAAGGAGATTTCAGTTTTGCTTCTCTCACCCGCTCCACAATGGTTTCAAGTGTGCCCGTGACGGTTTGTTGTCTCGGAGTGGTTCCCCATCTGACCAGGGCAACGGGCGTATTTGACGGTTTGCCGTTTTCAATGAGGTTTTTGACGATATTTTCAAGGTTTTTAACCCCCATCAAAAAAACCAGAGTGGCGTTGGATCTGGCATAGACATCCCATTGCATGCTCGTGTCCTCCTTGGTGGGATCTTCATGGCCCGTGATAAAGGACACAAAAGAGGCGTGATCCCTGTGGGTAACGGGAATCCCGGCATAGGCAGGTGCGGCAATGGCCGAGGTAACACCCGGAATCACCTCATAGGAAACACCATGGCTCAGCAGCATCTGGGCTTCTTCACCTCCGCGGCCAAACACAAAAGGATCTCCGCCTTTGAGCCTTGCCACATCAAGTCCCTGCTTGGCCTTTTCAATGAGCAGGAGATTGATTTTGTCCTGGGAAAGGGTATGGTCACCGCCCTTTTTCCCCACATAAATCACCTCTGCCACTTTTTTGGCATATTTCAATAAGAGTGGGGACGCAAGATAATCATAGACCACAACATCTGCGGTTTCGATACATTCCTTGGCCTTAATCGTCAAAAGGCCCGGGTCTCCCGGGCCTGCACCAATGAGAAACACTTTTCCGGTCTTAGTTGGCATTTGAATTCAAACTCTCCAATATCTTTTTCCCGCCTTTTTCAAGGACAAGGTCAGCCAGATCCCTGCCGCTGTTTTTGACTCTGCCCATGGGTGAAACAATTTGTTCTTTTATTAATTCTTTCCCGTCTTCAGAGGCAACAACCGCGGTCAGCACAACCTCATGGTTGATAATTTTTCCGAAACAGGCCACCGGAATATGGCAGGACCCTTCGATCCGTCTTAAAAAGGCCCGTTCTCCTTCCACACATACCCTTGTGTCATGATGATCCAGTTTGGCGGTAATTATTTCAATATCAGGATCATTTTTCCGGGTTTCAATGCAAAGCGCCCCCTGTCCCACGGCCGGAATCATGATGGTTTCATCCAGGTATTCGGTAATCTCTTTTTCCTGCCCAAGACGCAGAAGACCTGCTGCTGCGAGAACAATGGCATCATAATCACCGGATTTCAGTTTTCTGATCCGTGTATCCAGATTACCCCGGATGGATTCAATTATGATATCAGGACGGATATGTTTAAGCTGGGAGGCTCTTCTGAGGCTTGATGTGCCGATTTTTGCCAATTTTTTATAATTCTTCAGCAGGGAGCCGTCCCTTGAAATCAGAACATCAAAGGGGTTTACCCTTTTTGGAATGGCGCCGATCTCAAGCCCTTCCGGAAGCTCTCCCGGCATATCCTTCATGCTGTGGACAGCCAGGTCAATCTCATGGCTCAGGAGGGCAGTTTCAATCTCCTTGACAAAGAGTCCCTTACCGCCCACAAGGGCCAGGGGCCGGTCCGTAATAGTATCCCCGGTTGTTTTGATGATATTCAATTCAACCGTCAGATCAGGAAAAAGGCTTTCAATTTCAGATTTGATAAAATTGGCCTGCCACAGGGCAAGCTCACTTCCCCGTGTGCCGATGATCAGATTTTGTTTCATGAAATTCTAACCCATCCCGCAGGTGGAACAGCTTGAGGATGCACAACTGCCGCAGCTTGAAGATCCTGCCGACCGGGATGTTGTTTCGCCGGAAGGTCCGGAGGATTTTGAGACAAACCCGCAGGCAGACATCAGCCTTGACAAATCCTGACTGTCGCAGGACGGGCATTCCGGGGACATTTTCCCCATCACAAGGGTTTCAAAGTTTTTTCCACAGGCATTACATTTATATTCATATATCGGCATATTTTTTACCTCATAATCTTACCGGTTAAAGAAACAAACCAATATAAGGATAAAGCTGCGGATTTTCAAGTCAGGATTTTATTCTGTTATTTTTTAAAGCAGTTCAATCACCCCTGCAGCAATCAGGGGAATCAGGATCTCATGGTGGCCGACAAGGCTGAAACCTCTGCCTTTGCCGAGCGTCGGGCGGTTGACCACATTGGTCATGGGGCGGTAATGGCGGATAAAATCAAGGTTGACGGTGGTGAAATCATTAAGTGTATGCCCAAGATTTCGGACTAGGGTGACGGCTTTTAAAAAGACTTCCGGCAGGATCACGGCTGACCCGGCATTGATGAACACCCCTTTTTCAAGAAGGGCGATTCTTGAGGCAAATAGCTTGAAATCATAATGGGAGGCGGCTCCGCAGGCACCGGCATCAAAATCCGGGTGCATGTGGAGGATATCCGTGCCAATGGCCACATGAACCGTTACCGGGAGATCAAGGCTGGCTCCAGTGGCGGTCAGGCTCAGATGTTTGAAATCCAGATTTTCTTTCAGGATCATTTCTCCCACTGTTTTTCCAAGCCCTGTGGACTTTTGTTTTGCGTTTTTAATGGCCTGGTTGAGAAATAAAGCGGTTTCCCTTGCCATACCGAAACTGCCGTCCCCCAGCGATTGGGCCACATCCTCAGAGGTTCGGCCCACCATGGCGGTTTCAAGGTCATGAATAATACCGGACCCGTTCATGGAGATCAGGGTCAGGATATTTTTTTTCATCAGGTCAATGATGATCGGGGACATTCCTGTTTTGATCACATGGCCGCCCATGGCAAAACAGACCTGGTGTTTGTTTTTTGCGGCAAGACTGATGGCGCTGATGACGTCCCGAAGATCATTGCCCGCCAGAATGGAGGGAAGCGTTGAAAGGAAATTTGAAAAACGGCCTCCTTTTTTCCAGGGTGTTGAAAAGTCTTTGACATCGACTTTGCTGTGCCTGTCTTTAATGGAATAGGTTTTCAGGCTGCTGTAATCCAGAGGGGATTTATCCATGGAAGACCATCCGTTCTGTAAGATCGCACAGGATGTGGGCCAGAAGGATATGAACTTCCTGGATTCTGGCGGTGGTGACTGAATTTACGCAAAAGGCAAAATCACTCAAGTCTTTGAGGCTGCCTTTATTTCCTGAAAAACCGATAATGGAAAGGCCCATGTCCTTTGCCTCTTTGACCGCTTTGATGACATTGGGAGAATTGCCCGAAGTCGAGATACCCAGGGCAATATCCCCTTTATTTCCAAGAGCCTGGATCTGTTTTAGGAAGATGTCGTCATAGGAATAGTCGTTGCCGATACTGGTGATGACCGATGTGTCCGTGGTCAGGGCCATGGCAGGTAAGGGCCTTCTTTCCATTTGGAACCGGTTGATGAATTCGGCAGCAATGTGCTGGCAGTCGGCTGCACTGCCGCCGTTTCCGAATAACAGAAGCTTTCTGCCGGATTTAAAGGCAGATGCCATGATATGGGCGCAGGTTTCTATCTTTTCCATATTCCTGCTGAAGAATTCTTTTTTTACGGCGATACTGTCATCAACCGATTGCTGGATTATTGTTCTCATGTTTTTTTTATTTTTAATAAATTCATTAGGCGGTTTTAATAATGTTTTCCTCGGGTGGAGCCCCTTCAATTTTCTCCTGAATCATTCTGAACCGTTCTCCAAATAACGGATTATCCGGTTCAAGGGCCATGCTGTTTTTTGCAAAGGTAAGGGCAATGCCGAGGTTTTTGTCCTGAAGTTCCAGGCATTTTGCATATCCGGATAGGGAGACGGCATCGGAAGGGTTCAGTTTTATGGCGGTATTAAATTCGCGACCTGCTTTTTCCGGCTCGCTTCGGGCAAGGAAAATCTCTCCTTTTATCCTGAAAACAAGACCTGATTTCGGGTTGATCCGGCCTGCCGCTTCAATATGGGGCAGGGCCTGATGAAACAGATCTTTTTTAAACAGAAGATGGCCTAACAGCAGCTCGACTTCAAAAACAGTATCGTCTATGGCATGGGCCTTTCGCAGATAGGCAACGGCCTTGTCAAGATCTTCGTCAATCTGGTGGAGAAGGCCGATATTATAAATCACCATGATTTCATCCGGATTGATCTTCATGGCCGCTCCAAATTCATCCCTTGCCTTGTCAAGATCCCCTGAAACGGCAAAACAGACCCCAAGGCTGTTGATCAGGTTGATGTCATGGGGTTTGACCCTGATGCCTTCCTCATATTCTTTGATTGCAAGGCCATATTCGTTTAAATGGTAACGCCGGTCTCCACAGATATTCAGTGAGATACCATCAAACTCAATCAGGGTGCCGGGTCCGAAAAAAGCGGCATGGTCAATGGCCTTAAGGGCATTGGCAACGGCTTTTATTCTTTGAAAATCATGATACGGAAACCTGGCCGTTCCAACGAGAACATCGGTTTGAAGGCCTTTGGATAATCCCTCTTTTAATGAAAGAATGATCCGGGAGGCAGTCTCTTCATTTTCATAATCCCAGAAAGCAAGGATAAAGGATGTTTCATCAAGGGTTTCCCATATGCCCCGGTCATGATTCAAAAATAAGCTGAAAGCCTCTTCAAAGGCTTCCCTGGTTTTTTCCCGGATGGTTTCCGCAGCATCCTGTGAGATCTGAACCACGGCGCATAAAAATTTTTCACCCGGGATGGTTGCCTGTTTCAGCCTGTTTTCAAAGGCTTTGACTGCAGGGGAATCGGTCAGGAGAAGATCGGAAAAAAAGAGTTCCGGCGGTTTGATGTCAAAATCATCGGAATCGGTTTTCAGAAAATGAATTTCTTTTGATGTAAATCTGGGTGTCATTTTTCGTTCAGTATCCTGGCTAAGGTTGATGAAATAATGGTTTCCTGGCCATCCTGAATCGTTCTCGGGTCCAGGATATAGGCATTGTCTTCTATTCTGCCGATGATGGCCGGTGTGGAAAGGCGCATGGCGGTTTCCAGCTTTGAGACCGAGAGATTCAGGGGCTGAATCGTGATACAGCGGGTGGGCAGGTCCAGTTCCGGGAATGATCCGCCGCCGGGCCTGGAATTCATGTCTGAAAGGCGGATGTCGGCAAGTGATCCGATGGCCTCCTGAATGGCTTGAAACAGGCGGCCGGCTTTTTTCAGGATCTCGGAAAAGGGCAGGGTCAGCATTCTTAGGGTGGGAATGGCCTGTATGGCCTTTTCTTCATCCCGGTACAATTTCAAGGTGGACTCAAGGGCCGCCAGGGTGAGTTTATCAATCCGCAGGGCCCTGGTCAGAGGGTTTTTCCGGATCTGATCAATGCTCTCTTTTTTCCCAACGATGATGCCGGCCTGGGGTCCTCCCAGAAGCTTGTCTCCGCTGAAAGTCACCACATGGGCACCTGACCGGACCGCATCCCCGACAGTGGGTTCATGGGGAAGGCCGTATTTTGAAAAATCAATCAGGGTGCCGCTGCCAAGATCTTCCATGACAGGAACCCCTTTTTCCCGGCCCAGTGTTACCAGGTCTTTTAAGGCCACACTGGTGGTGAAGCCTTCAATTTTATAATTGCTGGTATGAACTTTCAGAAGAAGCCCTGTTTTTTCTGAAACGGCAGTTTCATAATCCCGAAGGTGGGTCCGGTTGGTGGTGCCGACTTCCTTTAAGATGCAACCGCTTTTTTCCATGACATCCGGCACACGGAAAGAGCCGCCGATTTCAACCAGCTCTCCCCTGGATACGACGACTTCTTTATGTCTTGCAAGGGTGTTCAGGGCCAGGAGCACAGCCCCGGCATTATTGTTGACCACAATGGCGCTTTCTGCCCCGGTTAACTCGCAGATGAGCCCGTCAACGGCCCCATAGCGGATTCCCCGTTTGCCGGTCTCAATGTTCAGCTCAAGATTGGAATAGGTTTTTGCAATGGCCGTGATATTATTTAAGGCATCGTCGCACAGGAGTGCACGACCCAGATTGGTATGGAGAACCACACCCGTTGCATTGATCACACTGACAAGCCGCGGTTTGATTTTTTCTTCTGCAAAAAAGCGGGCCTTGGTCAGGATGATGTCATCGGTGATTACAGGGTCAGTTCCGGCCAGGATATCTTTTCTCATCCGATCCAGGACTTGTCTCAGGGAATCCAGGACCACGCTTCTAGGGATATCTGAAAACCCGGCATTCTTTCTGGTAAGTTCCAGAAGGTGATCCACTCCGGGCAGGTTTCTCATGTTTTTGTTGATGTCCGTCATTTTTCAGCCCTTTGTGAAACGAGTATATCATCGCTGTTAAAGGCATGGATGGGGATCAAATCCACAAGGCCCGGCAGATCCGACATCCTCAGTCCGAGATGGTCAAGGGCAGCTTCAAGGCTTTGGGTCTGCATTTTTTCAAGATCAAACCCGGCATTGAATTTTTCCAGGATCAGGTCTGCAAGGTAAATGATGAAGGCAAGGGATTTGTTCTCTTTCGCTGTTTCCGGGATATGATGATACTGGATGGCTTCGGTGATATTGTCTGAGAAATTCCATTTTTTGGCCAGGACAGCCCCTGTTTCACAATGGGTAATACCGAATATTTTTTTTTCCGAACTCAGGAGGCTTTCCGTTTCCTTGCTCAATTTTCTGAAAAAAAGAGGGGAACTGTCGGCAACAGATTGATCAAGAATCACTTTCCCGATATCATGAAGCAATCCCGCGGTATAGGCCAGTTTAGCTGCACAACGGCCTGTTTTTGTTGCAATTTTTTCAGCCATGACTGCCACACCGATTGCATGGAAAAAAAGACCGCCCCGGCACAGGGAATAGCCGGAAATACCGGTCTGGCTGTAATAATTGTGAACCGCAGCCGTGATGATGGATTTGATGAGCATGTCTTCCCCCAGGAGCATCACGGCATCCTTGAGGGTATCAATTTTCAGAAGGCCTGCAAACAGAGCTGAATTACAAAGCTTCAGGGTCTGCCCGGAAAGCACCTGGTCTCTGGCCAGTTCATTGGTAATGTCCATGATACGGCACTGGGCAGACTGGGACATCCTCAGTATTTTCAATGCAGCCTGGGGAATGGGCTTAAGGGTGTCAATGGTTTTTAAAATATCGTCCATGGAGGGTGCAGCAAAGGTGTTTTCCGACTTGCAGATGTCCATCCAGGCCGGATTGATGGATGTCTCACCCGTGGCCATATTGAGTTCAAGGGCGCAGGTAAAGAACCCCCCGGTTTCCGATTTAATGATCTTGATTCCGGCGCTTTCAAGGATGGATACGGCGATGTCGGCGGATCTTCCCCCGATATCAAGGCCGACGTCCTGGCGGCTCACAGGCCCCACAAGGGCGCCTCCGGCAATGACTGCCCGGATATGTTCCGGATTTGCACCAAGTTCTACAAGCTCTCCGATCAAAAGGGGAACCCCGGTGGAAGCATATTTTTCAGGGAATTCAGGCTCTGAAAAACCCGGAGGTTCGGGTAAAAGAATATGGATCAGGCCTCCTGTTTTTGTGGTGCTGTCATAGAGGGCGACACCGAGGCAGGTGGCCAGATAGGCCTGGAATATCTCTGTCCTGGCTTTTCCGGTCTTGAACTGACCGGATGCAATATGTTCAATTTTCTGATATGTCATTCTGATATGTAAATTTCCCAATCTAAATAGTATTAGATAGCATTAATGCTTAAGAGGTTTCAACCATTATCTTGAGTCTCCGGATATGAATTTCCCGAATAAACCAGGCCTTTTTAATCTTTACCCCCGGTTTTATTTTTATCAAGAATTCTCTTTTTTCTGCCGATATTTTTTTAAACGCAGTCGTACCAATTCCAGGGAGGGAAAGGATCATGAAAATATCAGGTTCAGCCATGGTTTTTATGTCCGATAACCATGCAGAAGAGATGGGTCTGACGCTGGAAGAAAAAACACAGAGCCGGACTGTCCGTCAGATTCAGCCCCGGCCACAGGAAATTCAAGGTCTTCCACAGATGGTTGTGGACCGGGTCAGCATTTCACAAGGCAGGACCGAGGAATATCAGTCTCAATATTCTTTTTCCCTGATGGGCAGATCCTCTGTCACATCCGAAGCAACCGGGGAAACGATTTCATATGAACAAAAATCATCCATGGAGCGTCTCATCGGTGGGGTCATGGGCAGGGATATTATTCTGAAAAATATTCGGGAAAAAAAAGATATGGACCTTTCAGAAGGAAAATTCCCTTTGGCTGAATCACCGGAGAGCCCTAAAGCCGGAAGAGAAACCCGTTCCACGGCCATGTGGGAAATGTCGGTGAAAAAAATAGAACTCCATTTCGAGGAAGAGAGTGTGAGCTTTCAATCTTTCGGTGAAGTGACCACCGAAGATGGAAGGGTCATCACTTTTTCCCTGGACATGTCCCTGGACAGGGCCTTTTTGTCAAGGACGGAAGAAGAGACCCTAGTTCAACAATGGCAGGAAAGAATCAATCTGACAGACCCCCTGGTCATCAGCCTGGATGGAAAGGCGCCACAATTGACCGATGCGACCTTCGAGTTTGACCTCAACACTGACGGAAAAATGGAAAATATCGGTTTTGTTTCCCCCGGCAGCGGGTTCCTGGCCTTTGATAAAAATAACGACCATATCATCAATAATGGTTCGGAATTGTTCGGTCCCGGCACCGGTAACGGATTTATGGAACTCAGGGCCTTTGATGAAGATCAGAACAACTGGATTGATGAAAATGATGCGGTTTTTTCCCAATTATCTGTGTGGACAAAGGATGGGAAAGGGCAGGATCGGCTTATTTCCTTGAAGGATGCAGGCCTTGGTGCCATTTCACTTCAGTATGCCGCCACAGGGTTTGACCTGACAAAGGCGGACAATGAATTGCAGGGCCGATTGAAAAGCACGGGCATTTTTCTTTTTGAAAACGGAAAAGTGGGATCAGTCCAGGAGGTGGACCTTGCTTCACGGGCATTGGACAAGAAAGAGCTGCAGGAAGAAAGCCTGCCTCGGCCGGAATCGCTTTTTTCAATTCCATCGGCATCACCTGTCTTTCCTTCTGCACCCGTGATGGTACAGGGGGCTCAGCCCCAGGAGGCCCAGAACCCGCTAAAGGATCTTCTGGAGCGGATTAAAAAATTAAAAGAAGAAATGGCGCGATTGTATGAAAACAATGGTCTCGGCTCAACCCGGAAAAGATCAGGCCGATGGGTCTGACAATGGGGTTTCCGGTTCTGTGTCGGATTCCTTGTAGAGTGCCAATACCCCTGATCTTGCAAGCTTTTTGATTCCAAAGGGCTCCAACAGGGCAAGAATTCCATCAATGGCATATTCATCGCCGATAATTTCAAAAATGCAGAGATCAGGGCTTTCATCCAGTATCCTCCCGCTATGGGCCGAGATGATCCGATTGAGTTCTTCTCCGGCCCCAGGTTTTTTTTTGACGCAGATGAGAGCCATTTCCCGCTTGACCGCCTTTTCCCCGGTCATGTTCCGAAGTTTGATCACATTGACAAGGCGTTTGATCTGTTTCATGCACTGTTCAAACTGCTGGGGCCTTGCCTTGGTGGTAATGGTGATCCGGGACATTTTCGGATTGGCCGTGGGCGCTCCGCAGATGGTTTCAATATTATAGCCTCTTCCGGCAAAAAGCCCTGCAATCCGGGCCGTGACGCCGGGTTCGTTTTCAACCAGCATGGTCAGTATGTATTTGTCTTCTGTCATGGTGTCCTGAAGATTGTTTAATTTTAAATTCCCTCTCGGGAAGCTTCAATATTGGCAATGATCCTGTTTTTACCGGTTTTTTTGGCTTTGTAGAGACATTTATCCGCATCTGAAACCAGATCTTCGGCAGAAGAGGTCTCTGGAAATGAAGACATTCCGCCGCTGATGGTCTGAAAAATCCGGTGACTGGAAATGGGTTTCAATGCACAGAACCGTTTGATTTTTTCACTGTTTTTGATGGCCTCGGCAAGGCTTGTGTCGGGATAGATGATACAGAATTCTTCACCGCCATACCGGCAGGAAACGGCATTGCCCTGGACATTGTCGATGATGATGGCGGCGATTTCCTTTAACACTGTATCACCGGTATCATGACCGAACATGTCATTGACCTGTTTGAAATTGTCCAGATCGATCATGAGAAAGGAAAGATCTGTGTTGCCGGCCTGGGCCCTTGCCATCTCATCCTTTAATGCCTTGTCAAAATACCGGCGGTTCATGAGCCCTGTCAGCTTGTCCTTGTAAGCCAGGGATTCGAGGATTCTGTTTTTCTGAACCAGTTCATCCTGAAGCCTCTTTAATTTGATATGGTTTTCTATCCTTGCTTTGACCTCATCCCGGCCAAAGGGTTTGATGATGAATTCCGTGGCCCCGTATCTGAAACACTGAAACATGATGTCCCTGTCAGTTTCTTCGGCCACGGCAATGATGACGGGGGAGTCGCTTCCCAGAAGGATGCGGGTCCTCATGCACAAACTGAGTTTGTCTTCATTTTCTGAAAGATCCAGAATAATGATATCCGGCGTTGTGACACAAAGATAGGTTTCCAGTTCGTCAAAGGTGGTGCAGAGATTGATGCTGGAATTTAAAAAATTCAGTGTTTTTCTTAAGATAGCACTTAATGTACTGTCTTTGCTCAAGATTACCGTTGTTCCCGAGGAATTAATGCTCTCCTTGACCGACACGGATTCAATGATGGCGGCAAGGGCGGGCTGGGACACCGGCTTTTCCAGAAAATCAATGGCCCCGGCCCTGAAGCCTTTCCGAAATTGAGCCTCATCAATGGTGCCTGAGATCACAATGGTGGGGATATGTTTAATGGCCGGTTCTTCGGACAGTTTTTTACAGAATTCAAACCCGTTCATGACCGGCATTTCCACATCCACCAGGATCAGGTCCGGTAGGAGTTCGGAAGCCATTTTAAGGCCCTGCATGCCGTCCGATGCCGTCCGGGTGTCAAAATCCAAGGCCTTCAGATAAGTGGTCAGGGTATTCCGGACAGCCCTGCTGTCATCAATGATAAGGGCAAGCTGGGTCTGTCTTGCATTCTGCGGGTGGTTTTTTTCAGCTTTATTCAGGGTCCGGACCAGGGTTTCCCGGTCAAAGGGTTTGAGCAATATGGCGTCAATATCCCTTAAATCCCATTCTGATTTTACACCTTCCTGCTGCATGGAGGTGGATACGATAATCGCACAATGGGTAAGTTCCGGGTCTGCCTTGATCATCTGCACAATCTGGGGGCCATTTTGGAATTTTGGAAAGCAGGGACAGACAATCCGTTTGAAGCCGCCCTGTTTAATCAGCCGGTTGATATCTGAAACCGTTGAATTATAAACGCTGGCGTCAAAGTCAGAGGCGCTTAAAAAATTTTTAAAAACAGTGGTAAGCGCCTGGGAATCTTCAATTATTGCAATTTTTATCATAGGGTTAATCAGTATCAATCCTTTTGGAATTTGTAAAGTCCGGAACGGGTTAAATTTCCGTCATTGGTATTGCCATAAGGGTGATTCTGAATTATTTTCTACTGAAACCATCTATCTCCACCAATGCCGGAATGCTCAGCCTGGTGGAGAAACCGGGGTTTCTCATCGAAAGGGATATGGATCATGCAGAATACCGCCTCACCATCGATCTTTCAAAACCGGACAGTAAAAATCATCCCCTCTTTTTTCTTGAATGAATTTAACAAATATGTTAAGTTGTTGCCATGAAATGGAAAATCACATATTTTAATGAAAAGGTAAGAATCGCTATCGATCAATGGCCTGTGAGCATCAGAGCGTTTTATGCGAGAACAACAGAGAATAATGATGATTTATGGTCCAAATCTCGGCATGCCGTTTACGCGATCCATCGGACAGGGGCTGTTTGAAATACGAGCCAAGGGGAAATTGACATTGCAAGGAAAAGATTGAATGAGGTAAAAAAATGACCAGTCATATTGATATGATAAAAAAATGGAAAAGTGACCCCGCATTCATGGCGGAATATGAGGCCCTTGAAGAGGACTTTGCCTTTCTCGAAGAACTGCTGAAGGCAAGAAAACATGCCGCCATGACACAGGAGGATGTGGCAAGGGAAATGGGCACCAAGGCCCCTGCCGTCGCAAGGATTGAAGCGGGCGGCGGAGACAGAAGGCATTCTCCTTCCATTGCAACACTGCGCAAATATGCCAGGGCAGTGGGATGCCGTTTGAAAATAACCCTGGAAGCCGTCAAGCCCTGAGGTAATTTTATGACCAAGACAGGCAAAGATTATATTGTTTTCCCCCTGGATTTTTCTTCCGTCAAAGAGGCGGAAGATTATGTCAGGATACTGGATGGAAAGGTCGGCGTGTTCAAGATCGGCCTTGAGCTTTTTATTGACCAGGGACCGTCCGTGGTGGAGCGGATCAGAAACCTCAGCCGGGCAAAAATATTTCTGGACTTAAAGCTCCATGATATTTCAGCAACGGTGGGGCGGGCCATGGAAAGGGTTGCAGCTCTGGGCGTAGATCTCATCACGGTGCATTGTTCTTCTTCTCTGAAAATGCTGGAAAAGGCGGTGCTGAGCGCAAAGGGTAAAACCGGGGTCCTTGGGGTCACCCTGTTGACGGACAACGATGCCGATGCTGTGGAAGCCCAGGGCTTTAAGGAAGAATTTGTAAAAGACCCGCGCCTTCTCATTCTGCACCGGGCAAAGATGGCCCATGATGCCGGGTGTGTCGGGGTGGTCTGTTCAGGGCAAGAGGTGAGTGAGATCAAACGCCGGTTTGGAAAGGGATTTCTTGCGGTAACACCGGGAATCAGGCCCGCCTGGTCCCTTACTGAAAACGACGACCAGAAACGAATCACCACACCGGGTCAGGCTGTTGCCATGGGCAGCGATCTCATTGTGATCGGCCGCCCCATTAGGGATGCTGATGATCCGGCCGGGGCCGCCCTGAAGGTCATTCATGAAATTGAAGATGCCTTGGCAGCCAGGTTGGATTTTAAATTAGGACCACCTGACAGAATATAAGAGTTGTAAGCGCTTCATTTTGATATTATACTCTCATTCAAGGGACAGGTAGCTGTATGCTCAATTCCTGATGGCAATGTGTTTGCAACCCTTTCCGATAAGAGGGCTTGACCAATGAAAATTATTGAAATCATTCCTAAAGATAATTATTTGCTATATATCGAAGATGAAAATGGTGTTTCAGTCATATTTGACGTAAAGCCTTATCTTTAGTCAGAAGTATTTGAACCGTTGAAAAGCAGGGACGAGTTCGAGAAAATTCATAATGGGCAATATTTTATTGAATGGGCCTGTGGTGCGGACCTTTCGGCTGATACTATACAGGCGCGATGGCAAACTTTGCAGGTGAAAAAGCCAACCGATGAAGTGTAACATTGCATTTATCCGGAATGAGTTAAAACATTAAGTTTTTCTATTTTATTCGTAAAAAATTTTTCATTCCACAAGTTCAGGCTATGCTGCTCCAATGGTCTGAGAAACTGCCGGACATCATCTGCTGCCGATGGCCAGTCAATGCGGGCCGCTTTCAGGGCCAACTCATGTTTCAGCCAGTCTATAGTGAGATCAATTTTTTGATGTGCCCATGGTCCCCACTGAAATAAGGCTGCCTGCAAATGGGAAAGGTTTACCAGGGTCTCTTTTTTTACATACCAATTGAAATCATGCCAGTCTCTACCCTTCAAATACGGCCTACAAAGCAGGGCATGAATTTTTAATGAAAAATTGCTGCTTAAATCCTGATGGCAGACTTCAAAATCCAGGGGAAAATCCAGATAACTATATTCAAAACCGGAATCGCCTGGAGGGTCTACGTCAATTTCCAATTTGATTTTTTGAGTCTGTTCCGGGTTGTTTCTGAAAAATGACAGGTTAAGTTGATTGCAGATAGAGCTTTCTTTGACAAGGGCTTTTTTTACCCGTTGGTCCAGTCTGCTTTTATCCAACACCTGTGATTTAAGTCCGAATTGTTCAAAACAGTCAAGCAATCCCTGAAGATAGACAGGCCATTTGAATTCAGGATCAGGAACTTTTAAAATGAAATCAAGATCTTCTGAAAACCTTGTCATTCCATACAAAATCCGCAGGCTGGTACCTCCCTGGAATGCCGCCACCTCAAAGAAACCGGAACGCCACAAGCCATACAGGGCTATATCCTGAAGAATTTCCTTGATAGCGTGATTTTCTTCCAGTTGATTGATCGCCTTATAAGCAGCTAATTTTTCCTGAATCAGATCAATCAAGGCCTAACTCCCTGCTGAGATAAGATAGATACGATTTTACCTGTTTATGTTTATAAATCAGTGTTAGCATTTTAATGTCATTACTGGTAATTGAAGCCAGTGATTCCGGATCGATTCTCAATCCTTCCAAAAGCCAGCCAATTCCTTCCCAGGATAATTTTTTCAAACAGACCAGATCCATTAATGCCCTGCATGGTTTTGCGATCAGCATGATTTGTCCGTTTATTTGATGCCGGTACACCAGCTCCAGAAAATATTCCCGGTGAATTGCAAGGGGGTGAAAATAATAAACCCCCATTTTTTCATGTTCAAATTGTCGGCCTTTCCGGCCGGGGACCACACTTGCAGTTGAGAAAACCGCCTCGGGTATCCAGTTGTGGTATGCCAACGCTGTCTCAAATGAAATATAGCTGCCAGGTTCGATGGCTTGTGCCAAAACAAAGGGGTGGTGAGGAAAATCTCGAAACCGTTCATTCAGCATATACAACCCTCTTTGAAATCGTAACAATTCCCCTGTTTTGATCGCTCGGTTAACCAAGCCGTAACGACATTGCGAACTTCCTGTCACAAGCCGCTTTAGCTGAGATACTGTAAGGACTCTGTTGGCAAGTCCCTTCTCAATGATTTTATTCGTTAATGCGTTCATGCTCATAAAATACCATATACTTTCATTTTTTGGAAGTATATGGTATTTATTATTTCAGTCAGAAAAAAATCAGAGTTGCCTTCAACAGTTTTTGTGAATCAATTGAATCCGGAGAATGAGGTCGACCTGAAATAAGGTTGAAGATTGACGGGTGGGAACTTTTTTTCATTCAATTGTTGAACCTTGATCCAGCATCAAAAAAAATAAAAAACCTCGTTGCGCTTGACTGCTCAAGCAGATAGAATATTTTTGTGAACAAAAAATGTAACTATTCAGAAAAATTGACAACTAAAAGCGGAATCCCCACAGCGAGTGCGACAAGATTTGTCAGGGTCTAAAATAGAACGGGTGGGAATTTCGCTGCGCTCCATTTCCACCCGTGACGGCCACATTACAGGAAAGCTCATGTTTATCCGCTTTCAGGCAGTTTTATTGTTCCTTATCAAGACCAAATGCCGTATGAAGGGTTCTGACGGCAAGTTCGGCATATTTGGCCAGGATGACGCAGGAGATCCGGATTTCAGAGGTGCTGATAAGCCGGATATTGATATTTTCATCGGCCAGGGCCTGGAACATGGTGGCGGCAACGCCGGAATGGCTTTTCATACCGAGCCCGATGACTGAAACCTTGGCAATATCATCTGCCGTCACCACTTCAGATGCACCTATGTCTTTGGCCACTTTTTCAGTGATTTCCTTGGCCCTGGCAAAATCATCCTTGGTGACTGTAAAGGTCAGGTCTGTGTCGCCGTTGGACTGGGTATTCTGAATAATCATGTCCACACAGATTTCCGCTTCTGCCAGCGGGGTGAAGATTTTTGCAGAGGTTCCGGGCTGATCCGGGACGTTTTTCAGGGTGATTCTGGCCTCATTCATATCACAGGTGATGCCGGATACCACCACACTTTCCATATCAGTAGTTTCATTGACAACCATTGTTCCTTCCTCCTCAGTAAATGATGACCGGACATGCACGGGCACATTATATTTTTTGGCAAATTCAACGGATCGGATCTGAAGCACTTTGGCACCCAGTATGGCCATTTCAAGCATTTCTTCATAGGTGATTCGTTTTATTTTACGGGCCTTGTCGCAGATCCTCGGGTCTGTGGTGTAGACGCCGTCCACGTCCGTGAAAATTTCACAGACATCGGCTTTCAAAGAAGAGGCAATGGCAACGGCCGAGGTATCGGACCCCCCCCGGCCGAGAGTCGTGATGTCCCCGTCTTCATCAGCCCCCTGGAACCCGGCCACCACGGCAATATATCCGCTATGGATGGCGTTCAGGATATTTTTGCCGTCAATATCAAGGATTCTGGCTTTGCCTGATGTCTTATCGGTCCTGATCCCGGCCTGGAAGCCCAGGAAAGATTTTGCCAGGTATCCCCTTGAGGTGAGGATCATGGCAAGAAGGGCTGCCGTGGTCTGCTCACCCGTGGCAAGGAGGACGTCCAGTTCTCTTTTATCGGGTGTTGCTGCGGCCTTATGGGCAAGGGAAATAAGGCTGTCCGTGACGCCTGCCATGGCAGAGAGCACCACTACCACCTTGTCTCCCTCATCATAGGCTTTACTGACCCTGTCTGCCACCCGGTTGATGCGTTCAATGTCCGCAACAGAGGTTCCGCCGTATTTTTGTACTCTAATGGCCATAATAACTCCGCTGAATCATTATATATTAAATATTATAAAAACAATTTGTTTAACAGATTTATGCCCTCTTGTCCAGAGGTAGAAACGGATATACTTCTGTTGTAATATTCATCAAATTGAAAATGGAGTTCAATATCGAATTCAAAGGAAATGTCCTTGAGAATTTCCGGCCATTCCACAACAAGAATATGGTTGTCGCCGGCAAGATCATCAAATCCGATATATTCAAGCTCATCGGCCGATGAAAGCCGGTAAAGATCAAGGTGGTAAAGGGTGAACGGGGGTGAGGCCGGATATTCATTGATGAGGGTGAAGGTCGGGCTGGTGATGTAATACTTTGGGGATACGCCGAGTCCCTTTGCAAATCCTTTGACAAAAGTGGTTTTCCCGGCTCCGAGATCGCCTTTCAAGGCAATGGACAGGCCCTGTGAAACCAATTTGCCCATGGCTTCGCCCAGGGCAAGGGTATCTTCTGCTGTTTTTGATTCTATGGGCTTCATAGGATATGCTGAAATATGGTTTTTGGGATAGCGCGGACCATATCTCCGGCCAGAAAGCCGAAGGCCCCCATCTCTTTTGCCAGAATGTCCGCACAGAGACCGTGGATATATACTCCGGAAAGGCTTGCAGCCTCAGGGGAAAGACCCTGGGCAAGAAAACCCGCGATCATACCGGTCAGCACATCCCCCACTCCGCCGGAGGCCATGCCTGGGTTGCCCGTGGGAGAGATAAAGGCTTTTCCATGGGGCAGGGCGATGATGGTTTGTGCCCCCTTCAGGATCAGGATGACATTAAATTCAGCGGCAAATTTTCCGGCAATACCCATCCGGTCTGCCTGGACATCACTGGTTGAAAGATTACAGAGCCTTGCCATTTCCCCGGGATGCGGAGTCAGGACGGCGGGACTGGTTTTCTTTTTCAGAATATCCAAGGTTTCGGCAATGCAATTGACGGCGTCTGCATCCAGGACCAGGGGAACAGGGCTTTGCTCAATCAGGCCCTGAACCAGTTTTTTTGTGCCCTCCCGAGTCCCGAGGCCGGGGCCCAGAGCCAGGGCCTGTTTCCCTTTTAAAAGAGCGAGAATATCGGCAAGACAATTTTCCGACAGAAAGCCTTTTTCTTTTTCCGGCAGGGGCTGGGTCATGGGCTCCAGGACAAGGCTTTCCATGACAGGATGGAGGCTTTCGGCAATCCCCAAGGTCACAAGACCGGTTCCGCATCTCATGGCAGCATTGGCGCAAAGCGCGGCGGCCCCGGTTTTGCCCGTTGATCCGGCAATGACAAGAAGGTGCCCGAAACTGCCTTTATGGCTGTCAAACTCCCGTGGCGGGAAAAAGGCGGCAATGTCCTGTCGTTCAATGAGGCTGAGTGAAATCTTTTTTTCCTCGGCAATAAATTTCGGGATGCCGATGTCAATGATGGAAAGCTCGCCGGTATGGGTATTTCCGGGATAGAGGATAAGCCCGGCCTTGGCAAAGGCAAAGGTGGCCGTGGCAAAGGCTTTGACTGCTGTTCCCAGGGGCTTTCCCGTATCTGCATTCAGGCCCGAGGGGATGTCCACGGAAAAGACGGGTTTTTTGCTTCCATTCATCAGTTCAACAGTATCTTTGATCATTCCTTTCAAGTCTGCATTCAGACCGGTTCCCAGGATGGCGTCAATGAAAAGATCATGATGGAGAATCTGTGTTTTTTTTGCTTTTAATTCTGCTTCGCTTTTGATTTCAACAAGGGATGAGGTGGGGGAGGGGTGACAGAGTTTTTCAAAAAGCAGCAGATTGGTTTTTGCATCTCCTTTTACCGCCTCCTTTGAAGCCAGTAAAAAGGTTGTGACTATAAATCCTTTTTCCATGAGATACCGGGCCATGACAAACCCGTCCCCGCCGTTGTTGTTGCCCCGGCCGGCCAGGACGGCGATCTTTTTGATGTCTCTATCCTTGATTTTTGAAAGCAGGGCTTCCACAGCCCCTCTTCCGGCATTTTCCATGAGCACGAGCCCTGGAATGCCAAAGGAATGGATGGTTTTCTGATCCATATCCTGCATTTCTTCTGCGGTAACAAGCAACATGGGGTTTCTCCCGACATGGGTTTTTTTATTCAGTCTTGCATATTTCCAGTCAAAATAAAAGTCTGAAAATCATGTGAATATTAGGAAATGAATGAGCTTTCAAGAGGGTTCACCATTTTGCATGATGCTCTTCCACCACCCCGCCCACATTGGAAAAATGGATGGGGGAGGTTTCGCCTGTTTGAATCGACCCTTCAAAGGACCCGCAGGGTTGAATAAAGCGGCTTTGGATGATGCCAAGATTGTCATGGGCCCTGCGAATGCCTTCGGATTTGAAGGTGAGGTCGATAAGCCCGTCCCGGCTTTTGATCTTCCAGGGAAGATGGGGGTTCTCAGGATCATAGACGAAGACCATCTCACCTGTTTTTTCAGGTTTTCCGTTTATCCACACGGTATTTTCTATAAGCCCGTTTTCATAGACCCCGGATGAAAAATTAAACCCGATTTTTGTGCCGTCATGGGCCAGGCCCGCGCCACAGGCCCAGTTCCAGGAAGTCTGCCTGGGGTAAAAACCATTGGTCCAGTCAAAAACGGCAAATGTGTTTTCAGGATCAAGATCAAAGGTTTTCCGATTCAGGATGATTTTTCCCTTTGCTTTCAATCCCGCAGCCTTGGTGGTGAAGGCGTCTCTTTTATTTTTCATGGGCATGAGAAAATGCATGGGCAAAAGGCCTCCGTCCGGCTCGGTCACTTCAATTTCCGCTTTGATTGACCGGCTCGGCAGGTAAAAACCGGCTCTGATGGTCTTTTTACCGGCAGCTTGGTCGTGGGTAAGACAAAGCCGACCCCGAAGACTTTGATAGGAGGTGACCCCATGATCCGGGTTCCGGTCAAAAGAGACCTGGCCCAGGGGGAAAAAGACCGGCGCATGTTCGACCATCTGTTTTTCCCTTCGATCAAAGCCAAAGGCAAAGGCGCTTGCAATATAGCCAAGATGGATGACGGCGCAGCCAAAGATGATGTCCGGGTTTATGATCCCCATATAGCACCAGCGTTTTTCCCTGATCCGGTCAAGGGAGAAAAAAGAAGGGTTTAAGTTTAACAGATCCTTTGTGTCCTTATGATTAAACCTGCCGGACCATTGTCTGCCGGAAACGACGGCATCTGAATCAGTTTCTTTGTTTTTTTTCATCGCGCCATGACCTCCTTATATCTGAAGCAGGAGACAAGATGATCATTGACCATGCCCACGGCCTGCATATGGGCATAGATAATGGTGGACCCGACAAATTTGAATCCCCGCTGTTTCAGGTCCCTTGAAAACGCGTCCGATTCTTTTGTGGTGGCTGGAATTTCTTTGAGATCCTTGAATGTATTGATTTTTTGTTTCCCGTCCACGAACCGCCAGGAATAGTCATCAAAGGAGCCGAACTCCTTCTGGATTTTTATGAAGGCACGGGCATTGGTCACGGCTGCGGTGACTTTTAGCCGGTTGCGGATAATCCCGGGATCAAGAAGGAGTTCTTCTATTTTTTCAGATGAAAATCCCGCGACCTTCTCTGCATCAAATCCTGCAAAGGCTTTTTTATAGCCTGGCCGCCTTTTCAGGATGGTCAGCCAGGAGAGCCCGGCCTGGGCGCCTTCCAGAAGAATGAACTCAAAGAGCTTTTGATCATCGTGAACCGGCTTCCCCCATTCTTCATCGTGGTATTGGATATAATCAGGATCTTTTGTTGCCCAGCCGCATCGTTCCATAGCAAGCTCCTTTTTTCTCATGGTGTCTATAGCATAGCCATTCGGTTTTTTCATGGTTTTTATGCATAAAACCATAAAGGGTTTTGATAAAAATATTCCGGATATGAATTTTTTTCAATGAATGAGTTTGAAACTGCCCTTTATTTCATTCCAAGAGTTTAGTATAGATAGGACCATGTTCAAATTCTTGAAAAATATAGACCGAAAGGGTTACAAACCTGAATATGGGGGATTGGACATCCTTAAATTTATCGGCCCGGGTCTCCTGGTGACGGTTGGGTTTATTGATCCCGGCAATTGGGCCTCGAACCTGGCCGCCGGGGCCGATTATGGATATGCACTCTTGTGGATGGTGACCCTGTCCACCCTTATGCTGATCATATTACAGCACAATGTGGCCCATCTGGGCATTGCCACAGGCCTCTGTCTTTCCGAAGCAGCCGCTATTCATGTTAAACCCGGGTTTGCAAGAATCATCCTTTCATCGGCCATGATGGCCTCTGTTTCAACCTCTTTGGCTGAGGTCCTGGGAGGGGCCATTGCCCTCAGTATGCTGTTCGGAATACCCATCCGGGCCGGAGCAATTCTGGTGACTCTCTTTGTTATCATCATGCTGTTTACCAATTCCTATAAAATGATCGAAAAATGGATCATTTCTTTTGTTTCCATCATTGGCCTGTCTTTTCTTTATGAGCTTTCCCTGGTGACCATTGACTGGGGCAGCGCTATTGCAGGGTGGGTGACTCCGTCTTTTCCCAAGGGGTCCATGGTTGTGATCATGAGTGTTCTGGGCGCCGTGGTGATGCCGCACAATTTATTTCTGCATTCAGAAATCATTCAAAGCAGACAGTGGAACCGGGAAGATCCCGCCATTATTAAAAAGCAATTAACCTTTGAGTTTCTGGATACCCTTTTTTCCATGATCATCGGCTGGGTGATTAACAGCGCCATGATTCTTCTGGCGGCAGCCACTTTTTTCAAAACAAAGATTGTGGTTTCCGAACTTCAGCAGGCCAAGGAATTATTGGTGCCGCTACTCGGTAATCATGCCGCCAATGTCTTTGCGGTGGCACTTTTATTTGCAGGAATCGCATCCACCATTACATCGGGATTGGCGGCAGGCAGTATTTTTGCAGGAATGTTTAAAGAGCCCTATGACATTAAAGACAACCATTCCAGGCTGGGGGTGGCCCTATCGCTCCTGGTTGCTCTGGGCATTATCTTTTTGATATCCAACCCGTTTAAAGGCTTGATCATATCCCAGATGATACTCAGCATTCAACTGCCGTTTACCATCTTTTTGCAGGTTTATCTGACCTCTTCTGAAAAAGTTATGGGTCAATACAAAAATTCTACAAGATTCAAACTGGTTCTTTATGGAATCGGCATCATCGTTACGCTTCTCAATATCGCATTGTTTGCGAGTCTGTTATAACCCTAACCAAGTATAAATTAATCGAGTAAAATAAATGATTCATCTGACCAATATATCAAAGCAGCACGGGTCCCGTATGCTTTTTAAACAGGCGAGCCTCCAGATCCTGCCCGGTACAAGAACCGGGCTGGTGGGGGCCAACGGCACGGGCAAGACCACTCTATTTCGGTTCATTACCGGGGAGGAAGAACCGGACAGCGGGGATATCTCGTTTTCAAAAAAAGTAAAAATCGGCTATTTTTCCCAGGACGTCGGGGATATGTCCGGCGGGTCCGTCCTTTCAGAGGTCATGTCCGCGGCTTCCGACCTCATGATATTGGGTGAAAAAATGAAGGAAATGGAGGCTACCATGGCAGAACCCATGGATGAAAATGCCCTGAATGTTCTTCTGGAACAATATGGCGAAGCAGCCGAAGAGTTTGAAAGCCGGGGCGGGTATGATCTTGAAACAAGGGCCCAGACCGTTCTTACAGGACTCGGGATCGGACCTGCCGACTATATCCGACCCGTGTCGTCCTTCAGCGGCGGGTGGAAAATGCGGATTGCCCTGGCAAAAATTCTGACCCTCAACCCCAATGTTCTTCTTTTAGATGAGCCCACCAACCATCTGGACATGGAATCCATCATCTGGCTGGAGAACTGGCTCATTACGGATTTCAAGGGAGCGCTTTTCATGACCTGCCATGACCATGATTTCATGAACCGGGTGGTATCTCGGATTATTGAAGTGGCCAATGCTGCAATAACTTCCTATGGCGGGAATTATGATTTTTATGTCCGGGAGCGGGAGATCCGCATGGCCCAGCTCCTGGCAAGCCATCGCCGTCAGCAGGAGATGCTGGCCAAGGAGGAAGATTTTATTGCCCGTTTCAAGGCCAGGGCATCCCATGCGGCCCAAGTGCAATCCAGAATTAAAAAAATTGAAAAAATAGAGCGCATTGAAATACCGGCTTACCAGCAGGTTATCCGGTTTCAGTTTTCAGAACTCCCAAGATCAGGAGATGATGTGGTGCTTCTGGAAAACCTTGGGAAAACATGGGAGGCAGAGGATCTGGGATCGAAAACCGTTTTTTCCGGGATGTCCGGGCACATCAGCCGCCAGGATAAGATTGCCGTGGTCGGGATCAATGGGGCAGGTAAATCCACTTTTCTCAAGGTTCTTTCAGGAAATACAGAGGCCACCGAAGGCAGTGTAAAAATCGGGGCCAATGTCGCCATTGGGTATTTCAGCCAGCATAGCATGGATATCCTGGACCCGAAAAAAACCGTCTTTGATACGGTTCAGGATGTCTTGCCCCTCAGTAATATCGGGGTGATCCGGAATCTTTGCGCTGCCTTTCTCTTCACCGGTGATGAGGTGGAAAAACGAATCGACCAGCTTTCCGGCGGAGAGAAAAGCCGCCTGGTGCTGGCAACCCTTCTGGGAAGGCCCTTGAATTTTCTGATCCTGGACGAACCCACCAACCACCTGGATATCCAGTCCAGGGAAGTCCTTTTGCATATCCTGAAACAATTCACCGGAACCCTTGTCCTGGTCAGCCATGACCGGTATTTTCTGCGCAGCCTGGTGGGCCGGGTCTTTGAAATCGACCACGGAAAAATGACCGATTATAAAGGCGATTATGAATATTACCTGTCCAAAACCGGCCGGGATCACAGGGCGATATAGGGCAGCTAAAAAATTCAACCCGGTTTTCTTCGTGCTGCTTGACATTTACCGGATTCGTCTTCAAAATGCATTAATATCTTTATGGTACTATGACCGATAAAGAGCGGAAAACATTACTCGTAGCTCTTATGCGCCTTTATAATCAAGGAGATCTTTATGAAACTAAGAAAATGGTTGGAAAATTGGGATATGACCAAGTTGAAGATAAAAACGCCATTTCTGGAAGCAGAATGGCAGGTTCAAGAAAAAGATAAAGACGCCGCATGGGAATTATATATTGAACTTCTAACGAGAATAGCTACACAACCTTTGTCTTTAGAGCACGGAGATGAAAAAACTGCACTTGAAAGTGTTTATAGCCTTTTTGGTTTGACAAGGGCAACCATAAAAAATCATGGCCGAGATTGCATTAATTTTACTAAGATAGCAGTTGTTGTTTTGAACCAAATTGTTCGACCTTTTACGGCCAAATGGCATAAATTAGTTTTAACAGATTTTTTCAATGATAGGGGAAAGTGCAAAGAGTTTAGAAAAGACCTTGAAGCGCTGCAAGTTGATCTTATAAAGTATACAAAAATGCTTGCAGATATGGCAGGGGTAGAGGATTTGACAGAATTAAATGACCAAATTTTTAGCCCTATTGATAAGTAAATGAAGGCATAGATAGATTATCATAACACAGTAGCCTGTCAGGAGATTTTTATATATGGAAATGGTATTTAAAACAAGAAAATGGAGGATAGGTATTTGTGGGTGTGGTTCAAGCCTGAATATGTATGACGGGATTCAATTCCATAACCAAAAATATGAACTCGTTTCTGTGGCTGATAAAAACAAAGAAAAAAATCAAGGGGCAACTCAGAAATGGGGTGTAACCACAACATATTCAGATCCAATAAAAATGTTTGAAAAAGAAGACTTAGACCTTGTAGTGATTGCAACCGATCCTTTAAGCCATATGGAGCTGGCCATGGCAGCCGCAAAAAGGCACATACATGTTTTAGTGCAAAAGCCTTTAGCGAGGACTATAGAAGAAGGACAAGAAATGATAAAATGTTGTCGGGATAATGGAGTTGGTCTTAGAGTATCATTTGTAAGGCGTTATTATCCTGTATTCATAAAAGCATATCATTTAATAAACGAAATGGGCGAAAGAATGCTTTTTCGATCCGTATGGAGTTCCTCATCAGGAAAAAAAAAGAGGAGCAGCAAAATATGGAAGGAAGAGCTTGATACTTTAGGAGGGGTTCTTGTTGACCTCGGAAGCCATGTCATAGATATTGCACGGTGGTGGATGGGCGAGGTTGTTGATGGCCATCTCGATATTTCGATTGTTCAAGGCGAACTGGATAATATAGCCTCATTTTTATTACGCCATGAATCTAATTGTGCTACTATTTGTTCGCTTTCAAATGTAGACTACACCAACAAGGAAATATATGAATATGTCGGGAGTTCAGGAAGTTTTCTGATAGAAAGAACGAAAGACGGATATCCTGGCGATTGGAAACTTCAAATTTGGCGAGAAAATTTCCACGAGCAATTTTTATTTGAGCAGCCTCATACAAATCCATTTATCACAGAGATAGATAGTTTTGTTGATGATCTCGAAAATGGTCATTGCATTATTGACCGAGATAATATCGGTTTTGACACCTTAATGATGACTACTTTATTATATCAGTCATCCTTTCAATCAGGAAAGATGAAATTGAAAGAATTATCACTAAAGGATATTTTTTATAAAAAAGGTAGAAAGTGATTCTGAAATTTATTCTTATACGAGGAGGATGATGATGTTCATAAACGGGTATTTCATAGGCTTTGCAGGCTCAAGTGATAGAGATGATGCTAATAAGTATAAAATTTTGGCAAAAACAATTGGTGAAGAAATAGTGAAAAGAGGGCATAGGTTTTTATGTGGAGGGTGTTCAGGTGGTCTGACCGAAGTTGGTGTAAAACAGGCGACTAAGTTTCTATCTACAAATCAAAGACAAGAAGAAATAGCATTTAGAATTATATCTATAATTCCAGACACAGATCTTGAAGAATATCCGACTATAAGTGTAGGCCATATATTAAGCTGCCAAAAGACAAATAGAGATGAAAGAAGATTTTTTATGGCTTCCATGATGGATTCCCTGATTACCATTCGAGGCGGCGGCGGTACAGGAAAGGAGATTCAGGCCTGTTTGGATGTTGGTACACCGGTTATTCCTATTTGGCATACCGGTGGTGCCAGTCAAGACAAATGGAATAATATTCGATCTTCGATTAATGAAGATCATTGTTACAAAGGAAGGGTTATAAAGAAAATTGAAGAGTTAGAAAGGACTGATGCCAATAATCAGAAAAAAATGGGGGAATTGGCGGTAGATATTGCAATAGAATTGGCCAAGAGAAAACATAAATATCGATGCTCTACTACCGCTTCAAAAAGAATCAACAAAACCTTCATAGTCATGCCTTTTCATGAAAAATTCGACGAAGTATACCGAGCCATTAAGGACGTTTTTGAAAATAAAATTTATTCCTTACCTGTTAAGTTTGAATGCATCCGACATGACGAGGTTCTTTCTGGAAGAATCGACGAAACACTGGTACAAAATCTATCTCAAGCCTCACTTCTAATTGTTGATGCAACCGGAAATAATCCAAATGTTCTTTTTGAATCCGGAATTGGAATTGGTTTCAATACAAAACAAATTATTATCAATCAAAACCCAAAAAACTCAGTAGTTGATATAGCCAATGAAATTCAGATTAAGTATAACCTTTCAGATTTGGATAAGCTTAAAACTGAATTGGTTAAAAGAATTCAAGCAAAATTCGCCTGATAATGGAGAGATTTATAAAGATATCATAATTGAAACTGATCAAGTGAGCGAAAATCGATGAAGATTTATGCCGTCGCGCATATAAGGCTTTGTTTCAAGCGTCAATGACAGTTCATTAATAACTGCCTGGCCGATAATTTTATTTTTTGCTAATGATTCAAATTTCTTAATGAAAGCATTAGTATCAGAAGGGTTTTTTAAAAACCTGAGAATAGTGGAATGGATGTTTTGAGGTACTTCAGCTTTGAGAGAGAAGGCCTTATTTAAAAGTGGGGCAATTTTTTCTCTTAACCGAAGGACTTCTCTGGTAAAATTCAGGACAGGAAGAATAGCGGCACTCTTTAATAATACAGGTGGGCCTATATTTATCATAAAAGGCTTTAACCCTGCTTCAAGACAGGAAGAACTTATGATTTCAGGAACAAGCGTCTTGATACATTCAGTCTTTTCATTTGGATACCGATTTTTTTTAAAGTTCACAAGCGTCATTAACGTCATATGAGTTTGGGCGTAAGGATATACATAGGCATTTTCGGAGCTAAGAACCATAAGTTCTCGATAAAGCATTTCATAAGAGTTTAGGGATATCGGGAGTGGCCAGCCCATAGTAATATTTAAGCCATAAACCGACATATTGGGATCATGGGCAAGTATAGTATCAACCACAAAACCGGTTTTTTTTATCTCTTTATGTTCTTTGCTCAATATTTGTTTGTCAAAATAAGGTTCTGGGTACATACTTCCATTCCCAATTCTATAGTCATAAAAACTATGGTATTAAAAACTTGTATCTCGCCAGTTTCATCATATTGCTAAATTAATAAATGATCGCAGGTAGGCTTCCATTTCATCTTTATCCTTTCCTTCAATATAATACCTGAGCAGTGCATCCGTGCCGGAAGCGCGAATAAGGAACCAGAAATCATCGAACTCCATCAGGGTCCCTTCCAAGAGCTTGCCTTCTCCGACGTTACAGATTCGCTTAGGCAGCGGGATCGGTTTGTCTCCATCGGCCAGCCTTGAATTAATTTCATCGCGTAATTCATTAAGCGAATTTCCGGCAGAGGCATTATCAGCCATTGTTTTATAGAAATTCATAATCATATCTCTCTTAATAGTGCCGATAGCTTTCACTTTTCCCCGCTCAGCACCTGACAAACTTTCATCATAAAGCCTAACATCTGTTCTGTTAAAAAATTTATTTTTTATTTGGTATTCCTCAATCAGACTGCAGTAATAGGATGCAATTGATCGATTCGAGTTAAATAAATGAGTCGCCAGCGACAATGCCATAAGGGCGAATTGCATACCGTCCTTTTCACGAAGCGCTATCAGTCCTTTGGATTTACTTTCGTTCATAAGAAGCTCTGTCCCGCCAAAGACTGCACCTCCCGACTCCTCGCACATAATCAATGCGCGTGGTTTTTCACCAATAGAAATCTTATCCCCAATGGCATTGATAAATGGTTCGTTAGGGTCTGTACGGTTTTCAAGCCATTCGGAAAAGGTTCCAACATACTTGAACCCCACGCGAACTTGGGCAACTGGAATGTGTTCCTGTTTTGCGAGTTCACTGATTGATCGAGACGTCGAAATAGAGGGGGTAATAAACCAGTCATAAATGCTGAGAAGTCCAGATTCCTTCAGAACCTTTATTCGATAGGCTGTCAGCATAAAGAAGATTTGATTGGGAGTAAAATAGACAATAGATTTATCCGTACCAATACAGGGTTCAACCTCAAGGCCGAGCGCTTTAGCCTGTTCCGTATGCTTCGTGAGGGCTATGGTGACCATATTAAACCTATCACCATCCGGGTCCCAGATAAAGACAATGTTAGCTTTTTCATCTAACAGTATCTTTTGGGCACCGATGTTTTTGTAAATTTCTGGTTTGCTTGGGTCTGGTCCGAAATGTTTTCCATTTTTTTCACCAAGTTGGTGGTATTGGGAATCTTCCACGCCATACAAATATTGAATAGCACCGCCATCACCTGTAGAAATGCCAAGCATCGGAAACAAACGTTCCGTAGTAGCCATCATTGAGCCACCGACGGTACAAATAAAGCATCGGAATCCATCAGTGATAGCTTTCTGTATATCCTCTTTTGATTGACCAATAATTACCGATTGTTGATATTTAACATATGCTTCATCAATATCGAAATCATGAATGATTTTCTCTTCCAATCCCCAAGGAGCAAGCGTTATTTTTTCATGGTTCCGGATAATAATTTTTACTTCAGAGATGATGTCATTTTCTTCTGATAAAAGCTGTTTACCTGCTGAATCCATGGGTTTCCATCCCCCTTTAAAAAATGGAGAGTGGCTTGCGGTAAGATTGTCACTGCTTTGATACTCCTTATAAAAAGTTCCGAAGGATGAATACCAAATAGGGGTTGTTATAGTATGCGCTCTGAGGTGAACGCAAATGTTGTGAGCAGCATAGACCCGGGAAAGAATAGCGATGAAAGCCTGCGTGTGCGGTCGTGTCTCGCCACCAATATGTACATGTGCTTGTTCGCCATGAGTAAGTTTTCGTTTAAAAACTCTTGCTTTTGCTTCAGCCAATATAACAATTATCAGCGAATTGAATGCCACATCAGGATCATTAATGTCCGCAGGATTTAATTGATCCCGGTAGCCGGCTGTCATTAATGAAAATGTTTCAGCCCATCTATCAAGAGAATACATGGAGATTATTTCTTGGGAAAACGTAATCTCAACCGATTTTTTTTCGTAAGGCTGTATTTCAATTTTTTTAAACTTCATCAGCGGTTTTCTCCAAAGTATTTAATTCTATAAATTCAAGTTCATGAATAAAGCCTATCGTTTCTTGCCAAGAATGAGTCTTCTTTGCTTCAACCGGGCAATGGGTATTCAAAGGCCAAGACCAAATATAATCATTGATGGCAGCATCGTTTCCACCTTCAAATAAAGCATCTCCAATGAATATAACTTTTTCAAACCCTTTTTCTAAAAGTATCCGTATTGGCTTGGTCTTATCTTGGCCTAAAATACCAATATCGAAAGATGTCTGTCCCCCAAGTGTTATTTTTAATTGTTTTTCATTTATTAGTGAGAATAATTTTTGATTAAGGTATATTAAAATCTTATCTCTGAATTTATTGGTGTTATCAAAGCTCGCAAAATTTTTTCTGTTCTCAACACCGACTGCGTTTTCCTGCTCCATTCTGCCGATAGGACATAAATTAATCATTGATACTCTATCAACCAATCTATTATCGAGTGGTTTTACTGAAGAGGGTAATTGAAATTTTTCCATTTCTAGAGTTTCAGTAAGCACATCTAACAAATAACAATAGTCGGTCTCGCCTAAATAGTTTCGTATATTAAACTCTGAAACCTTGTTAATGGACATGCCGCTGGAATAATCACATTGGTATTGAATAGCTCCGTTACTGATAAAAGCATCGAAACATTTACGGAAACCAAAAGCATAAAGTGGGTTGAAAAATTGTTCTTTTAAAAGTAACATGTCGCTTCCGGCAGCCACAAAAAATGGAACTCGTAGTCGATTCAAAACATCTGTCATTTGCTTATTTAGCGGCTGACGAGGAGGGGTTAAGGTACTGTCAATGTCAAAAACTATAGCTGTTTTCAATAATGGTGGCCCCTTGAAATTTCTTAGTAAAAATATATCGCTTTTTAAATTAGTTATTAAAATTCTTTATATATTTGCTCGCCTTGTTCATTAATGCAAAGAATTTGGCCAAATAAATGATAGCCTTCTTTTTTTAGATAAAAGCGTTGCCCTTTTTTATCTGGCGAGCTGAATAGAATAAATGGTTCTCCAGAGTTATCTATTCTAATTGGAACAACCTCATCTCTCCTCTCAGCATCCCGATGATATGAGATTTCAACCTCAAGTAGCTCCCATGTAATTCCAAAGTAGTCTGGGCCTAATTTTTCAATTATCTCTGACTCTCTATGGCCATTAATATTTCCTAAAAAAGACATTTGTGTTGATCCTTTCGATTTTTATAATTCAAATATCATTGACTAAAGAGTAGCAGGATAGGATATAAACAGCCTTTTTGTCAACCAAAAGATCAGGGTGTTAAAGCGCATGGAGTGTATCGTGTCATGTTGGTTGGAGTGCATGCTTTTTTGGCTTTTGCCATCCAGTCCCGGGAGGTCCTTTTGCATATCCTGAAACAATTCACCGGAACCCTTGTCCTGGTAAGCCATGACCGGTATTTTCTGCGCAGCCTGGTGGAGCGGGTCTTTGAAATCGACCACGGGAAAATGACCGACTATAAAGGCGATTATGAATATTACCTGTCCAAAACCGGGCGGGATCACAGGGCTATTTAAAACAAATGATAAAACCCTGATACGAAAAGGTTTCTGATTGAACTCTTTTTGTGATTTCTCATCCTTGTTCTTGACAAAAACTGCTTTCCTATCCTAAAAGCTGCTCATATGGAACGACCAAGCAATAACAAGACTTGGAGGTGAATACGATGGCAATGATTGAAGGCTTCAGAATCCAGAACTATCGGGCATTAAAGGATATTGCCATGGGGCGTATCGGCACGGATACGAAATTACGTAAAGCAAAACCGCTTACGCCCATGACAACCGTTATCGGCAAAAATGGTGTGGGTAAGAGTTCGATCTTCGACGCTTTTGGTTTTCTCGCTGATTGTATGCATACAGATCTGGAAACTGCCTGCAATGCCCAAAACCGAGGGGGGTATGACAAACTGGTCTCATCGGGATCTGATCAGCCCATGTCTTTGACTATCTATTACAGGGAATCTAAAATTGATCGCCCCATTACTTATGAAGTCAGCATTGCAAAGGATGAAAAGACTGAACTCCCGATTGTGCTCAGCGAGCGATTGCGGCAGCGTGCCAAAAGCGAGTCAAAGGGACAACCCCGGTCGTTTTTGCGTTTGGAAAAAGGCAAAGGCAGCGTATGGGTCGGGGATGAAAGCCTGGAAGGAGATGAGACATCCAAACGTGAAGTGGAATTTGATCCGCACAAACTCGCCATCGTTTCGCTGGCAGAACAGTTCAAAGAAAACCCTCGCATCGCTCAATTCAAAAAATTCATTCAGAGCTGGTATCTAAGCTATTTCACTCCGGATTCAGCTCGAAAGATCCCCCAGGCCGGGGTACAGAAACACCTCAACCTGCACGGGGATAACCTGGGGAATGTCGTTCAATACCTTGAAAGAAATCATCCTATTATTTTTAAGCGGATCCTAAATGATATTTCAAATAAAATACCAGGGATAGGCACCATTGAACCGTATCGTGATACAGTGACCAACAATCTCTATCTTCTTTTTAAGGATAAAGGCTTTGCAAATCCATTTACCCAGCAACAGATGTCCGATGGTACATTAAAGATGTTCTGTTATTTATTGCTTTTGCAGGATCCCAGCCCCCCACCCTTTATCTGTATTGAGGAGCCGGAAAATGGGCTCTATCATAAATTACTGGAAACACTTGCCAGGGAATTTCGTGAGCACGCTACGGGCAAAAAAAGGTCTTCTCAGGTCTTTATCACAACGCATCAACCCTATTTTGTTGATGCGCTGGAACCCAACGAGGTGTGGGTGCTTGAAAAAGGAGAGGATGGTTTTTCACATGTGACAAGAGCCAACGAAATAGAATTTGTTCAGAACATGGTCAACGAAGGCCAGCCGCTGGGCGCCCTGTGGTACAGCGATTATCTGGATGCGAGGTAGGCCATGCACTTTGAGATTCTCGTGGAAGGGCAGGCCGAATTGATTGCTTTTTCCATCTTGTTACAAAAAATTATCGGTGAGTATGGCAGCCCCCATACCTGGAAAATCCATAAACATCGTGGAATCGGAAGAATCCCGGATGACCCCGTTGCAAGCCTGGTTTTTCGGTGATCAGCCCGCTCTTAAAAAGGTTTATCCAAAAATACGTCAATCGATATTGGATGGGTATGCTCAGGATTCACAGTGCGGAACATGGGAGAAGCTTGCCGATGTCATCTACCCTGGCGGAATGAATGCGATTGGTCAGCAGCTCGGCAAACGGTCAGTTAGAACCCTTGAACAGAAAAGGGTCTGGGCTAAGGAAATCTGCCCGCATATGGATGTTGAAAACAACCGATCCCCCAGTTTTCAGTGTTTCCGTGACGGGATACGGCGAATGGGGGCTGAGTAGCCTTGAGGCCTTATTTTGCAAGGGCCTCAGAGGTTTTTTGATCATCCTCCGGAAGCCGGACCATGAGGACAAGAATTTCAGCTCCATTTCGGATCTTGTCTTTGGCCCGTGATTATATTACTGTAACCATGTGAAAGTGCTTCTGATACAGCTTCCCATACCCAAACTCAATTTCGGTCTCAAGACCGGCAATATTCCCCTTGGAGCGGCCTGCCTCAAACAGGCGGCTGCGGGAATCTTGGACCATCACATTGATATTCTGCCGGAACCCCTGGCCTCCCATGCCGGCGATGGGGCCCTGATCCGGGCCATTACAGAACAGGAACCCGATATCCTGGGGTTCACGGTTTTTTCCTGGAACCTGGAGCGCTCCCTTTATCTGGCAGAGAAAATAAAAGAAAAAATAAATACCCGGATCATTTTCGGTGGCCCTGAAATCACACCGGATAACGAACTTGTCTGTTCACCTGCGGTTGATTTTTATGTGTTCGGGGAAGGGGAGGCCATGTTCAGAAGGCTTCTCACAGAAAAAGCCCTGTGGGAAAAGGGGAGCGGGTCGGATTCATCCGGCGCCTCTTCCCTTTCTCTTGGCAGCCCCTATGTCAGCGGCATTCTTTCACCGGGAGCCGAAAACCTGATGCTCCTTGAAACCCAGAGGGGATGCCCTTACCGCTGCGGGTTCTGCTATTACAACAAATCAAGAAAAACCCGCAGCATGGCCGATGACAGGATTGTGCTGGAGGGGATTGCCTTTGCCCTGGATCAAGGAGTCCATGAACTCTATCTTCTGGACCCGTCCTTGAATTCAAGACCCCATCTTCTGTCCCTGCTGGAAAAGATCGCTGATCTGAACCCTTCCGGAAAAGTTTCCCTGATCAGTGAGATCCGGGCTGAATCCGTGGATGCTGAAATGGCTGGACTCTTCAGGAAGGCAGGGTTTAAGGGATTTGAAGTGGGCCTTCAAAGCACGAATCCCCTGGCCCTGAAAAAAATGAACCGCCCGACAAATCTTTCAGCTTTTCTTTCAGGGGTGAAGGCGCTCCAAAATGAAGGCATTGCCCCCACCGTGGATCTCATTTTCGGCCTGCCCGGAGATACCCTGGACGGATTTAAGCATACCCTTGATTTTGTCCATGACCACGGCCTTTATGGCCATCTCCAGGTATTTCCCCTTCTGGTGCTGCCGGGTACGGCCTTCAGGAAAAACAGCCGGAAGCTCGGACTCCTGTACGACCCCAAACCGCCCTACACTCTGATCAGCACTCCGGACTTCACTTCCCGCGACATGGTCCAGGCCCTGGACATGGCTGAAGAAAGATTCGATACCTCTTTTTTCACCTTCCCGGACCTTGAAGTATCCTTTAAAACTGAAAAAGGGGGTGATCTTTATATGGATATAGAAAAAAATCCCTATCTTTTAAAACTGATCCTGGATGCCCAGCGTGACCTTCGGGAGATTGAATCCCTGGCTCGGCAGATCACTTCTCCCTTCCAGGTTTTTTTTGGTCAGGCCGTCAGCGATAAAGCCTATCAGAAGGCTGTCCTGAAATGCATTTCCAAAACAAATCCCTTTGTTCCCATGGACGTTATTTTCATTGAACCCCAGAGCATTCCGGATACCCATGACCTACTTTTTGCCATGGAAATGAAACGGCCCCATTTCCTGGATCAGGATTTAAGATACCTCTTTCCTGAACCCGGGAACCGGGCTGTTCAGTTTACCGTGATTTCAAAAAAATATGACCTGTTTTTTGAAGGGGAAATGAAACGCCAGGTGTTTTTCTGGGACAGGCCCGATTTGCCGGAGGAATCCGATTTCAAGGCCCTGTCCCATCTGGACGGACTTCTCATAGATTCATCCCTTCCCGTTGAGACCCTTAAAAAATTTCAGGGCAGGATATTCGCCTTTCATGACGATATCCTGCCCCTTAATTTTGCCGATACCCGCCTCCAGATCCGGTGGATGGAATTGACAAACCCTGAAAAATACAATATTCCCCTGCTTCAAAGGGTTTGGCGAACGGCAAGAACCGGGCAGGATGCCCTGCTGATAACACGGTCTGTTGTAGACCCCACCAGAAATTTTTCTAACAGACTGTGACCCCGGACCCCGAGAACGATCATGTCTGCATGGATTGTTCCGGCATAATTGATCAATTCCTGGTATGGCCGACCCTCCAGCACTACGGTGACCGGCGTACACCAGTTCCGGCCGGCTTCAGGGACCATTCCCAGAAGCCGGGTTTCAATCTGTTTTATCCACAGGTGTCTTTTTTCCAGGGCCTCCTCCGTTGGTTTTTCCCCCGGATCCATATAACCGGTCCCTGTCCAGCTTGAAAAGTGGCTGCCATGAACTATTACAGGCTCCGGCATCATGAGATCGACAGGTTCCATGGGTCCGACCACATGGGCAAGATAGAGCTGGGCCTGAAATTCCTGGGCCAGACTCAGGGCGTAATCAAAGGCAAGTCTGGAATCTGGAGAAAAATCGCACCCCACAAGAATCCGGTTTAATTTTATCCTTTCATCCATCTGGGGGATTTTGCTGTCATCTTTTGCATGCAGGACCAGAAGCGGGCATGATAAAATCTTGACCAGCTTATTGGTGACAGAACCGGTTAAAAACCGAACCACTCCGGACCCGCCGTTGGTTGCGGCGATGACCATATCAATCTTGTTCTGCCGGGCTATCTGTTCGATTTCATCGGCCGGGTGCCCAACCGAGACCGATACCAATATTTCACACCGGATATCAAACGCTTTTGCAATCTCTTCAAGCCTGGTCCGGGCATTATGGGTATGTTCTTGTTCAATAGCGGCAAAATCAAGATACGATGACATATGGCTTGAAACCATCAGTGTGGGGATAATATGACATAAATAAAGCCTTGCATCAAACTCTGAGGCCAGGGATTTACCATAGGATACGATCATGTGGGTAAAATCGGAAAAATCAATGGCACACATTATTTTTCTGGGTTCCATCCTCATCATTCTCCTCCTTTTTATTCATTGTCTTTAAAAAGAGTATGAGCGGTAATGACAGCATGAGTGATTTGCTAAACGAAAAACAAAAGAAGCGCAACATAGCTTTTGAGATGGTTTAACTCTAATATTTTTTGGCCGTCTGCGTCAAGAAAAAAGGAGAAAAAAAGGAGGGTTCCGCCTGCCTGCAGCAGGAACAATGGGTGAAGGTATCCGGTTTCACAAATTAGTGCATAATTGCCTGGTTGGCTGTTTTATTTTCCAGTTTCGATCAGAGATCCATTGATGAATTTGTGGATGATGCTTGATACGTAAGTCTGATAGGGCAGTCCTTCCTTAACCGCTTTTCTCTGAAGCTCAATGAGGTCTCTTTCAGAAATTCGTATATTCAGTCTCTTGTCTTTTCGCAAGGTATTGCTGGCATATGCAGCCAATTCTTTTTTTCTTTTCGCAAGGTTTGTAACGGGGACCCATTCACCCTTCTCAAAGCTATCGAGTATTTCCTTTTCTTCTTTTGATAGTTTAGCCTTCATGTTTTTCTCCAAGATATTGTTGTGTTGCCTTCCTGCTTGGGATTATGGTCTTCATAAACAACTCTTCCTCATTCTCAACATAAGGTACAAGGTAAGCGTAATTGTTAAAAGCGATGACCATGATTCGTTGCCCGGGGTATGCCTGCTGATTCGGATGAAGATAATCATCTAATATGTCACCCCTTTCGATGTAGAAAACCATATCCTCAAAACAAATGCCTCGTGACGCTTTGAGTACCATGCTCTTTTCTGTGTTCCAGTTTATGTTTTTCATTTGTTTTATACATTATTACATTGTGTGCAGTTCGGCAACAGATTTATGTTTTCACATTTTGCGGCACGGGCGTGAATTTATGGGATGAAAGTCCCCTGTTTTATTCAAAGATTTTTTCATCCTCTGCATGGGCTTCGGCAGCATCTTTTTCCATATCCCGGATCATGCCGGTCTTTTTATTGCGATGGTATTCTTTGTACCATTCATTGGCAATGATCACGGACATGACCTCGTTGGTTCCGGTCCAGATGGACGCCAGGCGCAGATCCCTGAAAATCCGTTCCACGGGATAGATATTGGTATACCCGATGCCGCCCATGACCTGCATGGCATTGTGGACGGCTTTCTGACAGGATTCAGTGACAAATTTTTTGGATTGGGATACCAGCCTTCGGATCTGCTTTTCATCGATCCCTTCGTCAACGGCCCTGGCCGTGGCGTAGATCATGGCTCTTGAGGCATCTAGCAGGGTGACGGCCTCGGCTATCTGAAAAGAGACACCCTGGAACTCAGCCACGGGTCGGCCAAAGGCCTTCCGCTTTGATGTATAGCCTGTGGCTATATCCACTGCGGGTGCGGCGGCGCCAATGGTCATGGCAGCCGTTCCCAGGCGTTCCGGGATCATCATGGTGTTAAAAATTTTAACCCCCTGGTTCAGCTCCCCCAGAAGGTTTTCTTTTGGGACGATGACATCTTTAAAGACCATGCGGGCTGCGCCGCCGCCTCGGCAGCCCATAAGCCCATACAGGTATTCGCTTTTAACGCCGTTGGTTTTATCCACGATAAAGCAGGAAATGCTCTTGTGGGGTTCGGCATGGGGATTGGTTCTGGCGTAGACCAGGAAATAGTCTGCGCCTTCGCCGCCCACGATAAACCGCTTCTGACCGTTGACGAGGAAATGGTCTCCCTTGTCTTCAGCCATGGTTGTGGTGCCGAAGAAATCCGACCCGCCCCTGGGCTCGGTAAGGCATTCGGCGGCAAAGATCTCTCCTCTGAGCAGGGGTTTGACGTATTTTTCCTTCTGGCTATCTGTGCCGTGGAGGATGATGGCATCACAGACCAGCTCTGCGCCCACGCCAAAGGTACAGGCAAAGATATAGCCCAGCACCCCGATTTCCTGCATGACCATGCAGGTGGATACCCAGTCCATGCCCCGGCCGCCCCATTTTTTTGGATAACGACAGCCCATGAGGTTCCGTTTTCCGGCTTCCTGTAAGAATTCTTTTGGGAATTGGATTTTGTCTGCATCCATGTTCAGGATCATCTTTCCGGGGATGGACTTTACAAAATCACGGGCTTCATCCCTTAGCTTTTTCTGTTCAGGGGTTAATAGATAATCAAACATGGGAAAAATCCTCTCTGAGTTTGTATTTCATCACCTTGCCGGAAGGGGTATGGGGAAGTTCCGTTACAAAATGAAATTTCCGGGGAATCTTATACTTTGCCAGCCTTTCTGAAAGGAATCCGGTTAGGGCCTCTTCGGTCAGGTCTGCATCTTTGCCAGGCACGATCACGGCATGGACGGTTTCCCCCCAGTCCTGGTGGGCAGTGCCGATGACAGCCGCTTCTGCTATTCCCGGGTGCTCCATGATCCGGTCTTCCACTTCCTTGGAATAAACGTTTTCCCCGCCAGTAACAATCATGTCCTTGATCCGGTCCACAATAAAGAGAAATCCGGTTTCATCCATCCTTGCCATGTCACCGGTCCTGTACCAATCCTCATAAAACGCATCTTGTGTGGCTTCAGGGTTATTCAGGTATTCTTTCATCATGGAGCCGGCCTTGAGCCAGATTTCCCCTGTTTCTCCCGGGCCTGCCGGAATGGTTTCCTGTTTCATGATTTTAATCTGGGCACCGGGCAGCGCTTTTTTCCCGATGGAGCCGGCGTGTTCCCCATGATCTTCCGGAAACAGGACCGTACCGGTGGGGCCGGATTCCGTCATGCCGTACACCTGGTAAAACCGGTCTGATTTATAGTTTTCCTTCAGCTTTCTCACGGTTTCCGGGGCAATGGGGCCGCCGCCGTATATCCAGGCTTTCATGGAAGACAGGTTGAATTTGGCAAAATGGGGAATCATTTGCAGGGGTAAGAGATAGGAGATGGGCGCCCCGAAATAGGCAGTGCAGGCTTTTTTCTCAATGGCCTCAAGAAAGTGCAGGGGGTGGTATTCTCTAAGCAGCACGCTGGTGCCTGCCGCATAGGTGATGCCCATGAACCAGTTGTTCAAGGGTGAGGAATGCCAGATGGGCATGGCAATGAGCATGATGTCGGTTTCATCCAGGTTGATGGCGGTGGCGCCGGTGATGCCGGCGGAGACCACGCTTTTATGGGTGTGGACACAGCCCTTGGGCTTGCCGGTAGTGCCGCTGGTATAAAGGATTTCCGCCCAGTCTTCATCCAGGATGGAAACAGGGGCAAAAGCGGGGGCCTCACCCATGGCATCTTCTAGAAAGGGGATTCCTTCCGTCCTTGTATTCATGGACATTTTGGGGAGGTCAAAGGTCAGGCCGGATGCGACCTGTGCAAGGCTGCCGTCAAAAAGAAAGAGAGTGGAAAGGCTATTTTCAAGGATATAATCCACCTCTGTTGCGGTCAGTTTATGGTTGACCGGAACCACAATCCCCCCGGCTTTTAATATGCCGAAAAAAGAGAACACAAAATCAAAGCTGTTCTGACTCATGATGGCGACGGGATCTCCCTTTTTTACCCTCATGGCCTGGAAACAGGCCGCGGCCTGTTCGCTTTTTTCCTTTACCTGTTTGAAGGTAAAGGCCGTGTCCATGTTACAAAGGGCTGTTTTGTCCGGGTGACGGGCAGCATTTGCATCGACAAGTTCAATGACATTCATTTTTCTTCTCCTCTTGTTATGGATTCGTCTTTTGTGTTGAGTAGGGTTTGCCGTTTGATCAGCTTATCCCTTGTGGCAAGAATATCCTGCTCTAAAAGGGTGAGTTCCTTTTTTCTTTCCTGGATTTCCTTGAGCTTTGCCCCTCCGAATTTCAAGCTTTTTTCAATCTGCTCAAGCTCGTTGGGATCTGTATCAGCCATGCCGATCATTTCCGAAATTTCATCAAGGGAAAATCCGAACCGTTTTCCCCTGATGATCAATTTGAGCCTTGCTTTGTTCCGGGATGTATATGCCCGCTGGTTTCCAGGGGTTCTCTGGGGAAGAATCAACCCTTTTTCTTCATAAAAGCGGATGGTCCGGGTACTGATATCCAATTCGTCTGCCATCTGGGATATGGTATAGGTTTTTTGCGTGTCTTTTTCATCTGCGTTCATGACCCCTCCTGGAACGGCAATTAAGAAAGTATGAAAACTTAACGTTAACGTAAACTGTAAGCTATTTTTTGTCAATTAAATTTTTTATGGCAGAGGCTTGCAGGAAATTCAGATAGGCGGCTGAAAATTTTTATGGCATGGTTTTGGCTTTTTAAAGCCTGGTAAAGGCATTTATTTTTTCATATTCTTCTTTACCGACTTCACAAAGCGTCCGAATGTCCTGTCCTTTTTACGTTTGTCCAGGTAGGACATCTCATAGTGCGCTGACTCTTTTTTGAGTTTCAAATAACCGGAATAGCGCGCTTCACTCAACTCGCCATTTGTAATTGCAGTAAGAACGGCACAGCCTGATTCCTGAGTATGGCTGCAATCGGCATAGCGACACGCCATGGAAAGCTCAATAATATCTTCAAATTCTTTATTTACCCCGTCGCTGGTGCCCAGAAGGCCTAATTCTCTCATTCCGGGTGTATCAATGAACATCATGCCTTTATCAAGAACAATAAGTTGCCGGCGAGATGTGGTGTGTGTGCCTTCTCCTGTTCCACTGACCGCTTTTGTATCAAGCGCATCCCGTCCGATCAGATGGTTGATCAGTGTGCTTTTGCCGACTCCGGATGACCCAAGCAGGCAATATGTTCGACCCGGTATCAATCCCTGGTGGAATTCATCAAATCCGGAGCCGGTTATGGTGCTGAGTGCAATAACCCTGGTCGTGATGCCAGCCTGTCTAATGGCCGCAAGCTTTAGTTCCAGTTCTTCGGGGGAGATCAAGTCCGTCTTGGCAAGAATGACAATGGGCTCAACATGGCCGTCCGCCGCCATGACCAAATACCGATTCATCCTAGGCAGATTAAAGTCAAAGTGACATGACTGGACAATGAAAGCAATGTCAATGTTGGCTGCAATCATCTGGTAGTCCACTTCTACGCTGGCGCGTTTGCGGCGTAAAAACGTTTTTCGGGGAAAGACGCCATGGATGATTGCCGAGGTGCCGTCATTGTGATACTGCACGGTGACCCAATCGCCGACACAGGGCAGTTCATCCGGGGACTCAACACGGAAATAGAACTTCCCTGCAAGTTCGGCAGGAATCTCTCTGAGCTCATTTCTGATCATATACGAGTTGCGGTCAACGGCTGACACACGGGCAATGCCTTGATTCTCTATGCGCATATCATTAGCCTGTGCTTCAAACCAGGGATCAAAACCCATATCAATCAATATTCGTGTCAAGATTTTTTTATCAGCTCCACATATTCAAATGTTATTCCATCAATACCCCGTACTATCATATTTTTACCGGTTGGAGTAGGTGTCGGCGGCTGAATTATAATTGCATTTTCACGTTTAAAGTATTTAAAATATTCTTCAATGGAATCAACTACTAATGTAGCTTTTATTGAACGAAGAGGTGCTATATTTTCTTCGGATCCACCGATCACCAATATATTCCCGATTTTTGCAACAGAGATATCCTTGCTTGGCAAATTGAATTTCAGCTGTGTTTTCTCACCTATAATTTTTTCATATCTTTCGATCATGGCTTCGAATTCCACGGTAAATAGCGGAATTGTCATCCCCATTACTTTCATACAGACTCCTTCCTTTTAATACAGATTTCTTTTTTCTCATTTTTTTTCAAACATTGAGTACCAATATATCATTTGGTACTTTCACCGCTAATCAGCCGCGCGGCTTTTTATGTCGGCTGAATTAGCCTTGTTGGGCCTGATCTGTGATTGTGCTTTGCCACCGGACATTACCCATCGAATAAATTTTACCCATAGTGACCACTCCTGCATTTGAGGAATCATTCCAAGCGATGCCTGAGCAGTGGCGAGAGCGTCTTCAAGCAATGCATCATGCAGAGGCCGAATAATAAGTGGCCAGGTTAAAAATGCGGAACCGTGTACCGTCATCTCTATCGTATGATGCAGTCGCACAGACTGCTGTGTAAGCCTTACAACCTCGTATCTGTGAAATCCATTGAACCCTTTTGGGCTTGTGAATCTGAATTTGACAGACTGCCCGGGGTTGTACTCTTCAACAGAATACCTGATCGGACCATGTCCACCATCTGCCCCAATGCTAAGCGGGCGATCAAATTTCATACGAGGCCAACAGTGGCTCGGCCACAGGCGGTCATCTTATGAGGATAGAGAATCAATGAGCGCCCCGACTCGCTCATGATTAGCTTCAAGTTCGCGTTCGTGGATATTGAGTACTTTCATTATGACCTTTCAAGTTGCGATGCCCAAACGGCCCGCTGATCAGTCGCAAAGCGGGCAAACTTGTTGGACCCGCTTGTTAGGGTTACAGTTTCACTGCTTCAATCGTTGCCGAAACCACATAATCCTCAATCTTGCTGCCCGGCATCCAGTCTCGGATGAAAGTTTTGCTTTCAGCCTTTGGCTTGATCCGAATGTTTTCAAAACCGGTTCGCTGCAACATGGTATCAAGGGCTTGGATAGAGGAAGCGCCCGCCATGCTTCAAGACGCGGAAGGCCTCGCGGAACACCCGTTCTTTCTCGGGAGAGAGGTTGATCACACAGTTCGAAATGATGACATCAATGATTCCATCGGCAACTGGCAGGTTTTCCAACTCCCCCAGACGAAAATCGACGTTGCCGAAACCGGTTTGTTCGGCGTTCCGTCGGGATTTTGTGATCATCTCCGCCGTCATGTCAACGCCGATGACAACTCCCTGGTCGCCAACGGCTCGCGCCGCCAGGAAACAGTCGAACCCGCCGCCGCTGCCCAAGTCGAGCACGGCTTCACCGGGTTGCAAGGAGGCAATGGCCTGCGGATTGCCACAGCCAAGCCCCATGTTCGCTCCTGCCGGCACAGCCAGCACATCATCGCCGGAGTACCCCAAGCCCATTGAAATATCTGCGGCCGTCACCTCTTTGGGTGTTCCACAACACGATGAGGGTGAACAACCGCAACTGCTCTTCCCGGCTGCGGCGACCTTTCCGTAATTCTCCCTAACCCCCATGCCCAGGTGGGCACAACAAAGCATGAAACACTTGCAAAAATAAAGAGATGGTCATAACTATCAGATTTTTTATTTACGACAATAAAATGAAGGAGATAGCTATGACCAAGAGATTAGATACCACATT
>JANNUH010000117.1:0-13496 GCA_031395015.1 Desulfobacterales bacterium | reverse complement strand
CAAACCCCTTCATCGCTGAATGCTTTGTGATTGCTGCCGTAAGCGTCGTCTTTCCATGATCTATGTGACCAATAGTACCTATGTTCACATGCGGCTTTGTCCGCGCAAATTTCTCCTTAGCCATCTTCTTAATTCCTCCTGTGGAATGTTTTCAGGATATTCAAAATATTAATTACCACCTGAAATGAGCAAATGCCTTGTTTGCCTCTGCCATTTTGTGTGTATCTTCTTTCTTTTTCATTGCCCCGCCGCGCTGGTTATATGCATCAAGCACTTCCGAGGCAAGCTTTTTTGCAAAGCCTTTTTCAGAGCGTTTACGGCTGAAATCGATCAACCAGCGGAAAGCGAGTGCCATCTGTCTGCCTGTTTTAATATCGGTAGGCACCTGGTATGTCGAACCGCCAATTCGCCTGGATTTGACTTCAACCGTGGGCTTGATATTATCAAATGCTTTTTTTAATACATCCAGAGCAGGCTCACCAATTTTCTCTTCTGCAATCAATAGGGCTTCTTTTACAACTCTACGAGCTGCATTTTTCTTACCGTTTTTCATGACGCAGTTAACAAATTTTGCTGCAAGCTTTTCTTCCTGTGTTGCGCTTTTTGTCGTATTGTCAAGCCTGATTTCTTTTACCGCCATCATTCATATCCACCATAACTAAAATAATTTAAATTTATTTGGGCCTTTTTGCACCGTATTTTGATCGGCCCTGCCTTCTATCATCAACACCTAATGTATCAAGGGCTCCCCTGACGATATGATAGCGGACACCCGGAAGATCCTTTACCCTGCCGCCCCTTACAAGAACGACGGAGTGTTCCTGAAGATTATGCCCCATACCGGGTATATAGGCAGCAACTTCCATTCCTGTTGTTAATCGAACCCTGGCAACTTTCCGCAAAGCAGAGTTCGGTTTCTTGGGTGTTGATGTATACACTCTGGTGCAAACACCACGTTTCTGCGGACCACCCTTTAAACCGGGTGTACTAATCTTTTTTTCCGCTTTTTTTCTACCTTTTCTCACCAACTGATTAATGGTCGGCATAACTTTCCTAACGCTCCTTATCCCAGTTAAACTATTGTCATACACGACAAAATATTAGATTCTACTTTCACATCCTTAAAAAGTCAAGTTTTTTCTTGGTATTATACCTGCGCTATTTCTCCTAACCCAACTTCAACTTTGTCATATCCCGGAAATCCTGTTCCTGCAGGAATCATCCTGCCCATGATGACATTCTCCTTAAGCCCTTTGAGATCATCATACTTCCCTTCAATTGCTGCAAGGGTCAATACTTTGGTCGTTTCCTGGAAGGATGCGGCCGAAAGGAAACTGTCCGTTGATAGAGACGCCTTTGTAATACCAAGGATCAAGGGCTCCCCTTTTGCCGGCTCTCCACCCTTCATTGCAACGGCCCGGTTTGTTTCTTCAAACTGGACCCGGTCAATCTGTTCATCCGGTATAAAACTGGTGTCTCCCGTGGAAACAACCTTTACCCGCCTCATCATCTGTCGGATGACAACTTCAATGTGCTTGTCATTGATTCTGACACCCTGGAGGCGGTATACTTCCTGAACCTCATCCACAAGGTATTTGGCCAGGGCCACTTCCCCTTTAATATTCATGATATCCTGGGGATTTGCACTCCCGGCGATCAGAGGATCACCCGCCTTAACATAATCACCATCATACACGGTCACATGCTGGCCTTTAGGGATGGAGTATTCTTTGCTCTCTCCAACGTCCGTCGGCGTAACGGTGACTTTCTGCCTTCCCTTGGTGCCTTTTGACACGACCACATATCCGTCAATTTCAGTCAGAACACCCGGATCTTTCGGCTTTCTGACCTCAAAAAGCTCTGCAACCCTGGGAAGCCCACCGGTGATGTCCTTGGTCTTTGTTGTTGCCCTCGGCAGTTTTGCAATAACTTCTCCTGCCATTACCTGATCATCCTCTTCAACCTTTAAGATGGCATTCACCGGCAGATAATACCTGGCTGCCATTTTTGAATTCGGAAGCTTGATTCCTTTACCTTCCTTATCCTTAATCGTTATTCTTGGTCTGATCTCACTGTCTCTGCCTTCGATAATAGTCCGGGAAACCTTTCCGGTTACGGGGTCTATCTGCTCCTGGACGGTGTTGCCGACTTCAATATCCGCAAACCTCACCCTACCGGATACTTCTGTGATAATCGGTGTTGTAAAAGGGTCCCAGGTGGCAATAATATCCCCTGGCTCCACTTTTTGTCCGCTTTTAATATGAAGGGTAGCCCCATAAATCACCGTTTCTTTGGCTCTTTCCCGTCCTTCTTCTCCAACGATGGTGATTCCACCACCCTTACGGTTCATGACAATAATTTCGTTCTCAGCAGAAACGACAGTCTGGATATCTTCATTAAATTTTAATATTCCACCGACTCTTGCCTTAATTTCAGCAACTTCAACCTTTCGTGACGCAGTACCACCGATATGGAAGGTTCTCATGGTCAACTGGGTTCCAGGCTCACCAATGGACTGCGCTGCAACGATGCCGATGGCCTGGCCGATCTCCACGGTTTCGCCATGGGCAAGATCCCGGCCATAGCATCTGGAACAGACACCATGCTTTGAATTACAGGTAAGAACGGAACGGATTTTGATCTTCTGAACCCCTGCCTCTTCAATTTTTTTAACATCGGTTTCAGTCAGCTCCGTATCCGCCCCGACAATAAACTCATCAGAGTAAGGATCACGGATGTCTTCCTGGGTGACTCTTCCGAGAATCCTTTCTCCGAGGGTTTGAATGACTTCGCCCCCTTCATACAAGGATTCAACCTCTATGCCGTTAATCGTTCCACAATCTATCTCAACTATTGTACAATCCTGACCCACATCGGCAAGTCGCCGTGTAAGATATCCGGAGTTGGCGGTTTTCAAGGCTGTGTCTGCCAGACCCTTTCGGGCACCATGGGTTGAAATAAAATACTGAAGAACGGATAGGCCTTCCCTGAAACATGCAGTGATCGGATTTTCAATAATTTCTCCTGACGGTTTGGCCATCAGTCCGCGCATTCCAGCCAACTGGCGCATCTGATCCTTGCTTCCGCGGGCGCCTGAGTCTGCCATGATATAGACAGCATTCAGATTTTCTGCTGAATCCTCGTCCTTGGCGCCTGTCGGATTTTTCATGACCTCCATCATGGCATTTGCGATATCATCCGTACTCTGGGCCCATATATCAACCACCTTATTATATTTCTCACCCTGGGTGATCAATCCTTCAGAATACTGATTTTTAATATCTTCAATATTCTTTTCTGCTTTAGCGATGATATCCCATTTCTGATCCGGAATAATCATGTCATCAATACAGATGGAAAGCCCGCCTATAGTCGAATATTTATACCCGATATCTTTCAGTCGGTCAGAAAGAATGACGGTTTCCTTAAGTCCGATATTCCGATATGCATAGTCAATCAATTTCACAATGGAAGATTTATCCATCAATTTGTTCACAAGATTAAAGGGAAGTGTGGTTTTGCGTTCATCCACCCTGAATATGGTATAGTATTCACCGATTTTTCTGATATCGGTAAATTGTTCTTCTTTTAATCCGAAAAGCTGTTCAACTATAATTTCAGAGACCTGGAACAGATTTTTAAATTCTTTCCGGGTTAAAAAATCTGTTTTTCCTCTGGTCTTTTTAAGCTCATCATCAGAATATTTTTTTAATACTTTATCAAATTCCTTGCCAGCCTTTAATTCCTCCAAAGCTGTTTCACAGCCTTCCAGGGAGCGGGTTCTGATTCTGCTGAGGGATAAGAGGGTGTCACCGGGGATCGTTTCCCAAAGCAGAATTCTTCCTGTTGTGGTATCATGCATTTCATCATCGATCCGGACTTTGATCTTTGCATGCAGCGCAAGCTCACCGCTATCAAAGGCAGACCTGACTTCATCAATGCTTGAAAAACGGATTCCGTCACCTTTCTGATTCCGTACCCCCCGGGTCATATAATAAATACCCAGAACAATATCCTGGGTCGGTACGATAATGGGTTGTCCATTTGCCGGGGAAAGAATATTGTTGGTCGACAGCATCATGATTCTGGCTTCAAGCTGTGACTCAAGGGAAAGCGGAACATGCACGGCCATCTGATCACCATCAAAATCAGCATTAAATGCCGGGCATACCAGAGGATGAAGCTGGATGGCTTTTCCTTCAATCAGTACCGGTTCAAACGCCTGGAAACCTAAGCGGTGAAGCGTAGGAGCCCTGTTGAGCATGACAGGATATTCTTTTACAACAGATTCAAGCGCATCCCAGACCTCGGTTTCTTCACGTTCGACCATTTTTTTGGCACTTTTAACGGTTGAAACAAGTCCTTTTTGCTCAAGATAATTATAAATAAACGGTTTAAACAGCTCCAGGGCCATTTTTTTCGGAATACCACATTGGTGGAGTCTCAGCTCAGAACCAACAGTAATAACGGTACGGCCGGAATAATCCACACGTTTGCCTAAGAGATTCTGTCGGAACCGGCCCTGTTTTCCCTTCAGGGTGTCACTTAAAGATTTCAGCGGCCGTTTATTGGTACCGGTGACTACCCTGCCGTGACGTCCATTATCAAACAGGACATCCACAGCTTCCTGAAGCATTCGTTTTTCATTTCTCACGATAATATCAGGGGCATTCAGATCCACCAGTCTTTTAAGCCGGTTATTTCTGTTTAATACCCTGCGGTACAGATCATTTAAATCAGATGTTGCAAACCGTCCCCCCTCAAGCGGCACAAGAGGCCGCAAATCCGGAGGAAGAATCGGGCATGCAGTCAATATCATGCGTGCCGGTTCGATTCCGGAGGTTAAGAAAGCGTCGATGACCTTAAGGCGTTTGGCCATCTTCTGCTGTTTGGCAACGGATTTTGTGGATTGAATTTCTGCTTTTAATTCATCATGAACCTGTTGAAGATTAATCTCGTTTAGCAGCTTTAAAATTGCTTCAGCACCGATGCCAGCTTCAAATCCATCTTCACCAAAGGCTTCCTGGGCTTCATAATACTGGTCATCCGAAAGGAGCTGAAGCCTTTTAAGACTTGTTTCTTTTGTATCAATAACAATATAAGAATCAAAATAAAGCACTTTTTCAAGGCTTTTTAGCGTTAAATCAAGAACATTTCCGATTTTGCTGGGAAGGCTTTTTAAAAACCAGATATGGGATACGGGGGATGCCAGTTCAATATGCGCCATTCTTTCCCTGCGCACCTTTGACTGAATGACTTCCACACCACATTTTTCACATACAACTCCCCGATGCTTCATACGTTTGTATTTGCCGCAATTACATTCATAATCCTTGGTCGGGCCAAACACCTTGGCACAGAACAACCCGTCTCTTTCCGGCTTGAATGTTCTGTAGTTGATCGTTTCCGGCTTTTTGATTTCACCATGAGACCACTCTCTAATCTGGTCTGAAGATGCAAGGCTGATCTGAACAGCCTTATAAATCTTAGGATCTTTCGGTTTTGCGAAGAAATCGTATATATTATCCAATGTCTTCTCCTTATCTGCTACCTTCTATAAGATTCATATCCAACCCCAGGCTATTCAATTCTTTAATAAGAACCCTGAAAGATTCAGGCATCCCCGGTTCAAGAACGTTCTGGCCTTTGACTATTTTTTCATACATTCTGGTTCTTCCGATCATATCATCGGATTTAACCGTTAAAAATTCCTGTAATGCATGGGCAGCGCCATAGGCTTCCATGGCCCAGACCTCCATTTCTCCCAGCCGCTGACCGCCGAACTGAGCTTTTCCGCCGAGGGGCTGTTGTGTAACCAGTGAATAGGGTCCAATAGAACGGGCATGGAGTTTATCATCCACCAGATGATGAAGTTTAAGCATGTACATGGCGCCTACGGTTACTGGCATGGCAAAGGGTAAACCGGTCCTGCCGTCATAAAGCACGGATTGCCCGGAGGTATCAAACCCGGCCATTTTGATAAGATCTTTGATCTCATCCTCGCTGGCACCATCAAAGACAGGAGTCGCCATATGCACACCCCTTCGGTAAAGAGATGCAAAATCAATGAGTTCCTTATCAGACATTTTCTCAATATCTTTTACAACAGCATCATCTCTCCTGTTGGCTCTCTGGACTTCGGTCAAAGAGAAAATATCAGTGACTTTCTCTCTTAATTCCTTTAATTTCATCTGGGTTAAAAGCTCGTCAATCTGCTGCCCTAGACCATAGGCTGCATGTCCCAGATGAATCTCCAGTATCTGGCCCACGTTCATTCGGGAGGGAACACCCAATGGATTCAGGACCATGTCAACCGGTCTGCCGTCTTCGAAATAAGGCAGATCCTCCACTCGCAAAATCCTTGAAACAACGCCCTTGTTCCCGTGACGTCCCGCCATTTTATCCCCTACGGAAAGAACTCTTTCCATAGCAACACTGATTTTGATCATTTTCAGAACACCGGGCGGCAGATCATCCCCTTTCTCAAAACGGGAAACCTGCCTGTTAAAATGTTCCCTTGCTTTCTTGATCTGCTCCTGGGCGCTCTCCAGAATCATCTGAGCCTTTTCAGTAGCAACGGCATCTTTCACCGAGACATGGACAAGCACTGCAACCGGGATATCCTGAAAAATTCCGGATTTCACCTTTGTCCCGGATTTCACCAAAACTTTCCCTGTTTTTTCAAGATCGGTGACGGTCTTGTGGCCATCAAGGATGGCTTCAACCTTTTCACGGGCCACATCGGAAATAATCTTAATTTCATCATCTCTGTCTTTTTCAAGCCGTTCGATTTCACTGTCTTCAATCAGTCGAGTCCGGTCATCCTTTGAAAGACCTCTTCTTGAAAAAACCTTGGCATCAATGACTTTTCCTTTTACACCCGGAGGCACACAGAGCGAAGTATCCTTCACATCTCCGGCCTTTTCACCAAAAATAGCCCTCAGCAGTTTTTCTTCAGGAGAAAGCTGGGTTTCTCCCTTGGGGGTTATTTTGCCCACAAGGATATCACCGGAGTTAACCTCCGCACCAAGTCTTATAATTCCGCTTTCATCCAGATTTCTTAAGGCTTCTTCGCCTACATTGGGAATATCACGGGTAATTTCCTCTTTCCCAAGTTTTGTATCGCGAGCCAGAACCTCATACTGTTCTACATGGATGGAGGTATATACACCATCTTTAACAAGCCGCTCACTGACAAGAATTGAGTCTTCATAGTTATATCCATCCCATGGCATAAAGGCAACGGTCACATTTTTTCCAAGGGCAAGTTCCCCCATCTCTGTGGAGGGGCCATCCGCGATGACCTGCCCGGATTTAACCTTCTCGCCCTTTACAACGATGGGGCGGTGGTTAAAACAGGTATTCTGGTTGGAGCGTACAAATTTTGTACAATTATATATGGATACTGCTTTTTCAAAACTGCCTTCCTCGGTATCATTATTCCGGACAACAATGCGCTTTGAATCCACATCAACCACAACGCCATCATAATCCGAGACAATAGTAACGCCCGAATCTCTGGCGACAACACTCTCCATTCCAGTTCCGACAAGCGGGGCCTCGCTTTTAACTAAAGGGACGGCCTGACGCTGCATATTAGAACCCATCAAAGCCCTGTTGGCATCATCATTTTCAAGGAACGGGATTAAGGATGCAGACACAGATACTAGCTGGTTGGGGGATACATCCATGAATTTGACTTCCTGATTCTCAATCATTTCAAATTCACCGGCAACCCGCGAGGACACCAGGGGATTAATAAATTTATTGTTAATATCAAGGGGTGCATTGGCCTGGGCAATGGGATGCTCTTTTTCTTCAAAAGCGGATAGATGTTTGATCACATTGGAAACATTCCCTTCGTTGGCAACTCTATAGGGTGTCTCAATAAAGCCGAAATCATTCACCCTGGCATAGGTGCATAAAGAAACAATGAGTCCGATATTCGGACCTTCCGGGGTTTCAATGGGGCAGATTCTGCCATAATGGGACGGGTGAACGTCCCGGACTTCAAAACCTGCTCTTTCTCTTGTCAAACCACCTGGGCCAAGAGCGGATAGCCTTCTTTTATGGGTTGTTTCGGACAAAGGATTGGTCTGATCCATAAACTGAGACAGTTGTGAAGTACCGAAAAATTCCCGGACAACTGCTGACACAGGCTTAGGGTTGATCAAATCATGGGGCATCATGGCATCCACTTCCTGCATACTCATTTTTTCCTTAATTGCCCTTTCCATCCTGACGAGCCCTATTCGATAATGGTTTTCAAGAAGCTCTCCAACGGCCCGAACACGCCGATTCCCAAGATGGTCAATGTCGTCAACCTGACCCTGTGTATCTTTGAGTTCAATCAAAGTTGAAGCCGTTAGCAGAACATCTTCTTTCCGTAAAGTTTTCACATCAATCATGGTGTTTATACCCAGACGATGATTCATTTTTAATCTGCCAACTTTTGACAAATCATAATAGGCCTGTCTGAAAAAAAGATGGTCAATGAAATCCTGAGCGACTTCAATGGTAGCCGGATTCCCGGGTCTGAGCCGCCGGTAGATATCCATCAAGGCTTCTTCTTTTCTTTCAATCTTATCAGATACGAGGGTCTTTCGCATGGAATCCGAACTTCTCGGATCAACATAGAGGATATTAAAATCGTTAAGACCTTTTTCCTCCAGTCGTTCAAAGCTTTCTTCGGAAATCAGTTCCCCGGCTTTAAAAAGGAGTTTTTCAGTTCCTTCATCAAAAATATTCTGGGCAAAAGATTTATTGATCAATTCACCTTCTGAGACAGGTATATAGCCTAATCCATCTTCTTCAAGTTGTTTCAACGCCCGTTTTGTAAAAATTCTTCCTTTTTTAACAAGAACTTCACCGGTTTTTGGAGAAGCAATATCAAAACTGGCTCTCTGGCGTTTCAGGTTTTCCTGGGAAAACTCTTTAAAAAATGATCCGTCTTTTTTAACAATATGCTCTTTATTGTAAAAGAAATCCAAAATGTCTTCACTGGTATACCCAAAGGCCTTAAAAAGGATGGATACAGGAAATTTTCGTCTTCTGTCGATTCTGATATACACGATGTCCTTGGCATCAATTTCCATATCGATCCAGGACCCCCTGACAGGAATTACCCTGGCGTTGTAAATAATCTTGCCTGAGGAATAATTCTTCCCTTTATCATGATCAAAGAAAACGCCGGACGACCGATGAAGCTGGCTTACAACCGCTCTTTCAGTACCGTTAATGATAAAGGTTCCCTGCCTTGTCATCAACGGAATCGTGCCAAAATAAATTTCCTGTTCCTTGATATCCCGAATCGTTGAATGGTCCGCTTCTTTATCAAAATCATAAACAACGAGCCGAACTTTGATATTCACCGGGATATCATAGGTCATTCCTCTTGAAATGCACTCTTTTATTGAATGCTTTGCTTCACCAAATGAATAGGAAACATATTCCAGTGATGATGTATCTGAAAAATCCTTAATGGGAAAAACAGATTTAAAAACAGCATGAAGCCCTTTTTCTTCCCTTTCTTCAGGCAAGACATCTTTTTGAAGGAAGCTCTCATATGAATTTCTTTGCATCCCTATCAGATCGGGAATATCAATGATTTTCCTTATGCTGCCAAACTCTTTTCTAATACGCTTATTTGTCAAAAGACTTCCGGTCATGACATCTCCAAATATGAGTTTTTCCAACCGTAAAAGCGGAGGCATGGCATCACTGCCTTGCCCCCGCACTATTTTTATACACTTTAGAACCAGAAAACCGGGTTATTTTACCGAGACCTGGGCGCCGGCACCTTCCAATTGTTCTTTAATTTTAAGCGCTTCTGCTTTTGGGATGCTTTCTTTTACCGGTTTTGGTGCTTCTTCAACAAGTGCTTTTGCCTCTTTCAGGCCAAGACCCGTAATCGCTCTGACTTCTTTGATAACATTGATCTTCTTGTCACCGGCTGCTTCAAGGATAACCGTGAATTCGGTCTGTTCTTCCTGAGCTGCACCGGCATCACCCGTTGGTGCGGGGCCTGCTGCGAAAGCCATAGGTGCCGCAGCAGTAACGCCAAATTTGGTTTCAAGTTCTTTTACAAGCTCGGAAAGCTCAAGAACACTCATGTTTGATATAAATTCGATAACATCAGCTTTTGTGATATCAGCCATTTTTATTCTCCTAAAATAAAACTATAAAAATATTTTTCTATAAATAATAATTGTCTATGCCGCTTCTTTTTGATCTTTAATCGCATTAAGAACATTAACAAAAGCACGGGGAACACCGGAAAGAACATTAACAAATGATGTCGGAACCGCATTCAGCGTATACAGCAGTTTGCCAAGAAGTTCTTCTTTAGACGGTAACTTTGCCAGTTGTTTGATTTCTTCCGGATTAAGAAGCTTACCTGATAAAGTCCCTGCTTTAATTTCAAGTTTATCATTGTCCTTTGCAAAATTGATCAGAATTTTTGCAGGAGTGACCGGATCTTTTTTTGATAGAACAATGGCATTGGGGCCTTTGTAAAAATCCTTCATCAGGGCAGCGTCTGTACCTTCAGATGCCAGTTCCATCAATGAATTTTTTACTACTTCAATCCGGATGCCTTCTTTTCTGAGCTGTGCTCGAAGTTCCGTCATTTTCAATACATTGAGACCTTTATAATCTACAAGTATCGAAATTTCCGACTCTTTGAACTCTTTAGCAAGTCTTTCAACGACTTCTTTTTTCTGGGAAATATTCAGCAATTTTTTACACCTCCTTTCATTAATTGAATTTCTTTCGAAGGTGCCGACTAAACCAAAACAAAATCATATTATCTTCCATCTCGGCAGGCCGGCAGATCCGATTATGTGCTTCATTAAAGAAGCACACCTACTGTCTAGGACAGGTTTAAACCTTTATTTTATCAACGAGGGGTCTACTTTTATTCCAGGTCCCATGGTTGAAGAAATACTAATGGTTTTCAGGTAAGTCCCTTTGCTACCGGCTGGTTTTAAAGCGACAAGCCTATCCAGAAATGCTTTCACATTCTCCGTCAATTTTTGTGCTCCAAAAGAAATTTTTCCTACGGGAACATGTACAATACCAGCTTTCTCAACCCTGAAATCTATTTTCCCAGCCTTTAATTCATTAATTGCTTTGGCCAGTTCAAAGGTAACAGTTCCGGTTTTTGCATTAGGCATCAACCCCCGGGGACCCAGAATTCTTCCCAGTTTCCCGACGGCACCCATCATATCAGGCGTTGCAATGGCTTTATCAAAACCGAACCATCCGTCTTGAATTTTCTTGATGGTCTCGTCATCTGCAATAAAGTCTGCGCCTGCGTCCAGGGCTTCTTTTTCTTTCTCACCTTTTGCAAAAACCAATACTTTCACATCTTTACCAAGCCCATTGGGCAACACAACGGTACCTCGAACCATTTGATCGGCATGCCGCGGGTCAACTCCTAATCTTACGGCGACATCAACCGTTTCATCAAATTTCACATAACTTGAAGATACGGCCAGTTCCAAGGCATTCAAAGGATCATATTGAACCGTTCTATCAACCTTTTTAAGTGCTTCTGTATGTTTTTTACTCCGGTTTGGCATTTTTCATCACTCTTTTACTTAAAGTTAAACTACTTCTATCCCCATGCTTCTTGCAGTACCAGCGATAATTTTCGCGGCTGCATCAATATCTGAGGCATTTAAATCTTCTCTTTTTGTTTTGGCAATTTCAATGATCTGGTCCTTGGTAACTGTTCCGACCTTTTCTTTATTGGGTACGCTGGAACCTTTCGCAATTTTAGCGGCGGCCAGCAATAATCTTGATGCTGGCGGTGTTTTGGTAATAAAGCTGAAAGATCTATCCATATAAACGGTGATTACTACAGGGATGATAGATCCAACATCATTGGCGGTTCTCGCATTAAAAGCCTTACAGAAGTCCATGATATTCACACCATGCTGACCCAGTGCAGGACCAATCGGCGGAGATGGATTTGCCTTTCCGGCTGGAACCTGAAGCTTTATTTGTGTCATTATTTTTTTTGCCATTTTTTAACTCCTGAAACTCACAATTTTAACCATTATTATATTTTGGTATTATATTTTGGAAACCTGTATAAAATTTAATTCAACCGGGGTAGCACGTCCAAAAATACTCACAAGGACTTTTATCTTTTCCTTATCCGGAGAGACATCTTCCACAGTACCCGTAAAATTTGTGAAGGGTCCGTCAATAACCTTGACTTCATCTCCCGGCTCAAAGAAATATTTTGGTTGAGGCTTATTCTTGCCCTGCTGCATCTTATCAATTACATTCTTTGCTTCTTTATCACTTATGGGTGCGGGTTTGTTCTTTCCACCTAGGAAGCCTGTAACTTTTGCAGTCGAACTGACAATATGCCATGTATCATTATCCAAGTGCATCCTGACCATGATATAGCCCGGATAAAATTTTCTGGAAGATTCTCTTTTTTTACCATCCACCAGCTCAACAATATTTTCAGTCGGTATGAGAATCTCTCCGAACTTCTCGGGTTGCTTGGAAGCCTGAATTTTTTCTTCCAATGCAATCTTCACTTTCTGCTCATGACCAGAATATACATGTACGATATACCATTTTAGAGACATGTTACAACCCTTGTTTTATGTCAGCACGACCTGAACAAGCTTTGCCAGACCGAAATCAAAGAGTCCAAGGAAAGCTGCAACAACAAAAACAAAAATAATCACAACAATTGTTGTTCCGGTTATCTGTTTTCGTGTCGGCCAAGTTACTTTTTTTAATTCGACCTTTACTTCCGTTAAAAAATCAATGGCTTTTTGAACAAAGTTCGGTTCGCCGACTTTAATTTCCGCCAGACTTTTTTCCTGTTTTACTTTTAAAGGACTTGCAACCGTCGCCGATTTGGAAATAGAAATCTTAGCAGAGCTTACTTCTGAGTCAGTGCTATTTCCCGAATCTGTAATTTTTTTCTTCTTTTCACTGTCCGGCTTCTTTTTTAATAATCGTGACATACAACCCCTAAATTTTGATGCAACCCTAATTAATTTTTCATTAATCTTAAAAAGAGTGGCAGGTCAGGAGGGAGTCGAACCCCCAACTCCCGGATTTGGAGTCCGGAGCTCTGCCAATTGGAGCTACTGACCTGCAATCTTTCTTCTATTTAATCTTTGTTTCTCTGTGCAATAAATGTTTGTTACAGAATTTGCAGTATTTTTTAAACTCTATTTTATCAGGAGTTTTCCGCTTATTCTTTGTCGTTGTATAGTTCCTTCTCTTGCACTCTGTGCAGGCAAGAGCAATATTCACTCTGTCCACTCGTCAACTCCTTTGAAATTTATTCAACAATTTCACCGATAACGCCAGCGCCAACGGTACGGCCGCCTTCTCTGATGGCAAACCTAAGTTCTTTTTCCATGGCAATGGGGTTAATCAGTTCTACATTGATGGTTGCGTTATCTCCAGGCATGATCATTTCAACGCCTTCGTCCAGTGTCAGAACTCCGGTTATATCT
>JANNUH010000115.1:0-21907 GCA_031395015.1 Desulfobacterales bacterium | reverse complement strand
CAGGAGTACCTTCAGCATCATTTTGAGAAAGACCCCAATGATAAGTTTGATATTGAATGAATCAACCGGCCTATGCCGGTATCGCTGGACTTTCAGTCCGCGAATTTAAACCCACCGGCTTTAAGCCGGTGGTTGTTTAGTTAAAGTTTAATTTTTCAGCAATCAGATAAGGATATTCATAATGACGGATACGAATCAGGCAAAACACCTGCCCAAAAGTGCGGATGAGCATATCGTCCGGTTGAGAAGCCAGTTAACGGGCAATGAAGAATGCGGGACAACCCATTACAACCTTGCAGTGGCCCTTATGGGAAAGCAGGAATATGCCGAGGCTGAAAAAGTGCTCCATGATGCCATTGACTGCAGTCCGACGCTGGCCGAGGCCTATGTTCTCCTGGGAGGGATATGCCTTCAGAGAAATGATCTTGAGGGGTGCTACAGATATAATCAGAATGCTACCAAAGCCAGGGCCGGTTTTTCCGAAGGCTATGGAAATATGGCCTTTGTCCTTTTGCAGATGGTGAACGGCAAAGACTCGAACGAAGATGAAGAAAAAGTGGATAAAGCCATTAAGAACCTTAAAAAAGCCATTATTCATAATAAGAATTTTGTCCAGGCCTATACCACCCTTGGAACTGCGTATTTCATGAAGGGACTTATTCGTGAAGGGATTGAGGCCAACCTTGAAGCCATAAAAATAGCCCCGGATTTTCCAGTGGCCCATAATAATCTTTCCGTGGCCTATCTTGAGGCCGGTGAGTTTGATAAGGCCATTGCCCATTGTGACAAAGCAGAAGCACTGGGCTATAAGGTTGCCGAACGGTTAAAAGAAGAGCTTTTGCCCCATAGAAAAGCCTGATGGGAAAAAACCGGCTCCACTTTTTTATATCGGGTGAAGAAAAAGAGGTTATCCCTGGGTCAGAGTTATGGGAATTACCTTTGTCAGGGAAAAGAGTCGGCCAAGCAGGTGATTTGGATTCAGGGACGGCCAATCGGGATACCGGGATAACTGTTGGGGATTATTTTTCAGCTTCCTGTGAAGTCTTATCCAAAAAAGAGTTTTCAATACTTGTAACAGGTCTTGAATCTGTTTTTCAGAAAACAGTTCCAAAGGACGCTATCGGGCGAGTTTTGATCTTCCTTGAAAAACACGGTGCCTTTTATCACCCCTTGAAAATCAAGGTTGAACTCAAGGATTCCCAAACCTGTTTGTTTGTCCTCAATGGCGCAGTCTCAACCCCTGGACTGTCTTTAATAGAAACTGAATATTCTCTTATTTCAAGATTAAACAAAGCGTTTTCAACACAGTATCTTCCCCTTGTCTTTGGCCTGGATATTCTGGAAACAAAGCATGGAAGGATCGGGTTCTTTTTAGGGGAATGGTTTGAGGACTACAAAGAATTCCACGTGACGGTTGGTAGAGACCAAAGACAAATCTCGATATGGGAATCCGAAGGGAACTGCCGTTATCTGCCTGAGAAAACAGCACTGCCCATTTATCGGGAAGCAGCGCGGATACTGACCTATTATTATGATATTGAAACCTTTGAACAGATTTTCCCCTGGCATCATGCGGCCGGAGATTTTATTGTTCAACAGTCAGACGGTCAATTCCATGTCAGGCTGATTACTGTTCGAGGATATTCACCTTTAACGGAATTCGGGCCGGATGAAGCGGATAGAAAAAGCCATATCCTGCCTTCATTGCTGGTTTTCTTTTTTAATCTTACCTTAAGAATGCGCCTGGACCGCCTGGATGGTACAGGCAAGGCTGTAATGCTTGGGGATGAAATCCTAGGGTCAACAGTTGACGGTTTTTTAGATGCCCTGAATGAAAAATCAAAAGATTATGATTATGGGAATTTGAAGCTGATTTTCATTGCTTTTGTCAAGGGATGGAGCCTGGATCAGATGATGAATATCATGGTAAAGATCATGGAATCCGGTGATATGAATCCAATGGAAAATAGATTGATAATGGAAAACCTTGAAACTCATTGCAGGGTTCTTGAGGCGATTTTTAAAACCTTGTAAAAAAAACCTTTTTTAATTGACTTGTTGAAACAGAAATTTTATATCTGCAATGTTATTTTTTGGGTAATATTTTCAGGACAGATGGGTTACTAAACTAACTCTCTGGAATAACAAAGGAATAGATTATTAAATGAAAAGTTTGGATAACCTTTTCATTAGTGGATGTAAATTAACTATTAACGGAGGTAAGTAAATGGCAAAACATAAGACTCCTTTACTGGACCAACTGGAATCCGGCCCATGGCCTAGCTTTGTCTCTGACATGAAAGCTCAGGCTGAAAAAAGAGCAAAGAATGTCGAAGGTGTTGAATTCCAGATGCCCCAGGATTGTGTGGACGATCTTCTGGGTGTTTTGGAGCTGTCTTTCAAACACGGCAGAACTCACTGGAAACATGGCGGCATCGTTGGCGTTTTCGGTTACGGCGGCGGTGTTATCGGCAGATATTGCGATCAGCCCAAAATGTTCCCGGGTGTAGAGCATTTCCATACTGTGCGGGTTAATCAGCCGTCAGGCAAGTATTATACATCTGACTATCTCAGACAATTGACAGCACTCTGGGATTTAAGAGGTTCCGGTATGACCAATATGCATGGTTCAACAGGCGATATTATTCTTCTGGGGACATCGACTCCTCAGATTGAAGAAATTTTCTGGACACTGACCCATGACATGAACCAGGATCTTGGTGGATCAGGATCCAACCTGCGAACTCCGTCTGACTGCCTTGGTCAGTCCAGATGTGAATATGCATGCTATGATACCAATGCATTGGCTTATTTCTTGACCAATAACTACCAGGATGAACTTCACAGACCCGCTTTTCCATACAAATTCAAATTTAAACTGGATGGCTGCTCCAATTGCTGCGTAGCTTCAATCGCCCGTTCCGACATGTCCTTTATCGGTACCTGGAAAGATGATATCCGTATCAATCAGGATGCCGTGAACAAATATGTTGAAAATGCAGCCGGATATCCTGCCAACGCAGGCGCATTCCGCGGCAGCAGAGATTGGGGTAAATTTGACCTTGAGAAAGAAGTTCTGGGTCTGTGCCCGACAAAATGTATGAAGTTTGAAAATAAAAAACTTTCCATTGATAATGCCAACTGCACCCGTTGCATGCATTGTATCAATGTTATGCCGAGAGCCCTTAAAATTGGTAAGGATACCGGTCTTTCCATTCTTGTCGGCGCAAAAGCTCCGATTCTGGATGGTGCCCAGATGGGTTCATTGCTGGTCCCCTTTGTTGAAGTCAATCCTGACAATGATTATGCTGCTATTACAGAAGTTATTGAAAATGTTTGGGATTGGTGGATGGAAGAAGGCAAAAACCGTGAAAGACTGGGTGAGTTGATCATGCGTCAGGGATTCCAGAAGCTTCTTGAAGTCACTGGGATTGAGGCAATGCCCCAGCATGTATCATATCCGAGAACCAACCCCTACATCTTCTGGAAGGAAGACGAGGTTGAAGGCGGCTGGGAACGTGATGTTGACGAATACAGAAAACACCATCTTAGATAGAAAGGGAGAATATAATGGCATTTATTTCTACTGGTTATAATCCAGCAAAACCGATGGAAAACAGGATTACCGACATCGGTCCGAAAGACTATAACGATTTTTATCCTCCTGTCATTGCAAAGAACAAGGGCAAATGGTCTCACCATGAAATCCTTGAGCCGGGTGTTCTGGTGCATGTCGGCGATTCAGGAGATGAATTATATACAGTCAGAGTCGGTGGTGCACGCCTGATGTCTACCGGCTTGATCAATGAAATCTGTGATATTGCGGATAAACACTGTGATGGGTATGTCAGATTTACCACCCGTAACAACGTTGAATTCATGGTCGATTCAAAGGATAAGGTTGAACCCCTTAAGAATGATCTGAAATCCAGAAAATTTGCCGGTGGTTCCTTTAAATTCCCCATCGGCGGAACCGGTGCCGGTATTTCAAATATAGTTCATACCCAGGGCTGGCTCCACTGCCATACACCGGCTACAGATGCTTCCGGCACGGTAAAGGCAGCAATGGATGTATTGTTTTCTGACTTCCAGGATATGAGACTTCCGGCACAGCTCAGGGTTTCCATGGCCTGCTGCCTGAATATGTGCGGTGCGGTCCATTGTTCTGATATCGCGATTCTCGGATATCACAGAAAACCGCCCATGCTGGATCATGAATACCTTGATAAGGTTTGTGAAATTCCTTTGGCTATTTCTGCCTGTCCCACCGCAGCCATTAAACCGGCAAAGGTGAAACTGGCGGATGGCAAGGAAGTAAAATCCGTTGAAGTAAAAAATGAACGCTGCATGTATTGCGGTAACTGCTATACCATGTGTCCGTCCATGCCCTTGGCTGATACGGATGGTGATGGTATTGTTCTCATGGCCGGTGGAAAAGTTTCCAACAGGATTTCAGCTCCCAAATTCTCCAAGGTTGTTGTGGCTTTTCTGCCCAATGAAATGCCGAGATGGCCATCCATGACGGCCGCCATCAAGAGGATAGTAGAAGCCTATGCAAAAGGCGCACAGAAATATGAGCGCGTAGGTGACTGGGCTGAGAGAATCGGTTGGGAAAAATTCTTTAATGCCTGTGAAATTGAGTTTACCCATCATCTCATTGATGACTTCCGTCAGCAGGCTTATATGAGCTGGCGTCAGACAACTCAGTTCAAATTCTAATTTGAACCGTAATTTTATATAAATATGTTGAGGCCGGAGTGAGTTTTTCACTCCGGCTGAACCATTTAAATTCAAAGGAGAATGACAATGAGCGATCTTCTTGCAAATAAAGAGGCGGCAGTCCAGGCAGTTGTGGAATGGATGACAAAAAAAGCCGGGACCAAGACCAAGTTTTATTTTAATGATTTCTCGAAAATTTTTCCGGATGACAAGCCAAGAGAAATTAAAAAAGTAATCAATAAAATGGTTGAAGAAGAAGTTCTTGAATACTGGTCCTCCGGAAGTACCACCATGTATGGGCTTAAAGGTTCCGGTATCCAGCACTCGTCTGAAGGCGAAGAATAAAATTATAAAAAAGCCTCAGGCTTAAAGGGTTCATGCAAAAAGGTGGTAAAAAAGTGCCGGGAATAGTTATTGCTGGCCTTAGGGGTGGATCAGGGAAAACAGTGATATCCCTTGGAATTACCGCTGCATGGAAAGAAAAAGGATTCAGGGTTTCTCCCTTTAAGAAGGGGCCGGATTATATTGACGCCGGCTGGCTTTCAAAGGCAGCCGGTCGTCCCTGCTATAACTTGGACACATTTCTGTGTCCATCTGCAATTGTAAAACAATCCTATTTTGAACATTCAAAAAATTGTGACATCTCTGTTATCGAAGGCAACAGAGGCCTTTATGACGGCATTGACACCGATGGTTCCACTTCCACGGCAGAGCTTGCGAAACTTCTGAACCTGCCTGTCCTGCTGGTTCTTGACTGCACAAAAGCCACCCGGACAATGGCTGCAATGGTTCTCGGATGTATGAAATTTGATCCGGATATCCGGATTATCGGGGCTGTTCTGAATCGTGTGGCCGGGAAACGCCATGAGAAAACGGTAAGGCTCAATATTGAAAAATTCTGCCGAATTCCTGTATTCGGATCTGTTCCAAAGCTGGACGCAGATGATTTTCCGGAAAGGCATATGGGGCTCATCACCTCTGAAGAACATCTTTTTTCAGACAGGGCTGTTCAGGTTGCCCTTCACGTCGCAAAAGACAATATTGATCTCAATGGATTATATGATATCCTATGCTGCAAGGATTGTTCTGGTGATTCAGCCATGGTGGAAACCCAGGAAATATTTGAAGATCAATATCCTGAGCCCACAAGGGTTACCATAGGCATTATCAGAGATTCCGCTTTTCAATTTTATTATCCCGACAATATTGAAGCCTTGAGAAAACTCGGTGCAACCATTGTATTCATCAGCCCCCTGAAAGAGACATCAATCCCGGATGTGGATGCCATATACATGGGAGGCGGATTCCCTGAAACCCATGCTCCTGAATTATCACAGAATATAGGCTTTAGAGATGATCTGAAACGATTGTCTCAAAAAGGACTTCCTATTTATGCCGAATGCGGCGGCCTGATCTTTTTAGGACAAAGCATCTATCTGGAGGATAAGGAATATCCCATGTCCGGGGTTTTTCCAATCCGGTTCGGGCTTTGCAAAAAGCCCCAGGGGCATGGCTATACCAAAGTCGAAGTGGTCCATGAGAACCCGTTTTTCAAGAGAGGGGAAGTTTTAAGAGGCCATGAATTCAGATATTCAAGCATCCTCGACATTGATTATAAAGACCATGAGATGGCGTTCAGAATGGAGCGGGGAAAAGGAATAATGGATAAAAAAGATGGTTTTTTCAAGCAGAATACCTTTGGAACATACACCCATATCCATGCCCTTGGAACACCATCCTGGGCCGCGTCCCTGATAGCGAAGGCCTCTGCATACAAGGCCCTGAAATCCTGATTCAATTTACCTGATTTTCAAAATTAAAATGGGTTATCCGGTTTCACTGGATAACCCATTTTAACTACTAAAAAACAATACTAAAAAATTTATGATTTTGGAGGAATGTGGCAGTTATTGCATGAAGCCGGGGCATTGCCCTTCAGGCCTTTAGGGTCGCCTGCTTTAATATTGGCTTTTTTATGGCATTCAATGCAATTGCCGTGCATGGCATTTTCAAGGGCTTTGATATCCTTCGGATTTGCTTTGTCTTTTTCCATTACATTGTGGCATTCTCCGCACTTTTGAACAGCGTCACCCATTTTAAGGGTTAAGGGTTTGTTGTCCTTGTCATGGTGACATTCGCCACAGGCAATTTTGTATTCCTCAGCATGTTTCTTGTGAGTGAAGACAGCAAATTCAAATTTCGGTGGGGTTTTTGTCCGTTTGGTGTAGGCATTGGTGTCCATTTTTATTGTGTCGGGTACTTTTGTTCCGGCATTGAGTCCCGTAGCAACAAAAATTACAGCAATACTTGCAGCAAAAAGCCAAGTCAGCAATTTTTTGTTCATGATCAATTCTGCTCCTTTTTTAATTACAATTTATTTTGCCTTTTACCGGTAGCATTCACTTAAAGCCACCGGGAATCTCCCTGTATATATGTTTCCACATTTACATCCAAAAAAAGAGGAAAGTCAATATAAAAATATCCTGAATTGTATGCAGATCAGCTTTCTTCCACCTTATCCTCTTGAACGGGATCTTCTTCTGAATCAGTTTCTTCTTCCATGCCTGAATCCGGTTTTTTACCGAACATTCGGGCTCCGATAATACCGATTTCATATAAAAGCATTAAGGGAACAGCCATCATGAGCTGGCTGATAACATCAGGCCCTGGGGTAAGAATTGCGGCCACAATGAAAATGATCAGAATTGCATATTTTCTGTTTTTTTGTAAAAAAGGAACGGTCACAAGGCCCATCTTGGCCATGAAAGCCAGAACCAAAGGTAATTCAAAGGTAAATCCAAAGGCAAGAAGCAGGGTTGAAGAAAAAGAAAGATATTCCTTCATGGACAGCATGGCATGGATGGAATCCGTTGAGAATTCTAGAAAAAACTTAAATCCGTAGGGAAAGGCAATGAAATATCCAAAAGAGGCGCCAACTATAAAGAAAAAGACGGAAAGCAAAACAATGGGTAAAAAATATTTCTTTTCCTTTCTGTAAAGTCCGGGTGAGACAAACATCCAGAATTCATAGAAAAGAACAGGGGTAGATACAACAATGCCGGCAATTAATGAAACCTTCATATAAGTGAAAAAGGCTTCGGGAAGCCCTGTAAAAATCATCTGGGTATTTTTGTTATCACCAATGGCTTTGACAAGGGGTGCCGTCAGAATTTCAAACAGCTTCTCTTTGAAAAAATAGGCAATGCAGAATCCGACACCAACGGCTATGGCGGAGCGGATCAGTCTATCTCTAAGCTCACCCAGATGCTCAGTAAAGGGGCTTCTTTCTTCGGTAGTCATAGGTCAGGTATTTTATTTTTTGTGTTATCAGTAACGTCAGTGTTAATTTTCTCGGATGCCTGATCCATGGTTCCCGGATCTTCTTTTAGCTCAGGATTGTCTGGAGCAGAGTCTGTTCTGATGGATGAAACATTCTCCTCCTTTGTATTGGCTTCTTTCAGGATATCTTTCAGATCCGTTTTCGGCAGGTTGATGTCTTTGATATCTTTAACGGTTGTTTCCACATCAATGCTGCGTTTAAATTCCTGGGCCGTTTTTTTAAATTCTCCCATGGCACGGCCAAGAGTTTTTGCAAGTTCAGGCAGTTTCTGGGGCCCGATGACAATGAGGGCGATGGCCAGGATCAATAAGATTTCAGGCATTCCAAGACCAAACATAGTGTTTAAACTCCTTTAATGAAAATTGCCGGTCACATCAACCTGCTTCATTTACACTGAATAATCCTCAGGTGTCAAGAAAAGGATATCGGAAGATCAGGGTTTGGGTTTGCGCTTAAATGGCTTCCTTCCTGGCGGCTTCGGCTTTGAAAGAAATTTTTTACGGGCTTCCGGCAACGGTTTTTCCAAGGCCTCGGATGGATATTCACAGGCTATCTTATAGCCCAGAACCTTTTCTATTTCCGGGATAAAAAAGGAACTTGTTTCATCGGCAAAGCTGATGGATATTCCGGATGCCCCGGCTCTTCCGGTTCGGCCGATTCTGTGAATATAATGGTCAGGCTCATTGGGAAGATCATAATTGATGACATGGCTGATATTTTCAATATGCAATCCACGGGCCGCTACATCGGTTGCAACCAGAAGATTGATCCTGCCGTTTTTAAAATTTTCCAAGACCTTAAACCGTTTATCCTGGGGAATATCACCGGAAAGCACACTGCATTTCTGGTTGTAGCGTTCGAATTTTTCTGCCAGATATTTGGCCGTATCCTTCCGGTTCACAAACAGGATCACGCGGGTGAGGTTTTCACTGGTAATCAGATTATACACATGCTTGAATTTATCGGTTTCCGTCGTAATATAGACAATCTGTTGTACACTGTCTGCTGCCGTCTGTTCCGGGTCGATTTCGATCCGGACAACATTATCATTTGTCCAGCTTTGAGCCAGCCTTAACACTTCCGGGGTCAGGGTGGCTGAGAAAAACAAGGTCTGCCGTTTGCTTTTATGGGGGGTGGTGAGGATGATTCTCCGGACATCCGGGATAAATCCCATGTCCAGCATGCGGTCTGCTTCATCAATGACGATTATTTCAACCCTGGAGGTATGGATCAGTTTTTTATCCATGAAATCCATGAGGCGGCCTGGAGTCGCCACAATTACATCAATAGGAGAGGATTTGAGTGCCGTTTGTTGCTCCTGATATCCGGTCCCGCCATAGACGCCCAATATTTTAAAGCGGGTGTGTCTCGCAAGGGCTTTAAAATCTTTTTCAATCTGGTGGACCAGCTCCCGGGTAGGGGCTAGAATTAATGCTCTCGGAGTTCCATTATTATTTTTTTGAGGCGTTTTAAGAAATGCCGCCAGAATCGTGATGATAAAGCTTGCACTTTTGCCTGTCCCTGTCTGCGCCTTGGCCGTGGCATCTTTTCCTTCAAGGGTATGGGGAAGAAGTTTGGCCTGAACAGGGGTGCAATAATTGAATTTCAGATCGGAAATGGCATGGAGAATGCTTGAATGAAGCATAAGATCATGAAATCTGGTTTCTCCATCTATGGGCTCTACCGGAAAATCCATGGGGCCCCATTTTTTTTTCTGGGGTCTTGACGGAGTCTTTTGGACAGGTTCTGCCGTTGGAGGTGGCGGAGGTTTCGGGACATCAATAAATGGAGCTGAAGGTGGGGCCGAAGATTTTTTAGTAAAAAGGTTTTTTAAAAATAATAGGAATTGTTTCAATCGTCTCTTTCTTTTTTCTGTGTAAAAGTGAAAAGCCTGTCTGTAATCAAATGCTAATTAACAGACAGGCCGGGATTTGTGAAGCTAAAACTGTAAAATCATCAAATTATCCTCCGGCCACCAGGGGCAGAAGTTCTATTTTATCTTTATCCCTGACCTTTGTTTTTGAAAATTTCGGGCTGGACACAAGTTTGCCGTTAAGCCGGACCACAGAACAGAATTCAACATTTTCAAGGGTCTGCAAAAGAGAGTCAAGGGTCATGGACTCAGACCAGGGCATTTTTTTTTTATCCACCTGGATCACTCTTCATTCAACTCCATTTATTTTAAGGACTTTCAGGACTTCAGGAAAATCAATCCCCAGTCGCCGGACTGTTTTCACAGTGGGGATACCGTTTTTTGTCCATCCCCGGCGCTGATAAACAGCATCTTTGAGCATTTCATACTGGTTTTCTCTTTTTTCCCGCAATGCAGACACTTTTTCTTTAGTGTCCATGCTGCTGATATCAAAACCGTATTTATCCTTAAGTTGCAGGTCATATCTGTCTTTTCGGGATTCATACTCTTCCACCGTCACAGGGCCGACAGCCCGGTAAGGCAGGGTATCATGTTCTCTTGTGCCAAACCCCATCTTCAGGTTGAAAACTCTCTGGAAATTATAAACCGCTTCGCTCATGCTAATGATGTCCTCCGGCCCTGTTTTTCGTCCTGTGACAGCGCTGAAGAAGTCTGCATACCAGCCCACATGCTTCATAACCTTGGCAGGTTCAGGTGTTTTTTTATTGTCTTCGGGAACAATATCGTTCCAGGGAAGCTTGCAGAGACCGCAGAGACCGAACCATGTTCTGAACATGGGGAACCAGTGAAGAGCCTCGGCTTTGTTTTCAAAGGTCGGCATGAAATTGTGAACCATATCAAGGAAAATCAGCCAGGCTTCATCGTGCTGGGGGCCTTTCAGGGCGAGGCCGTAGCCACCCTGCTGGGCAAGGGATTCCTTGGTAATATATTCGGAAAATTCAAGACCCTTGGATTCCATGCCGATGTCCTGCATAAAAGCAATATCTGCGCCAAAATCTCTAGCAAATATTTTTTTCATATTTCTGATACCCTTTCCTACGATGGCACCAAAGCCTTCACCCTTTGACATCTGATGGATGATCGAAAGAGCATTGAATCTGTTGCCAAAGCATAAATCCATCCCGCCGGTGTGATCTATTGTAATCAAACCGTTTTCAAAACATTCCATGACAAATCCAAGGGATGTGCCAACGGAAATGGTGTCCATGCCATAGGCATCACAATAGAAATTGATTTCAATAATGGTATGGGCATCAAAAATTCCCAGGTTGGAGCCGCAACCGGCAATGGTCTCATATTCCGGGCCGTCAACGAAAACTTTTTTCCCTTGATAAGGACCTGTAAAGGGAGAAAAATCTTTGACGCCATGGGCACAGGCAACGGCACATCCTTTCCAGCAACCGTCAAACCCCTTGTCAAATATGTGTTCATATATTTCTTCACCAATGACCTTGCTTTCAGGGTGGGACCCGAATTTGAAATTATGAACCGGCAGACAGTCATGGTCATTCATAATGGGGACAAGATGGGTGGTTCCCACCAGGGCCATGCGGTTCTGGTTGGGATCAAGATCATGGATTTCTTTTGCATGGCTTTTTGTGACTCGTTTTAGCGCTTCAAGATCGGCAGGGTTGTTGGATTTCATTGAAACGGAGCCATACCGGGCGACAACGGCCTTGACCTTTTTATCGGCAAAAACGGTTCCTATGCCGCCGCGGCCAGCCTGTTTGTAACGGACTCTTTTTCGTCCGCTATCCCACCAGGAAAAGTTCAGGCATCCGAAAAAGGTATGTTCGGCACCGGGGCCCGCTGATACAACAGAAACATTGACCGGTTTGTCCGGGTCAAAATAGCGGGTCAGTTGATCGGATAATTCATAGGAATCTTTGGGAAGGTTTTCAGCTTCAAAAATTTTAATTTTATTTTCAATTCCATCGATGAGGATGACCCTGTCTGCCGTTGCTTTGCCGTCAATCTGGATGACATCAAAACCGGAAAATTTTTTATAGGGTCCGAAATATCCCCCGACATTTGAATCAATGGGGGCACCGGTCAGAGGAGAAATGGAAGTGACAATGCTTTTGCCTCCGCCCGGATAGCCGGGGGTGCCGCCAAGAGGCCCGGATGAGATGCAGACGGCATTTTCAGGGTCGTTCCATTTGGTTTTTCCGGAAACGGAATTCCATAAAAGCCAGAGGTCATATCCCTTGCCGCCTATGAATGTATGTTTTATTGTTTCATCAATGGGGTTGATGATAATGTCGTCTGAATTCAGGTTGATACGAAGGGATTGATCAGTATAACCTTTTTTTATTTCTGCTTTTTCATAGGAGACGGATTTAATCTCTTTTAATTGGAAATTGCCCATATTGTCACTCCTTGGTTATGAAAATGGGTATAAATGGTTAAACCATTAATAAACCATTTCTCCATGGATGTCAACGGGCAAACCTGGAAATAAAACCAGGCTAAATATTTAAAAAGACTTGACTTTTTGCAGTATTCGGTGTTTATCAGTGGGTTGTGGAAACAAGGGAATCATGGAAAAAAGGTAAACCAAATGTTCTTTTTAGCTAATTTTATTAAAGCCATCGCGATTGTTCTGAATTACGGGCTGAGTTTTTATATGTACATTGTAATTGCCGGCGCTGTTCTGTCATGGGTGAACCCTGATCCTTACAATCCCATTGTGCGATTCATCAATAAAGCAACCGAACCTGTTTTTTATCAGATCAGAAAAAGACTTCCGATGAATTTTGGAGGACTTGATGTGTCTCCTGTAATAGTGATATTGGCAATTATTTTTCTTCAGACATTTGTTGTGGACAGTCTTTTAAGGCTGGCCCTCACTTTAGCATAATAAAAAGCGAGGTATTGTTTATGGGAATAACGCCACTGGTTGTTAAACAGAAAGAATTCACGACAAGATTCAGAGGTTTTGATGTCCAGGAAGTAGACCATTTTCTTGAGGATGTGTCAAGGGAACTGGATCAGTTGAATCATTCCATTCAAATCCTCCATGAAGAAAATCACCGGCTGAATCTGGAGAATCAAGGCTATCGGAAAAGAGAAAATTCCATGAAGAATGCCATGATTCAGTCCCAGAAGGTCATGGATCAGATGAAGGAAAATGCAAAGAAATCTTCCGAGATCATCATTGCAAACGCTGAAGTTGAAGCGGAAAAGATATTGAATCGGGCTCACAAAAGGCTCTCTCAACTTCATAGCGACATTATTGAGCTGAAGCGTCAACGGATTCAGCTTGAAATTCAGATCAGTGCAGTTCTTGAATCACACTCAAAAATGCTTGAGATGACCAAGGAAGAAAATAAGGCTGCCGACGAAATCGATTCCACTTTGAAATTTTTAAAGCAGGCATAATTTATATTAATACTTAATAAAAAGGGCATTGGCAATGGCTGAAATTGATGCTTTTTTTAAGCTGATGCATGAGCAGGGGGCCTCGGACCTCCACCTGTCTTCCGGACAGCAGCCGGCATTAAGACTTCATGGCGATATTCAACGGATTAAATATGATACCCTCACAAGCGACAAATTGCGAGGGCTTCTCTATGAAATCACTTCCCAGGAGAAGATCAAGGTTTTTGAGGAAACCGGTGATGTGGATTTCGGCTATGAGATTCCGGGTCTGGCAAGATACAGGGCCAATTATTTCATGCAGAAGAGCGGGATTTCCGCTGTTTTTCGTGAAATCCCCTCTGAAGTATTGACGGCAGAGCAGTTGGGTCTTCCGCCGGTTATTTCAAAACTGGCTGAACTGCCGCGGGGGCTTGTTCTTGTGACAGGACCCACCGGGTCAGGAAAATCAACCACCCTTGCCGCTATTATTGATCAGGCCAATAAGGTCAGAAAAGACCATATCATAACCGTAGAAGATCCCATTGAGTTCGTCCACAGAAGCCAGAACTGTATTGTCAATCATCGGGAAGTCGGGTTGCACACAAAAACATTCTCATCTGCGCTCAGAGGCGCATTGCGTGAAGATCCCGACATTATTCTCGTGGGTGAGCTCAGGGATCTTGAAACCATTTCCCTTGCCATCGAAGCCGCTTCCACAGGACACCTCGTGTTCGGCACTCTTCATACGTCCAGTGCTGCGAAGACCGTAGACAGGATTATCGAGGTATTCCCCTCCACAGAGCAGGCCCAGATACGCTCCACCCTGGCAGACGGGTTGCGGGCCATTATCGCCCAGACCCTGTTTAAAAGAATCGATAAAAAAGGCAGGTGTGCGGCCCTTGAAATCCTGGTGGCAACACCGGCGGTAAGGAATCTGATCCGGGAAGCCAAAACCCATCAGGTTCCATCCATGATTCAGACCGGAAAGCAATATGGTATGCAGTTGCTGGATGATGCCATCATGAATTTGTATAAAAAAGGATGGATCGGTGCAGATGCTGCATACAGCAAAGCCAATAACAAATCCTTATTCAGACCTTTTTTGAAAAACCCGCCAGTCGATTTTACCGAGGCTTAGGCTGTCTTTAAAGCTACAAAAAAAAGGAAAACAGCATGAAAAAACAACAGATAGATCACATCCTTTCCAAAATGCTGGACTCCCATGATAATGTTTCGGATTTGAATTTTACGCCGGGAAAACCCCTGCAGGTCGAAAGCTCAGGGCAATTGGTTGCCGTCAACATTGATCCTGATTTCAAGTTATTGACACCTTTTCAGACGGAAATCATTGCTTTGAATTTGATTAATAATAATCGAAAATTGATGGAAACACTGATAAGAGAAGGGTCATGCGATTTATCCTATCAGCTTGGAAATAAGGCCCGGTTCCGAGTGAATATTTTTTCAAGATCGGCCCGGTATTCTATTGTTTTACGGAAGCTTGAAACAAAAATCCCCACCATTGAAGAGCTGGACCTTCCCAATGCCTTTCACAGAATGGCGGAAGAAAAGAACGGCATCATCTTTGTGACCGGGGCCACAGGTTCGGGTAAAACCACATCCCTTGCAGCTCTGCTGGATAAAATCAATGAAACAAAATCGGTTCATGTCATCACCCTTGAAGATCCCATTGAATATCAGCATCCGCAAAAAAAATCCACATTCAACCAGAGGGAGCTGGGTGCCGATTTTGACACCTTTGCAAGTGGATTGAGAGCTGCTTTGCGTCAGGCACCGAAAGTGATTCTGGTGGGTGAAATGCGGGACAGGGAAACCGTTGAAATAGGCCTTACCGCTGCAGAAACAGGTCATCTTGTCCTGACCACCCTGCATACGGTTGATGCCGGTCAGACCATCAACCGTGTCCTTGGCATGTTTTCTACTGATGAAGAAAAACAGATCCGGATACGCCTGGCCGATACCCTCCGATGGGTCTGCTCCCAGCGATTGCTGCCGAAAATCGGTGGCGGCAGAGTCGCCGCCTTTGAGATTATGGGAACCAATCTGAGGGTAAAAGATTCCATCCTCCATGGTGAATCCGAGGGAAAGACCTTCAACGATATTATTACTGCGGGAAAACCCCAGGACATGGTATCCTTTGACGAGTATATCCTTTCTCTTTATGAGGAAGGCAAAATCAGTGAAAATATTGCAGCTTCCTACGCATCAAGAAAGGATATTGTCGGACGCGGACTTGATTCGATAAAAAGTTCACGCGGGGAGACCACATCAAAGATTGATTCCCTAGTCATTGATCATGGATATAAAGGAAAGTAATCCCTATGAACATTACATGTCATAACTGCAATACAAAACTGAATATTCCGGATCAGAAATTGCCCAGAGACAAGGAGTCGACCGTTACATGCCCCAAATGCCGGGAAAAGATCCAGGTGCCGGTATTAAACACCCATCAATCTGTTGAAGAGAAAAAAAAATCATCCTTTCAACTGCCGTTTGAAAACCGGCTGAACGCCCTGATATGCAATGACCGGGTTGAATTGAAACAAAAGATAAGTTCGATTCTGGATCAGATGGGATTGAATGCTGAAGTCGCTGTTGATATGCGGGGGGCATTCAATAAAATGGAATATAATACCTATCATCTTCTGATCCTGGATGATGATTTTGACCCGGATAATAAAGGCGCAGCGGGCATTATTGATAGAATGAGTGCCATTGATATGTCTTTAAGACGAAGGATCTGCATTGTTTTAATCAGCCAGAAGTTCAATACCAACGATAATATGGCGGCCTTGCATTCAAGTGTCAACAATGTCATTCATCAGGATGACATCCATCACATGGAATCGTTTTTATCCGGAGCCCTGGCAGATCATAAAAACCTTTATTCAATTTACAATGAATCCCTGAAACTGGTCGGTAAAGTTTAAGATGAAGGGTTAGAATTTTTATGGCTCGATACTGGTATGAACCCCTGACTTTTTCCGAATGGTTTAAAAGGATATTTTCTTTTCTTAATATCGCCCTGTTCATGTTTACCGCAGTTTTTGTTTTTTCAGAATTCAGATTTGACTGGTTTGAAAAGATTGTGGGGTCCTATCTGGTATCCACCAATGCGCTTCGTCCTGAAATCGGGGCTGTCTGGGAAACCGGAAAACAAACCACCAATGCCCATGAATACCTGAATACCATTGTCAGCAAAAAAGAAGATATCCGTCAGAATGCGAATAAGGCGGGTTCTTTTTCAGAACTTTTATCCAGCCTGCTGCCGGGAGAATGGGTGACGCTTGAAAAACAGCAGTTTAAATCCCTGTATCTCAGTCTTGAAAAATCAACTTCCTTAAAGATCATTGATCCTGCCCGATTGGTATGGCTGCTCAACGGCAGCAATCTTGATAGAATTTTCTGTGAAGGGATTAAAGGCGGAATAAAAGTATTTTTTATTGATTCTGACAACAAGGTGATAAAGGAAATTGAGCTTCGAAAAGGAGATATTATTGAAATCGAAAACGCTGATAAACCCATTACCGGAATCCTGACGGACATGGCAGGATTCCAGGGGCGTATTTACCCGGCCCAGCTTTTTTTTGATGCGCTGTTGAAATTACCAGCGGAAATTATTCCGGATCTCATGGTGGACCCGGATGCCCTGCTTAGACAGGAAGGGAAAATAATCCGGGTGGGAATTTTTAATGAGGCGGTGAACGGGTATATCAAACTTGGATTTGAGTTTGAAGCATCGGGGGGAAATCAGATCGTGTTTCTCAAAGGCCGTGAGTGGGCTGTATGGCAGTTAAGCCTGAACCTTAAAGGAGCGGGGAATTGAATTTTTTCTTAAGGGTTGCAGCAGTTTTCCGGTTCTGTTTTTTTTGGGGATTGATCCTTATCTCCCTTGGAAGTCTTTCAGGGATGTTTCTGGTTTTCGCTATGGTCAAGGATCTTCCCAAATTACCGGCTCCCTTAAGTAAAATAATAGAAACCCCTCAGTCCCAGGTTTATGCTTCAAACGGTCAGGTTCTGATCAGTATAGGTGAAAGGCAGGCCGTTTCTCTGGGCATGGTTTCCAAAAATTTTATTAACGCCATTCTGGCAACGGAAGACCATCTTTTTTTTGAACACCGAGGGGTGAACAAGCTCAGAACGTTAAAGGGCCTATATGTAACCCTGGTTTCTCAATCGGGCAAAGTAGAGGGGGCCTCTACCATTACCCAGCAACTGGCCAAAAACCTGTTTTTCAGTTTTGAAAAAACCTATGCCCGAAAACTCAAAGAGCTTCTTGTGTCCCTTCAGATAGAAGCTTCCAATACAAAGGAAGAGATATTACAGACCTATATCAACCAGATCCATTTTGGTGCCGGTGCCCAAGGTGTGGAAAAAGCAGCCCAGGTTTTTTTTGGGAAATCAGCACTTGATTTAACCCTGCCGGAGGCCGCGCTTCTTGCCGGACTCCCGAAATCCCCGACCAATTATAATCCGTTCCGCCATTATGATCTGGCACTCAAGCGGCGGGATATTGTTTTAAACAGGATGGCCCAGGCAGGTTTTATTTCTGAATCCGAGGCTCAGGCTGCCATGCTGAAAAAGCCTGAACTGCGTCATGAACAATCCGATTCCAGAACCGGCAGTTATTTTCTCGATGCCCTGATCAGTGAACTTATATCAAAATACGGGGAAGATGTGGTTTATCACGGCGGAATCAAGGTTTATGCCACCATTGATACAAAACTTCAATCCTATGCCCAGCAGGCGATGAAGAAAGGCCTTGAAAACCTCGATAACATGATGGGGATAGGTGAAAATGCACCCGATCATCCACAGGGTGCCCTTGTTGCCATTGATACGGGGTCCGGGGCCGTAAAAGCCATGATCGGCGGCAGGGATTATTACGAGAGCGAATTTAACCGGGCCACAAAGAGCAGAAGGCAACCCGGCAGCGGTTTTAAACCCTTTCTGTATTATACGGCGTTAAAAGACCTGGGATTTCATCCCGCAACCATACTGACGGACAAGCCGGTTATTATTCCCGTAAAAGGGGCGGCAGACTGGGAACCCAAAAATTTCAGCAAAACCTTTACCGGCCCGATGATTCTGAAAAAAGCCCTGACCGAGTCCGTCAATACCATTGCGGCCCAGATGGTTGAAAAAGTCGGTCCTGATGCAGTGATCAGAACGGCAAGAACCTGCGGTATTGAAAGTCCTCTTCAGGCGGTTTATTCTGTGGCTCTCGGAACATCAAATGTTACCCCCTATGAAATGGCGACCGCCTATTCAGTTTTTGCAACTCTTGGCGTCATGCATGAGCCCTTTTTATTCTGGCGAGTTGAAGATGCCTATGGAAGGATTATTTTTGAGCACATTGTCCAGGAAAAAAGAGTGCTGGACCCCTCCACCACCTATCAACTGGTGGATATGATGAAATCCGTCATTGATATCGGCTCCGGAAAGTCCATCAGAGCGCTCGGCTTTAACAGGGCTGCCGCCGGGAAGACAGGAACTACGGACAGCTTTAATGATGCATGGTTTACGGGATTTACACCGACGCTGTGCACTTCTGTCTGGACCGGGTTTGATAAGGAAAAAAAGCTTTTGGATAGTCATAATATCGGCATTACCGGGGGAAGAGGGGCCGCACCCATATGGGCAGAATTTATGATAAATGCCCTTGGTTCAGACCCTGAGAGGGATTTCCCGATTCCTGATAATGTTCATTTTGAAAAAGTGGATACGGAAACCGGATGCGCTCCGGAAGGGCAAAGGGGCGGTCGTGAACCGATGACCGTTCCGTTAAAGACGGATCAACAATTATGTCGGGATAAACAACAATGATCTGGGTATTAAGAAATATTGGTGTGCGTCTCTGGGTTACCTCTCTTTTTTCCATACCGCTCGGCTTTTATCTTGTACCCGGTTTTACAAGAGTTTTTCCAGACATCAACCCGCTTTGGCTATTGCTCGTTATAAGTATCGGCTGTATTTTGCTCATCGGGTTTTTGATGGATATGACGGCTAAAAATGCCGTGATCAATCTAATTAATGAAGGCCGGGCCTGGGAAAGGGCCGGAATAAATAATAAAGCCGAAAAAAAGTATAACAAGGCGTTAAGACTCTATGATTCCTTTCTTTTCGGATTATTTTCCGCAAAGAAGACGACCCGGAAAATAACATCTGCCATTGCAAGATTCAAACTGAATACATCAATGGGAAATGAGAATTTCAGTCTGGCCACGGCCATGTATTTAAAACTGAATCCAACCGATGAAGATATGGCTGAACGATGGCTCAGGCAGGTGCAGAAATTGCGGGCGGCAACCCCCCTTGAGCAAGAGGTTTTAACCCTGCTTGCGGATACATACTACGCCAATAAATCTTTGTCTGCATGGATCACAGATATTTTTCAGAAATCCGGGAGAAGGGATTATGCTGCGAAAAAACTGTATCAGCATACGCAAAAAGCCCCTTCCTTTGCAAAGGCTTACCCGGAGACCGTCGGTGATGCCCTTGCCGAATCCGGTGAAACCCTTGAAAAGCAAAAACCCTATTACCAGCCTGAGATAAAACCCGTAAGGCAGATAAGACCGACAAAGGAAATAAAACCCTTAAGGGATGTGAAACCCAAAAAAAAGCTTGAAATTGGAAAATATATTCAGGCTATTTTTGGAAAAGCAGGTCTTTTAATTCAATTTGTAATCCGCCTTGTCGGATCAATTTTCAGTTTTCTGATTTTATCTGTTCATCGGGTTTATGGATTTATTAAAGATCACGAAAAGATTCAATTCTATCTGAAAATGGGGTTTCTCGGTTTTGTTTCAATCTTGCTGATGGTTTTTATCGTCAATACCGTTTTCCATATGCTTAAACCCAATCCTGCCCCTGAAGAAAAAATGGTGGAGAAGACAGACATCCCAGAGATAAAGCCATTTACAATCCAGGTTTCGGCATATCTGAAAAAAGAATTTGCCGACAATTTTGTAAACAACCTGAAGAAAAAGCAAATTGAAGCAACCGTAAAAAAGGTGGATGGCGGGGGCAAAACCTGGTTTGTGGTCCGGGTTTCGGAATTTGTGGATAAAAAGAGTGCTGATGCCTATGGCCAGCAATTGAAAAAACAGAAAATCATTGATGATTTTTTTGTCACTAACAAATAAATCAAGAGTCTGAATAAATGTCGGCCAAGATCTTGAGCCCTAAAAAAGCCTCCATCAGAGATTTATCACTTTGTCGGCCAGTTGCATGGAGGTGACAATATCCAGCATATTGGTTGTTTCGCCGACTTTTTTTTCTTGCAGTAAATTAAGATGGGTCAGGCAGGCACCGCACACCAGGATACTCACTCCGGATGATTCCAATTCCGTGAGCTCATCAAGAATTGCCGAGCCTTTTACGGCAAATTTCACGCCATAATTGACAAAAACGATTCTCCATAGATCGTTCCCCATTTCCTTCAAGGTTTTGACAAAATTGACCATGAGTTTCTGCCCGAGATCATCATCGCCTTTTCCGATACTTTGGGAAGAGATCATTATGAGAATTTTCTGGCGGTCGGATTTTTCCTTGTTCTTTATTGATCCCTGGTTTGATTCAAGTTTTTTTGCTTTTTCAGGGTCTCTTTGGCCTGAAACCGTTGAAAATAGACCATCAGAGTCAACAGAGACGCTGAATCCCTGGAAGTTCAGAAACCGGCTGACATTTTCAACAGCAGCGTCATTGTCAACAATGACATCAATTTCAATGGCGGCTTCCTCTTCGAGATATTGTTTTGTCTTCAGCACCGGTGCCGGACATTGAAGTGTTCTGCAATCAATTATTTTTTTTACCATCAGGCCCTCCTTTTTTAAATGTCTGAAGACAAATATTATTAAGTCTTGGGGTCTTAGTCAAATTGCAATATCCAATAGAAATCTGAATTGTTATTTAAAATCCGGATACCGGAAGGCAAAAAACCTGAATATTTAAACCTGAAATTTAAAAAGATTTGACAGCAAAGGCCTTATATGGAACTATTTTCCTGAATACGGATCAAATGAATCCATTGAAAAGGAGAAGCCCATGGTTATTATCTCAAATGTTATTTATCCCCCTGAAAGTACAAAGGAAATCGCAAGACGGTACCTTAAGGCACCTGTTCTGCCTGAGTTCCTTACCAAAAGAGGACCCTATGTTTCTTCCAGCATGACGGGCGGTATGAATTCCATAACATTTTATGAGCTGGACAACAGCAGGCTGGCAGAAGGGTTAAAAGCCATCGGGGAAAGTCTGGCCATTTATTTTGGCGTTCCGGGTTACACCTATGACCTGAAACCCTATTTTGAACTTGAAGAAGGCCTGAGCATCCTGGGTCTTTAATCGTTTCTTTTTTTTGCCCAGGAACAGATGCGTTCAAAGTCCTTGAATTTCCATTTTATATGAAACACCATAGCCCGGAAATTCATATCTCCACTTCTGCAATGTCTTTTTCAAGTTTTTTATCCGAATTTATTTTGCATTGTTTGGTTTGTATAAAAACCTCCTTTTTGTTACGGCTCAATTAAATA
>JANNUH010000089.1:0-5688 GCA_031395015.1 Desulfobacterales bacterium | reverse complement strand
GGCATGGATGTGCAGGATATCAGCATTGTATTGACGGGCTTTGAGCACAGAAAGAAAAGTATGTACAATGGCTTCCAGGTTTTTTGAAGCAGGTGTATACAGGTTAACGAGATTGACCCCCGTTCCATTTTCCCTGCCTCCTGGGATATCGGGTATGCCTCGTGTGCCTGTAACAAAAATTTTCAAGTCGTGAGTGCGATCCGCATTAAAATTTGAATAATCCTTTAAGCAGCTTTGCCGTCCCAAAGCTCTGGAATTTTGCCTGCCTTGTTGACCTTTCCGTATTTTCCCTTAAGGTGAAACAGGGAATACCAAGCCCGGTGGTTTCTTCCTGAAGCCCGCCGCTGTCGGTGAAAACCCTCATGACATCCTTCCACATTCTTTTAATTTCTTGAGTAAAAGATTTTTGACTTATTTTTGATTCTTTTGAAAATTTCCCGCCAGAATATAAAGTCCAAGTTTTCGTTATTACCCTCTTTATTGCCCTCTTTTAAGGGGTGTTACCCTTTCTTTTTCCATTTGGCTCCAGGCCCACGGCCTATGCACACAACGCTCTTTCCTTTCTGCTCACCGAGAATGTGGCGCAGCATTTCCCGGCTGACACCCGGACAGGCTTGTTCCAGTTGGACCAAAGTGAACTCAAGCGGCAAACGTTGCAGGGCGGCCAGAATCATCTCGGTTTTGGATCCTCTGGGCGCCTGGATATCGCCGACCCGTTCCGCGAACTCTTGATACGCGGTTTTCAAAATAGAGAGAGTAAAATTAATGTACGGCCAAGGATCGTGTTTACTCTCGTGCCAACCTTGCGAACTTTGCTCCAAGGTTTCGTAATAGCGGTCTTTGTTTTGCTCGATCAAGCGCTCCAGACTGATGTAGCGTCCTACTTCAAAGCCAAGTTGCCGGCACTGCAAGAGGAGCAGCAACCTGGAAACACGACCGTTACCATCGCGGAACGGATGGATACAGAGAAAGTCGAGGTTAAAGGCCGCCATGCCGATCAGGGGGTGAATCCAACGTTCTTCCAGGCATCGGACCCAGCTGGCAATCAGGTCTGCCATAAAATTCGGTGTCTCCAGCGCTGGCACCGTTCGGAAACGAACCCGTTCACGACCATCAGGGTAGCGCTCAATTATATCACCATCCTTGGACTTGTAACAGCCTGCGTCCCAGATCTGGCCTCGCGTCAGATGATGAAGTCGACGAATTGTCTCTTCCGAGAGGAGAAGGTCTTCTGTATTTTGATGGATAAGACAGAGCGCCTCGCGATAGCCGCGCACCTCCTCCTCATCCCGATCCCGGAACTGGGGCTTGGGAGAGGCCAGCACGTTACGGATGCGTCGGGGATCTACCTCCACTCCTTCGAGCCGGTTACTTGAAATTGAACTTTCGATAAGAGCATGCTCCAGTAGCGTCTTCAGCCTTTGTGGCGCTTGGCGGGTGAATAGTTCCTGCTTGCCGCGAAACTCGCCCAGATCGGCGAGATACCAGCTTGTGCTGCCTGGGACCGTATGGTTGCCTTCGCTAAATAATAACAGAGTGTTCATTAATGACCCCAAGATTTGTTATAAATGTTTTGCAATGTAGGTAACAACGTCCCCAAAATTTCATCTGCTCTCACTCATCAAGCAACCCATCGGAGGTGTTATTTTTCCGGCTCAAGCCTGGACACTGCAAGGATATACCGGCCCGAAGCCTCCTGAGAACCGGCGTGAGACTTTCGCCTTATCCGGCTTAAGCATTGTTATGGAATATAGACTACCGACAATGCAATAATACAATAATACAAGCCTGACCCCGTTATGTGGCAAGGGCTTTTTCATAGACTTTGACGGTTTGGGCAGCGATTTTTTCCCAATTATATTTTTCCCGGATCAAGGCCCTGAAAACGGATTTTTCTTCCACAGTGACCGGCCGGTCCAGATGATACTCTATTTTTTCTTTGAGATCATCCATATTGCCGCATTTGAAATATCTTTCCCTGGCCAGACCCACTTCCAGGTTGGCCGGGATATCCGACACCAGCACAGAAAGCCCATAGCTCATGGCTTCCAGCAAGGCGATGGGAAGGCCTTCGTGAAATGAGGGAAGAACAAAAAGACCTGCATGGGAATAAAGCTGGGCCAATGGCTCTCCCGTAACAAATCCGCTCAAAATGATCCGGCTGTTGTTGATAATCTTTTTTTGAAGCTGCGCATTATAATCGGTTTTATAATGGCTGTATCCGGCAATGACCAGTTTTTGATCTGTCTTCAGTTGGTTAAACGCATCAATTTTTTTAAGATGTCCTGAATAATCTTTGATATGGCGATCACTTCATGGGCATACTTCCCGCTCAGCCATTCTCCCAACCATAATCCTGCTTTGGCAATTTTGCCCCGATTGTAATCCGGGCGGGCTTTCAGAACAGCCAGAAAAGTATGTACAATGGCTTCCAGGTTTTTTGAAGTGGGTGCATAAAGGTCAACGAGATTGACGCCATTCCATTTTTTTTGCCGCAACCGCTGGCAATTGTTTTATCAACCGGATGGTAGCGGAACAGTTCTATCCGTCCCCCCATGGGTTTATAATTTTTAATTTGCCGATATTGGAAAAATCCTTCAGAGATGATTCGGGCGTATATTTCAGCAGCTTCACAGTCAAAAGGCACTGATCCAGATTTCTGTTTCAGGTTGGGCATCCAGCCATAAAACGACTTTCGGTTCCGGTTTGGGCCGCATCAATTCAGACAATATGTTGGCATCAAGAAGAATCACTCGTTTGATTCCAAATTCAATAATTCCGTGCCGCGCGGATATGATCTTTCAATCATGGGTAATTCCACGCCACCCAAATCGGCAAAACGTTGGGATATGCGTGTCCCAATACCTTTAACACATAGCTCGCGTAATAAATGTTGCCGGAGGATCTGCCTTGCTTCTTCTTCCATTCTCTATTGGATAATCTCATCAAGCAGCTCAGGGTGATTGTCAAGCAGCTTAAATAAATTGGTAACCGATCGCATGGGTCTGGCTTTGCCGTGTTCATAGCGGGAAAATGCATTTGCTCCTCCTCCTGTGAGCAGGGCGGCTTGTAACTGTGTCAGTTTTAGCTTTTTGCGAATTCTTGCCAGGTCAACTGCGGCCTCTTCATCAATTTTTTCAGCAAATTGTTTGATGATATCGGCAAAACGAACACCTTCCCCCGGGTTAAATTCAACTTCACCACAATTGAGACAATGCCAACCTTTAATATCAGAAATTATTGTGTTATTACCTTTATATTCATATGGTACATCTCGAACCGTATGAACCATCTCTTTTTTCCCACAATTCAAGCATTCTCGTTTCATCTCATTTCTCCTTGAACTGGATCACAACCGGCCCCATTGCCTGGGCACCAATCAATGCGGTTGCAGTAAAAGCATCCGCACCACGCAGGCGAACGGCAGATTGCACTGCTGAAAGGTCATAATGGGGATTTCGCTTTTCCATAAAGCAAATTTAACCTTATAGGGTAATAATGTCAAGGGTCAAATTGTTAATCGTTCCAACATTACAACGCCAATAACCTAAAGGTCACACGTAAGCCAGGCCTGACGCCAATTATTTAACAAGGGTTTTTTCATAAACTTTGATGGTCTGGTCGGCGATTTTTTCCCAGTTATATGTCTCTTCTATCCGGGATCTGAAAATTGATTTCTCATCCGGACTGATGGGATTCGCAAGATGATAATCGATTTTTTCTTTGAGATCATCCATATCGCCGCATTTGAAATATCTTTCCTCTGAAAGACCCACTTCCAGATTGGCCGGGATATCGGATACCAGCACGGAAAGGCCATAGCTCATGGCTTCCAGCAGGGCGATGGGAAGGCCTTCGTGAAATGAGGGCAGAACAAACAGGCCTGCATGGGAATAAAGCTGGGCTAACGGCTCTCCCGTAACAAATCCGCTCAAAATGATCCGGCTGTTATGGATAATCTTTTTTTGAAGCTGCGCATTATACTCGGTTTTATAATGGCTGTATCCAGCAATGACCAGTTTTTGATCTGTTTTCAGTTGGTTAAACGCATCGACAAGAACATCTAATCCCTTTTCCGGCTCAATCCTGGAAACTTTTAAGTTGTTGCTTCAAGGATTGGTCTAACTCGTTCAATTTTTTCCATTCGCTTCGGGGAATGGAATGCTGCCCATAAATCATTACGTTGCTGTAAATTCAGCCAGAAATTCGGAGTATTGCCAAATACTTTTGCCAACATTAATGCAGTGTCAACCGTAATAGACCTTTTACCGGTGCAAAGTTCATTGACTGTCCTACGACTGACACCCATCGCAGAAGCTATCTGCCCTTGATTAATTCCCAAAGGCACCATAAATTCTTCAGTGATCATTTCACCAACACTGACGGGTTGACGTTTTGTTAAAATCATTTTACACCTCATTTGTATGTATGATTATCAAGGTAAATGCCATCCGCGTCCCCGCGTTCATCATCCCAAATAAAAATAATACGCCATTGATTATTCACACGTATTGAGCATTTATCCTTAAGTTTGCCGGATAGTTTTTCAAAATGATTGCTGGGTGGACTCCTCAGATCAGCATCACTCGTCGCATCATCCAGCAGTTGCAGCTTCCTAAATAATCGTGAACGAATGTCAGCAGGTATTTTTTTGGACGGAATGTCCTCTACGAAAAAATTTTGCAGCCAATTATCACGAAAATTTTTAATCATAGCCACAATGTAACGCACATGGTTACATAAAGCAAGCGGGAAATTTAACCTTTTAATTTCAATCGATCGCCGACCGTAAACATCTGCGGCTTGCCGCAGGGTAGCCGGGGACTGTTGCCAGCCCGAAGCCCCCCTAGAACCGGACGTAAGACTTTCGCCTCATCCGCCTTAATCATTGTTATGGAATATAGAATAACGACAATACAATAATTCAATAAGCCAAGCCTGAGCCCGATTATTTAACAAGGGTTTTTTCATAAACTTTGATGGTCTGGTCGGCGATTTTTTCCCAGTTATATGTTTCTTCTATCCGGGATCTGAAAATTGATTTTTCTTCCGGACTGATGGGATTCGCAATATAGTGGTAGTCGATTTTTTCTTTGAGATCATCCATATCCCCGCATTTGAAATATCTTTCCCTGGCAAGACCCACTTCCAGGTTGGCCGGAATATCCGATACCAGAACGGAAAGGCCATAGCTCATGGCTTCCAGCAAAGCGATGGGCAGACCTTCGTGATATGAGGGAAGGACAAATAAACCTACATGGGAATAAATCTGGGCCAATGGCTCTCCCATAACAAATCCGCTTAAAATAATCCTGCTTTGGCGATTTTACTCCATTTGCCCCGATTGTAATCCGGGCGGGCTTTCAGAACAGACAGAAAAGTATGTACAATAGCTTCCAGGTTTTTTGAAGCGGGTGCATAAAGGTCAACGAGATGGAATCAAATGATTTCAGATATGCTTCGAACCGGAGAATAGAATCCTTGTTTAATCTTCTTATCAAGATAAATATCAGCCTGGTTTAACTCTATTGCACCATCCCTCACGCAGGCTTTTAATATACCGATGGTTCCAGTAAACGGGATATGTGAATGATTGCATTGTTGTCTTGCTGAACGATCATCGGTTACTACAATTCCGTCGGATACTTTTGCCATAGCAATGCATGAGGCCTCGCCCCTGCCTAAATG
>JANNUH010000073.1:0-3915 GCA_031395015.1 Desulfobacterales bacterium | reverse complement strand
TTGATGGCCTTCGTTACTGCTGCTCACGACCAAAAAGATTGCTTCAAAATGCTTATTAGCGGGTAGCTTAGGTAGATTTTTAAGTTGTCCAAACTGATCTGTTTCGACAATCATGCGCTCGGCGTCCATAACCTATCCTCCTATTTTTCCTCATTATAACATCAAAAAACCCAAGTGTGTCAATAGAAATGAGACCCCAGGTTTTTTTATTTGGCAAGGGCTTTTTCATAAATCTTAATGGTCTGGTCGGCGATTTTTTTCCAATTATATGTTTCTTCTATCCGGGATCTGAAAATTGATTTTTCATCCGGACTGATGGGATTAGCAAGATGGTAGTCGATTTTTTTTGAGATCATCCATATCGCCGCATTTGAAATATCTTTCCACAAGCACATCCAGCCCTTTTTCCGGCTCAATCCTGGACACTGCAAGGATATACTGGCCTGGCTCAACACCAAGGCTTTTCAGAAAATCAGAACCCCGGCTTTTTTCAGGGAACCATCAGACCCGGACCAATGGCATGAATGTGCAGGATATCAGCATTGCATTGACGGGCTTTGAGCACAGAAAGAAAAGTATGTACAATGGCTTCCAGGTTTTTTGAAGCAGGTGCATACAGGTTAACAAGATTGACCCCGTTCCATTTTCCCTGATGGTTTTTTGCCGCGACCGCTGGTAATTGTTTTATAAACCGGATTGAATTTGTCAATGGCCTGGAGAAAATCATCAGCCTCTCTTCTGCTCCATGTCCCTGCCAGTGAATCAAGATCATGATACTGCATCAATTCAATTCCATTTTGGTCTGATTTCATCTGCCTGTATGGTTTTGTTTTTAAGGGCAATGGGGCCAAACTGAAATTTGTTGAAAGGGTTTATGCCGGTAATTTCTTCTTATCTGCCATTCCCCTGTGAGTTTTATTTCAGCGGACATAACCTAAAGGTCACACATAATTATATCAGCCACCAGCTTGATCAGCGGGGGTGTGTCATACAAGATGAAAGACAATGCGTTTACTGCTGTTTCAGATCCTGATGCCTTGAGCCAGGTGGCAAAGGAAATTGATGGCAAGCTTGTCCAGCAAAGAATCGATTATTGGATGAACCTCTTTTTGCCCGAGACCATTGCTAAAATATTCAGCTTGCGACCTGACCCCATCATGGCGACATTATCATGCATCGCTATTCTTCCGACCGGCTTCCACTGGATTCAGGACGTTGATTTTACACAATTTGGCAATATTGCAAAGCCTGTTATCCGCGCAAACGAAATACCAGTCTTTCGATTGTAAAATCCTGCAAGCGGCCAAATGCAAAGCATCCAAGGATCTTAAACCATACTCTTTAGCATATTCATTCATAAGTTGTTCTGCTTCATAAAGTACAGATGTACCCAATAGTTCCTGGTTGAACTCGACGAGCTGTTCATTGAACGAATCAATGACGGCTTCCAGATTTTTTTCAGATATATCTTTATTTCGATACCGTCGATAAATGCTGCTTAAGAACTCTATCCGGACAAGATCCAGAACCCACAGGTCATTATCTGGATCGTTGACTATCTCCTCCACTATTTCTGAACCCTTTTCGACTTGAAAAAGCTTTACCAAAGCGGAAGTGTCGAAAAAGTATTTCATATCCTGTCTTCTCTGTTAGTTATTATGTCTTCCGACAATGATACTTTGCACATGGACAGAATTTTGCGTGCTTTCAAATAGGGAGCAGCATGCCGCTTTTTTCTATAAACAGTCTGCGCTTGTTTCAACAGGCGAATGTGGTTGTATATCATGGTCAGGGATTGAGGAGACAGCTCTTTAATCTCTTTTATCGTTTGTTCTTGTAAAGTCATATAAACTCCTTTTAAAACTTTGAAAGCGTATAGATCAATTCCAGCTCTCCACGGATTTTATAAATCCATGACAAAATAATACTCCCAACATAAACTTTTCGCAACCCAAATGGGATCAATCTTACCGAACTAAAGTTCAAAAAGGGCGACAGACAAGGAGCTAAGGGCGGATGGTAAATATATGCCGCGGCACTTCACCGGTACTTGTTTCCAGAAAGGCCTTAAAGCATTTTTCATATCAGGCGGATTCTCTTTTCCCGGATCTCTTTTGCAAACGAACTGTTCATTGCGTAAAATTTTTGGCTCATCTGCTGCGTATGAACCATCAAATCCAGACTGACCTTCATCCGAAGCACCATGAGTGCTCTGGATACTTTTCTGACGATCTCCTGTTTTTCCTGATAATTTTGCGGTATAAAATCATCTCTTGTTACCACAAACAGGTCGATATCACTGTCTTTCCCCACGTTCCCATTTGCATAACTGCCAAATAGCACGACTTTTTCAGGGTCTACAGGGCGCAGGCACTCGATAATTTCTTTTTTCAGTGTTTCGATATCTGTCATGATCCCTCTCGAATAAATAACGTCACTCACATGTTTTCATATATAAATCAGTTTTCAGAAAATATCAAATTCGATTACACCGGCTGTAAACTTTTGCCATGGCGAGACATGACGCCTCGCCCTTGCCTAAATGGATAATCAGATTGGAATACTGCGTCTGCATCCTGTTTGATTGGGAATAACAACAGTTCTAATTCTTGATTTACCATATCATGCGGAATATGAATAACCACCTGATTTGTTTTTGGCCTTATTATTTCATGGATCATGACTGCATCGATTTTCTGAGGCAGCGTCAATTCTATTTTCAATCGGTTTTTCAATACCACCGGGATAGGCGTGTCCCCATGCCTTTGACACAAAGCCCTGATTCATCAGAGGGATGATTTGCCTGCATCCGTTACCCGCCATCGCCCTGTTCTGGTTGGTCCTTCACGCACCAACAGCCCCTTTTCTTTTAACCGCCCCAGATATTTTTTGACCGTATCACGGCGCATTGATAAGCTGTTTGCCAGATCACCACTGCTTAATGCCGGAGCGTGGAGAAGCAGTTTCAATATCCGTTGCTCAAGATCGGTAGCCGGAATAATTGGGGGGGTGATTGGGGGGGTGATTGGGGAAATGTGGCATAATTCAACCTTAAAAAAATCCCCCATTTCTTCTATTTTAAGCGTAATTTCCGGATAAGCGACTAAAAAATCCCTGATTCTCACAAATCCGGTGCCATAGCGCTCAATATCCCCAGTTAGATAGAAGGCTTCAGCCAACAGACGGTTCCGCAATGACGACACGTAATCATTTCGTTCCAAGTCCTCAACACGCAATTTTCCGCAGAGCTTCCAAAGGATACTGCCAGCGCTCCTTGCGTTCAAGGCTGCCATCAAAAGAATAGGAAAGATTGATATGCTTTTTGATAAATGTCAGCGCTTTTTCAACGGACAGTATTAAAGGGCCTCTGATAACATTATCATCGATAATGGTTGCTGTTATGTACCCGTTTGTAATATCGGTTCTTATAAGCTACCGGCTTGATCGGAAATTCAGTGATTTCAAATATGATTACCTGTTTGTGATTCCATGATCCGATTATTCGGCAAGCACTTTTTCATAGACTTTGATGGTCTGGTCGGCTATTTTTTCCCAGTTATATGTCTCTTCAATCCGGGATCTGAAAATTGATTTTTCATCCGGACGGATTGGATTGGCAAGATGATAGTCGATTTTTTCTTTGAGATCATCCATATCGCCGCATTTGAAATATCTTTCCTTTGAAAGACCCACTTCCAGGTTGGCCGGGATATCCGACACCACAACCTTTAACCCCAGAAGCCGGGCCAGGGGAACCTTCAGACCCGGACCACCGGCATGGATGTGCAGGATATCAGCATTGTATTGACGGGCTTTGAGCACAGAAAGAAAAGTATGTACAATGGCTTCCAGGTTTTTTGAAGCAGGTGTATACAGGTTAACGAGATTGACCCCCGTTCCATTTTCCCTGCCTCC
>JANNUH010000048.1:0-2698 GCA_031395015.1 Desulfobacterales bacterium | reverse complement strand
TCAGATCAAAGAGATCAGCTCATAAGAAAAACATCTGGTATTTTATCCGGCAGAAAAGTTGATCCAATAATCTGGCAAAGAGAAATCAGAAGCGAGTGGGATAACAGAGAATGAAATATCTACTTGACTCAAACATCATTATTTACCATTTGAATGGAGATAAGACTGCCACTGAATTTATCCGGAAAAATATAAACAGTTGCGCCATATCCCAGATTACCTATGTTGAAGTGTTGTCTTTTGACTTCGAAAATGAAGACGAACGTGCTGAGGTTAAGTCATTTTTAGAATGTTTAGATATTTTTGACACAAATAAAGCCATCGCCATTCAATGTCTGAAAAACAAAAAGATACGAAAGATTAAAATTCCGGATAATCTTATTGCATCCACCGCTCAAGTAAATAATTTAACCCTTGTCACTCGAAATTCCAATGATTTCAAAAATTTAGATATAAATATGATCAATATTTTTGAAAATTGTGAAAGCAGATAAAAGCTTTAAACAATAAGATGATGCTGAAGAAATCTGATTCCGGAGATGCATGCAGCGAGCGAGCAGGAAAAAAAATCACCCCTCTGGAAATTCCTGGGACATTATCATTGCATACGTATTCAGAAATTAACGACCGAGTCAGAGCAAGGATTTTTATTCTCACCATGAAGCTCATGAAGACCATGAAGGGATTGAGGATAAAATCTTCATGTCCTTCATGTGCTTCATGGTAGAAAAGGGATTAATTCTCTATAAATCTGAACAGCTCAGGAACTGTTTTTGCGGATTTGATTTTACCTTTTAAGGCTTTCAGTTGGTTGATGTCTCTGATGCTTTTGATTTTTGCAATAATGGATTTACAATCATCAGAGTCACCAAATTTGATGCTGACCGCTAATTCAATCCCTTCAAGCAGCCCCTGTTCAAGCCCTTCATCTCTCAGTTTTTCAGCCAGTGCAAGCCCTTTTTGAAACCCTTCGTTTCTTAATTTCTCAGCCAGTGTCATGATCAGTCCTCCTTTATCTTCAGACAATGCGTTGGATACAATGGATTGAAATTTTTCAGGGGTCATATCCTCCACGTTGCTGAATATATATTTTATCAAAGATTCAAAATATTGCAAACCGGTTTCTTTTTCAGACAGGTCTTTCAGCAATGATAATATACCCGGCATCCTGCCCGTAAAATCCCGATCAAAAATATGTTTGAAGATCAGCATGACCACACGGGCAGTTATGGTTCCCCTGATTTCTGCTTCTGAATATTTTAAAAGATCATACAGAACATATTGAAAATCCGGAATATAGTCGGCCAGGACATCCACCGGGCCTTGGAGCAAGGGGAAAAAACGGTTTTTGGTTTTTCATTTCCGGGGTGAGAAAATAAAAGAAAACGCACAGTGTAAACTTTCTTTGATTTTATAATGGATATATATATAATGAGATTGAATTCTGTTTATGGATGATCATCATGAAAATACAGGATCAATCTGTTAACCGGAGAGAGTGAACAGGCTTAAAATAGGAGAAGGATCATGCCGGAAGTAAACTACTATCAAGTCATATCCAAGATAAAATTATTAAATTTATCAGACCAGCTTCGCCTTTTAGAAGAAACAGCAACGCTGATCCGGAAAAAAACAGGCAACCTTAACCCCCGCAGCATTCTGGAACTTAAAGGAAAAGGCAAGGATATCTGGAAAGACATTGATATTACAAAGTATATTGATGAGGAAAGATCAACATGGAATGGATAGGCCATCTGCGGGGTAAAACGGTTGGCCTTGATACTGCGCCGCTGATTTACTTTATTGAAGAAAATCCTGTTTATATTGAAACCGTGCGTGTATTTTTTGAAGCCATGAACAGGGGTGATTTTTCGGTTGTCACTTCAACGGTAACTTTGCTGGAAGTTCTGGTGCATCCATTACGAACCAATAACAGGGAACTTGCAGCAGAGTATCGGGACATCCTGCTGAATTCAGAACTGCTGACTTTGGAGGTGTCAAGTGTCATTGCAGAACAGGCAGCCAAGCTAAGGGCCGCCTATAATATCCGCACACCGGATGCCATTCAGATCAGTGCAGCATTAAATGCCGGGGCAACTCATTTTTTTACCAATGATATCAGACTACCCGAAATCCCATTCATACAGATTCTTACCCTCGACTCCCTTATATCAGAATGAAATCCATTTAGTCTTAGCAGCCCATGACACTTGCATTGGCCATTTCATTGTGTCGTGCTTTGATGGGTTGGATTTGAAAGGATGATTTTACACGGTTTTATTCTCACCACAAGCACATGAAGACCATGAAGGGGTTGAGAATAAAATCTTCATGTCCTTCATGCGCTTGTATGGTAGAAAAGGGATTAATTCTCAATAAACCTGAACAGCTCAGGAACTGTTCTTGCGGATTTGATTTTGCCTTTTAAGGCTTTCAGTTGGTTGATGTCCCTGATGCTTTTGATTGATATCAGGGTTAAATCTTGCATTATGAGGGAAATGTGATTAAAATACCGGCATGGAAGATCGAAAAAAGAACCATCCGGTCGTAGATAAAATACTCAACTTTCTGAGTTAGTTTTCTTAAAGTATAAAATTATAACCATCCGAAATAATTAAAAATATTGACAAAATTCTCTATCTTTGATATGTATTATTTGTCCAAAAACAATCAAATCAAAGATAGGAATCTTGTCAAA
>JANNUH010000028.1:0-92533 GCA_031395015.1 Desulfobacterales bacterium | reverse complement strand
TAAATGTGGTATCCAATCTTGTGGTCATAGCTATCCTCTTTATTTTATTGTGATGATAAAAAATTTGATAGTTATGACCATTCCTCTAATTTTTCAAGTGTTTCATTCTTTGTTGTGCCCGAAAGGGCATGGCTGTTGGTTTGCACAACGTATATCAGACCAGACGACCCCATAACATCAGCCCAAATATTCGCAATAGGGCTAACTGAAAAATCAGCCAAGTACTTTTTAAAACGGAGTTTTTTTTCTGTTGCTATTACACGATCTGCGGAAATAACCCTGTGAATTCCTTTTTCAGTTGTGCTCCAATGCCTTGTCGTCGCAGGGCGATATGTTTTGCTGTAGGTATTAACTGCGAAATGGAATGTCTCCGAGTATCCGTTCGACTCAATGGATACTGATTGATAATTCCCGTTCTCATCTGTCATACGGTATTGATCAGCTGTGCTGGTGTCGGATTTTCTTGAAAAAAGTTGCCTATACTTTATCACTTCCCGTCTTTTTGCATACCAGACGATGTAATCTGAAATTGTGCCCAACGAGTTCAATTTGGCCTCAGGGCTACTAACCGCACCAGTTTTACGAACAGTAATCAAGCTTATGAAGTTCTCGTCTCCGAACACTTCATCCATAAGAGATCTGATTCGATGAAGGTTCTCATCGCTAATTTGCACAAAAATCGACCCGGAATCCGTCAACAGGTCCCGGGCCACGGTCAACCTGTCCCTCAGATAGGTCAGATAGGAATGAATCCCGTCCCGCCATGTGTCCCGGAAGGCTTTGACCTGTTCCGGTTCCCGGGTGATGTGGTCGGTGTTGCCGTCTTTTACGTCTCGGCTGGTGGTGGACCACTGGAAATTGGAGTTGAACTTGATGCCGTAGGGCGGGTCAAAATAGATACACTGGACTTTTCCGCGCAGACCCTCCCGTTCAGCCAGGGAAGCCATCACCTGAAGGCTGTCCCCAAGGATCATGCGGTTGGTCCAGTTGGCATCGTGCTGGTAAAATTCGGTTTTTGCCCCTTCATCGGGCAGACCGTTGAAATCGGCAAACAGATCAAGCTGCTCCATCTGCCCTTTTTTTTCTTTTTCCCGGGTCTGTTTCAGGAGGTCATCAATCAGAACCTTGGGATGGACCTTTTCCTGGATATACAAAGGTGGCGCATGAACCACCAGGTCAGACCAGTCCTGCTCATCTTTTCCCCGCCATACAAGCTGGGGGTCCAGATCCCGGTTCCGCCGTTCATAGGCAATACGGATCGGGTTCAGCTCATCTTTGCGCATGACCGACTGAAATTCCGCGGTGGGGATGTTTTTCCGGGTTGCGTCATCGTGCTTGATGGATTCTACAGTCAGCGGGGTTTGCTTTTTGGCCATTTTTTTGCTCTTTGGGCTAATCGTTCAATTCTTTTTGTATAAACACTTTCAATTCTTCCTCAGTCGGCAGGGCCAGTTTGTACTTGGACACAAACACCTGGTTGTCCATCCCGGCCGTTGCAAATTCAACATGCTCGGCATCCTTGGCCGTACACAGGAGGATTCCCACAGGCGGGTTATCGCCTTGTGCCATTTCGTATTTTCTGAAATAATTGAGATAAAAATTAAGCTGACCCACGTGGTTATAATTAAATTTTTCAGTTTTCAGCTCAATGAGAACATGGCATTTCAGCAGACGGTGGTAAAAAACAAGATCAATATAAAAATGCTCATGATCCACGGTGATCCGTCTCTGCCGGGACTCAAAACAAAATCCTTTGCCGAGTTCCAGCAGAAATTCCCGCAGATGATCGATCAGGGCGTTTTCAAGATCCTGTTCCAGCAGGACATCACGGGGTGACAGCCCCAGAAATTCAAACATATAGGGATCTTTGATGATTTGTCGTGGAGAGTCAGGAACGGCCTGTTTGTGGACAAACCGGATCAGAGCATCTTTGTTTATGGAAAGGCCGGTGCGCTCATACAGCAGACTCCCGATCTGCCGTTTCAGTTCCCTGACAGACCAGTTCCCTGCAATGCATTCGACTTCATAAAAAAGACGTTTAAGGGGATCATCAAGCTGGATGATTTCCACAAAATGGCTGAATGAAAGGGCGTCTATCAGGCGCTTCCGGTGATTTGCAAACGGTTCGTCCGGGATAGGCAACGGGTCCGACGCTGTCTGACGAATCGGTAATCCTGCATGAAAAACCGACTCTGGTATAGTTTTTCGAAAGGGTGTATCAAATTGGTCAGACACTGTCTGACCAATGTCAGGATAAGTGAGATAAAATTGCCGGCAGAGCTTTAATGCCGTTGTCGAAACCCCTTTGAGTCCCCTTTCCGAAAGGGAACCCGAAAGGCTTTCAATCAGCCTTTCGCCGTATCTGGCCCTGTCTTTGCCATGTTGCTCATATTCGACAATAAAAACACCAAAGCACCAGTTTCTGACCGTGGTGGCCCGATTCACTGCGGCAACGGCCCTGCCCTGAAGGTATTGGCCGATTCCTAAAAGGCGCTGGAGTAATTGTTCAAAATCCATGATCACCTTTATCACGAATAAGGTTCTGGATCATCCGGTCAAATTCACCCTCCACTTTTTTCTCAAAGTCGGACTGCATGGCAAATACATCGGTAAACTCGGCAAAGGCCCACCGACCATATTGTTTGTGGTTGTTTATTCCCGGCACCCAATAATTTTCCATGGCGGATTTTTTCTCTTTGGCATCTTCTCGCCTATAGCCTTTGATCTCAACAATCAGGTTCAGGGGGTCATCCTGCCCGTCATCCACATGGACAATGAAATCTGGTAAGTATGTCCGTATTTCAGACCCATAGCGGTAGGGAACTTCCAGACCCAGGCCGTGGTTTTTGACATAAGCGTAGACCCTGGAATGGGCTTCGGCCACCCGGCAGAATTCGGCTTCCCAATCGCTGTCAAGGACCACATAATTGATATGGCACCGTCTGGAATCGGTCTGCCATCTGTCCTTTTTTGAAGTAAAAAAATTTACGTGAATGGTTGAGCCAGTGGGGTTGTAAGAATCCAGAACGGCTTTTATGGGCATTTCTCCAATCAAGGACCGGGTGATGCCGTCGGTAATGCGGCTGCACGCCATGTCTGCCAGAGTTTGATACATGAGCTGAGCCGGGTATGTGCCGCCTTTACAGACCAGATATTCGTCCAGCCATTGTTTGGCAATGCGTTTAAGTTGGCCGAACAGATGGAGTTTAGGTTCTTCACCGGGGTCACGCCATTTTGTATTGATCAGGCGATGAGTTAAATGAAACAGCAGCGTGGATTTTCTCAGGTCTTTTGTATGGATAAGGCTTAAATCAACATCCTTGCCAATGATTCCCTGATTTTTGGTTATGGATGGGCCTACCAGGTCAGGGGTCAGTTCCATTACAGAGTCTTCATTGAAGCTTGCTGTCAGACGTTCTTCAGGCAGCTCCACCCTGTATCCTGCTACACGGGGAAAACGGATTTCAAGTTCATCCCGTTCAGGCCGGACAGCCTTGACATGGAACGTTTCCCGTGGAGGTTTGGGTTTGACTACTACAGGTTTGGCCGTAAAATCAAAGGGGATGCCGAGAACATCAGCATATTCAGCATCAAACAAACCCTCATGATTCAGCTCATAGGACTGGCGGCGAAGGGCTCGACCAATCACCTGCTCGCACAGAAGCTGGGTTCCAAAGGCCCGTATGCCCAGAACATGGGTAACCGTATTGGCATCCCAGCCCTCGGTGAGCATCGAAACCGATACTACACACCGGATGGATTCACCCAGGCGGCCCACCTTTCCCACTGTGTTCATGACTTCTCGCAAAAGGTCATTGTCTGAAATGTTTTCTCCCTGCCTTATATCTCCAGTTCTTTCGATGATTTCACGCCGGAAACGGTCAATTTCATCAGATGCCATTTTGCGAAAATTGTCATCAAGGGCTTCACCTGATTCAAGCTGTTTGCTGTCTATCAGCAACGTATGAGGCCGGGGCATGGGGTTGCCATGCTCATCAAAATTCCTGAATAGTTCAAGCCTGCCATTTTCAAGGGAGGATGACCCATCCTCATGCTCGCGATTAAAGCCGGAAATATAATCATACACCAGTTTGGATGTTGAAGTATTGTTGCACACAACGATAAAGCAGGGAGGCGTCTTAATACCTTCTTCATTCCAGATATCAAAGGTCTTTTTGTAATGTCCGTAAAGCGCATCAAGGGCTGTCTGCAATTCCACGGGAAGACTTAAGGGGTCAAGGTTTTTTGCTTTGCCCCTTATCTCTTTCGGCATTCGCAATCGGATATGTTCCCACAGATTTCTGAACATGGGCATGGCTGCGCCGGGGATATTATCTGCCACCGGTACACGGGGAAGTTTGACAATCCCGCATTCAATGGCATCCATTAAGGAAAAATCGCTCATGGTCCAGGGGAAAAGAGTCCCTTCCACGTAACCGGAACCGCTTAGAAAAAAAGGAGTGGCTGAAAGATCCATGACGCGGGTGATTCCGATTTTACGATTGACTGCTTCAAGCCCGGAGATCCAGAGACGGGCCGCTTCATTGTTTCTCTTGGCTTCTTCCTTTTCATCCCCTTTTAGTTCATGATCCAACGAGGTTCCGGGTTTTTCCCGGTAGCAATGGTGCGCTTCATCATTAAATACCATGATGTTCTTGAAACCCATCAGGTCCGGCATGACCCGCTGAATCATCTGGCCTTCGGTTTCAAGGGTGTCCAGAGCTTCTCCCCTTCCCTGGAGCAAAGCGCGCCCGCCTCTGGATATGGGAATTCGCTCACGGCGTTTGAAGGCGTGATAATTGGTGATGACAATTTTTGCCCGTTCCAGATCCGGGAGCATATCCGCAGGGACCAGCTCCCGGCTTTTATAATAGCTGTAAGGATCATTGGGCTGAAGCACCTGAAGCCGGTCTCGGATGGTCAACCCTGGAGTGACAACCAGAAACCCACGGGTGAATTTTTTGCTGCCCGGCCTGCGCACGGCATTGATGGTCTGCCAGGCAATGAGCATGGCCATGACGGTTGTTTTTCCGGCACCGGTGGCCAGCTTCAGGGCAAGGCGCATGAGTTCGGGATTGGCGTCATGATTGGCATTTTCAAGATGTTTAAGAAATCCCCGGCCTGAACTTGTCTGGGGCGCAACTTCCAAAAGCCAGATAGCTGTTTCGACCGCTTCCACCTGACAGAAAAATGGGCGGATGCTGCTGAAGCGATGATGACGCCAATGCTGAAGAAGGTGGGCGGTTTCAGGGGTGACTTTCCAGTCATTGGGATTTTTAAAGGTTCGCCATTGACCCACATCACGACGGATACTGTTAATGATGGATGTGGGATCATATTGTTGCTGCTGGGTTGAAATCCCTACACCATCAAATTGAAACTCAAATTGCTGCTGGGCTGATCTGCGTTTCTTCGGCTTTGGAATGGGAGTGATGAATTTGGCAATCCGGCGGCGCTCAATGATTTTTTGTGTCGGCTGTCCCAGATCATCCAGTTCCCAATGCCTTGACGGATAATCGTATGGGGTATTAAGAACCGGTTTTTCAAAAAACTGATTATCCATATTCAAACCTGTGTGATTAGTAATTGACCGCAGTTTATTCAGCTTAAATCTCAAGCATGTTTAGGATAGTAAGTTTCTTTTTGTCAACCAAATTATAAAAAATTACAGGATTTGGTCCGATCACAAGATGTTGTGATTCTGAAAGCTTTTTTTGGTCAGCCACTGAACTCCAGTGTAAAGAATTAAAGATTCAATATCAGAGAATAATGTGTCAAGGAAATAGATACCCAAGCTGGCGCTTTGCTGCTCATAAAACTGGACACCTTCACGAAGGTCGGATTGCGCCAGAGGTGGGCTATGGATCGATCAATCCATCATTGAAAGGGCTTTATATATTATACCTGCCAAGGATAGAGACTCAACCCTGGAACATCCGGGCGGCCGGTTAAACTGGCAGAAAGGATTCTCCCCATGAAAATCGGATCTCCGCCCGCGGTTTTGGGTATCTGGTCATGGGTTTCGAGAAGGACGGTTTGACAGCTTGTTCCGGCGGCCAGGGCCATTTCCCGGACCATTTGGATTAAATGCGCCCTGGCGGATTGATCAGCTTCATCAAAATTCTTGAACTGCCTTGTTCCGGCAATCCCTTCCAGGATAAATCCGCCCTGATCGCCGGGAATGATTCTTAATTGTTTTTTTATGACCACCTGACTGGTTATGGCGCCAATAGCGTTGGCCACATCCCCGTCTTCAGGCAATACAGCTTCTGCTCCCAGGGGTTTCACCGCATTGGGAAGAAAATAGGGAATGGGTGCGCCGATTCCGATGACCGGACTTTTCAGCCGGAAGGAAACTGTGTAATGCGGGTTGTCCCGGTTGAGCAGGGTTTTTACAAGGGTTTTACAGACAGGACAAGTATCCAAAGCGTTGGGGTCGGTTTCCTCCTCGATCCGGCGTTTTAAAATTTCCAGGGTCAAAAGGTCCTCCGCCATCTTCAGAAGGTCACGGGTCAGTCCGGATAGGTCTTTTCCGGTGAGGGAACAGAACAATTGACCGTAAGACACGGCCATATCCCTGTCCCATTCATTAAATTGTTCTGTGATATGCAGGATGTCCGTCAGTGTCAGGCCGCATCGGTGCAGAATAAAATTTTCCTCAAGCCTCTGAAGGGAAAGGCCGGTATCAGAAAGGGCATAGGTTTTTTCCACCAGCTCATGGATGGAATGGGGCCGGGTGTGAAGCAGAGAAATGATCTTTTTTTCCTGGTCTGTGGGATCAAACTTTGGAATCGACCCGGTCAGTGCAAGGATCTGCATGGTGCGGGGGGAAAGAGCATGACGGGCCAGGGTCTGGGTTAAAAAGGATATGGCCGTTCCGGTTTCAGGATAGATCCTGCCCAGCCAGGCAATGGGGGCTACCCTTCTGGGACCGATTGTAAACTGCCCTTTTTCAAAGGCGATCAGGCTGTCGCCGCCCAGCCCGGTGGTCCGGATATTAAGGGCTTTGACATGGGTCCGGTGACCGCCGATATTGGAGCCTTTTTCATTTAAGGTGACAAGGCCGTCCGTCAGGATGGCGGTATCGGTTGTGGTGCCACCCATGTCCACCACCAGGGCATCCCTGATTCCGGTCAGATGTCTGGCACCGGCCACACTGGCGGCCGGACCGGAAAGAATGGTTTCAACGGGCCGGTGTTTGGCCATGGCGGCGCTCATCAAGGTGCCATCCCCTTTAACCACAACAATGGGGGCATGAATGTCAAAGGTTGAAATGACCTTTTCCAAGTCCAGCAGAAGCCGGGCCAGTCTTGGGATTATTCTTGCATTCAGCATGGCTGTGACGGCACGGGTCTGAAAATTCAAGGTGTCGGATAATTCATGGCCGCAGGTCACAAAAAGCCCTGTGTGTTGTTGGAGGATTTCTTTGACCTGCAGCTCATGTTCTGGGTTGATGGCGCCTGCAAACCCGGATACGGCAAAGGCCGTCACCTCCTGGCGGCTGATCATCCCATCGGCAATCTGTCTGATTTCATCCGGGTTTACGGGCAGGATCCGGTTGCCGGTGATGTCCAGTTGCCCCTGAATAAAGGCTTTGGGTCTGTGGGAGATGGCCTTGTCCATATCAAGGCCATAGGGCGGCATGAGAATCATTCCGACTTTCTGGCCGTCATTTTCAACAATAGCATTGGTGGCAAGGGTTGTGGACAGGGAAACCAGCTCGACCCGGCTCAGCTTTTCCGGGTCCAGTTTTTTCAAGGCAAGACCGATACCGATGGTAAAATCCCATTTCGTGGTTAAGGATTTGCTTTTGCAGAGGGTTTTATTTTCCGCAAGATCATATATCACGGCATCGGTATAGGTGCCTCCGGCATCAATGCCTAAGCCCATGGTAATAGATCTTCCGCCTGGGTCTTGGGGAAGGGCGTTGATTATCGAAACCGGTCCCCTGTCCGGCAAAATCTTATCCCCCATGAGCGGGTTTGCCGATAATGCGGCAAGGATGGCATCAAATCCAATGACGTGTCCCGGCGGGACATAAAGAATATCCGGGCTCGAAAATTCCGCATTCAGCAGTTTTTTTATCAACGCCTGGCTGCCGATGATTTTTTCGTATTTCCAGTCATACTCACGGGCCATTTCTCTGGCCTTTGTTTCATATTTTAAAGCTGTTTTTGCATTGGTTTCGATAAATGCGGCCCTCTGGTAATTTTTCTGCCAGGAATTCAGAAAATCAAAGGTCTGTTGAGCTGCGGCCTTGCCATGGGAGGCCACCAGATTATTGAAGCTTAATTTTGTATCACCAAAATAAGCCCATTGTTTTCTCTGGGAGACGGGTTCTGTGTTTTCTTCACACCAGCCTGCCGACAGGTAATAGGTTCCAGGATATTTTCTGAACTCGGTTTTATAAACCTCGTCCCCTCCCAGAAAAAGCGCAATACAGTCATGGACCCTGGGGATGACCAGGGGAATGCTCCGGGATTGAATCCCGATGGTGCCCTTGCCGCAGATTCCATACCCGACGATAATACGGTCATGGAGACCTGTTTTCGAAGCCTCGTCAATGGCTGTCTGGAGTTTTTCCCTGAGCAGGGCCGGAGTGTTGTGAAGCCCTGCTTCAAGGAATTTATAGGCTGTATCCAGCGCCAGTATTTCGGCGCTGTGTTTCAGATCAACGGCCAGCACGGCACAGGCAATCACACAGGGCTTTTTTTTCACTTGAGAAAGGTGTCTCCTTTTTCAAAATCGCCTTCTTTAAACCGGCTCAACCGCAATGGATTGTCTTTATTGTCCATTTTACCCACGGCAAGGTCTGCTACTCTTTTCCCGGCAGCAGGGGACATCATGACCCCGCACCAGTAACCGCAGTTGAGGTGAAAGCCTTGAATTTCATCACTGGGACCGATGACGGGTTTATCATCGGGTGTATACACATATTGTCCGGCAGACACATGAATGTCTTCCGCCTTGAGTTCGTCGGCCACTGATTCAAAGAAGGGGTTGAGACGGGAAACCCGGTGAATGGATTCTGCCGCAAAATCCCAGTCCGTGGGAAGTTCATCCAGAGGCGGGCTATCGGGTTCATCCGGGTCCACCCACGCACATAAAAGGCCTCCGGCTTCCGGCCGCCAGTAGGCGTGGCTGACCAGATCGACGGTAAACGGTGCATCCCGGGGTAATTTTGCCTGGGAAGTCTTGATATAGGCCTTCTGCCGCCGGACGGTTCGAAACGGCAGGTCAAGCCCGGCCATTTTCCCGACAACACCGGCATAGGGACCGGCACAATTGACGACCAGCCGCGTATGAATGATTCCTTTATCTGTTATTACGGCACATATGCCCTGGCTGTCGGTTTTAAGGCCTGTGACCATTGTTCGGATAAAAAATTCTGCCTTTCCTGCGCCCCTGGCAAACCCGTAAGTGGTTTCATGGGTGGAGAGCCAGCCGTCCCTGTTGTTAAAGGTGGCGGCAAGGGCACCGGGCGAAAGAAAAGAAAAGCGTTGGTGAAGATCTGAGCCGCAGATGAGTTCTGATCCGGTTACACCGAGTTCCCTATATTTTTTTATGGCTTTTTCAAGGTCCGGGACCATGTCCGGGTCATCCGTCACAAACAGATACCCTTTCTGATTCATCCCGATGTCAATATCAGGCAGGCCCACGACATCCCTGAAATTTTCGAACATGGCAACACTGGACAGGGCCAGGTCTGCCATGGCTTTTTCCGTAAACTGGGTTCGGAAACACTCGGCGCTGGCCGCCGTGGTCAAAGAAGACAAGGCATCCCGTTTTTCGGTGAGGATGACCTTTAAACCAGCCTTTGAGAGCCAGAATGCAGTTGAAGCTCCGACAATTCCGCCGCCGATGACCACGGCATCTGCGGTTTTTTTTTCAAATTTCTGTGGAACAAAAATTTTACTCATTTTTGATTTCCTTTTAATGATGTCTTCATCAGCCCTGCAAGACCCACCCGCTCAAGGGTTTCCGGGGTGGGTATCCCATTATTGTCCCATCCTCTGGCCGTATAATAGGCATCCAGAAGATTATCAAGCTCATTGAGGCTGATGCCGTATCCTTTATTGGGGCCGCTGGGGGTGAGTTCCTCATAAAACCGGGGCGGCGGGTAATCCATGTGCCGGCCGAAATTTTCTAGTTCCCTGGCCCAGAACATGCGAGTCAGGGTCCATACTTTTTCAGATACCCGGATCAGATCCTCCCAGGTGATTTTTTTTCCGGTGATGACGCTATAGAGGTCTGCATAATGTTCAACCTCAAACCCGAGTTCCATCAACTGCAGACGGCAGCACCCCAGAAGGTCAAAAATGGGGCGGGTATGCTGGGAATCGATTACATATTGGGCCGAATCCTCAGGTGAAATAACGGCTTTGGGTCTTTTATCCCCAGCCGTGCCCGCCGTGATAAGATCATGCACGTTGGTGGCGGCTCCGACCACATCATGGCCCATGACCCAGGCCCGGTTATGGTGGGCTCCCACATCCGCCGTCATATAGGCCAGCATCATGGAGGGAGCGTTCCGGCATTCATAGCCGGTCCATTCCAGGCCCTTGACATGGATGGCAAATTTTTCAGACCCTTTCCCGATTTTTTCCGAAGCAGTCTTAACCCCCTGGGACAGAAGATCCCCCAGGGCATTTTCTCTCAGACCCATCAGGTTCAAAAGATGGACAATGGATTCAAGCTTCCCGAATTCCACCGTCCTTCCAATGTCTGCTTCGGCAATCAACCCTTTTTCAAAACATTCCATGGCAAAGGCGGCGACAGAAGCACCGGAGATGGTATCAATTCCCAGCTCGTCACACAGGTAATTGGCATAAGCCACCTCTTCTATTGTTTTGAGCAGGCAGGACCCGCCGAACAATGAGATGGTTTCAAATTCAGGTCCTTCCACATAAGCCGAGCCCAGACTTGTCTTTGTGAAGCCGTATTTACCGCAGGGCGTGGGACAGCAATAGCACCCCTTGTCTGTAATTTTTAATTTTTCAAGGACTTTTTTACCGTTGATCATATGGCCGTGATCAATGTGGGAGGTATAAAAATTTTTTGCCGGAAACGCCCCGACTTCATTGATCCAATCCGTAATCCCGGCAGTCCCTTCCGGTGTCCAGCCTTTGAATCCGGGTTTTTGAGATACTTTTTTAAAGGCTTCTTTTCCCAGGGCAAAGGCTTTTTTTACATCTGCTGCAGGAATGCTTCCGGTTCCCTTAACTGCAATGGCTTTAATGTTTTTTGATCCCAGAACTGCGCCCATACCGGTTCGCCCGGCCTGGCGGCCGAAATCATGGGAAATGCAGGCAAAATTTACCTTTTTTTCTCCGGCAGGGCCGATGGTCAGAATCTGGAAGTCCTGGCCAATATCCTTTTTCATCATCTCTTCACAGGTGAGTGCGCCTTTTCCCCAGTATGCTGTTGCAGGCCTGATTTCAATGGTGCCGTCCTCGATGAAAATATAACTTGGTGTTTCGGCTTTTCCTGTGACAATGGCCATATCATACCCGGCATATTTTAAAGCCGGACCAAAATGCCCTCCCATGTTGGAATCGGCATATCCGCCGGTGGCAGGGGATTTTGATCCGAAATGGGTTTTCCCGCTGGCCGGAAGAAAATGGCCAGATAGGGGCCCTGTAGCAATGATAAAAAGATTGTGTTCATCAAAGGGATGGGTACCAAAAGGCAGTTCTTCATAAAGGGTTTTAGCCACAAATCCCCTTCCGCCAATGAATTCCTCACACATTTTTTCAGGCAGAATGTCTTTGACAATCTCTTGTGTGGTCAGATTGATCCGCAGTATTTTCCCTGCATAGCCAAACATTATTGACACTCCTTTGCATGATCTTCACAGGAAAAGGAAATGGCCTCTCTGGGACAAATCCTTGCACACTCCCCGCAGAGAATGCATTTGGCAGGGATGTTGTTTTCAGGTTGAATGATCATGACACTTCTGGGACAGGCTTCCACACATTCACAGCAGGCAATGCAGTCCTCTTCATTGATCCGGAAAATGCCGTCTTCAACGACAATGGCGTCCACGGGGCAGGCCTTTGCACAGATCCCGCACTGATCGCAAAAATGGATTTGATAGTCTCCGGGAGAAGGAAACCGCCCTTCAATCCTGAGCAATGCCCTGGACGGGGCAATCAGCAGAAAATTTTCCATGCTGCAGGCAAGCATGCACGCGCCGCAGCCGGAGCATTTTCCATGGTCAAATACTAAATTCATGGTATCCCCTTGATTTTTTTAAACTTAACCCCGCAACTGCTTTGCCAGCCTGCAGGCCGAACCGGCATCCGAGGCATATCCGTCGGCCCCGATCCGGTCCGCAAATTCCTGATTCACCGGGGCTCCGCCCACAATAATTTTGACTTTATCCCTTAACCCACTTTCAGACAAGGCATGAATTGTCTGCTGCATCATGGGCATGGTGGTGGTTAAGAGTGCGGAAAGGGCTACAATCGTTGCCCCGCTTTTCTGGACAGCCTTGACAAAGGCTTCCGGAGGCACGTCCACGCCAAGGTCGGTGACCTGGAATCCTGCGCTTTCAACCATCATGGACACCAGATTTTTCCCGATATCGTGAAGGTCCCCTTTGACGGTCCCGATGACAATATGACCGGCCGAGCTCATATCCTCTTCGCTGAGAAGGGGTTTCAAAATTTCAACCGCAGAATTCATGGTTTTTGCTGACATCAGGACTTCCGGGATAAACATATCCCCGCTCTGCATTTTTCCGCCCACAATATCCATTCCTGCAATCAGGCCGCTATTCAAGATATCCACGGCCGGGATTCCCTGATCCAGGGCTTTTTGAACCAGGCTGCAGACCTTGTCCGTATCTCCGGATATAAGGGCATGGGTGATGTCTGATAAATCCGTCATTTTTTTCTCCTTGATAAATTGATAAGAAGTTCTTTTCTTTTTTTATACGTTCCGAACCGATTGGATATAGCGGTCCAGTTCTTTGCGGATATTGCCGCCCATGGAAGGGGCCACATAATTTCCAAGCATTTCCTTATATTTGGCATTGGCGCGCTGTTCCATGGTCAGGCCGCCCTTTTTGGACCAGTTGGAAAAATTATCCCGTTCCTCCATGAGCGGGGCATAGAGCTCCTGCCGAAAATGCTTGAAGGTATGCATATGGGTCAGATATTCACCGCCCGGTCCGACTTCCCGGATGACATCCAGGGCCAGTTTTTCATCAGTGATTTCTTCGCCCCGTTTGATGCGTTTGCACATGCCGCAGATTTCGCTGTCTAAAATAAATTTTTCATAGGAGGCAGTGATATATCCCTCAAGGATACCAACGGAGTGAAGGACAAAATGAATGCCGCTCAGGGTGGCCATCATCATGCTCATCATGGATTCATAGGCAGCCTGGGAATCCACGGTTTTTGAATCGGTCAGGGCCCCACCCCCCCGGACCGGGAGATTGTAAAACCGTCCCATCTGGGCCGTGGCAGCCGTGTTCACCGCCATTTCCGGGGCGCCGATACTCAGGGTGCCGAACCGCATGGCGGTGGCAGAGGAAGATCCTGCAAAAATCACCGGGGCCCCTTCCCGGACGAGCTGGGTCAGGACGATACCGGCAAGAATCTCAGCATTCTGGACCACCAGGGTGCCTTCCATGGTCACCGGGCCTGTGGCCCCGGCAATGGTAAGAGAAGAAATCAACTGAGGCATACCGGCTTTTGCATATTCCATGATGGCCCCGCACATTTTATCATCAAATCCCAGGGGTGTGAGGGAGCATAAAATGCTGACAAAGGGCGGCTTTTCCACCATTTCCTCCCGGCTCCCGAAGACAATGGATGCCATTTCCATGGTCTGTATGGCATCTTCCGGCCCGGTTCCCGCTCCCATGAAGGGTTTGTCCGACAATACCATCGACGAATAAATTCTTTCCGCATTGCGGTTGGGGATCGGAATATCATTGGGTTCCGTCATCATACCGCCGGTGATGTCCAGATAGGGTATCCCATGGGCCAGCCTCACAAAATTATTATAATCTTCAAGGGTACCTGCCCTTCGACCCTTGTCCAGATCATGGACAAAGGGAGCGCCATAACAGGGAACAAAGGCAATATGATCCCCCCCGATCACAACATTTTTTTCAGGATTCCGGGCATGGAGGGTAAATTGAGAAGGGGCTTTTCTGATCTGCTCCTCAACCAGTTTTTTAGGAAAGAACACCCTTTTCCCGTCAATTTTACACCCGGCCCGGGCAAAAAGGTCTCTTGCAGGCTCATAAGTAAATACAAGCCCGATTGTTTCCATTGTGGCCAGCGTTGCTTCATGGATACTTAGAATCTCTTCTGCTGAAAAATACGAAAAAAAACCCATGGCCTTTCTCCCTCGGTTTAATGTGGTCATTGTCCGGAATATGGTCTGACATTGGAAAATTGCATGATCCATGCCAGAACCCAGGCCCATTATGCGTGTTTGTTAATATCGTTAATGATTCTAGTCGGTTAGCTTTATCCATGGGAATTTTCATGGAGAAATAGTGTTAAACTCCTGCATAAAAAATCAAAATTTTTTTATTTTTCTTGCCTTTTCCTTTAAGCTTAGGCATCTAATGGAAATCAACGGGTGTAAAATCGGAAAAACGGGTATAAAAATATTTTTATGGAGAGGGCCTATGGATACACTGAATCTGGAAGATATAGATATCTACAGGGTTTTGTCATCCATGCACGAAGGGGTCGTCATATCGGATACCAGAGGGATTGTCCGGTTTTTTAACGAAACCCAGGCCGGAATCGATGATATCAATCCAAAAGATGCCATCGGTAAAAAAATTACAGATATTTATAAACTCACCGATGATACCAGTCCCACCATGAGATGCCTCAGCAGCGGAATGCCCATCATCAATGAGCCCATCTTATACCAGACCCGGCTGGGCCGTGTGGCCAACATCATCAATAATACCTATCCCCTTTATAAAGAAGGAAAAATGATAGGAGCCATAAATTTTTCTAAGGACTACCAGCTCCTGGAGAAAATTATTATTCAGGATAAGGCCTTTCCCGGGACAAGGGAAAGAAAAAGCAGTGCCGGGTTCCATTTTTCAGATATTATCGGGTCAGACCCGGATGTTCTCAATTCCATCAGGATTGCCATGATGGCATGTAATTCTCCCTCTCCCATCATGATCTGCGGGGAAACCGGAACCGGAAAAGAACTGTTTGCCCAGTCCATCCATAATCACAGCTTTCGAGCCAAAAAACCGTTTATCCCCATTAACTGTACAGCCATACCGGAAAATCTTCTGGAAGGGATTCTTTTCGGGACTTCAAAGGGATCATTTACAGGAGCGATTGAAAAAAACGGACTTTTTGTACAGGCCAACGGGGGAAGTATTTTTCTGGATGAGCTGGATTCCATGCCCCTGACCCTTCAGGCAAAACTTTTAAGGGTGATCCAGGAAAAAAAAGTCAGAAAATTAGGGTCATTAAAAGAAATCGATCTGGATGTGAAAATCATCAGTTCCGTGGCCCGGCCACCCCTGGAAACCATACAGAATGGAGCCCTTCGGATGGATCTGTATTACAGGATGGGGGTGGTGTCCATTATGCTCCCCCCCTTGAGAAAACGTAAGAATGACCTGAATGAATTGATACAATATTTTATCGCAAAGCATAATCAAAGATTACAGGTAAAGGTTTCGGACATCTCAAAAAATGTGTCGGATCTGTTCAACCAATATCACTGGCCGGGAAACGTCCGGGAGCTTGAACACATCCTAGAAGCTGCCATGAATTTGATCGGGGGTGAAAAGACGATAAGATTAAAGCATCTTCCGCCTCATATTTTTTCTTTTGCAGGGCAGGATATGGCGAAACGGATTCTGATAAAAGATGCTTCTGCCGAAGACCCTTCCAAAGATATTCTCTTTTCAGACCTGTCCGGCGCCCAGAATAAAAATGAATGGCTGATGATCAGCAATGCGTTGAGGTCGGCGTCCGGGAATGCTGCAAAAGCAGCAAAAAGTCTGGGAGTTTCCCCCCAATCTTTCCATTATAAATTAAAAAAACACGGGTTGAAACGCAAAGATTTTTCATCAATATGAACAGGTGTAAAAATCATTCTGTTTTTTACAGTAAAAAATAAAAAATTTTTAAAAAATAACCTGATTTTTATGCGGAAAAGAAGAGTTCTTTCCAGCCTCACTTTTTTTAATATCAAAAGTTCAGGCTGAAAATACCGCTGTCTCACCATATTGAACAGCCTGAAAAATTATTTTCCACTAAAAATACAAACCCCTCTGGTATGCTAACTGCAAGGTTGAAATATTGTTTGTGTGGCTTTATTTTTATTAATATTAATTTTGGAGGGAAGATTCATGGGTATCAAAAAGATTCAATCAATCATCACAATCCTCATCGTCTTTTTATTAATAACGGGAGGGCAATGCTTTGCAGCCGGTAAAATTTTGAAAATCGGTGTGCAGGGTCCCTTTACAGGTCCTTCTGCCCAGACCGGGAAAGAATTCCAGGCTTCCGTGGAAATGGCCATGGAAACCATCGGTTACACGGTCGGGGATTATAAAATCGAAGTGGTCTGGATCGATTGCCAGTCTGATCCGGCAAAGGCATCCAGCGCCTATGCAGAAGCTGTGGAAGGAAAAGGGATTCAGGCCAGCGTTTTAAACTGGCACAGTTCAGTGGCCATTGCACTCATGGATCTGGCTGCACAATACAAGATCCCCCACTTTTTCGGATTCGGTGCCAGTGAAGTGGTAAATCAAAAATGGCAGGCAGACCCTCAAAAATACGGTTACTGGGGCGGTAAAGGCTGGCCTGTACCGGCAAAACTTGAAAAAAACTATATCACGGCCTTGAACAAGGCCATTGAAGCAGGAACCTTCAAACCTGTAAAAAAACTGGCTGCCATTTACGGTGAGGATACGGACTGGGGCAGAAGTGCAGGCGGTTCCTATAAGAAAGCGCTTATCGACAGTGGCTGGACAATCCATTCAGAAGAGTATTTCCCGGCTACCCAGACCGATTTTTATCCTCTTTTGAGCAAATACAAAAAAGACGGTGTTGCCGTTGTTGCCGGAACATCAACCTCTCCGGCCGCCATTACCGCATTTGTCAAACAGAGTTCGGAAATAGGTCTTAAAAGTGTTATCGTTGCATCCGGACTCGGTTGGATCGGTGACTGGTACAAGATGACAGGACCTGCTTCAAATTATGTTCTTGACAGTATCCCTCAGTTGACGACAAAGGAAGCACAGAAATGGGCCGTCGACGTCAAGGCAAAATACGGTTTCAATCCCAGCCCGTCTGCCGGCGGACTTTCCTATGACGGTATCCGGATGTTTATTAAAATACTTCAGAGGACCAATGAACTTCACGGCAAGCTGGATAAGGAAACCATTTATAAAACCATGGTGGACGAGGTCAACACCGGTAAACTGACCTATGGCAAAAAAGACGGTGCCATCATCATGAACGAATACAAATATACTGCCGACACCATGCCGGACATGGTAGTTGACCCGGCTGCTTATTTTTTTCCGATTCTTCAGTACCAGGATGGAAAAGGAAATATGATTTTCCCGGATATCTGGAAAGAAAAGGATTTTCAGCAGAAAAAATAGCCTGAAACAAACGTGAACAGGGGGTTAAGAAAAAAGATTAATCCCCTGTTTATTCATTCTTTAATCCAAGAACATCAGGGGCTGAGATGATTGTACTGGAAACCCGGAATTTAACGAAAAAATTTGGTGGTTTGACAGCAGTAAATGAAATTTCCATGACATTGTATGAAGGAGATATCTTAGGCTTGATCGGTCCCAACGGGGCCGGAAAAACAACATTTATAAATGCGGTTTCAGGTTTAAATCCTCCCACCTCAGGGTCCGTGAAAATGTTTGGTAAGGAAACAACCGGCTTCTCCCCGGAAATCATGTGTCGAAAAGGCCTTTCAAGAACTTTCCAGATTCCCAGCCCCTTTCCCAAGATGACGGCCATGGAAAGCGTCCTGACCGCCACCCTGTTCGGCAATGAACCGGGAAAAGTGAAAAATCCAATTGAACATTCAAGAAAAATGCTGGAGTTTGTGGAATTTCCCATGGCGGAAACGGTTGTGGCGGAACACCTCAACACAGTCCAGCTCAAACGACTGGACCTGGCCCGTGCCCTGGCCAGCAATCCCAAAATCCTGTTCATGGATGAAATGGCATCGGGGCTAAGTGAAGCAGAACTTCAGGATATCATGAGAATCATTTATAAAATCCGCGGGAAAGGCATTTCCATTCTCATGATCGAGCATATCATGCAATTGATCATGGCCGTGTGCAACCGGCTTGTATGTATTCAGTTCGGAATCAAAATCGCAGAAGGTTCAACAACGGATGTGGCAAATGATCCAAAGGTTGCCAAAGCATATCTGGGTTAGCAGTTAATTTAATGAATCAATGGAGATGTCATGCTGTTGGAAGTAAAAAATCTTGATGCAGGGTATGGATACCTGCAGATATTGCGCAGTGTCTCATTGAATATCGATAAGGGTGAATATGTCTGTATCGTAGGCCCCAACGGTGCAGGCAAGAGCACAACCATGAAGACCATCGCAGGACTGATATCTCCCATGAAAGGCAGTATTGTTTTCAATGGCGAGGACATTACAGGGCTTGACGCTTCAAAGATAACGCAAAAAGGAATCTCCTTTGTTTCCGAGGAAATGAATCTATTTGTCAATATGACGGTCCGGGAAAATCTTTACATGGGGGCCTATATTATAAAAGACAAAAAAAAACAGAATGAACGCCTGGACTTTGTCTTTGAACTGTTTCCGAGATTAGAGGAAAGAAAGGACCAACTGGCCGGCACCATGAGCGGTGGTGAACGAAAAATGCTCGCCATCGGCCGCGGCATGATGTCTGATCCCCAACTGCTTCTTGTGGATGAACCCTCCTTTGGTCTGGCGCCGCAATTGACGGCCAACGTGTTTGAATCCCTGGATATTCTGAAGAATCAGGGACTGACCATCATGGTGGTGGAACAGAATGTTACCAAAACCCTGGCAGTCACAGATCGCGGATATATCCTTGAAAACGGAAAAATCGGTATGGACGGCAGGAGTTGCGACCTCGCGGATGACCCCTATGTCAGGAAAGTATTTCTTGGCATTTAATCTTCCTTTTGGAGAAATGATTTTCATGTCGAATAACATTATTTCCAGATTTTTAAGCTGGATGAAAACGGCCGCAGGGCTATCCATCGTGGCGACGGTTCTGGTCTCCGTGATTGCGACAATATTTTCCGGTCCTCACCTCATCGTCAATACCATTGTTACCGGTGGTATGCTGGCATTGGTTGCAACGGGCCTGACCCTGATGCTCGGTGTTCTCAATATCGCCATGTTTGCCCATGGTGAATTTTTTATGATCGGGTCTTTGGCGGCATTTTATATTTTTACACCCATCAGTACCTATATATCCGAACACCCGGATTCCTTCATGTCCCTTGCAGGCCCCCTGATCGCCATAGCCGGTGCTGCCATGGCCGGTGCCATAAGCGGGATTGTTGCGGAAAAACTGGTATTTGGACCCTTGAGAAAACGGTCAACCCAGAACTGGGTCATGAATTCCTTCCTGCTCACTGTGGGACTGAGCGTCATCATGATCAACCTGCATCAGTTGATATTCGGCGCTGATTTTAAAGGAATTGTGGGGTACTGGACCGGGGCGCCCATTTCCATTGCCGACGTGTTTATTTCCAGGGACAGGGCCATGGCATTTTTAATCGCTGCCTTAATCGTGGCCCTGTTCTGGTTTTTCATGACCTATACCCGGACAGGGATGGCAATTCGTGCCGTATCCCAGGATATCACAGGGGCCAGAATTGTGGGGATTGATATTGAAAAAATTATTCTGTTGACGATTTCTCTTGCCTGTTCGCTTTCAGCCGTGGCAGGGGGGAGCCTTTTGTTCATGTATCCTTCCTATCCGACAGTGGGGCTTGAGCCCCTCTATATGGCCTGGTTTGTGGTAATTCTTTCGGGTCTTGGGAATATTCTCGGGGCTGTGGCCGGCGCATTCATGGTGGCGCTGCTCAAGGCCGTCACGGTTGAATATGTGGGTGCAGGATGGGATTTTGTCATTCCTTCGGCACTGATCATGGTGATTTTGATTTTTAAACCCAGCGGCATATTCGGTTCCGATGTCCGCGGTGCCCTAGACAAATGATCAATCAAATGATCGGGCAAATGATCGGGCAAACGGCCGGATAAACAGGAGAATCCATGGAAATTACAATAAACAGTCGACAAATGAATCCCTTTGACAGGCTGCTGGATGCATTGTGCCTGACACCGGCAGGACTTCTGGGGCTTGCCGTATTATTCACCCTTCCCTATATTCCACCCTTTAACCAGGAGTATATACTTCGATGGCTGATTTATTGCGGCTTTATCGCCGCCATGAGCATAGGGTTTGATTTAACCGCCGGATATATCAGCATTGTCAATTTCGGGTATGCGGCCGTATCCGGATTCGGGGGTTATACTTCAGCCATTCTGGTGGGCAGCCTGGGTCTTTCCCCATGGATCACCATTGGGGCAGGCGGGATTACGGCAGCCGCTCTGGGACTGATCATTGGAATGATTTCCCTGCGTCTCAGGGGAATTTTTGCTGCCTGTCTTTCCTGGTTTTTCGGTCTTGCCGTCATGGGGCTGGCCATTAAAATGGTATGGCTGACCCGTGGGCCTTCGGGCCTCCGCACAGCCCGGCTTTTTGCAACCGACTCCAATGTCCCCTTTTATTTTCTCATTCTTATCCTGATGTTTTTAATATACCTCATCTGTAAATGGATTGTACGGTCAAAGATGGGGCTGGCTTTCCAGGCCATCGGGCAGAACATGGATGCGGCCAGGACTTCCGGGATCAATCCGGTTTTTTACCGGGTGTTTAATTTTACTGTTTCCTGCGCCATAGCCGGGGTTCTGGGCGGATATTATGCCCATTATTACGGCATTTTAACCCCGGATATCATGCACACGTCAAAAACGGTTGAAGTTCTTGCCGTTGCCTATATCGGCGGGCGGGGCAGTTTATGGGGAGGGGCCGTGGTGGCTTTTCCCTTTATCTTTATCATGGAAATTGTCCGGTCCTCCCTGACAAACCTGCCGGGGCTGAACCTGATTATCTATGCCTTGGTCCTGATCTTGGTCATGATCTATTACCCGGGCGGATTTTCCTATTTTTATGAAATGAATATCAGAAAACCAAAAAATAAGGCATTGCGCTATTTTTTGAATGGACGAGAGTAACAAAGATTTTATTTAACCAAGGAGAGTGTCAGACAATGAAAACCCATGCAAGGGCGGTGATTATCGGTGGCGGCGCCATTGGTGTCAGTATTGCCTATCATTTATCAAAATACGGAATGAAAGATGTGGTACTGGTTGAAAAACATGAATTGACTTCAGGGTCAACCTGGATGGCGGCAGGGAATGTATCTTTTTATCATCCCAGTTATTATTGCACCCAGGTGAACATGAAGAGTATTGAAATATTCAAGCAGCTTGAAAAAGAGACGGGCCAGCCGGCAGGATGGCATACCACGGGTTCCATCCGGACGGCGGATAATAAGGACCGGATGGATGAACTTGGATACTATTATTCCATGAACCGGTGTCTGGGGCTGGATGTGAGCTTTGTCAGCCCCGAAGAAATCGGAAAGCTGCATCCTCTGATCAATACCAGAGGACTCATGGGCGGTCTTTACTGGCCCGATGACGGCGATGTGGACCCCAATTCCATGACCCAGGCCATGGCAAAAGGAGCCAGACAATACGGGGCTGAGCTAAATCTTCACACCCTTGTGACCGGGATTGAGCAGAAACCCTCCGGTGAATGGCTGGTCAAAACCGATAAAGGAGACATCACCTCTGAATTTGTTGTGAATGCGGCCGGACTCTGGGCACCCCAGATCTCAAAAATGGTCGGTATCGAGATCCCTTCCATTGCCATTGCCCACACGCATATTCTATATGAAACCATCCATGCCGTTGTTGAAAGAAATAAACCCCTGCCCCTGGTACGGGACCCGGACCGGTCCATCTATCTGAGACAGGAGATGGACAGCCTGATTCTGGGTATGTATGAGGCCAAAGGCCAGCAATGGAAAAAGGAAGGAGTTCCCTGGGATTATGCCCAGCAGGAATTGAACCCGGATATTGATAATATTTCAGACTGCATAGAAGCCGGGATCGAAAGATTCCCCATTCTCGGAGATACCGGATTCAAGCATGTCACGGCAGGACCCATTACCTATACACCCAACGGGGACCCCCTGGTGGGTCCGGCAGCCCCCCTGAAAAACTTTTTCCAGGCCTGCGGATACAGTTTCGGCATTACCCAGGCAGGCGGAATCGGTCATTATCTGGCCGGGTGGATCATGAACGGCGAACCTGAAATTGATCTCTGGCATGTGGACTGCCGGCGGTTCGGCTCCCATGCCAACTGGGCCTATAACCATGAAAAAATTGCAGATGTCTATCCCCGTCTGTATTCCATTTTCTTTCCCAATGAGTTCAGGGATGCGGCAAGACCCAATAAAACAAGCCCGATTTATGAATACCAGAAACAGGCCAATGCCGTCTTCGGAGACTATTACGGATGGGAATGCCCCAATTATTTTCCCCCGGCCGGAGAAGACGGATATGAAACCCCATCCTGGAGAAGGTCCAATGCCTTCAAGCATGTGGGCAATGAATGCCGCCATGCCATGAACAAGGTGGGTATCATTGATCTGACCCGGTTTGCCAAAACAAAAATTTCAGGCTCCGGGGCCAAAGCCTGGCTCAACACCATAACCTGCCAGAATGTGCCGGAAAAAGACGGGATTATCGCATTAAGCCCTGTGCTGGATCACAACGGCAATTTTAAATCCGACATGACGGTGACGCGGATCAATGACACTGAATTTTTCTGTGTCACGGCCAGTGTGGGCAAAAAACATGACCAGCACTGGATGACCTTAAACCTGCCGTCTGACGGGTCTGTCCTGATGGAGGATCTGACCTATAAAATGGGATGCCTGGTGCTGGTGGGACCGGACAGTAGAAAAGTATTGGAAAAAATCGTTTACGGGGATGTATCCAATGGGGCCTTCAAATTCTCCACAAGCCTGGAAATCTATGTGGGCCGGACAAAATGCCGGGTCAACCGCATGAACTATGTGGGGGAACTGGGGTTTGAAATTTTTCACCCCATTGAGCAGCAGATTGCTGTCTACAAAGCCCTGATGGAAGCAGGCAAAGCCTTTGATATTAAATTCATCGGCATGCATGCCATGGATTCCATGCGACTTGAAAAAGGATACCTGGCCTGGAAAAGTGAAATGAATGTTCATCATACCCCCCTTGAAACCAATGTGGCCTGGACAGTGAAAATAGACAAGGATTTTATCGGAAAACAGGGCCTGTTAAAACAAAAGAAACAGGGCATCCCCTTGAAACTGGTCTGCCTTGTGGTGGATGTAAAAGATTGCGATCCCTGGGGATACAACCCGATTTTCAAGGATGGCGCGCGCATCGGCATGACCTCCTCCGGCGGCTATGGCCACAGGGTGGAAAAAAGCATTGCCCTGGGCTATGTCAAACCTGAATTTGCCGAACCCGGAACAAAAATGGAAGTGGAGATTTTAGGGCGATCCCGGAAAGCAACGGTGGAGACCATGCCCTTGTATGACCCGAAAAATGAAAAAATGAAGTCTTAGAAGGAAAGATTGTTATGAAAATCTGTGTGTGTGTGAAACATGTGCCTGACACCGCGGCAACCATAAAGCTTGCCGGAGAAAACGGGTTTGTGGATACGGAAATTAAATTTGTATTTAATCCCTATGATGAATACGGGGTGGAAGAAGCAGTCTGCATTGTGGAAAAACAGGGTGGCGAAGTCATCATCGTCACCGTGGGAAACGCTTCAGCCACAGCGACCATCCAGAGCGCTTTGGCCATGGGGGCTCACCGGGCCATCCTGGTGAAAACCGACAGCCAGTTCCTGGACAGCCAGTTGACGGCCAAGGCCCTTAAGTCGGCCATGGAAAAGGATGGATTGCCGGATATGATTTTTACAGGGAAAGGATCTGTGGACACGGAAAGTTTTCAGACCCAGTACCGCCTGGCCGGAATGCTGGGCATGCCCGTGGTCAATGAGGTGTCTTCCCTCATCCTTGACGGCTCTAAGGCCATTGTACAAAGAGAAACCGGGGGTGGAGAAAAACAGGTCATTGAAATGGGTCTTCCCTGCGTCATCGGCGCTACAAAAGGGTTGAACGAGCCTCGATACCCTAAATTTCCGGATATCATGAAAGCCAAGAAAAAAGAGATCAGAGTGATGACGCTTCCGGAGCTGGGTATTGATGCCTCAGCAGGCAGGGTGGTCATTGAAAAACTTGAAATCGTGCCCGAGCGATCCGGTGCAAAAATGCTTTCAGGGTCTGTTGATGAACAAACGACTGAACTAGTCAGAATCCTGAAGATGGATGAAAAAGTTTTATAAGATAAGGAGAAAAGGATATGCATAGGACAGGTATTGTAATAGAATTTGAAAACGGTGCGATAAAGGAAACTAGCCTCGGCGTTATGACAGCAGCAAAGGGCCATGAAATTTATGCCCTGGTGCCGGAAGCCAATGCAGCATCCGTCAAGGATAAACTTGCCGAATACGGGGCAGGAAAGATTGTCGCTATTTCCGGGTTGGAAACAGGAAGTCCGGACCTTCAGGCTGAAATGCTTGCTGCGGCCGTTAAAGAATATGGATTTGAAGCTCTTCTGGGGACTGCCGGTACAACCGGCAAAGATCTGTTTGCAAGGATTGGTGCAATCCTGGATGAACCGCTGGTCTCGGATTGTGTAGCCGTGAATATTGGCGAAAAAATCGTAAAAAAATCACATTTTTCAGGAAAAACCCTTGCCACCCTTAAGGTGAATAGCCCCATTCTGCTGTGTACCCTCCGTCCCAATTCCATAGATCCTGAGAAAGCCGCGGCTCCCGGTGAAATGATTGAGTTCAAGACCGGTGCCGTTGATCCGGGACTGATAAAAATTGTGGACATTAAAAAAGCCGGTGAAGGGAAATTGGACCTGACCGAAGCATCGGTGGTCATCACAGGGGGAAGGGGCATCAAAGCGGCTGAAAATTATAAAATGCTGGAAGCCTTGGCCCAGAAAATCGGTGCGGCCGTGGGTGCGTCCAGGGCAGCCGTGGACGCCGGTTACGCCCCCCATTCCATGCAGGTGGGGCAAACCGGGAAAACCGTAAGCCCCAAGCTTTATATTGCCTGCGGCGTTTCCGGTGCAGTCCAGCATTTTGCCGGCATGAAAACATCCAAGGTGATTGTGGCCATCAATGAAGACAAGGATGCCCCTATTTTTTCAAAATGTGATTATGGTATTATCGGTGATATTTTCAAAATTATTCCTGCATTAACCGAAAAGCTTTGATCTGAAAGGAGATCCACCAATGAATGATCAGGCAAAACAATTTTTAATATCAGCAGGAGAAAGTGAGGCAATCTATGATTTTGCCTCTGCAAAAAAATCATATCTCAATATCACTACTCATTTTCAAAACTCCCCGGAAGCGGGTATGGCTCAAAAAAGACTCGGGGTCATGGATGATCTGATCAGGGAAAAGCAGATCTATGAGCGGATTGATGAAAATGCGAAAAAAGTATTAACCGATATCGGGGTGAATATTGCGGCCAGCCCTCGCTTGATGGATATACTCATGGAAGCGGATGCCGTCAACCTTGAAAGTGATACCGCGGTCTCCCTGCCCCTGAAAAGAGATTATCTGGAAGCCTGTCTCCAAAAGGTTGAACGTCATATGCCCTGTGACCCGGGGAAGAATGCCTTTGGCACCGGAGCAACCCCACCTTTTTTAAAGCGGCCGGAGCAGGAGGATTTAAGGGCAGCGACACGGGAGGAATTCCAGAGAATCGTCAACATTGTCAGCGACAATTCAGATGTGGTCAAAATATTTTCTCTGCCTGTGGCCACAGATAAAAGCATCACTGCCTGTGAAGTTGCAAGATTTATGGACAAGGGGTTTAAAGGATTGAAAATGACGGCGGCAAAGAATTTTGCCGATGATGAAATGGTCTTTTTAAAAGGTAAAGACGACTGGCTGGACGGCACCAGCCTCATCACCTCCCTTTCACCCATGGACTCCATGGTGGAGCCTTTTATCCGGAGCGTAAAAGCCGGGGTCAATCTTCTGCTTCTGGACCTGACCATTGCCGGTTCTTCCGGACCCGGAAGCCCGGAAGCTCTTTTAACACAGATCCATGCCCAGGTCATGTTCATGATGGTGATGGCCCAGACCCTGAATCCCGGAGTTCCCTGTATTCACGGGGGAATTCCGGGTGTTGCGGACACCGGAGGAGATCTCTCCTACAGTTCAAAGAGCCAGCCCCTTATCAATGCTGCCATGGCCCGCCTGAACCAGTGGGTTACAAAATTCCCGTCGGCCCAGTCCGGAGGCAGCACCAGCCTTACAGAGGTAAATGACGAGGCAGTTGCAGAGTCGGCTCAAAGCCGTGATACCTTAAGAAAATATGGGGTTCATATTGTTCGTCATGCCATGGGCGCCCTTGGAAGTCTGAATTTTTTTTCCGAAGAAAAATTTATCAATGACTGTATCATGGAAAGAAAGAGTATTAAAGCATTTGCCGATGATCAGGCAAGTCTTTGGATCAGACCGCTATATTTCCCCGAAGATATTGATGCCATGGCGGGCATCCGCGAAATTGCAGAAAAAGGCAATCCGAAAAATGCCGATCATACATTGAAAAATGTTGAATCCTTTATGAAATGGGAACTAGGAAAAAAACACCTTTGACCATGATGGAACAGCCGTCTCCAATAAACAGATCCGTTGCCGGAGTCGCCATGGTCATTGGAGCTGCCTCAGCCTGGGGCATGGCCGGTATTTTTGTACACACGATTCTGGCCAATTGCCACGGAAGCCCGGTTTCCCTTGCTTTCTGGAGGGATTTAACCGCATTTACCGGTCTTTTCCTTTTTACCCTTTTCACCTGCCCTCAAAATCTGAAAATTAAAAAGAAAGATATGCCCTGGCTTGTGGGCATGGGGATTTTTTTAGGCGGGTTCCATGTCTTTTATAATCAAAGCGTCATGCAAAACGGGGCAGCAGTGACAACCGTGCTCCAGGCTGCCATGCCCGCCGTTGTGACCATAACCGCCTTTTATCTCTGGAAGGAGGAACTGACCAGGGAAAAAATCCTGTCCATGGTCCTTATTTTCATTGGTACTTTTCTTGCCTCGGGAATGAATATTTTTTCCACGGAGCCCATGAATATGGCAGGGCTTGTTGCAGGATTCGGCGTGCCTTTTTTCTATGCAGGATGGAGCATCTGCGGTAAAAACCTGGTATCAATTTATGGGCCGCCCGCCTGCCTTGCCGTTGCCTTCGGCGTTGCATCCTTGATGCTGTTGCCGTTACAGCCCTTTACCCAGGCCCCGCTGCCGATAAACATGACAATGGCCCTGGCCTTTCTGGGTTTGATGGTTGTATCTACCTTTGGTGCCTTTTCACTTTATCTCATGGGGTTAAACCATCTTCCCGCAGGGATTGCCAGTATCCTGGTCATGTCTGAAATATTTTTTGCAGGAGTATATGCCTGGCTGATCCTTGATGAACGGTTTTCAATGGTTCAATTAGCAGGAACAGTATTGGTTATGGCAGGTGTTCTCCTGCTTTCCTATCGGCAGAGCAGGCATTGATCAGCCCTTATGTTTGTAAAATCCAACGGTTGAAGGCGGCTCCGGGGTATTGCCCAGGATGAGATCACAGGCTTTTTCCGCAACCATCATGGTGGGTGCATAGATATTGCCGTTGGTCACATAGGGCATGACCGAGGCATCCACCACGCGCAGGTTTTCCATGCCGTGAACTTTCAGGGTGTCCGGGTCCGTCACTGCCATTTCATCTTTTCCCATTTTGCAGGTACAGGACGGGTGAAGAGCTGTTTCAGCGTCCCTGGCCACCCAGTCCAGAATATCCTTGTCCGTCCGGATATGGGAGCCCGGTGAAATTTCACCCCCGTTGAATTCATCAAACGCGGACTGATTCATTATTTTTCTGGCACTTTGTATGGCTTCCACCCATTCCCTGCGGTCCTGGTCCGTGGACAGATAGTTAAAGCAAAGGGCAGGATATTGCCTGGGATCGGCTGATTTAATTTTAACAGACCCGACGGAATTGGAATACATGGGGCCCACATGGACCTGGTAGCCGTGTTCGCTGCTGGGCTGGGTCCCGTCGTAGCGGATGGCCAAGGGCAGAAAATGGAACTGGATATTGGGGTATTTTACGTCCTCATTACTCCGGATAAACCCGCCGGCTTCAAAATGGTTTGTGGCCGCTACCCCGGATCTGTGGAAAAGCCACTGGTATCCGATAAAGGGTTTTTTCCACCATTTGAGGGCCGGGTTCATGGACACGGGTTTTTTACTTTTATGCTGAACATAGACTTCCAGGTGGTCCTGCATATTTTCCCCCACACCCGGGAGATCGTGAACAACAGGGATGCCGAGTTTTTTAAGCTCCCCGGCGTTTCCGACACCGGACAACTGGAGGATCTGGGGGGAATTGATGGCTCCGCCGCAACAGATAATCTCTCCTGAATGGATGGTTTGGGGAGTAGTATTTTTGCCTTTGACAAATTCCACGCCCATGGCTTTTTTGCCGTCAAACAGAATTTTTGTGGTTAAGGCCCGGCAGATGACATCCAGGTTGGGACGTTGTTTTAAGACCGGGTGGAGATAGGCTCTTGCTGCACTGAGACGACGGCCCCGGTGGATATTCCGGTCAAAGGCGCCAAAGCCTTCCTGCTGAAATCCGTTCACATCGTCGGTTAAGGGGTAACCGGCCTGTTGGGCGGATTTTAAAAATGCGCTGAACAGAGGATTTTTGCAGGGCCCGGTTTCAAGAATAAGGGGGCCTTTGGTATCGTGATAGTCATCCGGTCCTTTGAGTCGATTTTCCGCCCGTTTGAAATAGGGGAGAGTATGGGCATAGTCCCATTTTTCCATACCCTTGTCCCTGGCCCATTTTTCATAATCCATGGCATTGCCGCGGATGTATATCATGCCGTTGATGCTGGAAGACCCGCCCAGGACCTTTCCCCTGCCGTGGGCAACTCTCCTGTTGTGCATGTGGGGCTCGGGCTCGGATTTATAACACCAGTCATAGAATTTATTGCCAAGGGGAAAGGTCAGACCCGCGGGCATGTGAATAAAGACATCCCAGATATAATCCGGCCGACCGGCTTCCAGGACCAGCACTTTATTGGCAGGGTCTTTGCTGAGTCTATTGGCTAGAACACACCCTGCCGAACCGCCCCCGATTATTATATAATCATATTTTTTTTTCATCCCTTACAACTCCTTTGCAATAATAAATATCAAAATTTCCCGGATAACAGCGCTTTCAACCGAATCCAATGAACCGTTATGATCAATCAGCAGGGCCGGGGAAGTCATATCAGGATGAAAAAATGATGGCATATTAAATCAGTCTTTGTCCGTCACAAGACTGATAAATCCTGCCACAAGATCATCAATATCCATCTCGCCGTCCCTGACAAGGGCCTGCAGGGCAACGCCTTGAAGTCCTGAAATGAAACAGACAGCCGCAGCCCTGTTTGTTTTCTTTTGTTCGATTTTATCCAGGGCCTTTTCAAATGCATTTACAAATATGTCGTAAGCTGCCTGGATTTGTTCAATGACCGGCCCCCGGATGCCGCTGAATTCGGCTGCCAGGGAAGCCAGAGCGATAATGGAGTCGGGCTGGTTGTGAAACCTGTCCATGAAAATATCCATCATGCCCAGAATCATTTTTTTATAATCCCCATGGGTCTGGTCCAGAAATTCGATGTACTGGTCAAAACTGTGGTTCAGCTCCTCCACCACTTCTTCAAGGATATCCGTTTTTGAGCTGTAATGGTGGAACACAGCTCCTGTTGTCATTCCAATGTGGTAGGCAATATCCTGTATGGTTGTTTTGTGATATCCCAGCCTTGCAAAAAGATAGGTTGCCGTATCAAGAATCCTTTTGCGGGTGGCGATGGTTTTGGCCTCTTTCTTATTAATTCGATCTGACATAATCAATCCTTAATCGTTTCAGGGTCTTATCCAGGGGGACGCCGTTTTCGTTCCAGCCCCTTGTCTTATAATACTCCTGTTTCATATATGCCATATCTTTTTTAGAAATGCAGTGGCCCTGGCCGGGGCCGTCGGGAAGCGGTTCTTCAACAAACCGCCGGGGCAGGGTATCTGTGGTGGTGTCAAGGCCCTGGGAAAGATTGAACATCCTGATAAGGTTCCAGATCCTTTCCCCGGTTTCCTGAAAAACATCCGGGGAATAGTTTCTCCCCGTGGCTGTGCTAAGCATCCGGGCATAGGTTTCTTTGGAAATGCCGAAACTGCCGAAATCACATTTAACCAGTGTGTCGGTCCCTGCGGAATAATTCTGGAGATGGGCTACCATGTCGGCTTTTCCCTCAGGAGAGAGCGGGTCCAGAGGCTGTCCGTTCCATTCCCCTGCAAGTTCGTGGCTGACCGTAAACCCGCGCTGGTGACAGCCGCCACGGTCGGCGGTCATAAGGGCCAAAGCCATACCGGATATGCCTCTGGGTCCCCATGCCGGTGATTCCAGCCCCTTGGTGTGAAGGGCGATATCAGTTGCATTGTTTCCAATAGCCTCCGCAGCCTGTTTAACCCCCTTTGATAAGAGTTCTCCCAAACCGGTTCTACAGTTTGCAACGGCATGGATCAAATATTCGGCTGCGGGTATGCTGCCGAATTTCAGATCAATGTTGTCAGGAGATGCAATCAGGCCTTTTTCACAGGCTTCCATAGCAAATCCGATAACCGTACCGGTGGACATGCTGTCCATACCATACAGATCGCATAATTTCACAAGATGCGCCACTGCCCGGATGTCCGAGATATCCAGGTTGGACCCCATGAGGGCTGCGGATTCATATTCCACAATATCCGTGACAATGCCTTTGTACATCCCGGTTCTGACGGCGCCTATCTTACTGCACCGGATGGGGCATCCCATACAGGCGTTGCTGCCCAGCCACAAATGCTTGGACTGACCTTTATCTGCAAGCTTTGACGCTTTGGCAAAGGTTCCGTATTGATAATTTTTATGGGGCAGAAGGCCTGCCTCATTGGCAAATTCAACAGAAGAGGCGGTGCCGAAAAGCCTGAACGCTTCAATATCCGCACTTTTTTCAAGCTCTTGAACTGCCCTGTGGCAGGCTTTTTTAAAATTGATTGGATCATGGACTCTTACAAGGTGGGTCCCTTTGACTGCAACGGCTTTCAGATTTTTTGACCCCATCACGGCGCCGGCGCCACCGCGTCCTGCCTGGCGGTTGTATTCGCAACAGATCAATGAATATAAAATTTTATTTTCCCCGGCCTGACCAATGGTGGCGATCTTAATGGTTTGATCCCTGAGTTCGTTTTTGATCAGGCGGTTGGCTTCAAGGGTGCTGGACCCCCACAAGGCCCCGGCATCGCGGATTTCAACATGGCTGTCATGAATCCATATATAGGCGGGTGTTTTAGCACGGCCTTTTATAATGATCCCGTCGTATCCTGCATATTTGATCTCGGAAGAGAGGCTTCCGCCAAAATAGGAATCTAAAAAAATTCCGGTAAGCGGCGATTTTGTCACCACGCACCCTCTCATGGCCGGTGCCATGGTGCCGGTCATGGGACCGGTTAAAAACATGAGCATATTGTCTTCGCCCAGGGGGTCTGTGCCAGGGGAAAGGCTGTCAAAGAGGAGTTTTGCTCCAAAGCCCTTGCCTCCGATAAAATCATTTATCAGAGGTTCCGGAGTTCGAAGGATTTCATGGGTTTTGCGGGATAAATCAATCATCAGCAAATTGTTTGTGTAAGCTTCATTCATCGATTTTTCCTTTATTCCTTCGAACAAGTTCAAGGGCACCTGTGGGGCAAACTTCGATGCACAACGGCTTCCCCTGGCACAATTCGCATTTAAACGCTTTGCCGGTTTCAGGGTCGAGGCCCACAACCCCAATGGGACAGTATTCTGCACAAAGCCCGCAGGCCGTGCATTTGTCCGGGTCAATGGCCACGATTCCGGCCCCATTCCTTTTAATGGCCTTGGCAGGGCAGACATTCAAGCAATAGGCGTTCTCGCACTGGTTGCAGACAATGGGAAAATGGTAGAGGTTTTCCTTTTTTTCGAGAATGATCAGTCGGGAAAGCCTGGGGTTGTATCCGCCAAAAAAATTCATGGAACAGGCCAGTTGACAGATGCTGCAACCCGTGCACTTGTCAAAATTTGTATGGATGAAATTATTGATAACGCCCTCCGGCTTGTGGTTTCGGCATTTTATGAAAAGAGAATATCACATATTACGTACTATGTAAATAGCTTTATTCCATTGATCCGATTTTTTTCTTGCTTTAATCCATGGGCCATGCTATGGCTTCAATCACATATCACATATTACATACTATGCGATAGTAAGATTGTTCAAACTTCAACTTGAAGGAAGGAACAGTAAGATGCTTAAACTCAGGAACGTCACCAAGAAATTTGGTGAATTGACTGCGGTAAACAACCTTAGTTTCGAGGTATCTCAAGGCCAGGTCTTTGGCATTGCCGGACCCAACGGCGCCGGAAAATCCACTCTGTACAATCTGATTTCAGGGCTCTATTCCTATGAAGGGTCCATTCTATTCAACGACATGGATATCAGGGGACTACCCCCTCACAGAATTGCAAAGCTCGGAATTTCAAGAACATTTCAGATTCCCCAGACATTTCCGAGCCTGACCATTGAAAAAAGCATTGGCGTGGGAAATTATTTTGGAAGCCGGGACGGTTTTGATCCCACCTATGTGGACCGAATCATTGATTTTGTAAATCTCAATGAGAAACGACAAAGGCTGACCGGGCAGCTCAACCTGCTGGATAAAAAAATGCTCATGATCGGTGCAGCCCTTGCCACCAAACCCGCGATTCTCATGCTGGACGAACCCATGGCAGGCTCCAATGCCGGGGAGATAAAAAGCCTGATGGACCTGATCAAACGGATCAATAAAGACATGGGAATCACCATCATTATTATAGAGCATTTCATGAAAGTCCTTACCGAACTGACAGAGCAGCTTTTGATCATTGAAACCGGTACGGAGATCTGCTGCGGTGATCCTGTTCAGGTGACAAATGATCCCAGGGTGATTGAATGCTATCTGGGAGACAGCCATGATTAAGATTCAGAATTTAAATGCATATTATGATGATTTCCATGTGCTGAAAAATATTTCCCTTGAAGTGGAAAAAGGTCAGATTGTGGTGATGCTCGGACCCAACGGCCACGGGAAAAGCACCTTTTTAAAATCCGTGTGCGGGCTTGTTAAAAAAATGACCGGGACTATTTCATATAAAGGAAAAGAGATTTCAGGACTGGGTGCTGAAAAAACAGTTAATATGGGTATTACCTATATTGCGGAAAACAGGGAATTGTTTCCTGAGATGACGGTTCTGGAAAACCTGAAGCTGGGGGCTTATTCAAGATCTGCCCGGCCCTTTGAAAAAAAGAACCTTGAAAAAGTATTCAGCCTTTTCCCAAGACTGAAAGCCCGGCAGGAGCAATTTGCCAGCACCATGAGCGGTGGAGAAGCCAGGATGCTGGCCATTGCAAGGGGGCTGATGTCCAATGCCGAGGTTCTGGCCATGGATGAACCCTCTCTGGGGTTGCAGCCCAACCTCAGGATTGAGGTGGCCAGAATCATAAAGGAAATCAACAGTGAAGGGATCACCGTGCTTTTAGTGGAACAGAATATTCCCCAGATCACGGCCCTTGCAGATAAATTGTATGTATTGGAAGAAGGCAGGATCAGCTTTGAAGGAAGCAAGGATGAAGCCCTTGGCAATGCCCATTTAAAAGAAATCTTTCTTGGAATGTAACGGGAGAACAACGAATGCTCACTGAAATCATTGACGTTATTATCAGCGGAATGATCAATGGATCGGTATATGCTCTCATGGCTGTGGGGCTCACATTGATATACGGCGTGTCCAAGGCCTTTAATTTTGCCTATGGCTCCTTTTACAGCATGGGCGGATATCTGGCCTTTCTGGTGTTTGGTTTTGCCGTTTTGCACCATTATCTGATCGTGTTCTGTCTGGCCGCACCCATCCTGTTTTTTTTCGGATATATCATTGAAAAATTGCTTGTGGCCCCTTTACGGAAACGGGATGACTGGGAAGTAAAGGTGATGATGATCACCCTGGGTCTGGCTCTTTTCCTGGACAATTCCTTTCAGGTGGTATTTGGTGCAAGAATGAAATCTCTGCCGTCCATCCTGGAAGGCTCTTTTGAAGCGGGTGATTTTATCCTGTCCTATCAGGATGTGGTGATTTTTATCCTGTCCATCGGCGGCATCCTTGCATTCCGCTGGTTTTTAAACAATACGCGGACCGGGATGGCGGTCCGGGCCGTGGCCCAGAATCCAGCCGGGGCCGAGATCGTGGGTATTCCCAAGGAATTTGTTTTTTCAGCCACCTTTGCCATTTCCACGGTGATGGTGGGCATGGGGGGGATTCTTCTGGCCCAGAAATACTTTGTCACCCCGGACGGCGGATGGGATATCCTTGTGAAATCATGGGTCATAACGGCATTCGGCGGCATGGGCAGCATCAGGGGGAGTCTTTATGCCGCATTTATCGTGGGTATGCTCGAAGCGTTTGTGGGATGGCAGTTTGGAATGACCTGGACTTTGATTGCTTTGTTTGCAGTCCTTCTGACAACCCTGGTCATCCGGCCCCAGGGACTTATGGGAAAACGGGGGTAAATCAATGGAGCATAAACGCACTGCAATCATTCTGATCATTATCTGGAGTATCGTGGCTATCCTGCCGCTGTTCTTCGGTTCTACAAATTTCATTATGCACATTCTGATCATGTGTCTGATCTGGTCCGTGGTGGCATCCTGCTGGGACCTGATCATGGGGTTTGCCGGTATTTTTTCTTTCGGACAGGTGGCTTTTTTCGTCATCGGTTCCTATTCCTCCGCAATTATTTCGGCAAGATTCGGTGTCCCGCCGATTTTTGCCGTCTTTATGGCCGGGATAATTTCAGGGCTCCTGGGCGTGCTTGTGGGCATCCCGTGCCTGAAGCTGAAAGGGGCCTATATAGCGCTAGTCACCTTTGCCGTTCACATGATCCTGGAGCCGGTGCTTAAAGGAGACATCGGCCGCTTTATCGGCACGGGAGGCTCCCGGGGAATACTGACCATCCAGCCCATGAATATTTTCGGCTATACATTTACAAGTGTTCAACCCATCCCTTATTTTTATCTGATACTGGTGGTGGCCATCGTCTGCTCCGCCATTATCTGGTTTGTGATAAAATCTCCCTGGGGAACTGCATTCCTGGCCTTGAAAGATGCTGAAACCTTTGCCACCTGCCTGGGGGTGAGCGCCTTTAAATACAAACTCATGGTCTTTGCCCTGACCTCGTTTCTGACCGGCATGATCGGCGGTTTTTATGCCCATTATGTGGGTATGCTCTCCACCCGGATGCTGGGAATTGATCTGTTTGTAACGCTCATGGTCATTCTGGTCATCGGCGGTGTGGGAAAATTCCCCGGCGCTGTAATTGGCGCATTCATCACCATTGCCATTAACGAAATATTATCTCCTCTGGGCTCCTATCGTCCGATTATCCTGGGAGCCATGGTTGTGATTCTTGTGCTTTTGCTTCCGGACGGCATTATCGGACTCATACAGAAAATAATGACGAAAAAAGAACCAATGGAATCATCCATTGAAAAATAAACCAACCCTAATATATGAGGAGGCAGGATGAAGAAGGCGTTAACAGTATTAATAATTTTTATTTGCGGTCTGTTTTTCACGGCAGGTTCATGGGCGGATAATATTATCAAGGTGGGAGTGCCCCTATCCATGACCGGTCCCTACACCGATACCGGTGATAATTACTGGAAAGGGATAAAAATGGCCATTGATGAAATCAACCAAAGCGGCGGACTTCTCGGCAAACAATTGGAACCGGTACGGTTTGACACCCAGGAATTTGCTCCTGAACGGGTTATGCAGGGGGCTGACTATTTATGCGGCCAGTTAAAAGTGGATTCGGTTCATGCCGGCTGGGCCGGGTGGGGACAGGATATCCGTGCCTATGGAAAATACTCGGCACCTTTTTTCGCCGATGACGGGTCCCAGGCATCCGTGGATGTCTATAGAGAAGATAAAAAAGAATACAATAATATTTTTCAGCTCACGGATACCGGCATCAATCAGGGCCAGAGCATGTTCAATGTCCTCATGGCACTGCCTTATAAATATCCCAATAAAAAAGCGGTTATTATAACAGCGGATGATGCCTGGGGAACCGAAGTGGGTGATACGCTGAAGAAAAATTTCAAGGAAAAAGGCTGGGATGTGGCCATGCATGAGCTGGTACCCTATGGAACAAACCAGTGGGGACCATTGCTGACCAAAATTCGGAAAATCAATCCTAGCATCATCCATGTGGAAATCGTTTCTGCCCAGGAAGTGATCACGTTTTTCAGACAGTTTATGGAAAAACCCACCAATTCAATTTTAAGCTATGGTTACAGCCTTGTGCCAAGAGAAGTGGTGGGCACAATGGGTAAAGAGGCCGATGGCCTGATCGGCGAAGTACCCACGGCCATGCCGACGCCAAAAGCTCCCACACCTGAAGCCCAGGCCTGGCTGGATAAATTCAACGGCATCTATAAACATCTGCCCCAGGCCGGCTCATGGGCGGCTTACAGCGGTGTTAAAGCCTGGGCCTCTGCCGTTGTTGCTGTCGGGGATGAAAAAAAGCACGAAGAAATCAGCAATTTTATTGCTACTAAAGGGTATAAAGGGGAAACCGGCTGGTGGAAATGGGATCAGGACCATGTCATGAGAGCTGGCGGAGATGTTCCCATTGTTCATTACCAGGTACAAAACGGTGAAATGATCGCCATCTTTACTGATCCGCCTGCAAAACCCTACAAAGATTATAAATTCCAGGTTCCCAGATGGATAAAGAAATAAATCCTAGGTGTCTCAGGGTATTATATGGCCCCTAGAGATCGGAAAAAGATTGAAAGAATCTGCCAGATATGGGGGTGGATACTGTTCATTGTATCCGCCCTTTTCTTCATCGGCTCAAGCATCCGTTCCGGAGATATGATCAGTCTTTTCGGCGGATTGTTTTTTCTTATCGCCTGTTTTGCCTTTCTGATCCCTATATTATTATTTCCTGATTTGTGATAACCTTCCATTTTTTTAAGATCATTTTATAGAAAGCGGATAAAAGGGGGGGGGGCATGGCCACACCGGTCACATATGATGATTTAAAAGCATTGATCGAAAACTATGTACAAGATTATCCCTTGGCCTTCAAAGAGAAAAACCTCTGGCGCACCCCTCTTCTGGCAACGGCAAGGGCAGATGAGCGGTTTGATATCCTGCCGAAAATTGCTGCGCCGGATCATTCTCTTCCAAAGGATCTTCTGCCCACCGGCAAATCCGTGGTCGTGTTTTTTGTTCCCTTTATCAAAGACCTGGCCGAGGAAAATCATGAAGGGAAAATCCCGTGTCGAAACTGGGGCCTTGCCTATGAAGCCACCAATGCATTGATTAACAGCCTGTGCGGAGAAATCCGGGATTTTCTCAAAGAAGCCGGATATGAGTCGGCCCTGGTTCCGGCAACCCATAATTTTGATCCGGTAAAACTCATGGCCCGCTGGTCCCATAAACATATAGGGTATATCGCAGGTCTTGGCCGCTTTGGGGTGAATGCCCAGTTTATCACACCCTCAGGCTGTGCCGGGCGGTTGGGAAGTCTTGTGACGGAAGCGGACCTGGATGACCATCCATTGATCAGTGAAAAAGAACTCTGCCTTCATAAAAACGGTCATAAATGCCTTGTCTGCGTCCGTCGCTGTCCTGTGGGGGCGGTATCCCCCAACAAAGGCATAGACCGGGGAAAATGCTGGGCAAGGCTGAAATCCAATCTCCATGACACCAGAGAACTTTCAGGCCTGAAACCCACCTCCCATGTGTGTGGGAAATGCCAGGTTCTGATCCCTTGCAGCCTTGGCATTCCGACCGTGGAAATCAAAAAGGAAATGGATTCAATTTATGCAGAAAAAAGCGTCTGATTATCTAAATCTTTTGTTTGATATCGGCGAACTAGCCGATCTGGTTACGGGAAGCTCGGATCTGGAGAGCTTTCTTGAGCTTGTCGTGGATCTTGTTGCCCGGCATTTCAAGGCCCCGGTCTGTTCCATTTATCTGTACAATGAAAAATCAAACCGGCTGACACTGAAAGCCACCAAGGGATTGAAACCCGAGGCAGTCAATAAAATACACATGAAGCCCGGCGAAGGGCTTGTGGGTCAATCCTTTGAGACCCTTTCCATTGTGAGGGAAGGCAATGCCGGAAAAACTCCCGGATTTAAATATTTTAAAGAAGCTGGCGAAGAACCCTATAATTCATTTCTTTGTGTTCCCATTAAGCGGGGCGTTGAAAAAATAGGGGTATTGGTGGTCCAGCACAGGGATCTGAATCATTTTGAAATGGCGGATGAAAGAGCGATCCGGGCAGTGGTCAACCAGCTTGCAGGGTCCATAGAAAATGCAAGGCTTCTTATGGAAGTTTCCCAGACCCGGGATGATGCGGAAATATCAGAGCCGCTCCATTTTGTCAAAGGAAGCGCTGCCTCGGGCGGGTATGCCCTGGGAAAGGCTGTTTTTCTGGATGAGCAGCAGAAATCCATCTTCTATGAATCCCAGGCCGAGGCATTCACAAAACAGGATTTTATCCATGCCATTGAAAAAACCATGGGGGAACTCAAAGACCTTCAGAAAGGCTTTGCAGAGAAACTGCCGGAAAGCGCCGAGCTGATCTTCACCGCCCATTTCATGATATTAAAGGATAAAAATTTTATCGGGAAAATGGAGGGCCTCATTGACGAGGGACTGTCCTGCTTTGATGCAGTCAAAAAAGTCGCCACCCGGTACATATCCCTTTTTTCAGCCAGTCCCCATGCCTATATGAGGGAAAAGGCCCAGGACGTGGAGGATTTGAGTGTCCGGATTCTGAACAATTTTGGAACCCGGAATGAGGAACCTTCCTGGGAAAAAGGGAGTATTGCCATTGCAAGGCAGGTATATCCGTCTGATATCCTTAAATATGTTTCAGCCGGGGTCAAGGGCATTATCCTTGCCAGCGGCGGTGTGACATCCCATGTGACCATTCTTGCAAGGTCTCTCCAGATTCCCTTGATTATTGCCGAAGAATCCGGGCTTCTATCTCTGCCGGAAAATACAATTCTTCTCATGGATGGAGATCTGGGCAATATCCATGTCAACCCGGCAAAGGAAACCATTGCCCTGTTTGAGGCAAAAGCAGGGGCTGAAAAACAGTTCCATGCCGTGTCCATGGAAAAAACCACATGGACAAAAGATAAGGAGCGGGTGGTATTAATGGCAAACATCAACCTGCTCAGTGAGGTGGCCCTTTCCCGGAGGTTGAAAGCAGAGGGCATTGGTCTCTACCGAACGGAATTTCCTTTTCTGATCCGGGCAATGTTTCCGTCGGAAGCAGAGCAGTATATGATCTATAAAAAACTCTTTGATGAGATGGGGCCCCTCCCCGTCACCCTCCGGACATTGGATGCAGGTGGGGAAAAAGCCCTGGCCTACAGCGATTCTCCCAAAGAAGCCAATCCAGAGCTGGGGCTGAGGTCCATCCGGTTTTCCCTGAAGCACAGGGATGTGTTTGAATTTCAGATCCGGGCCATGTTAAGGGCGGCTGCAGGGAAAAAAGAGGTTCGGATCATTTTCCCCCTCATTTCATCCATTGATGAATTCCTGGAAGCCCGGCAGGTGGTTTATGACTGCATGGATATATTGTCCAAAGAGCAGATTGAGTTCAACAGGGATGTGGCGCTGGGCATGATGGTGGAGCTTCCTTCAGTTCTTGAGACCATTGATGAATTTGCAAGGGAGGCGGATTTCTTTTCCATCGGCACCAATGATTTTATCCAGTACCTTCTGGCCGCAGACCGATCCAACAAGATGGTGGCAGATCATTATATTCCCTGCCATCCAGCAGTGAACCGGGGCATTGCAAGGATTGTCAATGCAGCGAATGCCGCCGGAATCGATGTGTCCGTGTGTGGCGAAATGGCCCATGAAAAAGAATATATTCCCTTTCTTCTGGGTGTGGGTATCCGCACCCTGAGTGTGGACCCCCAGTTTCTGCCGAATGTTCAAAAAACCATCATGAATCTTGATATGGCCGATGCAAGAAAATATGCACACCGGATGCTGGCCGAGACCACGGTAAAAGGGGCAAGAAAAGTTCTTGAGTCCTGGAAATCCTGATTCTGTTTTTTGCAACAGGAAATTTGCCGAATGGTTATGCCCATAATTCCCCTGGAACAAGGCAGACAGGGACAGGCACCATTTTATGCCGGTTGGCAATATTAAATGTTTTAAAAATGGTCACGACCTGTTTTTGCCGGTCAGTCAAGGCCTTTTTTTCCGGAGATGCAAGATACTCCATGGCCCATTCCAGTTCAGCATAGGTGGCGCCGATCTGGCTTTCATCGGTGCGGTTATCTTCCCAGAGCCCGTCTGTGGGCGAAGCTGCCATAATGTCTTCAATAATACCCATATCTTTTCCCAGAGCATAGACCTCCGATTTCGTAAGGTCTGCAATCGGGGAAATATCCACACCACCGTCACCGTATTTGGTATAAAATCCCACGCCAAAGTCCTCGACCTTATTGCCAGTTCCCGCTACCAGCAGTTTATGGTTCGATGCAAAGGCATAGAGGGTGAGCATGCGAAGCCGGGACCGGGTGTTGGCCAGGGTCAGTCCATCCTGGATATCATGGGGAAAGCATATTTTGATCTGTTCAAACACCGGGGTCAATTCAATGTCAATGCCCTTGGCCGTAGGAAAATGGTGTCCAAGCCAGGCAATATGGGCCCATGACCGGGATATCTGATCTCTTGCCTGGTGAATGGGCATGTTCAAGGCCAGAACAGGTTTTCCGGTTTTTGCACACAAGGTGGAGGTAACCGCAGAATCAATGCCTCCTGAAACCCCGATGGTAAATCCTTTTAACCCGGATTGGTCAAGATAGTCGCAAAGCCATTGGACAATATGATCCACTACTTTTTTTGTTTTCATGATATTTATTTCCTGAGAAATTAACCCCCTTATTTTTTTAAACCTTTCCGGGTGATATTAAAAAGTCGGAAGGTTTTGAAACAGGACGTCAAGGATCTGTTCAATCTTTTTGTCGGCCGTTGCCGAGTCAAGGGTGCACCCCCCTGCCCCGGCATGACCGCCACCGCCGAACCGGGCCAGCAGTTTTCCGATGTTGACATGGCATTGCTTGTTGAAAATGCTGCGGCCGATGCTGATCTGCACATGCTTTTGTTCAGGGCCGGCAAACCGGATTTTTACACTGGCAATACTTTCCGGGAAAAGGGAATAGGACAGAAACCGATTGCCTTCGGGAACAGGGTCAAGGGATCTGAAATCCGTGATGGAGATGTTGTGTCGTATCTTTGTATGGGACGTCAGGTGTTTTTCATAGGCAGCATTTTCTTTTATCACCGCATCACATCTTTTTTTGACTTCCGGGTCCTCAAGAATTTTATGAATGGGGGATTCCATTAAAAGATCAACCAGACGGTTCCAATAGGACTGATCTTTGTAGGCCTGATTTTTTATGGTCATGGACAGGAGAATATACGGATAGTTTTCCGGGTGTCCCACCTGGTCCTGATTCAGGAGGGCCGCATCAATAATATCGGTATTCATGACCAGTTCATCATACCGGTTGTCAAGCTTTCCCCTGGCCTGATAATATCTGTAAACCACCCCGGCGGCCGATGGCGCAATTTCAAAGGCGCCTTTTGCTTCGATGGGGGCTGTGTTGGAAATATGATGGTCAAACCACAGCTCACAGTCCGGCATATAGGGAAGGTTGGAAATGATATCTCCCTTTAAAATATTGGCGCTTCCGGTCTGGATCTCATTGGGCTCAACCCAGTAGATATCCGTATCAATATTTTCAGCCCGCCGCAACAAGACGGCGCAGACTATTCCATCAAAATCAGGCCTGGTGACAATTCTCATAGGGGCTCTCTTTTTTTCAACAGGTTAACCATTGCCTATTGATAGATGATTCAGGCGGACTTTTCAAGATTGTTCTTAAAAAGGGCTGGTGAATTTTTTGATTTCCGATGGAACCGGATGTAAAGGTTGCTTCACTTTTTAGTGCTGATGATCTGTTTCTTGACAGCAGGAAGGAAAAGTGCAATTCTACGTTTGAAAAAAAGGATTCATCATGGATTGGATATTTTTAAAATGAAGCTTTCGACAAAAACCCGATATGGCGCCAGGATATTGATCGAGCTTGCCCTGCAGAAGAATCAGGGTGCGGTTCAGGTCAGTAAAATTGCTTCCCGCCAGAAAATACCGGCCAAATATCTTGAGCAATTGCTGAGAAAGCTTAAAATTGCCGGGATCGTCGAAAGCGTAAGAGGCCCAAAGGGCGGTCATATCCTTGCAAAAAATCCAAACCATATCAGCCTTGGCCAGGTTGTCAGGCTTTTTGAGGGCCAGACCGATCTTGTGGACTGCATCAGCTTTCCTGAAAAATGTGAAATGGCTGCAGAATGCCTGGTCCGGAATGCCTGGTATGATGCCACGGCCGCTCTCTATGAAAAACTGGACGGGATCAGCATTGCAGACCTCATCGATACCAGCGTGGAGAAAACCTGTAGGCCGCCCATCTGTCCTGTCGACCCCGATATCGTTTCCGACTGAAATCAAAAATAAGATGTCTATGTTTGTGACGTATTTCTGCCACAAACATAGACTATTAAGAAATGTTTTTTAAAGTGCGCCAAGGAATTTTTTAATCTGCTGCAGAGTTTCAGAATCACTTTCCTTGATCAATCTCAGCAGAGTTTCATCGTCGGTCAACGTCCCGCTTTTTGCTCTTGGCTCCGGGGTAACCTCAAGAATCTCGCAAATCGTATTGATCAGAACTTTAGGCGTAACAGGTTTTTCAATGGTCCGCTTTGGCTTGAGACCAGAGGTAAAGGCATTAAAGCCTTTGATATCCTCACTTGCAAATTCATCTCTTGCATGGGCGGTAATCACAATAATCGGCAACTTTGACCATTTGTCATTTTTTCTCAAGGTCCGGATCAGTTCAATCCCTGATTTTCTCGGCATAACCATATCAAGGGTCATCAGGTCCGGTAGTTCCTTTTCGATTTTTTCCAGTGCTTCCTGTCCATCGATTGCTGAATCTACTATAAATCCGGCATCTTGAATGCAGGTGGCCAGAAAATTTCTAACATCGGGTTCATCATCCACAACAAGGATTTTTTTTTCAGATGCTCTAACCATAGATTCTTCCCCTTAAGTTTATGTGTGGCTCAGATCATTTACATTTAAGCATCGGGTTGAATCCGCCCCATGGCCTTTGTCAGTTCCATGAGGACCCCGAGTCCCTTACCGATTTCCGGATTGAATCCGGCAGAAGCAAGCCCCAATACGCCAATGCTTTTAGCATTTTCCAGTTCTACTTTACCGGGGATCTGAGACAATTTTTCTAAAAGCTTGATGGCCTTGGGGTCTGATAAGCTTTTTGCCAGACCCATCATGGCGACAAGACCGTCACCCATGACCTCTATATCTTCCGCAGTATAGGCGGCAGCTATTTTTCCACGCAGATCAACCGTAGCTTTCACGATCCTGAAAACCCCTTTCTTTTCCAGTTGATCCAGATAGGTGATAAGCTGCGGTACAGTGGATTTCATGAGCGGCTCAAGATCTTTTACAAATTCAATAATATTGGCCATCTGTTTGAGGGTAAAAGTAAAATTCTTTGTATTTCTCATGGCTTCCTTGGTCAAAGACAAAAGGTCTTCAAGCTGGAAGCCTGCTTCAACTTCAGTCAATTCCTTGATAAAAAGCGCAGTGGCATGATTGCTGATGGGAATCAGATCATTTTTTAATTCTGCAAATTTTTCACTGGCTTTAATCAAAGGTTGTATCTGGAGTTCAAGCCTCTCCAGTTTTTCCAGTATCAACTCTTCATTTGTCATATCAGCCTCCTATTCTGTTTCAACTTTGGGCCAATGTTTTCCGGCCATCGCCATCTGGGGCTCAAGCGGCATGTCCTGTCCTGTCAGAAGAAGATTCCAATATACCCATTTAAACATCATCTTACCCCAGTAATTCATGCTGCTTTCACCCACAAGATCAAAGGGCCCGATGCCCGGGAACGGGAATTTACCTGGAAGAGGTTCTGTTTTATAGTTAAAATCAAACAGGAAGGCCTTGTCATAACCAGAAACAATAAAGCAGGTGGAGTGACCGTCATATAAAGGTTTGGGTTCTTTTCCGTCAATTTCCCGGATCAGATTTTCAACAACGATGTCTGCTTCATAATGAGCAACCGATCCGGCCTTGGAAGTCGGAACATTGGTGGCATCACCGACGACATAGATATTTTCGTATTTTTCAGCCCTGAGGGTGTGGTGGTTGGTCAATACATATCCCATACCATCACCCATACCTGAATTTTCAACAAAATCGGCACCCAGATTCGGCATGGTCGAGACGAGAAGATCATAATCAATCCTGTCCCCTTTGGCTGATTCAATATATTTTTCTTCCGGATTTACGGTGCTGAGGCTGAAATTCGGGGTGACCAGAATATTTTTTTCCTCTGCCGTGGCACTCATGACCCGTGTTGCAATGGGTTTTGTGAAAATACCGGTATTGGGGGTTACAAATTCAATTTCAATATTGTCCCTGTTGCCGTTCTTTGCAAAGAACCAGTCTGCCATAAAGATAAACTCCATGGGGACAACCGGGCATTTATGGGGCATCTCGGCAATGTTGAAAATCATTTTGCCTTTTTCAAAATTTTTCAGCCGCTTGTATAAAGCAACAGCACTGTCCTGTGTAAAAAATGTATGCTCATTGGATTTTGGATCTGCTTTCCAGTTTTCCAGTCCTTCCACTTCCTCAGGAACAGGGCGGCATCCGGTAGCGATGATCAGATAATCATATTCATAGGTAGCCTTTTTGCACCCTACTGTCCGTTTTTCAGGATCCACACCGACAACTTCATCAAGCATAAAGTCCACACCGGGCGGAATAAAATCCCGTTTGGGTTTCTGGCAATCCTCTGCTGTATAGATTCCAAAGGGAATAAAAAGCCAGCCCGGCTGATAGTGATGAATTTCATCATTATCAATGATGGTGATTTTCCAATCACGGCCTAAATGCCTGCGCAATTTAGCTGCACACATGGTTCCACCTGCACCGGACCCTAGTATTACGATTTTTTTCATTTACCTCTCCTTGTCATAGTTAAATATGGGTTAATGGTTTTAAATATGGATACATTTCCAAATTCTTAAGTTAAATAAATATTAATAAATCTGAATTCCCCCAGAGCTTTTTAGTTGTGTCTGCGGACAAATCCGATAGAGACACTTTTTCCAGACGGTTGTAAAATGCCTGTCTTGCTTCATCCCAAGCCTCCCGGATCAGGATATCCTGATACTCTGAATACCCAGAGTCTTTCATATCCGGGCCGGATTCATCAGGTGCATCCCCTTTTTCAAAAACACGGATGATCTCTGCCAGGGTGATTTTTTGAGGGCTTCTGGCAAGACAGTAGCCACCGTTACGGCCACGCCTGCTGGTCACAAAGCCTGCTTCCTTGAAGGGCCTGACAAGCTGTTCAAGGTATTTGAGGGAAGTCTTCTGCCGTGTGGCAATATCCGTCATCTGAACAACGCCATCGTGCTGGTGCATGGCAAGATCAAGCAGTATTCTGATTCCAAATCTGATCTGTGTTACAAGTTTCATAAGTCAAACTTTCAGTTGCAATATATATTAATTTAATCTATATCAAATTGGTATGAATTAAAGAAATTCTTTCTGCTTGTCAAGGGAAAATTTTGAAATTTAAAAAATATTAAGCGGCTTGAATCTCATTGATGTATGTGATGTAGTGATTTTACAACCGTATAAGAGGTAGATAGTATGACCGAACCTGCAGAGGACCTTAAAGCCTGGATAGAAAAAGAATTCTTCCATGCAGTGCCTGTATTTATTGCCGCACTGGACAGAGAACTCAATATTATTTATGCCAACAAGGCATTTGAAGATAAATTCGGGGACTGGCGAGGAAAAAAATGTTTTGATGTCTATAAAAAGAAAGACGCCATCTGCGAGGACTGTTCCAGCAGGTTTGCCTTTTCCAATGCAAAAACCAGTGTGAGCGAACAGACAGGTATCAGCAGAAACGGCCGCCTGATACATTATATCAAATATACGGTTCCTGTTATTGATACAAACGGCCAGGCAAACTACCTGGTTGAAATCAGCACGGAAACCACAAAATTCAAAGAAACAGAAAAAGAATACAAGCTTTTGTTTGAACAGGTTCCCTGCAATATAATCATTATCAACCGGGGCTTTAAAATTGTGAGGGCCAACAAAAAAGCCGAAGACATGATCGGTAATCTCCAGGGGGAATTCTGTTATTCAGCACTGAAAGGCAGAAATGAAAAATGCCTGGAATGTACGGCCAGACAAACATTTGAAGACGGGCTTCAGCACACCGGCAATCATATCTGGAACCTCACCGACGGCACTGCGGTGAATATGCACGTCATCACCATCCTGCTCAAAGGCGAAGAGGATCATGAGGATCGGGTCATGGAAATGGCCGTTGATATATCCAGAACCGTAAAACTTCAAAACCGGCTGGAAACCGCCCACCATTACCTGGAATCATTGATCAATACTTCCATGGACGGTATTGTGGGCATCAGTCAGAAAGGAAAGGTTGAAGTCTTTAATACAGCAGCCCGAAGCCTTTTTAATATTGATCAGGGCCAGGTTGTTTCCCTTGAGGACATCAATACCATGCTTCCCCAGGGATTCCTTGCAAGGGTATCGGAAGAGCGAGGCCATGTTTATCTGCCCGAAATTGAATTGAAAAGAAGCAATGGCGAAAAATTTCTGGGCCGCCTCATCGGAAACAAGCTCAAAGATTCAGAAAAAAGGATCGGCATGGCTTTTTCCGTCCAAGACATCAGCCGCCTGAAAAAACTTGAGGAAGAAAAGATAGAGGCGGAACGTATGGCCATTGTCGGACAGACTGTGGCCGGATTGGCCCACGGCATCAAAAACCTGATCAATGCCCTTGACGGGGGTATGTATTTCTTAACATCCGGTATTGGAAATGGTGATATCAAACGAGTTCAGAAAGGAATTGAAACCCTTACCAGAAATATTGAGAGAATCCGGGCGTTTTCCAAGGCATTTTTAAATTATGCAAGATTCAGGGATATCAACCCAAATGACTGTAATCCGATCGATATCATCAACGAGGTCATGGAATCCTTTGCGGTCAGGGCTCAGGAAAATCATATCCGTCTTGTTTTTTTGCAGGGTGGAAACATAGACCCAGTTTCCCTTGATTATGAAAAAATTCATGAGGCTCTTACCAATCTTGTCGGAAATGCAGTTGATGCATTTTCAGGAATGGAAGAGACCCGGGGGAAAGAAATCAAAATCAAATTATTTGAAGAAGAAGGTGCTATTATTATTGAGGTGGCAGATAACGCCTGTGGTATTGATGAGGAGCAGAGGAAAAGAATTTTTAAAAAATTTTTTACGACCAAGGGGCTTGAAGGCACAGGGCTCGGTCTTTTGATGACCAAAAAGATTATCCAGGAACATGGCGGCAGAATCAGCGTTTCTTCAAAAAAAGGAGAGGGGTCCGTCTTCAGGATACGGCTTTTAAAAAGAAAGCTTCCAAAACGTTTGGATTAAATTTTATTCTACTTATTCATCCGGTTTTGACAATTGTTTCCTGATTCTTTTAGGAAGCTTATCATCAAGGTTAAGGGTCAGAAACTCTCTGAATTCAAGAAGAACATCATTCCTGCCTTCAAGAAATCGAATTTCATCCCGTGCTTTTTTTCCATCCGACAACAAGGCCTTTATTTCATTGAGCTGAAGGTCTATCTTTTGATAAAGATTGAGAAGATATACATATGCCATGGGGGGTGTTAAAACCAATTAATGATGATAATATTCCTGGGTATCAAGGTCGATCTTGTCGGTCAGATATTGTCGAATATCCTGAAGCTCCTGAAGACGGCCAGCCAGATAATTTTTCCTGTCTGCATTATTTCCTGCTTCTGAAGACTTCATGTCCTGTTTGATCGAATTAATCTTTTTGCTGATCCATTCATGAATCTGAACAGAATATTCATGTGCCACTGATTTTGTATCCAATCTGATAGATTTACCGGCCCTATACATCATAACCGGAAAAAAACAACACCGGAAAAATAGTCATGGTTTGAAATGCTGTCAATGCAGCCGAATATTTTTGAAAACATCTCCTCCCATGGATTCACTTTTAGTGCTTGACCGGTATCGGTTTTTCTGGTCTATTGGCATCACCAAATCGTTGATAGTTCTTTTTTTTGAGAGATTAAGATTTTGACAGAATTAAACATTGATCATATCGAAAAAAAGTTTTTCAAAAGAGGGTCCCCTTTAAAAAAACTTTTGAAAATAACCCTCGATCTTCTTTCGGCCGAGCAGGTCGGCATATTATACGGCACAAACGATTCCAAGGACAAATTTCTTCCCACCAGTGACTGGGATCGCGGCGTCATGGATGTATTTGACGGTAAAGGCCTAAAAGGCAGGATACTGAAGCTCTTTGGAAATAAAATCGTTACCCTGAAGAAATTAAGCCCGGTTTATTTTTATAAACAAGGCCGGGAAACAGGGAACCGTCAGGACAATGACGGCGTTATTTCCTATATGCTCCGAACCTGCGCCGATTACTATAAAAAGGGAATCAGCATTCTTTTCTGCCCTGATATTTCGGGCAATATCTACAAAATAGACGAACAGTATGCTCAAATACCGTTTTACAGCTATAACGGCACCAGCATCAGTGAGCCTGAAATCAAGGTTCGGGTGGATTTAAACATCATCAAACATTTTCAGGCGAAAAATTATGTTTCCATCTATATCCCTGATTACGGGATCCTGGTGGTCAATACCGCGGATCAGGATCTCATGGATCGCGTGGAATATAAATTTGTAAGGGAAGCAGAGCTGAAGGCAAAATTTAATATTCTCATCGAGCTGGTTGAAATCGCCTCACTTGCCGCACTGGGTAAGCTCAAGGGGAAAAAAGGGACCCACCTGTTATGGAAAAAAGAAAAACAATTGCGCAGGACTTCCCTTGAGCTTGTGGAAAATGAAAGAAAATACCGGGATCTTTATGAGAATGCCCCCATTGCCTATTTCTCCATGGATTATCAGGGGAATATCATCAAATGTAATAATAATGCCTTAAAGCAGTCCGTTTATTCAAAAGAAGAGCTGGTGGGCCGCCTTGCAAGAGAATTGTATGTGAATGATGGGGACAGGGCCATCACTCCGGAAGAAATAAGGCAAATCCTTAAACGGGGAGGAGCCATCCGGGATGTTGAAATGAAATTCAGGAATAAAAACGGGCAAGAAACCTGGGTCAGTCTTTCTCTGGATGCCGTCCGGGACAAAGAGGGAAACATTATTGAATTTCGTGCCATGGCCATTGATATTTCAAAGAGGAAAGGCCTTGAAAAGCAATTGCTCCAGGCTCAGAAAATGGAAGCCATCGGGACCCTGGCCGGGGGAATCGCCCATGATTTTAATAATATCCTGACACCTATTCTGGGATATGCGGAAACGCTCCTGATGGAAACAGCGGATAAAGAGACAAAGAAAAAAGAACATCTCCGGATTATTCATGACTGCGCCTTGTATGCCAAAGGTCTTGTCAACCAGATGTTGATGTTTTCACGGCAGAAAGAGACTGAATTCAAACTATTAAAGCCCCATGTGTTTGTCCGGGAGGCCCTGGCTCTGGCAAGGTCCTTTGTTCCGGCCACCATGATCATCAGGGAAAAAATAAACGAAAATTGCGGTCTTCTCATGGTTGACCCGATCCAGGCCCACCAGGTTGTCATGAATCTGATCTCCAATGCCCATCATGCCATGGAAGAAAACGGAGGGGTTCTGGATGTGGTCCTTGATGAAATTGTCATTGGGGAGGACAATACTATCTATCCCTTAAAACCAGGGTCTTATATTTATCTCAAATTTGAAGATACAGGGTACGGTATTCCCCCATCCATTCAGGAAAAAATATTTGATCCTTTTTTTACGACCAAAAAAGAAGGCAAGGGATCAGGGATCGGCCTTTCGGTGGTTCTTGGAATCATCCGGTCCCATAATGGCTATATCAATGTCAGATCAAAAGAAGGGGAAGGAACCTGTTTTGAAATTTATCTTCCGGTCTATACCGGGGATATCCGGATGGAAGACAAAATTAAGGAGGACCGGCCTCTGGAATCAGGAAACGAAAGAATACTGCTTGTGGAGGATGATAAAAAAGTGGCCTTCATGGAACAGCATATGCTGGAAAAACTCGGATACCATGTGACCTGCCGCCTGAAAAGCACCGAGGCCCTTGAGGCGTTCCGTCAATCCCCCCATGAATTTGATCTTGTGATCACGGATTTGACCATGCCGGGACTCACGGGCTATCAGCTTGCTGAAAAAATATCCGAGATCCGGCCTGAAATTCCCATTGTTCTCTGTACCGGCTATGGTGAGCATGTCAATAAAAAACAATATGATCTTAAAGGGATAAAAGGCTTTTTAAATAAACCAGCGGCGTTAAAGGATGTCTCCTGTCTGATCCGGGATATTCTTGACAACCGTTAATCCGTTTCCGTCCGGATATTTGCGATCACATCGGTCAAAAGCCTGTTTAGCGGTCCCAATGCCTTTTCAGCAGTTTTCAGAACAGATTCCAGAGTGGTTTTTGCAGGTTTGTCCGGATCATTGATATTGGTAATCAGGGAGATCCCGAGAATTTTCATACCGGCATGAACGCCTGCAATGGCTTCCATCACCGTTGAAAACCCGACGGCATCACTGCCGATGATTTTTAAATACCGGGTTTCCGCTGGAGTTTCCAGGCTCGGGCCTGAAAGACCGGCATAAATTCCGGTCCGGATTGGGATCTGCCGGCGCAAGGCGATTTTTCCGGCAAGATCGATAAAGGCGGGATCATATACCTGACTCATATCCGGAAACCGGATGCCCCAGTCCTCTTCATTGGGTCCTGTTAAGGGATTTTTGCCGGTAAGATTGATGTGATCTTTGATGATCATGATGTCGCCGGCAGAATAATTCAGATTGATACCACCCGCGGCATTGCTTAATATCAGGTGTTTAACCCCCAGCTCCTGCATGACCCGTATGGGAAAAGTGACCTCTTCGGGCGAATATCCCTCATACAGATGAAATCTGCCCTGCATCATCAACAGATATTTGCCGCAAAGGGTTCCGTAAATGAGTTTTCCTTTGTGACCGGCCACAGTTGATATCGGAAAATTCGGCAGTTCCGAATAGTCGAAAATGGCCATGGGGTCAAGCCCATCAAGGGTATCGGAAAGCCCGGTCCCGGTCATAAATCCGATGAGGGGCGGCTCTGTGATGTATTGCTTTAAAAATTGAGTTGTTTCAATTACCTGCTTTCTCTTCATGGTCCGTCCTTTGCCGGTTGATTGTCGTTGATAATTTTGTACCGATTTTTGAAATCAAAGGGAATGATAATTTCAGGTCCGGCGTGATGGCTATCTTGCAAACATGGAAGCAATCTCTTTTACGGCATTGAGGACGGCATCCACATGGGCTTCGGTATTAAAGGGGCCAAACCCTATCCGGACGGTTCCGCCGACTTTGTCCGTGCCAAGGCTCTCATGAACCAGGGGGGCGCAGTGCAGTCCGGTCCGGCAGGCGATATCATAATCTCCGTCCAGGATGGTGCCGGTATTGACGGCTTCAAATCCTTTGATGTTGAAGCTTAAGACACCGATGTGATCCGTCAGATCATCGGCGCAATAGGTGATAACCCTATCAATTTGTTTTAATCCTTCCCGCAATTTTTTTGTCAGATTCATTTCATGGGTATGAATCTTATCAATTCCCTGTTCAAGGACCCAGCCCAGACCGGCATAAAGGCCGGCAATGCCCAGGGTATTCAATGTTCCGTATTCGAGCCGGTACGGGTATTCTTCAAGGTGATGGCGATCTGCAGACTTGACGCCGGTTCCCCCGGCCCGGCTGTGACGGATGACCACATCCTTTCCAACATATAAACCGCCGACTCCGGTGGGGCCCAGAAGGGATTTGTGGCCGGTAAAAGCGATCACATCCACATTCATGGCCACAATATCAATGGGTATCTTTCCTGCTGTCTGGGAGGCATCCACAAGAAAGGTGATTCCCCTGTCTTTGCATAATTTTCCGATTTCCCGGATGGGCTGCACGGTTCCGATGACATTGGAGCCGTGATTGACCACCACAAGCCGTGTATTTTTTTTGAACTTTGAGATGAAATCATCCGGGTCAACAAAGCCTTTTCCGTCAAAAGGGACATGGTCTACATCCACATTGTTGTAAAAAGCGGCGTGGTATAAAGGGCGCAATACAGCGTTGTGCTCGATCATTGTCGTGACAACGTGATCCCCCGGTTTTAAAAGACCTGCAATGGCAAGATTCAGCGCATCGGTGGAATTCAATGAAAAAACAAGCCTTTTCGGGTCTTTCCCGTTAAAAAACCGGGTCAGTGCTTTTCTTGCATCTTCAATAATATTGCCGGTTTCTATGGAAAGGTCATAGCCTGAGCGCCCGGGGCTGACGCCGTTTTTTCTGAAAAATTCGTCCATGAAGGTGTAAACACATTCCGGCTTGGGAAATGAGGTGGCGCCGTTATCAAGGTAAATCATACAGGTTTAATCCTCCGGTCTTTGCTGGTCATAAATATAATCACCATCAAAGTCAAGGCTCTCTTTAATTTTCAACGAATTTATATTATAGAACAAAATTGAAATGAGAAAATGCGCCGATGTCCGGAATCAGGATGATTGCACGATGGATAACATGATGGATGATCATTGTTTTTATTCTGTAGACCATCAACGGACAACAACAATCAAAATCAAACGGTCCGTCTTTGCCTGCACCCTTGAATATGTCGAATCCATTGAAAAGGCCAAGGAATTTATTTCCCGCATTTCAAAGGAGAATAAAACCGCAACCCATAATTGCTGGGCCTATATTCTGGGTGAAAAAGGGGAGGTGTTTCACAGCTCCGATGCCGGAGAACCTTCGGGAACTGCGGGAAAACCCATGCTCAACACATTGAAAAAATATCAAATGACCCAAGTCGCATCGGTTGTGACCCGTTATTTCGGAGGGGTTAAGCTCGGGGTCAGAGGATTAATGGATGCATATTCAGAGGCCGTAACGCAAACCATTGACATGGCTGAACTTAAAAAGCTGACCCAGACCCTCTGCCTGATAATGCAATTACCATATGAAATTAATGATACCCTGATCAATCTGTTGAAGCCCTGCCAGGCCAAAATTCTGAAAACAGCCTATACTGACAGGATCGTACACAAAATTGAAATTGAAAAGAAAGGATATGCCCGGGTGGAAAGCCTTCTTATGGAGTTTCAGTCCCAGGGGAAACTCAGTTTTCAGGTCTTGCCCAAAGGGAATTAGGCCTGAATAAAAGGTATTGACAGGGATTTCATTAAGTATTATTAAATTTTAATTAGAAATACTTAAACAGGCGGTCCCATGAAAACAAAACTGGGTGCTCTTCTCAGGGCCATTAGAAATTCAAGAGGCATTACCATTAAGGATGTTGCGGCAAAAGCAGGCATCAGTTCAAGTCTTTTGTCACAGATTGAGAGAAACAGGATTTCCCCCTCCCTTGATACCCTGCTTCAGATTCTGGAAGTCTATGGGGTTCCGCCCAATAAATTTTTTAAGGATTATGAAACCAGTGCAAAGGTTGAAATCATCAAAAGAGATGAAAGAAAGACCTATCAGCGAAAAGGGTTCAAATATGAAACCCTGTGCGGGGAAAGCCAGGCCAAAGGGAATCATTCTTTTAACGCTTTTTTTCTGGAACTGGCACCGGGCCAGAAAAGAGGAGATGAACATGACGGCCATCTTGGCCGGGAATTGGGAATTGTCATAGAAGGTTCGGCAACGCTTGTTTATGGAGAAGAGACCTATGAAATCCAAAAGGGAGATTCCGTATCTTTTTTTTCACAGATTCCCCATGTGATTCAAAATTCATCGGATCAGGTTTTCAAGGCATACTGGGTCGTAACACCGGCCGACGGGGAAGATTATTTCGGAGCAAAAACATCATAGGATCTGGAGGCAATCATGGGAAAAACCATAGCAGAAAAAATTTTTGAAACGCACTTAGTGGATGAACCCTTCGGGGATGTAAGCGTATTGAGGCTCGACAGGGTATTCTGTCATGAAATTACAACTCCGACAGCCATTCAGGACCTTGCAGCACGGGGAAAAGACCGGGTCTTTGATCCGGATAAAATAAAAGTCGTCATCGACCACGTTTCGCCGGCAAAGGATTCAAAAACAGCCCTTCAGGGGAAAATTCTCCGGGAATGGGCAGGACGGAACGGGATCAAGGATTTTTTTGATATCGGCCGCAACGGGGTCTGCCATGTCCTGTTTCCTGAAAAGGGGTTTGTACGGCCCGGATTTACCATTATCATGGGAGATTCCCATACCTGCACCCATGGTGCCTTTGGCGCCTTTGCCGCCGGTGTCGGCACAACGGATCTGGAAGTGGGGATCTTAAAGGGTGTCTGCGCTTTTAAGAAACCGGAAACCTATAAAATTGAAATCATCGGGACCCTGAGGAAGGGTGTTTTTGCCAAAGATATTATCCTTAAAATAATTCAGGAATTGACCGTAAACGGGGCCACCAACCGGGTCATTGAGTTCAGGGGGAAGATTGTCGATGAAATGAACATGGATCAGCGAATGACCCTTTGCAATATGGCGGTTGAGGCAGGCGCCACCTGCGGGATCTGCCTTCCGGATATGACAACGGTGGATTATCTGTGGGAGTTTATCAAGGATCAGTATCATGACAAAAAAGAGGCGTTTAATGCCTTTGCAGGGTTCCGATCCGACGATGATGCAGACTATGCAGAAACAAAGACCATTGATGTGAGCAAGCTTGAGCCTCTTACAACCTACGGGTATAGGCCGGACAATGTCAAACCCGTGTCTGAAATGAAGGGTACAAAGATTGACCAGGTGTATATCGGTTCCTGCACCAATGGGCGGCTTGAAGATTTGAGAATTGCTGCAAAGGTGCTGGAAGGCCATATCATCAGCGATCATGTCCGGGGGATTGTTTCTCCTGCAACCCCTAAAATATATGTCGAGGCCATGGAAGAAGGCATTCTGAAAATTTTCATGGATTCAGGATTCTGCGTTACCAATCCCACCTGCGGGGCCTGTCTCGGCATGAGCAATGGGGTACTGGCCGCCGGAGAGGTGGCTGCATCCACCACCAACCGGAATTTTAACGGCCGCATGGGTAAAGGCGGGATGGTTCACCTCATGAGTCCTGCAACGGCAGCCGCCAGCGCCATAAAAGGCGAGATTTCAAATTCCAGTCTGTTTATCGGAAATTAAGGAGTAAAAAATATGAAAGAATTTAAAGGCAATGTTTTGTTTCTGGATCGGTCGGATATTAATACGGATGAAATTATTCCGGCCCGGTACCTGACGGAAATTGAAAAAATTGCATTAAAACCCCATCTGCTGGAGGATTTGAAGATCCACGGATTTGATCCGAAAAAAGACATTGAAGCAAATTCCATGATCGTCACAAGGGCGAATTTCGGGTGCGGGTCATCCAGAGAACATGCCCCCTGGGCCCTGGAGGTGAATGGTATTCAGGTCGTGATTGCCGAAAGTTTTGCAAGAATTTTCCGGCAGAACATGTTCAACTGCGGGATGCCGGCCATTGAATTGCCGGAAAACGAAATCAATGAAATTTTTAATATTTTTTCCAATGACAAGACCCATATTTCATTAGATATTGAAAAAGGGCAGATGACACTTCAATCAGAGCATCAGACCCGGACAACCGATTTTTCGATATCGGAATTTGACAAGGCCCTGATTCAAACCGGCGGCTGGGTTGAATATGCAGATCAGCATTATTAAATCGGAATAGCCGTCAGCTTCTGCCGCCGCTCCATTTAAGGCGGGTTTTTAATACTTTAAAATAAGACTGCTCTTCAAAGGAAATCATCTGGATATCATTCCGGCTCTTTTTAATAAAGATCCGGTCGCCCGTGTCCATTTCAAACCCTTCCTGGCCGTCCAGGGTCAGGACCATGTTTTCGGGACTACCTTCCAGACGGATTTCAATCAGGGCGGAATCCGGAATAATGAGGGGTCTGTTGGTCAGGGTAAAGGGGCAGATGGGGGTCAGGATGATGGAGGGGACGGAAGGATGCACCACAGGTCCGCCGGCAGCAAGGGAATAGGCGGTAGAGCCGGTGGGGGTTCCGACAATGAGTCCGTCGGCCCTGTAGGTGGTGAGATAGGTGGAGTCAATATACACGGCGCAGGATGCAAGCCTTGAAAGGGCGGACTTGTTAATGACGGCATCATTGAGCACATCCACATCAATGACCTGCTGATTGTCCCGTATAACCTTGATGTCGAGGCGGGACCGTCTCTGGATCAGATATTTTCCTTCCATGAGCAGATCAATTGCCTTGAAAAGAGTGTCTTCCGTGGTTTCGGCAAGAAATCCCACCTCACCGAATTTAACGCCCATGAGGGGAATATCGCGGTGTTCTATGAACCTTGCGGCACTCAGAAAGGTGCCGTCCCCGCCAAGAACAATCAGGCACATCAGATCTTCAGGGATGTCGGAACTCCTGGAATGGCGGACATCGATGACAGTGCATAGGTCCCCCAGTCTTTTTTCAAGCTCTTCAGCTTTTTTTTCAGCCCGGTCATCTTTTTTAACAACAAGCCCGATTCTTTTTATCGTCATGATTTCTTTTTTTTTCTCCATCCGGTCACCCAAAAGGTTTTTACCGATTCAGACCCTCCCGTCAAGGGGAATGTCTAATGCGCCTCGGCCCAGTTCTGCCCGCTTCCGAAATTCACTTTTAACGGTACTTTCAGAGGATGGACATTTTCCATGATGTCTTTTGCCAGGTCAATCAATCTGTCTTTTTCCTCAAAGGGACATTCAAAAATGATTTCATCGTGAACCGATAACAGCATTTTTGCGGTCATATTATTTTTCAAAAGAGCGCCTTCCAGTTTGATCATGGCCAGTTTAATCAGATCGGCCGCACTGCCCTGGATGGGAGTATTAACCGCCGCGCGTTCGGCAAAGCCCCGGACATTGGCATTGGAAGAATTGATATCGTCCAGCCGCCGTTTCCGGCCGAAAATCGTTGAAACCTCACCGGTTTTGCGAGTATTTTCAATGGTGGTGTCAATGAATTTTTTAACCCCTGAATACCGTTTGAAATAATTGTCAATATAAGCCGTGGCCATTTTCCGGCTGATATTCAGATCATTGGCCAGCCGAAATCCGCTCATCCCGTAGACAATACCGAAATTAATGGCCTTGGCCTGGCTTCTCAGGTCTTCGGTAATAAATCCCGGCATCACCTGGAAAACTTCCTTGGCAGTCCTTGTATGAATATCCTCTCCATTTTTAAAGGCTTCCATCAGGATTTCGTCCTCGGCACAATGGGCCAGAATCCGAAGCTCAATCTGGGAATAATCTGCAGAAATCAGGGTGTGTCCTTCTTTTGGGATAAAGGCCTGTCTGATTTTTTTGCCTTCTTCTTTGCGGATGGGAATATTCTGGAGGTTGGGGTTGGAGCTGCTCAGTCTGCCCGTTGCTGTAATGGTCTGGTTAAATGAGGTATGGATTCTTCCTGTCTCCTTGTGAATCAGTTCCTGCAATGCGTCTGCATAGGTGGATTTCAGCTTATCCAGGGTTCTGTACCGCAGGAGTTTTGCAGGCAGTTCATGGGTTGGAGCAAGCTTGGTCAGAACCTCTACGTCGGTGGAATAGCCGGTTTTCATTTTGGTTTTTTTGACGGTGGCCAGTTTCAGCTTTTCAAACAGAATAAACCCCAATTGCTGGGAGGAATTAATATTGAATTCTTCACCGGCCAGGCGGTAGATATCCTGCTCAAGGTCTTTGAGTTCCAGCTCAAAGGTTTGAGAAAGGTCATTAAGCGCATCTTTATCCACTCTGATGCCTTCCATTTCCATCTTGGCAAGTACCTGAATCAAGGGCATTTCAATGGTGTTCATCAACTCTGAAAACCCTTTGTCCTGAATGCTTTTCTTCAGCTCCTGATAGGCCATGAAGGTGATATCGGCATCTTCACAGGCATAATTCACAGCTTCCGGAATCGGGACATCCTGGAACCCGATCTGATTTTTGCCTTTGCCGGTCACATCTTCATAGGAAATGGTTTTATGACCGAAAAGCGTCATGGCAATGCTGTCAAGGCTGTGTCCCCTTGTGGAAGGATTTAAAAGATAGGATGCGATCATGGTATCAAAGGAAATGCCCTGGAGGATGATGCCGAAACGGAAAAGGACGATATAATCATATTTGATATTCTGCCCGACCTTTTTGATATCCGGGTTTTCAAGGACAGGCTTGAAAATCCTGAGAATATCTTCTTTGGCCGGTTGTTCCACCTCACCGGGCGAGGTATGGCCGATGGGAATATAAAATCCCTGGTTTTCCTTGTAGGAAAATGAGATTCCGACCAGCCTTGCTTCTGTGGGGTTTTTGGATGTTGTTTCCGTGTCCAGGGCAAAAATGCCTTTGTTTTGAAGGACATGGGCCAGCTTTTCAAGTTCCCTGAGATTGGTGATGAGTTTATAGATTTTTTCAGATGGGTCCGGTTTTTTTGCAAACTCATTCATCAGGGTATTGAATTCAAATTCCTGGAAAAGCGCAAAGGCCTCCTGTGTGTTATAGGGAATGATTTTAAAATCTTCCATCTGTTCGGTGACCGGTACAAAACGATCAATTGTAGCAAGCGTACGGCTTAAAAATACAATATCTTTGCTTTTTGAAAGATTTTCATGGAGTTTCTTTTTCTTTTTCAGGCTGTCAAGGTTTTGATACAGGTTCTCAATGGAGCCGAATTGTGCAATCAGCTCTGTTGCCGTTTTCGGGCCGACTCCGGCCACGCCGGGAATATTGTCCGAAGTATCGCCGGCAAGCCCCAGGACATCAATGAACTGTTCCGGATTGATGCCCATTTCTTCCTTGATTAGAGCAGCCCCTTTTATGGTGTCTTTCATGGGGTCCCACAGGGTGCATCGGTCCGTCACAAGCTGGATAAAATCCTTGTCCCCGGTCACCATGACAATGTCAAACCCCTCTTCCTCAGCCATCCTTGCATAGGTCCCGGCAAGGTCATCGGCTTCATATCCCTGTTTTTCCATGATGGGGATATTCAGGGCCTGGATCAGGCGTTTGATATCCGGGATCTGAACCGCCAGCTCTTCGGGCATGGGCGGGCGGTTGGCCTTGTATTGATCATACAGCTCATGCCTGAAGGTCGGGCCTTTGACATCAAAAATAACCACGGCATAGTCCGGGGTCTTTTCCTTGAATAATTTCAGGAGAATTCTTGCAAACCCAAAGGTGGCGTTGGTGGGATGACCTTTTGACGTGGAAAGGTTCCGGATGGCATGAAAAGCCCGGTAAAGAAAGGCGCTGCCGTCGATGAGGAATATTTTTTTAGGAGAAGTCATGGTTAACCTTTTATGGGTATTGAATTTTTATGTCAGAGGCATATATACTATCTTTTTTATTAAAGGAGAAGTATATTTCTCCGATGAATCAGGACCCTGAAAAAAGAAAAGAAAACCGAAGAAAAAAGCGATCGAAACTCTGCCATTGCTGCGGACAGGTGTTCATGTTCTGCTGGAATTGCCGGTGCGGATTTTCCATCTGCCAATCCTGCATGTATGGGAACCAGTGGGGGATGACCTGCAACGGGATTACCTGGGAGTGCCCGGATTGCGGCGGGCAGAACGGGTACGGCAATCAATAGGGTTTTGTTCCTTGCATTGCGTCAGGGTTTGAAATAAAACAGGAAAAATAAATGTTTCAGACATCCATAAACCTGTAATGGGAGAAGACCATGGCAAAAAAAATCAATGTCGGGACCCTGATATCGGGTGGCGGGACAAATCTTCAGGCGATCATTGATGCGGCTCACAGCCGCAGGATCAGCGCTGATATCGTTTTTACAGGGTCGGATAACCCGGGTGTCAAGGGGCTCCTTCGGGCGCAGAAGGCCGGGATCGATACCTTTGTGGTGGATTATTCAAAGATTATCCGATCCTGTAAAAAAGGCATAAAGGACGCTGACCTGCCAGAGGATTTCAATCTTGAGGAGATAAAGGCAAAGCAAAAATTCTTTAAAGCCGGTACCCCTTCAGATCAGGTGGCATTTTTTTTGAAAAGCAGGGCCATGGCCGAAAAAATACTTCTGGATCATATCCGTGAATATGACATGGATCTTCTTGTTCTTGCCGGATTCATGAGGGTTCTGACACCCTATTTCATTGACCGGATCAACACGGTTCAGGGAAGACACAGAATAATGAATATCCACCCGGCCCTTCTTCCTTCATTTCCGGGCACGGACGGTTATGGCGACACCTTTCGCCATGGCTGTAAAATAGGCGGCTGTACGGTCCATTTTATTGATTATGGTGAAGATACCGGGCCCATCATCGGACAGAAGGCCTTTAAAATTGAGGACACGGATACCCTTGAGGATGTAAAACAAAAAGGCCTTGAAAAAGAGTGGGCGCTTTATCCTTTGTGTATTCAGAAATTTGCCGATTCCCTTTGACAAAAGGGTGATTTAACCCCTTTGGATGTGTATCAATTAAAAAATGCGTTGACCATTCTGACCGCATCCAGATAGAAGCCGGGAAGCTTGTTTCCTATGGGAGTATCAGACATGACGGTGTAAAATTTATTTTTCCAGTCTCCCTGTTCAAAACTGATAATGATGTTTAAAATTTTTGTAAATTCTTTGTCTTTTTGCAGCAGGGCCGCTTTTATCTTTTGTGAAAACGAGATTGATTTAAGAATATCCTCCATGGGTTTATCCAGAAGGGCGTCCATAAGAGAAAAAAGCCCCAGGGTGAAAAGCTCTTCCGTTGAAAAATGAGTCTTCAGAATCGTTCCGCATAATTCACACATCCTGGCACGGATAACGGAAGCTCTTATCAATTCAGCGGGCTTGTCCTGGCCAAGATCAGACACGGCAATGATATGGATGAATTTTCTAAGCTCGTTCATGCCAAGATAGGCCATGGCATCCTTAATCGTATTAATGGGAGACGGTCTTCCAAAATATGCGGAATTGATGAATTTAAGGAGTTTAAAGGATACCGAGACATCTTTTTTAATAATATTTTCAATCTTGTTAAAATCAAAATCATTTCGCCCCACTTCGTTTATGAGCTTTAGCAGGGCGATATGGCCGACGGAAATATCCTTTTTGGAAAGAATTTCAGGTTTTGAAAAAAAATAACCCTGAAACAGATGGAACCCCATTTTTTTTGCCTGCTCAAATTCTTCATAGGTTTCCACCTTTTCTGCCAGAAGGGTGATGTCAAAATTTTCCTGAATGTCTTTGATAATATCGGCGAGGCTGTCCAGCGGGGTTGCCATGAGGTCGAATTTTATGATTCTGCACAATTCCATCATGGGTCGAAATTTTTCATGATAAACAAAATCATCAAGGGCAATGGTGAACCCTTTTTTTTTAAATTCTTTAAGTGCTTCAAGAATTACCCTGTCCGGTTCGATGTTTTCCAGAACTTCTATGATAATGTGCTTTGGGGGGAAGAGAAGCGGTGTTTTTTGCAGGATAAGGTCTTTTGTAAAATTGATCAGCCCTGGTTTGTTACCCAGGAGTTCTTTCAGTTCAAAGGAGAAAAACGTATTTGACAGAACATGGGATGTGGCAATATCGCCGTCAATATTCGGAAAGACGTTTTGAAATCCGTTTCTGAAGAGCAACTCATATCCGAAAATTTTTTTCCCATTGTTAAAAACAGGTTGTCGTGCCACATAAACGTTCATAAAAAAAATTTCTTCCCTAAAGAGTTTAACCGCTTCTTTTCCGCTATCGGCAATGACGATATCGAAAAATTATCTTAAAAAACAAGAAAATGCAACAGACAGACAGGAAAGAAAAAACTTTGGATCAGTTAAACAGCTTCAGCATTAAAGGCACGGCAGTGAAGGTTCCAATGGATGACCCAAGGTTGGTGAAAACAACGACCAGAAGAATCCTTGTGACATGATTGCGCCAGAATCCTTTGATGGAACTGATATCCTCTGGGATGGCCTCAAGATCCTTTACTTTGGGTTTTCTTGCAAAGGCTTCAACCAGGCCGGATACCCATCCGACCTTGAGAATGGGGTTCAGGGGAGAAAAGGGGGCAACAAGAACGGCCGAGAGGATAGACAGTGGATGGGCCAGGGCAAGAAGCGCTCCGATCCCTGCCAGCAAACTATGGGCAATGACCCATACCCATATCATATCTGCACCGATGGATTCCCCTTTCATTGAAAAACCCATTGCGATGACAAATAAAATAACAGCCGGAATAAGCCACTTTAAAATTTGACCTGCTTTGCCGGCTGGTGGAATCCGGTTGAGTTCGGAAAGATCGATCTTGTCATTGGAAGCAAGATATCTTTTGATTCCAGGCGCATGGGCAGCACCCACCACAGCAACTATTTTTTCGCCCGGTGCAGTCCTTATTTTTTCTGCAAGGAACTGATCTCTTTCATTGATGAGAACTTTTTCAATGATCGGGTGTGTCTTTTTGACATCTGATAAAAGGGTTTGAAGAATATCTTCCTGTTTCATTTTTTCAATGTCTTCTTCTTTGATATCATCGGCAACACCAAAGGAAAAAACAAGGGAGAAAATGAATTTGATTTTTTCCCAGAACCCCATTCCCCGCCAGACCCTGGAAAGGGTGACCTGGATTTCCCGGTCAGCCGGGATGAGACAGGCATTGATTTTTTCAGCGGCCTTAATGGCATTGATCATTTCCTGGCCGGGTTTGATGTCAAATTTATCGGCCATCTTTTTCTGGAACGAGGCCAGAAGCAGGTTCATGAACAGCATCAGTGCTTTTTTATCCTTGATGACCTTAACAATATCCATGTTGCGCCATCGGTCGGCATCCTTTAATGATGAAAGCCTTGTTTCACATAATTCAACACAGACCGTGTCCGGGAGATGTTCATGGATCATCTCTTCCACAAGGGTTGCGCTCTGCCTCGACACATGGGCCGTACCGATGAGAATGATCTGTTTTCCATTATAGGCAAGGAAGTCTACCATGCCATCTTTTTCTTTTTTTTCCACGACATTTTCCATGAATTTCATAACCCTTTTTTAAGTCAATTCAAACAGAGCCGTATTATAACCATTTTATTTTTCAAGGCAATACAAAATCATTCCAAATTCTTGACCTTGATAAACAGTTCTGATATTCAGACGGTATGAAACCAATTGATGAACAGATATTAAGAGCGGCCAAGGAAATCGTCGTGAAATTTATTGAAATGGGAAGAGTGTCGCCTTCCAATTTCCATGAATCCTTTAAGGATATTTATATCACGGTGGATGAAACCGTTAAAAAAACCGTGAATAAAGAAACCCCTTCCAATGAAACCCAGGACTGAAGCGGTTTCCCCAAAATTGAAATCCGGGATATACCAGGGTCTGGTCAAAGGATGGAAAGGGTTTCTCTGGCTTTTAAAGATACTGATCCCCATTTCCTTTGCCACAGCACTTCTGGTGAATTTCGGGATTATCTACAAGCTTGATTTTCTGTTGACCCCGGCCATGACCTGGCTCAGCCTTCCGGCTTCTGCTGCGCTGGTGCTGATCATCGGATTTTTTACAGGAATCTACGGCACCGTGGCAGCCCTTTCTGTTCTGCCCTTTTCCGTCGAGCATATGACCCTCATCGCCATTTTCACCCTCATGGCCCATAATATTATTCAGGAAAGCATTGTCCAGGGCAATTCCGGTCTGAACGCCGTGTTTGCCGGGTTTTTCAGGCTGGTCATGGCTTTTCTGGTCACCTTTGTCTGCGCAAAGCTCATGGGCGTGACACTTCAGGCAGGAGATACAGGGTCGGCCGGTCATCTGGTCCAGGAAACAAAACCGTTCATGGCAATGCTCAAATCCTGGGGATGGGGGACGTTAAAACTGGGCACCCAGATTTTCTGCATCATCATGCCCCTGATGGTAACCATGGAGCTGGCCAAACGGTTTCATATCATCCATTTTATTACCAGAATCACCTCACCGCTTCTGTCCGTCATGGGATTGAGCCGTTCCACGGGTATGCTATGGCTGACGGCAACGATTTTCGGTCTGGCATATGGTGCTGCCGTCATCGTTGAAGAGACCAGATCCAATGACTATAAAAAGGAAGATTTGACAAAACTTCACCTGTCCATCGGGATCAACCATTCCATGGTTGAAGATCCGGCTCTGTTCCTGCCCCTTGGGCTTCCGGTATTCTGGCTGTGGATTCCAAGACTTGTGGCCGCCATGATGGTGACCTGGCTGTATTCGGTTTATTCATCCGCAAGGAGGGTTCATGCTGAACGAGCTGTCCATAAAAAACTTTGCGATCATTGATGATCTGAAAATTTCATTTCCTTCCGGATTTTCCGTATTAACCGGGGAAACCGGAACCGGCAAATCCATCATCATGGAAGCCGTTAACCTCCTGCTCGGTTCCAGGGCATCATCGGACCTGGTTCGTTCCGGGTGTGAGACTGCCGAACTAGAGGCTTTTTTTGATATTGATGCCCAGTCAAAAACAGCAAGGCTTATGGAAGAACAAGGCATGGATGCATCCGACGGTCTGATTCTTCGAAGGATGATTTCCGGTTCAGGCAAAAGCCGGATTTTTATCAATTCCAGACAATCCACCATCGACCTTTTAAAACAAATCACTCAGGACCTGGCCGGTATTTCAAGCCAGCATGCCCACCAGGGGCTTTTAAGAGAAGAGAATCACCTGGAAATTCTGGATGAATTTGCAGGAACAACTGAACTGAAAAATGAAATCCGATCCATTTACAGCCTTATTCTTCCATTGAAAAAAAAGATCCGGGAATTGAAAAATACCCTGGGTCAGAAAAGAAAAGAACAGGATTTGATATCATTTCAGATGGATGAAATAAGAGATGCCGCCATTCTTCCCCATGAAGATGAGGATCTTGAAAAAAAACGCCAGGCGCTTTTAAATGCAACAAAAACATTTGAAACAGTCAATCGCTCCATCCATGAAATCCATGACAGGGAAGGCTCAATCATTGAAAAATTGTCCTTTATCAAAAATGAACTGGAAAAGGCCGGAGTAACCGATGAACCCTTGAAAACAATCGCAGAAAAGCTTTCAGGGACCCTGTATGATCTGGAGGATATGACCGAGGAATTACGACACGCATCTTCCTTCATCGATCTTGATCCGGCCTCCCTGGAGATCACCGATCAAAGAAGGGACCTTATTTCAAGACTGAAAAGAAAATACGGGGGAAGCCTTGAGGCCCTGTTTCAAATCTATGAAGAAATGCAGCAGCAGTTGATCATGACGATCGACATCGAAAAAGAAATTGACGCCTGTGAAAAAGAGGCCGGAACCTTTACCCAGGACATCGGCGTAAAGGCAAAGGACTTGTCCGGGTTGAGAAAAACGGCGGGAGAAACCCTCTCCCGGCTGGCCGGAGATGAACTCAATACCCTGGAAATGGGAAAAGCAAAATTTGATGTTTCTTTTTTCAGCCTGGGTGCAAAGGACGAAGAAGATATTGCAACGCAAGGCGGAGACAAAATCGGGCCGGACGGCATGGATAAAATCGTCTTTCTTTTAAGCCCCAATCCCGGCGAGCCTTTAAAACCCCTTGCCAAGATTGCTTCCGGCGGAGAATTGTCACGGATTGTTCTCGCATTAAAAGCGGTTCTCTCCCGGACAAAATCCCTTGAAACTCTGATCTTTGATGAAGTGGATGCCGGCATAGGAGGGTCAACCTCTGAAAAAGTCGGGTTGAAACTGAAACAATTGTCCGGGAGCCATCAGGTGATCTGCATTACCCATCTTGCCCAGATTGCAAAATATGCTGCCCACCAGTTCCGTATAACTAAAAAAGTCCTTGCCGGGCGGACCTTTACCGTTATTGTTCCATTGGAGCAGGAAACCGAGAGGATTGAAGAGCTGGCAAGAATGATCGGCGGGTCAACCATTACACCCGCGACCCTCTCCCATGCAAAAGAGCTTCTGGAACAGGCCTCGGCTTGACAAAAACCCACTTGTTGTTAGAATATCCATCATATTGCAAATAAGATCAAAAGGAGTTTTTTATGCCGATATATGAATTTAAATGCCTGGAATGTGAAGAATTTTTTGAAGTCATTGTCATGGGTTCAACAGATGACAGCATGAAAGGCTGCCCCAAATGCGGATCAAAGGAATTTGAGCGGGTTGTTTCAAAAACCAATTTCAGTATGGGAGGATCTTCCGCCGGGCAGAAAGCCTCTGTCCAAACCCAGGAAAGAACCTGTTCCGGAGGCTCCTGTAAAACCTATACGGTTCCGGGCGAAACAAGATAATCCAGGCTCGCCTTGTTATTTATAGTTTCGTTCCGGATTCAGAATTGATTTTGAAATTCAAAGGAGGCATTCATGCAGGAAATTGCAAAACTGATCATTGATGGAAAAGAGTATCTGCTCCCCGTGATTCAAGGTTCGGAAGGCGACAAAGCCATTGATATCCGGAGTCTTCGCCAGAATACCGGGTATATTACCTTTGATCCGGGATTCGGCAATACCGGAACCTGCAGAAGCGCCATCACCTATATGGATGGAGAAAAAGGCATACTCAGATACCGGGGAATCCCCATTGAACAACTGGCCGAACATTCAACCTTTGTGGAAACGGCCTTCCTTCTCATCACCGGCCAACTTCCCACACGGGAGGAACTGACAAGGACCAGTGTTCATCTCAATGATTTTTCTCCCCTGCATGAAAACATGAAGGCCTTTTACCAGAATTATCCTCCCAAGGCCCATCCCATGGGCATTCTATCCGCCATGGTCAATGCCATGAGAAGCTATTATCCGGAACTTACGGATCTTGAAGAAGAGATGAATAAAACCTATCTTCGCCTGATCTCAAAAATAAGAACCATGGCAGCCATGGCCTACCGGATTTCATTGGGGGAACGGGTGGTCTACCCCAGACCGGATCTGTGTTATTGTGCCAATTTTTTAAATATGATGTTTGACAGCGTGGTGGTTCCCTATAAAATTGATCCGGATTTGGTCCGGGCTCTCAATGTTTTCTGGATTCTTCATGCCGATCATGAGCAGAATTGTTCCACCACGGCTGTCAGGGTTGTGGGAAGCGGAAAGGTGAATATTTATGCCACCATTTCAGCCGGCATTTCCGCCCTCTGGGGGCCTTTGCACGGCGGAGCCAATCAGGCCGTCGTCAATATGCTGGAAGAGATCCAGAAAAACGGCATGACCATTGAAGACTGCATTGCCAAGGCAAAGGACCGGGAAAGCGCTTTTAAGCTCATGGGGTTCGGCCACAGGATTTATAAAACCTATGATCCAAGGGCCAAAATCATGAAAAAAATGTGTGATATTGTTCTGTCAAAAATCAAACGAGATGATCCCCTGCTGAACATCGCCCAGAAACTTGAGGAAGCCGCATTAAAGGATTCATATTTTATTGAAAAGAATCTCTACCCCAATGTGGATTTTTATTCCGGCATCATGATGCGGGCCCTGGGCATTCCCACCAATATGTTCACGGTTATGTTTGCCATCGGCCGCCTGCCCGGATGGATTGCCCAGTGGAAGGAAGATGTGTCTGATCCTGAAATGAAAATTACACGGCCCCGCCAGGTTTATACCGGAAGCCTTGAAAGGGATTATATTCCCATGAATAAAAGAGGATAGAAACAAGACCCATGGTTCAGGTGATTGCCCACAGGGGCGCCAGAAGCATTGCCCCTGAAAACACCCTGAAGGCGGCAAAAATCGCCCATGATACCGGCGCCGATCTCTGGGAGACGGATGTGAATATCACCCGGGACAGGCACCTGATCCTTTTCCACGACGACTCCTTGCTGCGATGCACCGATGTTAAAAAAAAATTTCCCCTAAAGGCATCCCACCGGGTGGCGGAGTTTGATCTGAAAGAGATCAAATCTCTGGATGCAGGGTCCTATTTTAATAAAACAGATCCTTTTCAGGAGATTTCAAAAGGAAACATCAGCAGGAAAATTCAGGATTCTTTTATCGGCGAACCCATCCCCCTGCTGGAAGAGGGGCTGCTGCTGACATTGGAAAAAAACTGGAAAATCAATCTGGAACTTAAATTTTTCCCCGGAGCTGAAAACAACCCATATCTTGTCGATCATACCCTTGACATCATCCGCCAGACCAATATCCCTCCCGCTCAGGTGATCATCTCTTCTTTTCACCATCCCTGGCTTTTACGGATCATGGAAAAAGAGCCACAGCTTGAAGTCCAGGCCCTTGTGGGCGACAATGACACAGAGCCTCTGGATTTCAAGGATTTTTCCTTTTCAACCTATAATGCCAACGCTGCCCTGATTCATCCGGATCAAATCAAAGCGCTCAAAGACAGGAGAAAAAAGATCAATCTGTTTACCGTCAATGACCCCATGGCGTTCGCACGATTTTCCGACCTTGGGGTGGACGGCATATTTACGGATTTCCCCCAGAGGTTTGCAAAAAAAACCAGAGAAAAATAAGCTTTCTGTTTTTATTGAGGCATGATAAAAATAAAAACAGGCAAACGAGCTGAATAAAATACTCCTCCCTCCCCTGATTTGATGAGCATGGAAATAACCGTTTAACGATAAGGAAATGGGACATGCCTCACACCCATACGATCAAGATATTGATAGCGGAAGATCACAATATCGTCCGACACGGGCTCCGGCAATCCCTTTCTCAGGAGGAGGACATGATAGTTGTTGCTGAAGCGGATAATGGTCGAAGAGCCGTCGAACTTGCCTCAGAACACAATCCGGATATCATTGTGATGGATGTTTCCATGCCAGCTATGAATGGAATTGAAGCGACCCGGCAAATTCTTAAAATCAACCCGGATATCAAAATTATAGCCTTGTCCATGCACTCTGAAAAACAATATGTTCTGTCAATGGTGAAAGCCGGTGCTCGTGGATACCTGCTTAAAACCAATCTGTTTGAAGAGCTGCTGACAGCGATTCGGACGGTTATTGACGGCAATGTCTTTCTTTCACCTGAAATTACGGAGCATATTGTTAAATCAGCCATCAACCCCAATGATGACAGTGAACTTCTGGCTTTTTATACCCTGACATCAAGAGAAAGGGAGGTTCTTCAGCTTATTGCAGAAGGAAGGCCCCATTCCGATATAGCGGACTGTCTTTTTATCAGCAAAAAAACAGTGGATTCCCACAGGTTTAACATCATGCATAAATTGAACATGGACAATATCCCGGCTTTGACCAAATTTGCCGTCAAACACGGGATTACATCCCTATGATAGGTGAGCCTGCTCAGATATAACCGTCAATCGACAAAATAAAGCAGGGTTAAGAGATAACCCTGCTTTTGTAAAATGAATGAGGTCATTTGGAGGTGCCCGGTTAAAGCCAGACAATGACAACATTCATCTGCAACTCCATAATCGTTATGACGAATCATTAATACTAAACTTTGATAAAAAAAACACCCAGGGAAATTCTGAAAATACTGGCCGAAAATGCTTAAATTTATTTCAGGGTGACCAGGACTTTTTCAGCCTTCCACCCTTCCGGATGTTTTTCATATCCCGGTAACGTCATATAATCCTTTTTCCCCATTAAGGATCTCTGGTAAAGGATATAATTGTCATCATTTATCGAATGAATGTTCCGGCTTTTTGTCAACAAAGGCAGATCCGAGGGAACTGTTTTCAAAAAGCTGCCTGTTCTTGAGTACTCCGAATAATTTTCCGAGCTTGTCTTGTAATATCGGTGACCTGTGGCTGAATCAAAATATCCTGGCGCTGTCGCTCTGTGTTCACTTTTGCCGTATGCATGAAAGGCTGTTTGATTCCTGTAAAAATTATTGATGGCCTGCTCTGCCTGGCCAAGATGATGATAGGTTTTTGTTTCGCAAAGATGGGTAATGAGGGTTTCTCTGTTTTTTTGCAGATAATCACACAGGTCTTTGTAATTTATGCCATCTCCAGCGTCGGGATTCATATTTTCCAGTTTTGACATGGATGAATAATATTGAGTGATCCCATCTACTGCTGTGGCTGCATAGATGGCTTTTTCATTGCACCACCCGGCTGTGGCAATGGTTAAAAGCATCATGGCAAGAATAAAATAATAATTTTTCATGATAATTTCCCCTTTCGTAAGATTTGTTAGTGTGTGGCAGTTTTTGTGTTTCAAAAACCGCCAAGGCTTGACTTAGAAGGCTTTCTTTAGCTTAACTGAACCACCGACTATTTTTTCCATTTTATTCCTTTGTATTTTCAAGAGAGGCCTTGAGAAATGCCTCCACTCTGTGCCATTCCATATATCCCCAAAAAGGAATTCGCTTTTTTATTTATTAATTCCTGTAGTTGTAATAATTCTTCACGGCTGAAGTCACTATATTCGTCAATAAAATCATAAACATCAAAAAACATAGCTTGATTCATTTTTCGGAGGTCTGTCCAGCGTTTCTTCATTCCATCTCGACTGTCTTGAAAAGGGATCTTCATATATATCCTCCTCTTTTAAGGTTTTCAAGAATGGTTTTGTTTAACGATGCTTTTTCCAGGCGATCAAGCACTTTTCTTAAAATGTTGATTATCATTTTAAATATATCGACCATGACTTTATCTCCTCTCTTTTACTTATAGGGCTGCAACAGTCTCTCATTTTGAATTCAGACCAAGACGTCAGCAAGTGACAGTGTGAAGAATTTGAATATTCCAATGGGTAGAAAGAAACTTAATTTTAGTACAGCAAGTTGCATGCCAAATTTGCTAAAGGTTGAAATATAGATAAATACTTTTTAATTCCAGTATGTTAAAACAGAACAAAAAGGAGGGTTAGTATTGTGCACGGCACATGTTGTGCCATGCCGGAGTGTGCCAACGCACACTTTTATTGGATCGAATGTTCCTTGAGTTTGCGATAAAGCGTTCTTCGCCCGATGCTCAATAATCTGGCAGCCTGTGTTTTATTCCATTGACTGTTCTCCAATGCATTGAGGATTCTTTCCCGCTCATTATTCTCCACCGATATCGTGTCGGATGAGTTCTTCCCTGATAGAATAAAATCATCCGGTAAATTCTCCACTGTAATAACCGAAGTTTTACAAGTCACGACGGCATGCTCTATGATGTTTTTTAATTCGCGGATATTTCCCGGCCAATGATAGGCCATCAATATGCTGTATACGTCTTCGGAAACACTGGCAATATTTTTTGACATACCGGCATTGAATTCAGTCAGAAAATGATTGGTCAACAGGGGGATATCCCCTTTGCGATCCCTCAAAGGCGGTAATTTTATTTCTACAACCTTAAGCCTGTAGTAGAGGTCTTCACGAAAAGTTGCGTCCATCACTTTTTTTTGAAGGTCTTGATTTGTAGATGCGATGATTCTGGCATTCATCTGGATTGTTTTGGTATCTCCGAGCTGTTCATATTCCCTTTCCTGAAGAACACGAAGCAGGCGCTTCTGAAAATGCAGACTGACATCACCAATTTCATCTAAAAGGATTGATCCACTGCCGGCCTGCTGGAAGCGGCCGATCTTGTTTTTATCAGCTCCTGTAAACGCTCCTTTGACATGACCAAACAATTCGCTCTCCAGAAGATTTTCAGAAAGGGCGGAGCAGTTGACTCTGACAAAGGGGTGTTCCTTCCGGCTTCCCGAAGAATGGAGCGCTTGGGCGACCAACTCCTTTCCGGTTCCACTCTCTCCGATAATCAGGACATTTGCACTCACATCCGATAGCTCTTCAATTAAATTATAGATTTTCTGCATCTGATCATTTTTGCCGATAATATTCCGGAAACGGTGTCTTTGATTGGATTCGCCGGCAATGTTTGCCAAAGTTTGTTTGCTTTTCAAAAGTTCCAGAGCCTGGGTGTCTAAATCTTTTTTTAACTTATCATGATACCCTTTGAGCTCGGTTTCAATCCTGCAGCGATGTCCAATCTCTTCTTCCAGTTTTTTGTTAACAGCTATTGATTTTTGAGCCTGGCCATTAAGATCCCTGTAGAGCGTCGCATTTTCAAGTGAAACCGAGATTTGTGCGGATAGAATTTTCAGAATTTCAAGGGTATGGAAAGTGAAGGTTCCTGTAACCAGGCGATTCTCAAGATAGAAGATCCCCAAAAGTTTTGATTTATACTGCAGCGGAAAACACAGAAATGATTTCGGACGGTATTTGACAATATAAGGATCATTATTGAATAAGGGCTCATTATTATCCCCATAATCAAAAATTACACTTTCTTTTATTCGCTCAACATAGCGGATAACAGAGGCTGGGACCTGTGAATGACTTTTCGAATCGTAGGCATTCAATGCTTTTTTTTGTTCAAGCACAATAGGATATACGGCTGCTTCTTTTAATTCAGTGTTATCCCATAATAAGAAAACACCTTTTTGGGCGCCGGTATTTTTAGTGACAATTTGTATCAATTTTTCCACAAGCTTTTCGAACTGAATTTCACTGCTGATGGACACGGATGCTTCAAGTACGGCATTCCAGTCAAGGAATTCTCCCGACGTGCCGACAATCGTCTGGGTAACCGAATCAAAAGAATTTTTGACAGGTTGAGTCTGGGCTGGGAACACGTCCGGATAAAAAGTTTCCAATTGGGAAAGCTTGGCCTTGGCACCCCACTTGAAGTAATCATGCCAGGCTTGTTTTAAATGATCCCGGGCTTTATTGGGGTTATCCACAGTTAAATAAAACCGTCCGGCAAGCTCACCGGCAATAGCAGCTTCCTGTATATATCCTTGTTCCCTTGCTTTTTTAATTGCCATATCATATAAGGCAGCCGCCTTTTTCGACCTGTTTTTTACACGGCAGTATTCTGCCTCCACAAGCAGGTATTTGTGTTCATAGTTCATGGGAGCAGTTTTGGCCCATTTTTTCATTTTTTTCCGGTTTTTTCCCACCTGTTTCAGTCTTTTCGTGTTCCGGCTTTTCCAATTCAGGCTTGAAAGGGATGAGTAAAAATAGAGCTGTACCGTAGCGCCTTTTTGGCTGGAAAGATATTTCTCTGCAACAGATATGTTTTCAACAGCTTCTTGCGGGTGATCAAATAAAAAGCAAAGCATGGCTTTTTGCAGATAAAAATTAAAAAGTGCCCCGCCATCATTGGCCTTTAAGTGTATGGGCAGCATCAGATCTTCATTATAATAGGGGCCTGCCAATTTATGAGGTATGTCGAAGTTCCCCGTCAGATTACTGAGGGTTTGAAAATGCATGTTCTGGTACTGATAAAGGACCTCGTGTTTCAGTCTTTTTATCGCAATCCTATTAATTTCACATCTTTTTTTTAGCTCGGCAAGGTTCTCTCCCAGAAAAAATCGATAATAGGAATCAAGGTACGCTGCACTTGCCGTGAATTGAAAATCACCTGTTTCAAGTCCATATTTATAGGCATTCTCCAATAATGGCAGTACTTCTTTTAAATGTTCTTTCCAATGAATGATGAATGCTGAGACTGTCACCAGTATTTTGGCACCCATCTCATTGGTTTCAAAACTCTCCAACATCCTGACTGCCAGACGGCCAAACTGATATCCTTTTTCAAATTTCCCCATAAAGCCGCTTAAAATCATTCCATAGCCTGCAAACGCAAAGGCCGAATCCACGGTACTGCCATAATTGACTGAAATCCGTATGGCCTTGAAGACCAGTATGGGAAACAGATCGGCAGTCACATAATAGGAAGGTAAAAGAGTATTGCGCATGATATTTAAAATGATCAGCTTTTCCGGATCTGTTGCTGTGGGTATCCGGGCTATGTTGTCCATTGATTTGCCTGAAAGCTTGAGACGGGTTTTCAGGTATTCGAGGACTATTTCCCATTTTTTCGGTTTGCTGGAAATATGAATACCTGCTAATTCAAGCGCATACAATGCTGTGGAAACAGCCTCTGCCATCAAATTCCGTGCATAACAGGCCTGCACTTTTATAGCGTAAAAACGGAGCTGGTCCTGCAAACCGGCAGCATTGGCAAGGAATTTTTCTCCCAGTTGTTCCACTTCGCCATATCGAGTGCTCAGATATGCCGTTTCAATCGCTCCAAAGTAAAGTTTGCTGGTCAATTCATAGGATTCCTGCCAATGATTCGTATCATACTGTTTTTTTTCCTGATTTTGATCACTGGTTGATTCCAGCAGGCTGATTCCAATCTTAAAATAGGTATAGGCTTGATCAAACGCTGCGGATGCTTTGGCTTTTTGACCTGCCTCAAGATTAAGGCAAGCCAGTTCCTTTTTTTCCGGTCTGTAAATAAGAAGAGTCCTGCCCTTGTTCAATTGGTTGACGATTTCAAAGATCCGCTCATCCCTTTGTCTTTGAGGCAGTTTTCTTAACAGCAGTTGGCCTGTTTGCCGGTGAATTTTTGGTTTTTGATCCCTTGGCATAAGATTGTATGCTGCATTGTGTATCCGATCATGGACAAATTTATAAATATTATCTTTACCTTTGACTTCGCTTTCAGGCGATGATTTGAAGATATCATCCATTTGCAGAATCAACCCTGCTTCTATGGATTCTTTAACCGAAGCAAGAATATCTTCCCGGGAGCCTTCGCAAACAATTGCCAGGGTACTCAGTTCAAAGGTTGTGCCAATACAGGCTGCCAGCATTAAAATATTCTGGGCATGCCGGGAAAGGCCCTTGACTTTTTTTGCAAGCAGTTCCGTGATGTTGTCCGGTAAAGACAAAGCCTGAATTTCTTGTAAATCCCAATTCCAAATGCAGTGTAGTCTGTTGTAAATCAATTTTTTCTGATCATTGAGGGCGGATAACAGCTCGTTGCCATAAAAAGGGTTGCCAAGGGATCTTGCGTGAATCCATTGAGCCAGTGGACGGGCCTTATCCAAAGAACAATCCAGACATTCCGAAATCAGTTGCAAAACAGATGATAAATCCAATGGGGCAAGCTCAATGCTTTGATATTCAACCTCTTCCTTTTTAAGGCTTTCAAGCATTACCTGTAAAGGATGTTCAGCATCCACTTCATTGTCCCTGAATGCACAGAGAATATAGATGGATTCAATGACGGGCGAGGATATGATCTGTTTGATAAGCTCCAGAGAGGAAGGATCAACCCATTGTAAATCATCCAGAAAAATCACTAATGATCGGCTTTTCCCGGCAAAGACGCTGAGAAAATTTTCAACCATCAAATAAAATCGATTTCTGGCTTCCTGTCCCCCCAAACCCGATACAGGTGCTTTTGGTCCAAGAATTTTTTTAAATTCCGGAACGAGTTCTATTATCTCATATCCCTGATTCCCAAGAGTAGCAGTTATTTTTTTCTGCCAGTTCTCCAGTTCATGATCACTTCTGGTCAGCAGATGACGGGCAAGCTGCCTGAATGCCTGAATAATACCTGTATAAGGAATGGTTTGCTGTAATAGATTGAACTTTCCCGTGATAAATATACTGTTATTTTTTAAAACATGTTGTTCTATTTCCTGTATCAGAAAAGTTTTACCAATACCGGCGGGTCCCTTGATAAAAACCAAATTCTTTTTTCCGGCAAGAACCTGTTGAAAGCATGATTGTAATTGTTCCATTTCTTTTTCCCGGCCAAAAAGTTTTTGCGCAATTTTCAGAGCCCGGTGTCTGTCTTCATCACCAATGGGAAATGAAAAAGTCTGCTCTCCTTTTTTAACCCGATCAAGGCATTTTTGAAGATCTGCTCTGACACCTTTGGCCGTAGCGTACCTTTCTTCAGCATCTTTTGACATAAGCTTCATGACAATTTTAGATAATGCATCAGGAACATCAGAACGGATACTGGATAGCGGAATGGGCTCTTCAGTAAGATGACTGTGAATCAAATCCATATGATCCGTTCTATTAAAAGGAGGCTTGTGAGCCAGCAATTCATAAAGCGTTGCACCAAAGGAATAAAAGTCTGCCCGGTGATCAATGGTTTGGTTTATTCTACCTGTTTGTTCGGGTGGGATATAGGATAAGGTTCCCTCAACGATATTAGAACTACAGGCCCTTTTCCCACTTTTAATGGAAGATGCGATACCAAAATCGATTATTTTTACCTGCCCGGTATCCGGATTCATAACAATATTGGATGGATTGATATCCTTATGTATAATGTCGGCACAATGTATTTCATCCAGCCCTTCTATGACCGCGATAACAATATCCAAAACCTGTTCAAGGGAAAACCGTGTTTGATTTAAAAGCAAATCAAGAGAGGTTGCGCCGAAATCTTCCATGAGCATTACAAGAGTATCATTGAATTGTTCAAGTCCGTATGTATTAATAATTCTCAAAGAGGCCCGAAAGGATTGAGTGATATTATGCTCATTATGATACCGGTCAATATTTTTCCTATCATCCGGTTCAGACTTCAGTACCTTTAATATCAGAGACTCTCCATCTTTCCGATCAGCACGGTAAACAACTGTGCTGTTGCTTTCATAAAGCTTTTGATGAACCTGATATTCAAGAATATTCTTCACGGCCTGAAACCCTTTTATAATGGCGGTTTTGGATATTGCCATATCATTCCAAGGTCCTCTTCTTGTCATAAAACTTTTTAGGCTTGGGGGCTTTAGTCAGCAGAGGTTAAGAGGAAACCCCATCGAAAATCCTCCAAGGTTTTGCAATAATTATTATAACCTATAGACCATAAGCACAGTTCAGGAAAAAAAAGCAATCGGGGAAACCCTTATTTGAAGATCCTGGATTTCTTATTTCCCTGGTGTGGATTTCTTAGACTTATTTTGAGATGGGTGCTTCGATATTTATCCGTGTTCCGTTGCCGGGGGAAGAATCGATTTGAAAAAGGCCACCCAGAGCGTTCATTCGTTCAGATATACTGAAAAGGCCGAACCCGTCACTTTTGTTGATTGCAGAGGCGTTAAAGCCGATTCCATTGTCCTCAATGCGGATGCTCAATCGTCCGTCCCGGACAGAGACGATAAGTATGGCATTTGGGGCCTGGGAGTGCTTGACGACATTCATCATCAGTTCCTGGGTGACCCTGTAAAGGGTTATTTTTGTTGTTTCATCAAGGGCGGTGAATTGATGGGTTGAATTAATAAATCGAAATTCCAACCCGTATTTTTTAGAAAAATCTTCACATAACCATTGCAATGCGGCTTCTAAGCCAACATCGTAAAGAATAGGTGAACTTAGCTGAAATGTCAGAGAGCGGATGTTTGCAAGAGATTCTTCTAAAAGTTTCCTGGTTTCGGCAATTTTAATAAAATTTTCATGGCTGCCTGGACTTTTCACACTTCTTAGCATGGAAATACTCATGGCCAGGGTTTGTGTTACGCTGTCATGAAGATTGTCAGCGATGGCCTTTCGTTCGCGCTCTTCCGTCTGGGTCAGTTGAGAGGACATTTTTCTTAACTGAGTCTGCTGGGCCTGGATTTTTCTGGTTGAGAGAATCTGAATTTTAATCTCGTTTCGAAGTTTTTCATAAAGCCTTGAATTTTCGATGGAAATGATGACCTGGGAAATCAATATCTCCAGAACCCTGAGATGCTGTTTTGTGAAAGCCCCTGACATGAGATTATTTTCCAGATATAATACGCCTTGGATTTTTTTCTTCCCGATAACAGGCATACTTAAAATTGAAACCGGCCGGGTTTCGCTAATATATGAATCATAAAGAAACCGGCTATCTGCGGCTGCATTATCAAGGATAATGGTTTTATTGGACAAAAAGGCATAGTAAACAATGGATTTGGCCAATTTATTGCCTGCCTTTTCAAGTGGAATGCCTTCTAAAATTCTGACAGTATCCGGATGAATTTGAGCAAATGCGTCTATTTTTAATTGATTGTCTGTATTCAGCAATAGGAAAGCCCTCTGGGCCCCTGAGTTTTCCAGGATCAATTGAATCAGGCGGCGCATCAGTTTTTGGGGTTTAATCTCACCGGATATGGCCTGGGAGGCTTTCAAAACAGAATAAATATCAATATCTTTGAAAGCCATTGCATTTATATCTAACCCTTCTGACCGGGGTTCTTCCACTAATAACCCGGCATATTCATGTTCAAGCCGGGCTGCCTTTGACAATACTCCCCATTTTTTATAAAGCCGCACGGATTCAAAAATTAAAAATTGGGCAAAGCGCTGGTTTCTTTTTTTGAGATAGAATTTTCCGGCCAATTCGCAGGATAGGGCTTCAACATGAATATATCCTGCATTTTTTGCAGCAGCCATAGCCTTTTCATAGTATAAAGCCGCTTTTTCCTCCTGTTCCTCTATCCCTGCAAGTTCTGCTTCTATCAGAAAAAACATATGGGAGTTGTTTTCAGGTGCTTTATGATAAATCAATTTTAAAAATCTGTGATTTTTTCTGATCAGTTTCAGGCAGGCCTTTTTAGCTTTTTGAGGTTTCTCCGTCAACAGGCCAAGAAGTGCCAGGGTATAAAAAAATATATGCGTCATCTTGGAACTTAGGGATACAAAAGAACTGAAATAGGGACTTCCCTTTTTTGCATATTCCAGGGATTTTTCCGGAGTCTCTAAAACATATGAAAGAATTTGGCGATACAGGTAGTAATCGGTAATTGTCGCAATGGTATTGGTTTTTTTCCAGGTCTCAATCAGATCTTCATTATCAATATCAGTCGGGCTGTCCAGAAGAAATTTTTTCCGGCCCTTTCCCATCATGGCCTGTATCACCTGGAACAATAAATCCAGGCTATGAATCCATATGATCTGGTTTGAATCGAGAATCTGCTTCCGCTTTTCCAGCATTTCCTGCTCAATTGATTCAAGCCGGGTCCCTGAAACAAAATGAAAGAAGAAATACAGGACATGAAGGTTGAAGACATTCATGAACCTGCCTGAATTCAGAGATTTTTTCACCACGGCAGACAATTCATCCATATGATGCCGGGTTTGTCCCAGGTGGTTGAGCGAAATTAAAATAAACAGATGACGCGTCAGCATTTCCTGTCTTACGGCATTGAATTTTTCAACAATGGCCAAAGCAAGTTTTCCAAATTCAAATCCGTTTTTTAAATCATACATCAGGTTGCTCAGAACAGTCCCATAGAATGAAAAAAGATAGGCTGAGTAAGGATTGATCCCATGTTTCAATACATAATTCATGGAATTAAACAACAGGGTCATGAAAGCAGGATGCCCACTTAATGAGGAAGCCCTTAAAATAATGATAAGAATTCTGATAACAGCAGCCTGCCGGGGGTCGGTAATCTCGGGAAGGTTGATAAGATCTCTGATTTTTTTACCCAGCATCTGTTTTTTAAACTGAAAAATTTCTTTATACAGATAAAACCGATTGAATTTAAGAGATAGAGGATAATCAAACCGGGATAAAATGGTGAGCCCTGTCTCGATCACTTCCTGTGCCCTATAGGCCTGCATGAGGTAGATACTTCTGGTTTCAAAGGCTCTCATGAGATGATCCGGTAATTCAGCATGTGTAAGGACGTGATGAAAGGCATATTCTGCTTCCGGAACATTACCGAGAACGTACAAAATTTCACATCGATGGGAAAACAAAGATAACGACAGTTTATAATTGCTGACCCAGGCTCCCATGGGCAAAAGACTGATACCGGTCCGGAAATATCTGTCTGCCGCTTGAAGTGAAGACAAATCCTGTTTTTTCTGCCCGGCTTTTAAATTCAGCAGGGCAAGATCCACACGATCTTGCAGATCTGAAAGGATACTGACAGCCGCATTCATCTGGTCTGTGACAATAAATATAAGATCATCCATTTGGGTTTCGCCGGCTGTTTCCAGAATTTTTTTACCACACTTCAGATGCAGTCGTTTTTTTTCCATCTCAGGCATCATTGAATAGACCAAATCCTGAACAATATCATGAACAAACTTTAGTCCATCCGGATTTTTAACCAGAATCCCTTTATTGATGGCGGGTTCCAGAGCCTTCAGAAAAGATTTTCCGCTGCCGTTGAAAACAATTTCCAGCAATTGAGCAGAAAAGGATGAGCCCAGGCATGAAGCGGTTTTTAACAGATCTATGGCGCCGGAATCAAGCTGGTTGATTTTGGTTGCCATGAAATCAACCACATGATCAGTGGCTGGAAGGGTATCGATCTGTTTAAGATCCCAATTCCAAATATGAGCCCTGTCCTGGTATAAACTTTTTTTGTCGGAAAGATACTCAAGGAAGAGTTTAATAAAAAAGGGGTTCCCATCGGTTTTTTCAAACAGCAATTCTGAAAAAGGACGTGTAAGCTGACTGTTTTTTTTGAAAAGATTTGAAATCCACTGGTTCTGGGTTTCCTGATCAAGAGGGCGAAGATGTATTTCAAGGATCGGGTAATATTTTTTTTTTATTTTATTAATTGCCCGGATAAACGGATGCAGGCTGTCTGTTTCCCTATCTCTATAGGCACAAATGAGGTGGAATCCCCTTATGGGATATAATTCAATCGTTTCCAATATCCGAATGGTTTCGGGTTCGGCCCATTGCAGATCATCCAGGAAAAGAATCAGGGGAGTTTGGCTGAATACAATGGTTTCAATAAATTTACGAATCACAATATTCATCCGGATGTCATTTTCAACGGAACTCAGCTTCATTGCAGGGGGGTGTTTGCCAATAATAAATTCCAGCATGGGAACAAGATCCAGAATCAATTGTGCATTATTTCCAAGAGCTGCCAGAATTCTTTCTTTCCACTCCTCAACCTTTTCTTTTCCTTTACTGAGAATCTGCAGGGTTAAGGATTCAAATGCAGATCGGACAGCGCCCTGTTTTGATATTCTGTCATGCTTTCCTGTTGCCGTATATGCCTTGAGTCCGACTTGTTTCAATGCCTGTTGGACCATTGAGGATTTGCCCACACCGGCATTGCCGGAAACAAGGATCAATGGGAATGCAGTGTCACTTCTCTCTTTGAGTGTGCTGACCAGCCGATGGATGTCTCTATCCCGACCATAAAGGGTCTCTGAAAAATTGAGTCCTGAAGCAAGGTCATGCTGCCCCAGGGTAAATGCATGAATAGGCTGACCCTTTTCCATGAGACTTAAACAGATTTCAAAATCTTTTATAATTCCGGCGCAGCTTTGATAGCGATTTTCAGGATTTTTTTCCAGAAGCTTCATGATAATGTCTGAAACAGGTTCAGGAATCTCTGTATTCATCTGATGGGGCCATCGGGGTGTTTTCGCCAGATGGCAATAGATTAATTCAAGTGTATCCTGACTGGTAAAGGGAAGCTCCCCTGTCGCAAGCTGGTAAAAGGTACAGCCCAGCGAATAAAAATCCGTTGTATGGCTCAAGGTTACATTGGTTCGCCCGGTCTGTTCAGGCGACATAAACGGTACCCTGTATTGATCGATATCATTTTTCCCAGGAACCCATTCGTTATTCTCTTTTCGTGCTGCAAGGCCAAATCCGTCGATCTTGATCTGATTTGTATCCGGATTCAGCCAGATATTCTCCGGATTGATATCATAATGAATAATATTTGCTTCATGAATGTATAAAAGCGATTTTGTAATCTTGATAAACAGGATGAGCCTGTCTTTCATACATATGGAGGATAAATCCATAACGCTCAAGGGTTTCGCACCGAAATCTTCAACAATGAGATATTTCATGCCGTTATGGGATTTTAGATCGATGGGTTTGACAACCATTTCGGAATTAAGATGCCTGCTGATTTCATACCCTGTTTCCAATAGATAATGATTGGGTTCATGGTTGACGATTTTGATTACAACCATTTGTCGGTTTGAAATCCGGTCGGCACGAAAAGAGATCAGCCGTCCCCCTTCATGAATCTTTTCAATTGTTCTGAACCCAGGAAGTTCTATCACTCTTTAACTCCCTAAAAAAGGTAGAATCAAGCCGCTTATCCCTTTACGGAAAAAACTTAAAGAAAGAATTGATTAAACGATCTGATCGCATAGTCAATATCATCCCCTGAAATATCAAGGTGGGTCACAAGTCTTAAATGATTGGAATTGTCAATGATGACCCCTCTTTCTTTTAAAAAGCGGCAAAGCCTTGTCATGTCTGCCTTGATATCTGCAAACAGAATATTGGTCTGAACGATTTCTGTATTGACCTCAATGCCGTCAATCCGGGCAAGCCCTCTGGCAAGGGCCATGGCATTCACATGATCCTCCTTGAGCCGCTCAATATTGTGGGTCAGGGCATAAATGCCGGCACCGGCCAGAATGCCTGCCTGCCGCATGCCGCCGCCCAGGAGTTTACGCCATCGCCGGGCCTTTTTTATTTTTTCCGTTGACCCGCAGAGAACCGATCCCACAGGTGCCCCAAGACCCTTGGAAAGACAGCAGGAAATGGTGTCAAAATAGCGGGTGATCTCTTTGACATCAACCCCGAGTTTTACCGAGGCATTAAATACCCTGGCACCGTCCAGATGCAGCATCAGGGCTTTATCATGGGCCAGTTTTTTTGCCTCTTTAAGATAATCAAGGGGCAGGATCTTTCCCATGTGGGTGTTTTCAAGGCAGAGGAGTCTGGTCCGGGCATAATGAGGATCATCGGGTTTGATGGCCTTGGACACTTTTTCAAGATTCAGGGTCCCGTCCTTTTCAAAATCCAGGGGCTGGGGCTGAATACTTCCCAGGACGGCTGCCCCGCCGCCTTCATACCGGTAGGTGTGGGCATATTGACCCACAATATATTCATCCCCTCTTTCACAAAGGGCCATGAGGGCTAAAAGATTACTCTGGGTGCCGCTGGTGCAGAAAAGCGCCGATTCCGTCCCCAGCATTTCTGCAGCCAGGGATTCAAGCCGGTTAACGGTGGGGTCCTCGCCATAGACATCGTCCCCGACCTCTGCTTCCATCATGACGCGGCGCATTTCAACGGAAGGTTTTGTAACGGTATCGCTTCTTAAATCAATGGGATTCATGATTCTCCAGTTCCATCTTTCCGATAACGGAAGATTTTGTATTTAATAATATCGGGCCAGCCCCGGCCGGAAGGATTCAAACAAATGGATCTTGTCCACCCTTTCCAGGGGCGGGCGTTCAGCCCGATGATCCGATGATCCGATTTCAGGCGTGATAAATTCATGCCCAAACCCATGGATCTGACTGCCTTCAAAAAAAAGGCCGGGTTCTTCCGTATGCCGTTCAATCACCACCTTTTTTTTCCGGTTCAGCACCACTTCCTTAAACGGATTGCGAAATGAAACTGAGGGCTTCAAGGATGTGCTGCTGTAAGCAATCTTAAGCCGGACACCGGTAAAATCCATATGGGGCCAGAGCACGGCATTGAAGAAAAGCTGGCCAAAGGATTTGGATGTGCGCCACAGCGTTGGGTCCATCTCTTTTAAAAGCAGGGCCCCATGAAGGGAGCGGATATGTGTTTCATCCCCCATGACGCTCATGGTTCGGATATGGCCGGTGGGGGTAATATCTTCATGGGTCGCCTTTATGATGGAAGAATTTCGTTTCAGGGCCGCAGCCTTCTGAAACTGCGAACGAAAGGCAAAGGAACAATAATTAATAGGCAAATGAATATTTTCATCCAGGGCGTAACGGATCAATTCCAGAGCGGTCAATTCGGTTTCAAGAACCGTCACTTTCGGGCCGTGGAGAAAGGTATAATTCCTCTCCATGAGCCGGTCCTTGTTAAACGGGGTACACCGCAGTTGATGCAGATTCAGATGATTGACCCCTTCCTCTTTCAGTGTTTTCAGCAAGGGCCGGGTCTGTTCCAGGTCTTCGGGAATGGCCGGGATCTCCACCGTGACACAGGGGATAATCCCGACGGCTTTTTTCAGGGCTTCCAGGCAATAGGCGTTGGCGCTGAGGTCAAAGCGGATTTCATCCAGGCCGCTATCCCTCAATGTTTTAAGCTTGTCCTCGGTCACCAGAAGGCCGTTGGTATACATCCAGATATAGAGGGGATGGGAAATCCTGGATCTCAGCGTTTTTAAAAATAAAAGAACCCGGTCAAGGGTCAGAAAAGGCTCTCCACCGCTGAAGCTGACCCCCCGGATATTGAACACCCGGACATAATCTGCAAAATCATTTGCGTTTTTAAATTCCAGGGTATTGGTCATGGGCTGACCCTTTTCATTCTGGGTGGAGGGGCAGTAAAAGCATTTGGCATTGCAGATGCCGTTGATGAAAAGGCAGGACCAACCCCCCTCCCCGCAGAGACTGCACCCCGGAGAAAGGCTGTGGGTATAAAGTTTTGTGCCTGCAAACTGCCACCCTGGCCCCTGGTGCTTAAGAATATCCTTTAAAAGGGATTCCCGGAGATGGGCTGCTTCCACTGCCCTTTCCGGGGTGAGCCAGGTCATGGAATCATAGGAATCAGCATATTCCTGACGAATCCGGCCGATGATCTCAGGAATATCAGTTTCACTCATAAAAAAATGTTAACCTCCATCAGGGACCTATTTTTTGCCTGGAAGCGATTTAATACCCAGAGTTTCAATGAGCTGATTCATATTGGTGGTCTTCAGATTCATCCCGCCTTCAGACGTCGGCAACAGGATAATATGTTTATCCTGCAAGGCTTCGGCAATCTTTAGCTTGACAATGGCTTTGCCTCCTGAACCGGAAAGGGCAGTGTTCATTTCCTGGATTCCTTTGGCGTCTGCAATGCCTTCCGCCTTGATGGCCTGGGCCAGAAGCTGCTGCTGTTCCATATACACATCAGCCTCAATTTTTGCCTTCAGGTATTGCCCGTCGGCATCGGCTACCAGTTTATTGACTTCACCTTTGGCCTCTTCCAGTTTTCGCTTGTAATCTTCACGGGCCGCATGCTGGGCCGACCGGTTTTTTTCCACCTGCTGATCCGCAACCTTTTTATCCTCAATGGCCTTTGTATAATCTGCATTAAAGCGATAGTCATTGGTCAGCACCTTTTCCACAATAATCCCCATGGGGCCCAGAATCCGTTGAAGCTCTTCACGGGCTTTTTTGGACTGGGTTTCCCTGGCCTCGGCCACATAAAAGGCCTCGGTCTTGAGTTCTCCGAAAATATCCCTGGGTTTACTCCGGGCAACGGTTCGGACGATCTTATCTCTTAGAAGGGTGTCGCTTTTGGCCACATACTGGAGAATATAAGGAGCTTTGGCCGGATCAATCCTATAGGCAATGATGACATCCAGACTGATATCATTGCCGTCAATGGTTTTAAATACCAGGTCATCCTGTGCTTTTCGATCTCCACGGGTATGAGAGAAGGTCATTTCCAGGTTCTGGAGCCGTGTATCAAAGACATGCCAGTCATTGATATAGGGAAGGAAAAAATAAGTGGAGCCCGGCGCATAAATATGGTCTTCAACCCCTTTTTGCCCGAAAAAGGCAAGCTTACGGGTTCGGACCCCCACTTCGGTTCCGCCTGTAGTATGGGGGACACACCCCGTCAAGGTCATGATGGCCATCATTAACGCAATTATAAAACCAAAGGATTTCATTCTGCACCTCTCTCAGGAATATCAAATAATTTCATGGCATTTTTCAGATCCAGGGGGTTGACTCCGTGGGGCCCGTCACTGGAAAGGATGATCAGATCCAGGTTTTTGTAAATCTCAGCCATTTTCAGGGCCACCATGCGCTCTGAGCCGACGCCTTTCAAGGCATCATTTCTCAGGCGGACCCGCTCAGCTTCAGCCAGCTTGACCAGCAGATCGCCTTCGGCTTTTATCTTTCGGACATAGAGGTCTTTTTCCGCGATCTTGCGCGTGACATAGGCTTTGCCTTTTTCAATCTCAACGGATGCTGTCACCATGCCTTCCTGGACGGTTTTTTTAAGCTCTGCCTCTTCTTTTGCAGCCCTTGCTGCAGACTGGTTGGTGAATACCATCTGATCCTGGAGTTTTTTCTCCTCAATATTTTTCTGAATTTCCGGGCTGTATTTGAAATACCGCACCAGCACCTGATCCACTTCGATCCCCTTCAGATTCAGTTCAGTGTTGAGGCTCACTTTTGCCTCTTCTGCCTTTTGAACCCGCATGGGGCTGTTATAAAATTCCTCGGTGGTGAGTTTTCCCAGGGTTTCTTTTAATACGGGTTCGGCTTTGGGGATGAGCCCGTTGTCTTCAAACAGCCTTTCAGGTCCGATGGTGGTGAAAACAAGATAGGGGTCTTTGATGTGATACAGAATGGAAACATCAATATCCACAAAAAACCCGTCCGACGTCTGGATATGGGCGGCCCGGTCCTTTCTTGCGGAGGTTGAGGCCGCTTCCGGGAAATTGGTCAATTCCAGCACCTGCATCCCCTTGGGCAGCGTGTAGATCTGCTGGAATCCAAAGGGCATGACAAAGGTTAACCCTGCATGATAAATATCCTTTTGAACACCCCGGCCAAGCCCGATACGGTTGACCTTGATGCCGTATTCATCCGGTTCCACATAAACGAAAAAAAGATTAAAACAGAGAACCAGAACAAAGAGTGCAATGATGAGAATATTCACACCCCTGGAAAATTTGAGCTTAAACTCCGGTAAACGAAAATTGTTTTTCAATTTACCGGGGAAAACCGTTATCGGATTGTCGTCCATTGCCTATTTCTCCTTTTAAAGGATGCTGCAGATAAGGCAGTCATCGGGTTAGTCTTGATCCATTTTTTTACGCAATACAATGGCTGCCTTGTGTTTTTTCTGCATCTTTAAATTGAGCAGTTCCACGGAAACCGAGAACAGCATGGCAAAATAAATATAGCCCTTGGGAACGTGGACGCCAAATCCTTCGGCAATAAGGGTAAACCCGACCAGAATCAGAAAGGACAGGGCCAGCATTTTAATGGTGGGATGGCTGTCCACAAAGGTGCTGACGGCTTTTGCGGCAAAAAGCATGATCAGAACGGAAACGATAATGGCCACGGCCATGATGGAGATATACTGTGCCAGACCCACGGCTGTGATGACGGAATCAAGGGAAAAGACAATGTCCAGAAGTGCAATCTGGAACAGAACCGCTCCGAAACTTGCTCTGATGCGGGTCTTCTTTGTTTCTTCGACCCCTTCCAGGCTGGTATGGATTTCATGGGTGGCCTTGGTCAGGAGAAAAAGACCGCCGCCGATCAGGATGATGTCTTTGCCGGAGATGGGATGGGATAAAATTGAAAACAAGGGATTTTTCAAACCCACCACCCAGGCAATGGAGAGCAACAGCAAGAGCCGTGTTCCCATGGCCAGGATAAGCCCTGTGCGCCGGGCTGAACTCCTTTGGGTTTCAGGCAACCGCCCCACGAGAATGGAAATAAAAATGATATTATCCACACCGAGAACGATTTCCAGGGCCGTTAACGTCCCCAGCGCCAGCCATCCTTCAACGCTGTAAATCCAATCAAACATGGACACCTCCGGTTTCCATCATATCTCCTGTTTTATAAAGTTTTTTTTGAAATCCGGGTTGAGTATATCATGGGACAGGTGCGGCTGCTTTGCAGATGCCCCGAATATGGGATCAATACCATATATCACTGCCGGGTTACAATGACTTAACCGGATATAAGAGAAAAATATAGGAATTCCATTTTTTGTTTGCTTAACTGATAAAAAAATATATAATACATCAAAAAAGACATATTAATAGTCTTTTTTATACTTAACACATCTTTTTTGATATATTAATTATACAAAGGTGAAACATGGATTTTCACAGCATGCCGGATTCCGCAATCGCTGAAGAAATAGGGCGGAGGCTTAAGGGGTTGCGGTTAAGAAAAAACTGGACTCAAAAAGCAATTGCCGATTTTTCCGGCCTCTCAATCCAGGCTGTTCAATCGGCTGAAAAAGGTCAAAGCACCATGGCAACAGTCATTAAAATATTAAGGCCGCTAAAATCACTGGACACATTAAACAATTTTATTCCGGAAGTTCCGATCAGCCCGATACAATTAATGGAACTTAAAGGAAAAACCAGGCAAAGGGCTACAGCGATAAAGGAAACAAAATGATAAAGTCAGTAAACACGGCAGGCGTTTATCTCTGGGGTCAATATGTCGGGGCCGTCACCTGGCTCAATGATCAAAATTATGCGGTATTTGAATATTCTCCGGCATTTTTAAAGTCCGGCCTTGATATAGCGCCTGTAAAAATGAGCCTGGAAGATGCAAGGCGTGGTGACAGGATCTTCATGTTCCCGGAACTCGGCAAAACTTTTTCCGGATTACCCGGTCTTCTTGCCAATGTTTTACCGGATAAGTTCGGAAACGATATCATTGATTCATGGCTTCTGAGAAATGGTCGAGATCCGCAAGGGTTTAACCCGGTTGAAAGGCTTTGTTATATCGGCAGGCGGGGCATGGGGGCTCTGGAATTTCAGCCGCAGATAACGCCGGGGAATAAATTTAATAAGGCGGTTCCGGTTGAAGTGTCCGAGCTTATACAACTTGCCCAGGATGTTTTAAATGCCCGGTCAAACATCGATGTAAATGTCACAGACTCAGAAAAAGAAAATTCAGAAGCAATCCTTGATATCCTGAGAGTCGGGACATCTGCCGGGGGAGCAAGGCCAAAAGCGATTATTGCGATAAACGATACCGGTCATGTTATTTCTGGCCAGGGCAAAGCACCTGCCGGTTATGAACATTGGATACTTAAATTTGACGGGGTATCGCAAGACCATCCGGATAAATTCGGGCAACCCATGATGGATGGGCGGATGGAATACGCCTATTACCTGATGGCCAAAGCTGCCGGTGTAAATATGACAGAAAGCAGACTCCTGGAGGAAAATGGGCGGGCTCATTTTCTGACCAGAAGATTTGACCGCAGCAATGGGGAAAAAATACACATGCAATCTCTTTGCAGCCTGGCGCATTATGATTGGAATCCGATAGGGGTGCATGGCTATGAAAAGATTTTTGCCACATTGAGAGATCTTCGCCTGGGAATGCCTGAAAAAAATGAGCAATACCGGAGAATGATTTTAAATATTGCGGCCCGTAATACAGATGATCATACCAAGAACGTCGCTTTTTTAATGGATCAAAAAGGGGATTGGGGGCTTTCCCCTGCCTATGACCTGACTTTTTCATATACCCCGGGAGGCAAAAAGACCGGCACCCACCAAATGAGCATCAACGGAAAACATGAGGGGTTTACCGATGATGATCTCTTATCCGTTGCAAAATTCGCAGGAATTTCAAAATCGGCTGAAATTATTCAAGAGGTTCTTGATGCGGTTTCCATGTGGCCGACATTTGCCCAAAAAGCCGGGGTTGAGCAAAAAATGATAAACCAGGTGACCCCTCTTCTTATAAATAAGCCATTCAACTGATTTATGATTTTCAACCATTTTTATACTTCTCAGCGCAATTCTATATAAATCTCACGACCAACAAGCGTGGCTGCGCGTTGAAGCGTTTCAATGGTTACATTACCTTCGGCCTTAAGAATCCTGTCAACCTGTGCCCGGCTTGTGTGCATCTGTTCGGCCATTTGCGTCTTGGAAAGGCCTTTTTTCATCATTTCTTTTGCGAGTTGCCATGAAACAACACGACTTACCGCTGAAACCTTTGCGGCTTTATAAATACCCTCCTCTTTTAAAAAGTCATCAAGAGATGATCCGGCATGTTTATTTTTCTTTGTCATGATATAATCTCCTTTAAGCGTCTTTGAGCTAATTCTATTTCAGTCTGTGGCGTTTTTTTTGTTTTCTTGATAAATCCATTAACAATAAAAATTTGTTCTTCGTGAACACAAAACAATAAACGTGCGATTCGGCGGCTTGGCAAGCTGCTACGCACTTCCCAAAGCCCGCCACCTAACGAACGACACAACGGCATGCCAACAGGCCAACCGACTTGAACAACGGCAAGGTCATAACCAATCTTGCGCCTGTCATCATCAGGCAAACCACGCAGCCAATCCCTTACAGGTTCAGAGCCAATAGAAGAAGCATAAAAAATAACCGGTATTTCTTTCAAGGCTTACTCCGTTGCAAATGGTTAGCTTATAATGTACTATAAAAGATACATTTGCAAGAAGAAAAATCCATATTTTAGTTCTTAGATTTTGATCCGGTATGCCCGATTTCAAACCGCATTTTTTCAGGCATTCATCGCCTTTCAGATGATGGAAAACAGGAGGGATTTACCGATGATGATCTGCTATCCGTTACAAAATCCGCAGGAATTTTAAAATCGGCTGAAATTATTCAAGAGGTTCTTGATGCGGTTTCCATGTGGCCGACATTCGCCCAGAAAGACGGGGTTGAGCAAAAAATGATAAACCAGGTGAACCCTCTTCTTATAAATGAGCCATTCAACTGATTGCCGCCGAAGGTTTATCCCGGCGGATATATGATAGAGCAGAAAGAAATTGGGTCCGGGCTGAAAGGGTAAATTTGACCTTCACGCGGGCTCCCTGGCCAAAAGGGCATCTGCTTCGGCAAAGACAGTATCCAGATCATATCCTTCACCTGTTTCGATCTCCCTGTCTCCCCTGGCCAAAAGACGCAGGAGTTCCTTTTCGTGTTCGGATTTCTCATAGGCCTCGACACAGATCATAACCGCTGTTGCCCTCCCTCTCTGGGTAATAATCAGGGGCTCCTTATTGTCACGTAATTGTTTCAGGAGCTTGGCAGCATCCTGCCTTAAATCACTCACCGGAATAATATTTGATGGTTTGCCCATGGCGTACCTCCTATTGTACCTTTGTATGTACCATCAGCTCATCTGTAAAACAAGCGTTGTCTATTCAGCGGTCAGGCGGTTCCGGCCCGATGCCTTGCTCTGATACATGAGGATGTCGGCCCGTTTGATGAGGCTTTCCATGGTGTCGTTGTCTCTGGCAACGGCAGCACCGATGGAAATGGTTACCTGATGTTTTTTTTCTTCCCGGAAGAGATAGGAGCTTTCGATGAGGACACGGCCCCGGTTTCCCATCCTTTCCAAGTCTTTTGCACCCACATTCCGGACAATACCGACGAATTCCTCGCCGCCCCAGCGGCCATAGAGATCAAAGGGCCGGGTGCTGGACATGAAGGTCCGGGCGACAAATTTCAGCACATCATCCCCTGCATCATGCCCATATTGGTCATTAAACTTTTTAAAATGGTCGATGTCCATGAAAAGAATGCCAAAGGACAGATTGAACCGTTTTTTTTCTTCAAACCGGATTTCAAGCTCCCGCTCAAGATATTTCCGGTTGGCCAGACCGGTGAGATGATCCAGAAGGGCCATCTTTTCAAGCTCTTTGATGCGGGATGCCTCGACCCTATACCGGCTGATATCCGTGAACAATTCCGTTCCACCGATGACTTGGCCGGTTTTATCAGTGATCGTACCCACCCGGACTAGAACCGGTACCCGGTGACCATCCTTGTGATGCAGAAAGACCTCAGTCTCACGGGTACTGCCGTCGATAAGGGTTGCGGCCAGAGGGCACAGACCGGAGCAGAGGCTGCAACCTTTTCCATCCACATGGGTGAGAATATTCTGGAAGCAGGGCCGGCCCATGACCTCCCCGGCGGAAAAACCGGTAATCCGCTCTGCTGCTTTGTTCCAATAGGTGATGACCCGGTTTTTATCCACAAAATACAGCCCGTCGTTCAGGTTTTCAAAAATCTTTTCATAAGTGTCTTTGTCGAGTTTCAATGCGACCCTCCTTCAGTGGATATCCGGTATACCGGGTGGTTCTACCTCTCCCGTCCTTGACGTATGATATCAACAATTATTCACCATACATATCTGTGATGAGCTTTCTTAATTGAGCGGCGTTACTGTTGGATAATGTATCGATTTTCATTTTTAATCGTTGTTTGCTGATGGTTCGGATCTGATCAACTGCGATTTCAGCTTCCTGTTCCGCACATTTGATCTGGAGCCTGGATCTCCACTGCGGATGCAATTTTGAGGTCAATGGACAGATGACAACTGTTTCCAGATATTGATTCATTTCGTTCTGACTGATGATGACCACAGGCCGTATTTTTTTTAATTCACTTCCCTTTATATGAAACACCATAGCCCGGAAATTCATATCTCCACTTCTGCAATGTCTTTTTCAAGTTTTTTATCCGAATTTATTTTGCATTGTTTGGTTTGTATAAAAACCTCCTTTTTGTTACGGCTCAATTAAATAAAATC
>JANNUH010000024.1:0-21889 GCA_031395015.1 Desulfobacterales bacterium | reverse complement strand
GATTTTATTTAATTGAGCCGTAACAAAAAGGAGGTTTTTATACAAACCAAACAATGCAAAATAAATTCGGATAAAAAACTTGAAAAAGACATTGCAGAAGTGGAGATATGAATTTCCGGGCTATGGTGTTTCATATAAAGGTTGATTAACATGCTATATATTTAAGGATATTTTTGAATTAAAATAGGAAAAAATTTGATTTCCTAAATCAAGAGTCCTGAATATAGAAAGGCCATTTTGAAAATTTTTTCCGGGGCCTGAACAAAAGGATGAAAAAATTTAACAGGTCCCGGCACCTGTATCTCCAATAAAATTGAAAAATTATATTCAGATTATATTCAGATAATTTTTCCATAAAGATTATTAAAAAAACCCCTTGCATCCGCCAAAAACAAACGATATAATCCCCATAGTAGAAAGAACTGTTTCAGCCAGATATTCTCGGCATTGTTCAGCAATATTTTATCAATAATCCCGCTCGCCGGAACAACCTGTTCAGCATTGCCGAGAATATGTTCAATGACTGATCCTGATCCATCTCTTGAAATGCTGGACTATTGATAAAACGCTATTGGTTTGGCGGTGGCATAATTAATGAAGCCAAAAAAATGGATTACATGTGAGATGTGCAATAGGATTATTAAAGAATGGAAATTTATAATGAGTTGTTGTAACCGGCTGAATGAAAGAAATTGAATAACAATTAAAATTTAATCAAGGAGACAGTACTTATGCAAAAGCCAAGCAATTCAGCTTCAAACTTGAAAGAACTTATCAATCATGCTATCCAAGACCTTGAAGTAACACCAGACGAGTATAAGAAAATAATGGACTGTGCTCACGATGACGGTCATGTAGACAAGGAGGAACAGTCCTTACTATCTCAGTTTCAAGGAATGATAAGCAATGGGACCATCAAGCGGGTAAAGGGCTAAAAAAGTTAAACATGTCGTAAAATATAAATTTACTTTATGTTCTCCAAAGGAGATTGCCCTCCCTCTACAACCGTGCCTCAGGGTACGGTTTTTTTATGGCAAAAGAGCTTTTTGCAATGAGTACAGATGCTGGGTTAAGATTCCAAAGGATTCAAAAATATGGAAGATAAAAAATAATCAGCACTCCTATAGGTTTTCTTCAACAGGGGAGTGCCGAACGAATAAGGATTGTGTGAGGAACGAACCACAATCTTATCCCCATTTATATGAAAGAACTTGTCAAACTTCCGAATTCTTTCATGATTTGTTGTGCCCGGCAGGGCATGGCCGTTGGTTGAACGAAGCCCGATCTATATAAGGAAACTTCTTTTTTTTGAACAAGGGTGGGAGGGTCGTCTTTCAAGATCATTAAAATTCAATTATATTTCCTGCCAACATTAATCAGCGGCCTTTCCCCATAGTGGTCTCTATAATATATAAAAAAGTGCGGCGAAAAAAATTTGAATCAAAATGGTTTAATCTTTCCCTTGTAATTTTATACCATTTCATCTAATTTTGATTTTTTATTTCTGATATGAAAGGACTCCAATGACATATGTAGGTGAATTGATCGCCATAGCGACCGTGCTTTGCTGGACCATGAGCGCCCAGTTTTTTGAAGCTGCCTCCAGAAGAGTCGGTCCAACGCCGGTTAATATTATCAGGATCACCTTTGCACTGATTCTTTTCAGTGTTCTTCTTCTGATCCGGAACGGTTTTCCGGTTCCGCTTCATTTTTCAGCCCATGCCTGGATTTATTTGAGTCTTTCCGGTGTCATCGGTTTTTTTCTCGGAGACATTTTCCTTTTCAAGGCCCTGGTGGAAATCGGGGCACGGGTGGCCATGCTGATTTTCAGCCTGTCGGCCCCCACCACCGCCATCATCGGCTGGCTTTTCCTCGACGAAGTCTATGCGCTCCATCAATGGATCGGCATATTTGTCACAATTTTCGGGGTCGGTATGGTTATCCTTGTCAAAAATCCCGGACCGGATGCCTCTTCATCCCGGACTGTCAGGGCCATTTCATTTAAAGGAATCCTCTTCGGCATCGGCGGAATGCTCGGCCAGGCCCTGGGGTTTATCCTCAGCAAAACCGGCATGAAAGAGGGCGGCGAATACCTGGATGCCTTTTCCGCCACCCAGATCCGGGTGATCGCGGCGTTTCTGTGTTTTATTTTTTTTCTTACTGTTACGAAAAAATGGCAGCCTGTGGGTGCCGCTCTGAAAGATAGAAAGGCTCTCTTGTTTACCGCCACAGGAGCGGTCGTCGGGCCATTTCTCGGTGTTTCTCTTTCTCTTCTTACCTTGCATTATCTAACGGCAGGCGTGGCATCCACTTTTTTATCCCTGGTTCCTGTGTTCATTATCCCGTTTTCCATTTTCCTTCACAAGGAACATGTACCGATCCGGGCCATGGCCGGGGCAGTTATTGCCGTCGCAGGGATTTATCTGCTCATGACAAAGGGCTAAAACCAGATGTTTCTTCCCACAACTCAAAAAGAAATAAAGGCCCGCAACTGGAAAGGGCTGGATGTAATTCTGGTCACCGGGGATGCCTATATTGATTCGCCTTTCATGGGCGTTGCCGTGATCGGAAAGGTTCTTCTTGATCAGGGATATCGCGTGGGAATCATTGCCCAGCCGGATCTGACATCGGATAAGGATATCACAAGACTGGGGGAGCCCGATCTTTTCTGGGGCATTACCGGGGGCTGCGTGGATTCCATGGTAGCCAATTATACGGCCCTGAAAAAGAAAAGACGGTCTGATGATTACACCCCCGGCGGCATCAACAACCAAAGGCCGGACAGAGCCGTCATTGCCTATTCCAATCTGGTCAGGCAATATTTCAAACAGACCCGGCCCATTGTGTTGGGAGGAATTGAGGCAAGCCTTCGACGGATCGCCCATTATGATTTCTGGTCGGACAGCATCCGGCGATCCATCCTTTTTGATGCCAAGGCCGATTATCTTCTTTATGGGATGGCCCAGGGCAGTATCATCAATTTTGCATCGGCCCTGAAAGAAAAAAGATCGCCTACTGGTCTCAAAGGTGTGGCATTTATATCCAAAGAAAAAGCCGGTCTGGAGCTGCCGTCCCATGAAGCGGTCAAAAAAAGCAAGGATGATTATATCAAGGCCTTTCAAATCTTTTATGAGAACAATGATGCCTTAACCGCTGAGACCCTTTGTCAGAAGCACCAGGACCGGTATGTCGTCATCAACCCGCCGGAACCCTGTAGCACCACAAAAGAGCTGGATCACATTCATTCCCTTGAATTTGAAAGGGCCCTTCACCCCTTTCATTTAGCATCGGGCACGGTTCGGGCCCTTGATACCATTCGCTTTTCCATTCCCACCCATTACGGCTGCTACGGGGAATGCCATTTCTGCGCCATAACCGTTCACCAGGGCAGAACGATCTGTTCCCGGAGTGAGGCCTCCATTATTGAGGAAGCAAAAATCATTTCCCGGCTTCCGGATTTTAAAGGCTATATCCTTGATCTGGGCGGTCCCACAGCCAATATGTACGGGTTTGAATGCAGGAAAAAACTTGAAAAAGGAGCCTGCAAAGACAAGCGGTGTCTTTTCCCATCCCCCTGCAAAAGCCTTGCCCCGGATCATTCAAGGCATATGGGCCTGATCCGGAAAATTGAAAAACTGCCGGGCATTAAAAAAGTCTTCATCAGCTCAGGCATCCGCTATGACCTGATATTGAGTGATACAAAAAACGGGGGCGCTTATCTTGAAAAAATAGTATTCGACAATGTGTCAGGCCAGATGAAAATCGCTCCGGAACACACGGTGCCGCAGGTATTGACCTTGATGGGAAAGCAGCCGGTGGAACATCTTAAAAAATTCAAGCACCAGTTTGATAGCCTGTCAAAAAAGGCGGGGAAGCCTCAGTTTTTAACCTATTATCTGATTGCCGCCCACCCCGGATGCAGATTGAAAGATATGCAGGGCTTAAAAAAATTCTGCATTGAGAATCTTAAGACCATACCGGAGCAGGTACAGATTTTTACGCCCACCCCCTCCACCTGGTCCACTCTGATGTATTACACAGGAATAGACCCGTTTTCCATGAAACCCATATTTATAGAAAAAGATCCAAAAGAAAAGGAAAAACAGAAGCAGGCCGTCACAAAAAAAGGAAGCGGATCAAAGAAGAGATGATGGTTATTCGGTGAATCCGTATTTTTTTATCAGGTATTGCACGATATCCGCACCGTCCTGATCCAAGCCGATGAACCTGAATCCGATCAGGAAAAATTCAGGATTGACGTCTTTTTCACACCAGAGGCTTTCTGCGTCAACCACAAAATTATCTTTCATACCGAATTCCTTATCAAGATCGATCCTGAATTTAAAGGACCTGTTGAGTTCAACGATTTCTTTGCTGAACAGCATGAGTCCTTTTGTTGAAATATCACCTAAATAGCCTGCCAGTGAGTCGGTCCCATCATGATTGACCTTTAAATAATAATAGAGCTGTTTCCGATCAAACTTGCGCTTTTCAAAATTTTTAATAAGGCGGTTGTCCATATTGTTTCCCTATATAAAAGAATTTTTCCAAACCGATCGATTCAATTTCAGCGATTGAGGATAAAAAAAATCATAGAAGATTCACAAAGGAGAGTCAATATTCGGATCAATTTAAAAAACTTTATTGACAAAAATCAGCTAATGGTTTAACCATTAGGAAGCTGTTGTATTGCCCAACCCACTCTTCTTTTATGTCGGGAGAAACCATGACGGATAACAGAATCAAGACCCATCCGGTTCTGAATGTTCCCCAAAAAGAGATAGTCGCTTTTTTCTGGAACAAAACACAATTTAAAGCAAAAAAAGACGAGATGATTTCATCTGCGCTCTTTGCAAATAATATCAAAATATTTGGCCACCACCACAAAGACGGTTCAGCCCAGGGCATTTTCTGCGCCAACGGCCAGTGCGCTAAATGCACGGTTATTGCCGACGGCGTGCCGGTCAAGGCCTGCATGACGGCGGTGAGAGAAGGCTTGAAGGTTGAAAGCGTGGAAGGCCTGCCAAAACTGCCTGATGCGGATAAACCGCCTTCAATCAGCAATGTTGAACATATCAGCACCGATGTCCTCATTATCGGCGGTGGCCCGGCCGGGCTGTCTGCCGCCATCCAATTGGAAGAAAACCGGATTCACGCCATCCTGGTGGATGACAAGGAAGAGCTGGGCGGAAAACTTGTGCTTCAGACCCATAAATTCTTCGGCTCGGTGGAAGATTCCCACGCCGGTATGCGGGGCATGGATATCGGCCACCTTTTGGCCCAAAAAGCAGAAAGCAGCACCTATATTGAAGTCTGGAAAAAAAGCACGGCCCTGTATGTGTTTGATGATAAGAAAGTCGGGGTCCTGAAAGACGGGGTTTATAAAATCGTTACCCCTAAAGTCATTCTTAATGCTGCTGGCGCCAGGGAAAAATTTTTGCGGTTCAAGGGCAATTCCCTTTCCGGCGTATATGGGGCCGGAGCCTTCCAGACCTTGGTGAACCGGGATCTTATCAAACCCACGGAAAAGCTTTTTATTGTGGGCGGCGGTAATGTGGGCATTATTGCGGGCTACCATGCACTCCAGGCCGGGATCAAGGTGGTCGGACTCTGTGAAGCCATGCCCCGATGCGGGGGATACAAGGTTCATGAAGACAAGCTCCGGCGTCTTGGCGTCCCCATTTACACTCCCCATTCCATTGTATCGGCCAATGGGAAAGAATCGGTTTCATCCGTCACCATTGCTGAAATCGACAAGAATTTTAAAGTGATTAAAGATACTGAAAAAACCTTTGAATGCGACACCATATTAATAGCCGTGGGACTTGAGTCTGTATCAGAATTCACGGAAGAAGCTGTATCCGCAGGCATCTCCATATTTTCCGCCGGAGATGCGGCAGAAATAGCCGAAGCATCTTCTGCCATGTTCAACGGGAAGATTGCAGGGCTGAAAATTGTCCGGTATTTTAACCCGGATGCAAAAGACATTCCTGCTTCCTGGTATGAAAAAGCCGACATCTTAAAATCACACCCCGGCCCTGTTCAGGAACTCATGTCCATGGCCGATGAGGATGGCATCTTCCCTGTGATCCACTGCAAACAGGAAATTCCCTGCAACCCGTGCAGTACGGTATGCCCGGAAGGCTCCATCAAAATGCAGGGCGACCCGGTCAAGGGAAGACCCCTCTTTGACGGCCAATGCCAGGGCTGCATGAAATGCCTTTCCATCTGCCCCGGACTTGCCATCACCCTTGTGGATTATCGAAAGGACAAAAACAACCCCGTTGTTTATCTGCCCTATGAAATATCCAATATCCAGGTTAAAAAGGACGATAAGATCCATCTTGTGGATGTGGACGGCAATCCCCTGGGCATTTATCCGGTCCTGGGAGCCAAAGCCACAAAGGAAAGCAACCGAACCCAGATTGTACGGGTGAGAGTACCCAAGGATATTGCCAAAAAAGCCGTTGCCTTTACCGTCCAGGACAGGGAAGTTACAAAACCCCTGACCCGAAAAATCCCTGATGACCATATCCGGGATGATGAAGTGGTCTGTCTTTGTGAAAGAGTGACCGCAGGAGAAATCAGGGCCCTTGTAAAAAAAGGCGTTACCGATGTCAACCAGATCAAGGCCATTACCAGGGCAGGCATGGGGCCATGCGGGTCCAAGACCTGTGCCAACCTCATGGCCCAGATCTTTAGGGCTGAAAAAATACAACAGGAAGATATTGTCCAGAATGTCCGGCGGCCCCTCTATATTGAAGTCCCTCTGGGAAAATTTGCAGATGGAGGTCAATAATGAAATCCCATGACGTTATCATCATCGGTGCAGGCTCCGTCGGTGTTCCGGCAGCCTTGGCCCTGGCCCGGAACAAAGTCAAGGTTCTTGTGATTGATGCCTTTGCCTCCCCTGGCCAGGGTCAGAATAAAAAAGCCATCGGCGGCATCCGGGCCACCCATTCCGATAAAGGAAAGATCAATACCTGCAAACGCAGCATTGAAATTTTCTCCACCTGGAAAGACCTCCACGGGGATGATATCGGCTGGATTCAGAATGGGTACAGCTTCCCGGCCTATACAGACCGGGATGAAAAAAAGCTGAAGGATCTCATGAAAATCCAGAAATCCTTTGATCTTAATATCAACTGGCTGAGTCCCAAAGAATATGAAGTCCTTGTGCCCGGCATCAATATGGAAGGTCTGAAAGGCGCAACCTATTCCCCGGAAGACGGAAGCGCATCCCCGCTCCTGGCCATCAATGCCTTTTATTTTAAGAGCCTTGAATACGGGGCTGAATACAAATTCCGGGAAAAGGTCCAGGCCATTTCCATTTCCAATGACAGGGAAATAAAAGTTAAAACCGACAAAGGCGACTACACTGCCGCTAAAGTCATCAATGCAGCCGGAAATTTTGCCCGTGATATCGGGCAACTCATCGGCCTTGATATCCCCGTGGTGCCGGACAGCCACGAAGGGGCCATCACAGAGCCGGTGGAACGGTTCTTCGGCCCCATGATTGTGGATTTAAGGCCCTCCGAAGACCCTGCCACAGAAGATTCCGCCAATTTTTATTTCTACCAGAACAATGAAGGCCAGGTGATTTTCTGCCTCACGCCCAAACATTTGATCAAGGGAACGGCCAGCAACGCCACATCCGTTTTTCTTCCCCAGGTGGCCAAACGGATGGTGGCCCTTTTTCCGAAACTTGCCAATCTGAAAGTTCGGCGAACCTGGCGAGGCCAGTATCCCATGACCCCGGACGGCTTCCCCATTGTGGGGGCCACGCTGGAATATCCCAATTTCATCAATGCCGTGGGCATGTGCGGCCAGGGCTATATGCTGGGGCTGGGCCTGGGAGAGCTGTTAACTCGAATTGTGACTTGCGGTTTAACAAAAGATGATATAGAAGTTCTATCACACTTTAATTTGTACCGAGATTTTTCAGGAGCAGAACAGTTCAAATAAAGGATAGCGGGACAGCGCCATGTTTATAAAAGCAAAGCAGAGCCGGGTATTCCAGGACGTGGTGGAGCAGATCCAGAATGCCATTATCAGCGGCAAACTCGAACCGGGCAGCAAGCTTCCGGCTGAGCGGGAGCTTAAAGACATGTTCAATACCAGCCGGGGAACCCTGAGGGAAGCCTTACGGGTCCTGGAGCAGAAAGGGCTCATTGAAATCAAGCTCGGTGTTTCCGGCGGGGCCATCATCAAACGCATTGATGCCGGGATAATGACTGAATCCCTGGGCCTTCTGATCCGTTCCGGAGAAGTCTCCCTGGAGCATCTGGCGGAATTTCGGATCAAAACCGAGGGCAGTATTGTGGAACTGGCAGTCCAGCGTGCCACAAAAAAAGATATCAAAGAGCTTGAAAAACTGTTTAACCAGGCAAAAGCCTATTACGAGCAAAGCGACTGGGAGAATTTTCTTCTGACCGATGAAAAAATGCATACCTATATCGGCACCATGACCCGCAACCCGGTATTCCAGTTCGTGCAGAAAACCATCCACGATAATATTCACCTGTATTACAGCGAATTTCTTCCCATGGACAAGGAAAGAACCCTTGAAAACCTGACGGATTTTAAAAAAATCATTGAGGCCATGAAAGCTGGTGATGAAAGGGCTGCTTCAGAGATTATCATGGATCATGTCAAGCGCTTCAACGATAAGATGCTGGAAAAAGGCCTGCAAAAGGGAAAGGCATAAAGCCCTTACCGCCCGTTTTCATAATGGCGCACAACCGAGCGCACGCCGTTCATCATGCTGACGTTTCCAAAGCAGAAGATCCGGGTCACATGATTCTCCTTCAGGGCCAGGGTTCTGAAGATCTCTTTTTCCGGAATGCCTTTTTTCCAGAGATCAATAATGTTGCCATAGAGATCCTGCAAAAAGGCAAGTTTTGCCTCAACCCGCTTTCTGCCGTTTTCAGGCTTGGGAAAATGGCTGCACAGCAGCATGTCAAACTCCAGTTTTAAAATTTTTTCCAGGGATTCGATCTCGGTTCCCAGGCATTCATCAGCCCTGAAATATTTGATCCGGTCGGCAAGGTATAAATCTCCGGGAAACAGGATTCCTGCCGCCTCAATAAAATAGGCCGTATGGTCCTTTGAATGGCCTGGCGTATGCACAGGGACCATGGTGCCAAGGAGGGTTTCCATCTTTTCCGGGAAGGGGTCCACTTTCAGGGGCCTGGACTTTCCCCATACATAGGTCTGATAGGGCAGAATCCCAAAGGGCCGGGTCATTTTTTCAATGGTCAACGCATGCCCGCACACCCTTGCCCCCAAAGCCTGTTTAAGGGCTGCGGCATTGCCGCTGTGATCCTCATGGTGATGGGTCAGGACAATTCTTTTGACCCTGTTCTCCCCTGCAATGCCGAGCACTTCTCTTTGCATATGGGAAAGTCCCGTGTCGATCATGAGATCATCCAGAACATAGCAAAAGCTTGTCATCAGGGGCTGGCCAACCGGAGACCAGCCCAGCTTGAACCCCTTGACTCCATTGAAATCATATGTTTTTAAAAATCGCATGAACAGGTTATCTATATCCTGTTTGTAAATTTGACAAGCAAAATCCGTCAATCCCTCTTGCAATTTAAAAGCCGAATGCCTATAAAAGGATCTGATCAGATAATTGATTATTTTTAAAATTAGATTTTATGAGGGACCCTATGAAGACCATGCCGGTAAAAACACCTGTAAAAACGCCTGTAAAAACACCAATTGATGCGTTGATCGTTAAACAGGAAATCCAGAAAATGGGCCTGAAATCCGTTGGCCTTGCCTCCATCCGGGAACTCAACCGGATCGTAAACAATATTGAAACTGCATCCGGCGAGAAATATATCCGCATGGAAATGGGCGTGCCCGGCCTTGAGCCCCCGAAGATTGCCGTGGATGCGGAAATTGAAGCTTTAAAAAGAGGCGTAGGCTCCAAATACCCACCCTTTGACGGCATCCCTGAACTGAAAATTGAAATCTCAAGGTTTGTCAAAAATTTCCTGGATGTGGACATCAGCCCGGAACCCTGTTTTCCCACCGTCGGGTCCATGCAGGGCTGCTATATGGCCATGATGTGCACCACCCGAAGGCAAAAGGGCAAAAACAAAATCCTGTTTCTCGACCCCGGCTTTCCCGTGAACAAACGCCAGGCCAGCGTCATAGGAGCACCCTACGACCATTTTGACGTATATGAATACCGGGGAGAAAAACTCAGGGCCAAGATAGAATCCTATCTTGAAAAAGGCGACATTGCCTCCCTCATGTATTCCAACCCCAACAACCCGGCCTGGATCTGCTTTACCGATCAGGAACTTCAGATCATCGGTGAGCTGGCCACAGCCTACGACTGCATTGTCATGGAAGATCTGGCCTATTTCGGCATGGATTTCCGGAAAGACTATTCCGTTCCGGGCCAAGCCCCCTTTATCCCCACGGTTGCCAAATACACGGACAATTATATCCTGCTCATCTCCAGCTCCAAATCCTTTTCCCTGGCAGGTCAGAGAATCGGCATGACCGCCATCCCGGATAAGCTTTTCAATTCCACCGGCGACAACCTGGAGCCGTATTTCGGGTCCAACAAATTCGGGTATGCCTATATTTTCGGAGCCATGTATTCCCTCAGCTCCGGCGTATCCCATTCCAACCAGTACGGGCTTTACGGTCTTTTAAAGGCCGTAAACGACGGCACATACAATTTTGTGGACAGCGTGAAAGAATACGGCGACCGGGCCCGTGTCATGAAAAAGCTCTTTACGGACAACGGGTTTCAAATCGTCTATGACATGGATGACACGGTGAAAATTGCCGACGGGTTTTATTTTACCATTTCATACCCCGGCTTTACCGGCGTCGAACTGGTGGAAGAACTCCTCTACTACGGCATCAGCGCCATTTCCCTGACCACCACGGGCAGCGACCGCCACGAGGGTCTTCGGGCCTGCGTGTCCCTGACCGGGAAGGAAAGGTTCAAAGACCTTGAAGACAGACTCAAGGCCTTTGAAAAAGACCATCCAAAAGACAGCAGCTTCAAGGTGATTGCCTGTTAATCCAGGGCTTTCCCAAGGCCTTCGATGAGCCTTGCCACTTCATCCGCAGTGGTGTAGTGGACAAAGGAAAGCCTCAGCACTCCCTTTTCAATGGGAATACCCATGCTAAGAAGCGGCCGGACACCATAAAAATGTCCGGCCCCCACCATTAATTTCTGCTCTGTCAATTTCGCAAATACATCTTCCAGGGGTTTTCTTTTGGGTGACACCGCCACCGTGGGTGCGCGCAGTTTTGCATCATCCGGTCCCAAAATAACAATATCCTCCCGGTTGCGCAGCCAATCCATCAGCGGCGTCAAAAGCCCTGTCTCATAAGAATGGAACATTTTCTGAATTTGCCGTCCCCGTTCGGCAGGCTTAGCATCTCCCTCAAAATGATGGGAATAGACCGCATCAAGATAATCTGCCAACCCGGAAACAGATGCGATCTGGGCATGATCTGGCCCGGCAGGGGTCATCTTTTTTCGTGCAATCCCTGCATTAAAATAATGTCCCTGGTTGGGCAAGGCATCCAGAAGATTTTTTTTGATGGTCATGAGCCCAAGGTGCGGCCCCCATGTTTTGTAAAGGGAGAAGAGATAGATATCCGCCCCCAGGGCCTGAACATCGGGCAGCCCGTGGGGCGCAAAGGACACGCCGTCCACCACCACCCAGGCCCCGGCAGCCTTTGCCTTGGCGGCAATCTCTGCCACCGGGTTGATATGGGCAACGATATTGGAACAGTGGGGAAATGCCAGCAGCCGGGTCCTGGAAGAAAACAGGGCATCCAGATCAGCCGGGTTCAGCCGCCCTGTCCCGGGATCAATGCGCCACTCCTTTACCACAATCCCGGTCTTTTCGAGCCGCCGCCAGAATCCTGAATTGGCTTCGTGATCCTGGTTGGAAACAATGATTTCATCGCCTTTGTCCCATAACTCCCGAAAGGCCTGGGCCAGAACATAGAGATTCTGGGTAGTGGACGGCCCGAAATGGACCTCATCCTCCCCCACATTCAGATAAGCTGCCATCCGCACAAAGGCTTCATCCATAGCTGCCCCGGCAGTCATGGCCGCAGGATAAGGATAATAGGGTTGAACCTTGGTTTTTGTATAATACTCCGTCAGCCGGGAGATCACCTGCCGGCAGGCATAGGAACCGCCTGCATTTTCAAAAAACCCCCATCCTTTTAACGAGGCTTCTTGAAACGCAGGAAATTGATTTCGAATAAATGTTGAATCCAGTTGTGGCATGGGTATTTTTCCTTTCTTTTAATCAGGGTTAATGCAAGAAAATAGGATGGGGCTGCCCTTTTTGTCAATCATAATCAAAATTTTATTCCTGAAATGAATCTTATTGTATTCTGAACTTTCCTGTTATATGACATCCCATATGCAATCTCCGGTGATTTAAATCAGGATCATTTTCATCTGCCGATCGGGAATTGAAATAAAGCATGTATTTTTTGGATGATAAACGGTTAGATAAATGCAATTGGCAAATTACTGAGATATGCGGACAACCGCTTAGCTACTTGTTGTGCGGACAATAAAAATGATCATTCTCCCTGAAAACTTTAAAGGATATACTTTTGGCGTCACTTCTTGTGAAAAAATTGATTACCCTCAAGAAATAGATCCACGCACCTATATTCGATTTTCTGAAGAAGACATAGTGCATGGTTCTGATGCCCGCTCGAACATTAATGCCATTTCAAACGCGAAGAAAGCTTTGCATTTACAAGTTGAGCTACTTTCAAAAGCATTCGGTAATGAGAAACTAACAAAAAAAGCAAGTCATGGCTTTCATAACAAATTAGAATTTTGCCAAAATTGTGGTTTGACTGCTCCCAACATAATTAGAAAAATAAATAGGGTCCGGAATCTCACAGAACACGAATATTATGTTCCTAATAAACCTGAAGTCGATGATTTCATAGACATAGTCTCTCTTTTTTTATCCGCCACAGACAATTTTTTACACCTATTCCCATCCGAAATTGAATTCTCATTTTCTGAAAAAACCAAGCCAGATCTTCCTGATATTGTCGGATTAGACTTCCCTCCAAGTGAGGGAATAATTTACTTAATTCTAAAGCCATCCAAAGAGCAGAGAGCAAATCTGACAGGAGATCAAATTGTTGAATGGCAAAAAATAAATTCTTTGAAGATTGTTGCAAGCGATAGTGAACCGTATTTTACTTGGGTTCGGTTCATTGTAGAGAACAGCTATTACTAGCATGAGGAACACAACCAGCGCGTCCACAGCGACGCGCCTAAGGCGGCGCGTGACGCGCGTGTTATCGTGGAATTGTCGCGGTAGCACGACTTGCAGATCCTTTCTGCGTCTGGGTTCGATGAATCGATAACAATGCCATGCACTGGATTTGTGTTCCGCTGCGCCCCACACAAACCAGTGATGGCAAGCGTATGCAGCAGATACCGGATCGGGGACCTGATAAAATATCTCCGCTGGTCCCGAGACAGATATCAAAACTGGGGAGGGGTAGAATGAAAACGGACAAAGACAAAAAAATACAGAAGCCCGGGAAAAAAGAGACATCCATTGTCCGGTCATCGGCTGCTGAATATCTGACATTTGTCGCGGCAAGTGGTAAGGGAGGCGTTGAAGCGGTTTATGCGGATGAAAATATCTGGCTGACCCAAAAAATGATGGGCGTTCTTTATGATGTCGAGACGCATACCATTAACTATCACCTGAAGAAGGTGTTTGCCGATAGTGAATTGGAAGAGACGGCAGTTATTCGAAATTTTCGAATAACTGCCGCAGACGGTAAAAATTACAATACCAGACACTACAATCTTTCGGCCATTATTGCAGTAGGCTACAAGGTTAACTCAGAACGCGCCGTGCAATTCCGCAAATGGGCGACAACGATTATTCAGGAGTTCACCGTCAAAGGCTATACAATGGATGATGAGCGTCTAAAGAATGACGGTTCTGTCCTTGGCAAACACTATTTTGAAGAACAATTGCAGCGTATCCGGGAGATTCGTCTGAGTGAGCGTAAGTTCTATCAGAAAATTACCGATATCTATGCTACGTCCATTGATTATGACTTAACGGCTCAAGCTACGAAGCGTTTTTTTGCGACGGTACAAAACAAACTGCATTGGGCTATTCATGGCCGGACGGCTGCGGAAGTAATCGTAGATCGTGCGGACCACAAAAAAGATAATATGGGGCTGACTACCTGGAAAGACGCTCCAAAAGGTAAAATTCAAATATTCGATGTCAGTGTGGCCAAAAACTATCTGACCGAAAATGAAATGGCACAATTGCAGCGATTGGTCTCTGCCTATCTGGACATTGCGGAAGATATGGCACTGCGGCAGATCCCGATGACGATGCAGGACTGGGAGAAACGCCTCAACCGGTTCATCGAAGCGACAGACCGAGAAATCCTGCAGGACGCAGGCAAAGTTACAGCAGAAATTGCCAAAGCCCATGCCGAAAGTGAATTTGAAAAATACCGCATCATCCAGGATCGACTTTTTGAAAGTGACTTTGACCGGATAATCAAGCAGTTGGAACAGAAAAATGAGGATAAAGAATAGAGATTTTCAGGCATGAAGCCAGGGGACATCCATGCTTATTTCCAACCAGAAAATGCACCGGATAAACCGGTGTTTTTCATGTTCGGAAAATACCACTGAATGCTTTTTGGAGGTAACACCAATGCAAAAAAGAACATTAGGCAATACTGAACGGGAATTACCAATAATAGGTCTTGGCTGTATGGGTCTGTCAGAGTTTTACGGTCCGGCCATGGATCAGAGGGCTGCCATCAAGCTGCTGCACGAAGCAATTGAACTGGGCGTCGAGCATTTTGATACGGCAGAAATGTATGGAATTGGCGGTGCGAATGAGACGCTTCTTGGCCAGGCGTTCGCAGACCGCCGCGACCGCATATTCATTGCCACCAAGTTTGGACCGACACGGGATTTCAAAACTGGTGAGTTCATTGGTCTTGATGGCTCGCGTGACAACTGCCGGCGTGCTGTCGAAGGCTCACTGCGGCGTCTGCGGACAGATGTTATCGATCTGTATTACCTGCATCGTGTCGATCCGTCCAGGCCGATTGAGGAAACGGTGACAGCCATGTCTGAACTGGTGGCCGAAGGCAAGGTCCTCTCTATTGGGTTGTCCGAGGCATCAAGCGATACGATACGCCGTGCAGCAAAAATTCACCCGATTTCGGCGGTGCAATCGGAGTACTCGATCTTCAGCCGGGATATCGAAGCCGATGTCATCCCCGCCTGCCTTGAGGTTGGTGCATCACTGGTGGCTTACTCACCCCTTGGCAGAGGCATGCTGACCGGACGATTTAAGACGCAAACGATAGACGAAAGCGACTGGCGGTTAACGACACCGCGTTTCCAAGGCCAGGCCTACACCGCCAATGTGGCACTCGTCGATGAGATCGAAGCCGTAGCCTTGTCCAAGTCATGCACACCGGCACAGATCGCACTTGCCTGGGTCATTGACCGTGGTAAACACATAATGGCCCTTACGGGAACGACGAAACTGGAAAATCTAAAATCGAATCTCAGCACCTATGATGTGAAGCTTTCCAATGATGAGAAAACGATCCTGGATGCGTTGGCTGGCCGCGTCATGGGTGACCGCTACGACGAATGGGGCATGGCAAGCATAAATGGATGAAAAAGCCGATCTGGCCATCATCAACGCCCGTCTGGTGAATGTTTACACCAATGAAATCCAGGACAATTATGGTGTTGCCATAAAAGGGGGGGTATGAATATTGTCATGACAGAATTTGAGCCAAAATTTACCATAACGAACCGCATGACATCAGCCATAACCCAGATTGAACGGGCCAGGGGATTTCTGGAAGCCGCAAGGCTATCCGATGACTGGGTGCGGGATATGGGGAATTAGGCCCTGATCAAAGAGGCGCATCATACCACCCACATCGAAGGAACACGGTTGACACTGGATCAGGCCCAGCGCTTATGGAAAGGTGAAGCTGTACCTGAGGCTGACCCGGATGATACCAGAGAGCTGTTGAATTACAGGTCTGCCTTTGCGTTTGTATCCGAATGCCTGGACAGCGGAGACCCCATTACCGAAGGAATGATCCGTGAAATCCATCGAAAACTGGTAGAAGGCGTGCGGGGCGGCAAAGCCGATCCGGGGAACTATAGGCGGATTCAAAACTATGTGGCGAATTCTAAAACGTTCCTTGACGGCAATGGGCGAACGTCAAGGCTGTTGTCAACCCTTTGTCTTTACAAGGCCGGGTATGATTTCAAACGGTTGTTCACCATCAGCGAATATTATGATCGTGACAGACCCGCCTTCTATAGAAAAATCCAAAGCGTTCGTGAAAACGGTATGGATATGACCGGATGGCTGGATTATTTTATCACCGGTCTGGAAACTCACCATAAAGAACTTTGCCCTGAAGTGAACCGGCGCAGTTTGCAGCGAGATTTAAAAGCATTTCTGGAAAAAGGTTTGATCAAAGAAACCGGAGCCGGGCCTACAGATCCAACACGCTATTATGTTCTATCATAGCTGTGACAAACTATGACACCAAGCTGTGACACTGCTATGACAAATACTGTGGCATTTGGAATATATTATTGCCCTTGACTTTGAGTTGATTAAAGACAATAATCGACTCAGATATTGAGTTTATTAATATAATAATCAACTCAAATATTAATTCCATCAAAAAGGGATTCGACTTATCCTATGAAATACATCTGGCAACACAAATCCTTGCCAAACCTCAGATTTGACAGTGCAGAACTGTTAAAACCCTTAGGCAATATCCGGTTCAGCCAAGGGGCGTTAATCACCCAGATCAGGGCGCTGGGGTTTGAAATTCAGCAAACCGCACGGGCAGATGTTCTTGTCGAAGAAGCATTAAAGACGTCAGAGATCGAGGGTGAAAAATTAGATCCCGATGCGGTTCGATCTTCTGTCGGCCGCAGACTCGGTCTGCCCGAGGCCGGGTTGAAGGTTGTAAGAGATCAAAAAGCCGAAGGCCTTGTGGAAATTTTACTGGATGCAACGGTTAATTATGAAAAAAAAATGACGTTGGAACGGATTTGGGGCTGGCATGCAGCGCTTTTTCCAACCGGTTACTCCGGCATGGTAAAAATTTCTGCCGGTCAATGGCGGAATGATGTCAAGGGTCCGATGCAGGTTGTTTCAGGGCCTATCGGACAGGAAACCATTCATTTTGAAGCACCTCCTGCAAAAAAACTGGATAAGGAAATGCAGACCTTCATATCCTGGATCAATACGGAAAATCAATTGGATGGCATCATAAGGGCCGGGCTGGCGCATATATGGTTTGTTACCATCCATCCGTTTGATGACGGCAATGGCCGTATCGCAAGAACCTTGACGGATATGCTGCTTGCAAGGGATGAAAATAATCCCAAAAGATTCTACAGCCTTTCTTCACAGATCATGGCCGAGAGAAATGAGTATTATGAGATTTTGAAAGCCACCCAAGCAGGCACGGGCGATATCACAGAGTGGTTGAAATGGTTTCTGGAATGCATGAACAGAGCCATACTGAATTCCAACACTTTATTGAAAAGGGTAATGACGAAAGCGAGGTTCTGGCATGAATTTGCCCAGACAAGGGTGAACGAACGCCAGACCAAAGTGATTAACCGGCTGCTGGATAAGGGTGACAAAGGCTTTGAGGGTGGGCTGAAAAACAACAAATATATGGGAATCGCACATACCAGTCGTGCGACCGCCCAGAGGGAACTGGCCGATCTTGTCAATAAAGGCATTTTGATCAGAATGCCGGGAGGCGGCAGGAGCGCAGGTTATGACCTTGACTGGGAGAAGTGGTCTTCGTTAAAAGAAAACAAAGAGTAAAGCATATGGAAAAAAAAGGATTGGGCCTGCATCTGACCGCACAGGAAATGCAGGTACTCCGTCAGGTTGCACTGGGAATTGAAAAAGCCGATCTGGTCATCATCAACGCCCGTCTCGTCAATGTTTACACCAATGAAATCCAGGACAATTACGGTGTTGCCATAAAAGGACGCTGGATTGCGCTTGTGGGGCCGGACGTCACCGCCTCCATCGGAAGGGATACAACCATAATCGATGCCGCTGGGAAAACGCTGATCCCAGGGTTGATCGACGGACACACCCACCTGGCCTCCTGGTCAACCATCCATGAATTTTTAAATCTTGCCATGAAAGGGGGCACCACCACCATCATCACTGAAACCATGGAAGTTTTTCCGGTGGCAGGGTATGACGGCGTGATTGATTTTCTGGAATCTTTGAATGACCAGCCCATCAAGATTTTAGCCACTGCAGCGGCCATGGCCTCCATCAGCCGCGCCGCCATGGGCGTTCCCCCGGAGATCATGCAGCAATTGGCCCGGCGCAAAGAGATTGTCGGCCTGGGCGAATCCTACTGGCAGTCGGTCTTTCAGGTGCCTGAAGCTTTTCTGCCCAATTTTGAAACCATGCTGGAAAACAAAAAAACGCTGGAAGGCCATTCCGCCGGTGCCAGGGGCAATAAGCTCTCAGCCTATGCAGCCATGGGAATTTCTTCGTGCCACGAACCCACCACTGCGGAAGATACTCTTGAAAGGCTGCGCCTAGGATTTTATGTCATGGCAAGGGAAGGAAGCATCCGCCGTGATTTAGCATCCATATCCGGGATTCTGGACAATCATATCAGCCTTCGACGTCTGGTGCTGACCACGGACAGTATTTCACCGTCCGACCTGCTGGAATTCGGCTACATGGAATATCCGGTCCAGAAGGCCATTGACTGCGGATTTGACCCGGTGACCGCCATACAGACGGCAACCTTGAATGTGGCCGAACATTTTGGTCTGGATCATGTCATCGGCGGGATTGCGCCGGGGAAAATGGCAGATATGGTCATTATCCCGAACCCTGACACCATCCGGGCGGAATATGTTATCAGCAATGGCCGTGTGATCGCACAGGACGGCAGGTTGAAGGTATCTGCCCGGCGTCACCCCTATTCGTCAAAAAGTCTGGATACTATAAGGCTTTTAAGAAAGATGACTGCCTCTGATTTTAAAATCAGGGCGGACCATACGCCTGAGGCCGTCGTAAAGGTTCGCGTCATTGATATGGTAACCGACCTTGTCACCCGTGAAGTCATAGAAGACGTGCCGGTCTTTGACGGTGAGGTCGTTTGCCCAAAAGATGGCGGGCCGGCCAAAATATCAGCCATAGACCGAACCCATGGATCCGGAAAAATGTTCACAGGTCTGATCAGAAATTTTGGCCTGAAATCCGGTGCCATGGCCTGCAGTGCCGCCTGGGATACCTCCTGCATCATTGTTATTGGTGTTGATAACGCCGATATGGCCATGGCGGTCAATCGCATCCATGACCTCAAAGGCGGCGTTGTCATCTGTGAACACAATGAAATTATCTGTGAGCTGGCCCTTTCTGTTTTCGGCATCCTGTCAGAGCTGCCGGTTGATCAGATTGCAGGACATCTGAAAAAAATAAAAACCGAGGCCAAAAGGCTTGGTGTTGATTTTCCGGACCCGGTTTTAACCTTGATTGCCTTGACCGGGGCCGCCATCCCTTATCTTCGGATCTGCGAAGAGGGGCTGGTGAATCTAAAGGACGGGAAAACCCTTGGCCTGTTTGTGAAAAATTAAATGCAGAGCCGTCTGGATCGGATTTCAATCCGCTCTAAAATTGTAATTATTAGGATTGCAATCCTAATAATTATCCTGTAGGCTGGTATCCAAATCCTAACAGGGGAAAATGCCATGCTTGAACCATTGATTCGACTCCACAGAACCATACTGAAGTCACAGCATCACCCATTCAAACGATATTTTTTAAAGAAACACAATCTTGAAAACCGGTTTTCCATCATCATCGGCCAGCGTGGAGTTGGAAAAACAACGATGCTGCTGCAATATCTTTCTGATTTTGTGCATGGGGATATCACCAGCCGTAAAGCCCTCTATGTGCCGGTGGATCACTTTTCCGTGGTTGGGCATTCAATTTTTGAGATTGCTGAGGAATTTGTGAATTATGGTGGAGAGCTCCTGGTTCTGGATGAGATCCACAAATACCCGGACTGGTCCAGAGAATTGAAAAGCATCCATGATTCTTTCCCCGGGCTTAAATTGATGGTGTCGGGCAGTTCGGCCCTGGAAATTCACAAAGGCACCCATGACCTGAGCCGAAGAGCGGTTGTCTATCAAATGACCGGGCTTTCTTTCCGGGAATTCATCGAGCTGAAACATCATCTTGAGCTGCCGGTCTATGGCCTTGAGCCCATTTTGGCCCATCATGAGGAATATTCTCATGAAATCGTCCGGACCCTGGAATCAAAAAATTTGAAAGTGCTTCCGGAATTCAGACACTATCTGCGGTACGGTTATTTCCCCTATTTTCTGGAGCACCCGGATGAAGAGACCTATTTAAAAACCCTGGAGCAGGGCTTGCACACGACCATTGAAAGCGATCTTCTGTCCATTTACCCGAAACTGGCCGGAGCCAGCATTAAAAAACTGAAGCTGCTGTTGTCGGTCATTGCCCGGTCGGCCCCGTTTACCCCGGACATGAAACGCCTGAAAAACATCATCGAGGTGGGCGATGAGCGGACCCTGAAAAACTATCTCAAATACCTGGAAGACGGAAAAGCCGTCACCTGTCTCTCAAGGCAGCAAAAAAGCATCCGTGGGCTTGAAAAACCAGAAAAAATTTATCTGAACAACCCGAACCAGGCATTTGCCATCTGCGATCATGAAAATGTCAATGAGGGCACGCTCAGAGAAATGTTTTTCATCTGCATGCTCCAGGAAGGGCACACCGTGTCCCTGCCCCTGAAGGGCGATTTTATCGTGAACGACCGGCATGTTTTTGAAATCGGCGGGAGAAGCAAGACATTCCGGCAAATCAAAGGGATTCCCGATGCATACCTGGCCCTGGACCATATCGAAAACGGTCTGGATGCCAAAATCCCCTTATGGCTGTTTGGTTTTCTATACTGACGCCCTTTGAAGGTCGGCCTGATACGCAGGGTATCCTGTCTGCATGGACGAGGTGAAAAAATTGTAAAAATGGTTGCACATGGCTTTGTTATTTTCCGGAAGCTGAAGGTTAGCGTCTTGCTTGACAAATAAAAAATGGTGAAGATTTGTTTCCAAAGAATTATCCTGATAAAAATGCCTGCATTTTTCTTCCACATCATGCAGGTTTAATCTCAGGGCAATGGCCGGGTTGTTATTGACTTTGGGGTATGCCTTGATTTCGCCTTGCCCGATCTCCTCAAACATCAAGACTTCCTTATATATCAGGGCATGTTTGGGGTGAACGGTAATCACCAGATCGTCCAGGTGAAGATATTCCATTGCGTATTTGAGCATGATCTTATTGCCATGCATGAGAACATTCTGTGATCCGTCCCTGAATTCAGGATGTGTGGCAAGGCAACCGACTTCCCCGATCCTCCGGCCTTGAATTCTCAGGTGATCCAGGTCTTTTTTATAAATCCGGTCCATGGGCAATCCATGTGTCGAATCCGGAAACAGGCTGACGGTAAAAACTATCTCTTTGTTTTTTTTCCCGATGAAGACCGCTGTTTCCTCCAAAAAATGATTTTCAAGTATCCTGTACCGGCAGGCAGATTCTGAAGCATTGACATAGCCCTCCTGAATATACACATCCTGAACAAGTTTTAATGGGTCTGCGACATTAATATAGGTAAAGGGTTGACGGAGTATGGATTTTCCTCTATTATCTGATTGCAAAGTAAGCATACAGATAATAGGAGGGAGCCGATGGAAGTGACTATTGAAAGCTTGGAGATAGAACGGGAGCAT
>JANNUH010000017.1:0-10490 GCA_031395015.1 Desulfobacterales bacterium | reverse complement strand
TAATTGCATTTTTGTCTAAATTCCTTGTTATAATAATAAGTTATAACAAGGCGACAAAAAAATTTTATTCGATTTGTCAAGCTAATAATAATCTTTTTCACACTTTTTTTATTCATGCAAAAACCTAACCGGACACTACTGTTTCTGCCTGGGTAATAATTTTTTTTCGGAAATCCGGTTCATTTAGTTTTCTGTGGACAAAAACCACGATGGCAGCCGTGTTGCCGTCAGGAGATAAAAAATTTTTCAGGTACAGGGGATTTTCAACCGCTCTTTTCCTTAATTTTTCCAGAGATTGGCTGTCATCGGGTATGGTTTCAAGAAATTGACGGACAATAAAAAAATTTTCTTCACCAATGGTATCGTTCACATTGGATAGGCTTTTGATTTCCCTTACACCCTCAATACCGGCGAGCTCGTTTGTCAGTTTTTTCAAAAGACCCAGATGTTCTGCTGTGAAAAGATTTTCTTTTTTAAAGGCAACAATGAAGAATTCATCATTGCCGAAAATGGTTTTTAATTTTTCATAGAAAATAATATCCGGATCATTTTTAACGGCGAAATAATCCACATTGTCTACGGTTTTGATTTCAGGAAGCTGTATCAGAAAAGGAGCCGCAATCAGAATCGACAGGCATAATACAATAAATTTATGGGAGACAATCTGATGTATCATAATAAAAAGTCCATTTACAGAATTTACTATACCCCAAAGCTTTTTGAAAGCCTTGTTTTCCCTGCCAGGTTCGCCAGGTAAATCTCTATGATTTCACTATCATTGTCTTCACCATCAAAGAACAGGTTAACGACGGGTTTTTTATATTCTTTCTGGATTGCTTGAAATATGCCGGATGTAATGGCACCCGGCATGCAGCCAAAAGGAGCACAATTGATCAATAAATCAACCCCGGTTTTAAAAAATTCGATGGCCCTGCCCACTGTAATGATCGCTTCACCCGTAAAATCAATGGGTAAAAACCCGGCGCCTTCTTTGATTGTCTGCGCAATATCCGGTTCATGGCGTGCATCAAGGATTGGACTGACCTGCCGGGTCCAGAATACTTCATCATTATGCAGATAACGATTTTTTAAAAAATTGCCTATCCTGTTTATTTTCTTGTTTTTTTTGTATCTGTTGTGAAATGATTCGAGGTAAGCTGTATACTGAATCCACTCAGAAATGGGTGCCAGCCAGACCTCACCCCCTGCTTTTTCAATCCTGCGGACAAGATCCTTATTGATAAAGCGATTGTTTCTGACATAAATCTCACCAACGATACCCACAAGCGGTTTTTGAGTCTTCCGAATGGGTATGGCAAGAAACTCATCCCGCGCAATTTTCATCACTTTTTTTATACTGATACCATGTTCAAACGCATCAACCAGTTTAGCGATATGTTTATGATAAATTTCTTCTGTCTGACCTTCCTTTATCTCATAAGGCTTAATCCGACAGCGCATTTTAAAAAGGACATCACCTATAACAAGTCCCAACCACATCGCACGGTGGGTTTTATCATCCATAACATTATAGCTGTCCTCGCTGGTGAATGATACAATCGGAACATCTTTCCAGCCCATTCTGTTAAAAATAATTCTATCCAATATGCAATATTGGCCAAAACGGCATGGGCCACATGAGGTCGGCATAAACAATGCGTGTTTGCTGTGATCCCCGCCTTCTTCCTGTACTTTTGCAATAAACGCCCCAATTGTTGCAGGGTATGGCGTACACTCTCCTCCACGGGTCAGGGCTCGGCCAAGCAAAAATGAATGATAGGTTTCACCCGGCAATGCTTTTGCTTTTTTTCCGGCATTACGGAAGATTGCAGCAACCAGTTCAGGATGTGCCTCTCCCATCGGCGGTATCCATAAGGTTCTATCCTTGAGAGCATCCTGTGATGGGTCAGGAAAATCAACCGTGTATCTTGGAACTTGTTTTATTCTATTCACTGCCAGAACATCGGCAAAGGCTTCAAGACGGGTAAGATATCCTGCATCAGCACCATGCTCATCCAGCTCCAGCATCAGCATGGGTTTTCCTCCCATAATTTCTTCTACATATGTCTGGATGAATGAATCCGGACCGCAGCCAAAATTATTAAAATACACTGCGAAAAGATTGGGGGTACGGGCAATGATCCTTGAAGCCTCCAGAATCTTTCTGCCATAATCCCAGAACATATTTTTGAATTCTTTACCTAAATCCTCCTCATCAATGTTTAAAAATTCAAGCGGTAAAACATTAAAGCCAAGGTTTGCAATTTTTTCCGGCAAGGAAAGATTGGCGCCTGGATCAAAAACATTATAGGGCCGACCAAGAACCACAATGGTGGGTTTGTCGGACTGATTGACTTCTTTTAGCGCTTGTCTTCCGGCTTCTTTTATCTCTGTCTCAAATAATTCTTTTGTTTTCCAAGCCACATCCCATGCTTTACCAATATCCTTTTTGCTTCTCCTCAATTTTTCCCCGAGATCTTTAAAAAGTCTATCAACGGATGTTTTTGCATCCCAGCGAAAATCTATTGTGGCGGTGATAAGTCGATCCACATCCAGATCATTCATTTGAATTGCTGAACGTATCAGCGCAGGCAGAGCCATATTGTATGGGCAGAAATAGGCCCGGCTTGTCTTTTGCTTTGCCTCTTCAGCACTGATACTGAAAGGCACAAATACACGATCCGCCTTTTGAATGTCTAACAGGTATCTGATGTGACCATGTGCAAGTTTTACCGGGTGGCAATAGTCGGCACCCACCCAGTCCGTTGCCAGTATATTGATCTGCTGATCTGTTTTTTTCGAAAGTTCAAGTCTGTATCCAAGCGCTGCAAAAAAGCTTCTCCAGAAAGGATAGAAGCTATAGCTCAGCAAAGCGCGGGGGAAATAGATAACCGGCGCATTGCCGGGGAGCAGGGCTTCCCCGCCAATTGTTTTCCAGAGGTTTTCACGTTGTTTAAAAAATCTGAATTCATTATTTTTTCTAACATTGCGATCTTCACTATCCCTGCCGCAAAGATATCCCCAGCTTTGTTTTTCATCATTACCATCAATTTGTGCATAGGTGATGCTACACTTATTGGAACATAGCTCACATGGCTCTGATATGAGGTTAACGGGTTTTTCGGAAAAGGAAAGGCCGATAAATTTTGTGCGCTGATTGTTTCTTTCCATTTCCTGCTTGGTTAACAAGGCAACTCCCCAGCTTCCCATGACATGACAGTAGCGTGAAACAACAATCTCCACACCCAGTAGATTTTCAAAAACAGCAACCAGGCCCTTATTTCTCGCCGTCGCACCTTGAAAGAAAATCTTTTTTTTCGAGTAATATCTGTTGCCTACAACCTTATTCATATAATTTTGTACAACGGAATACAGAATCCCTCCCATGACTTCTCTGGGAGAGTATCCTTTTCGAAGTTGATTTCTGATGTCCTGATCCATGAAAACCGTACATCTATCTGATGTTATGGGGGCTTCTACACCCATAACATCATCGCCAATTGCAGATAGATCAAATCCTGTCTTACGGCTCACCTCTTCAATAAAAGAGCCTGTACCCGCAGCGCAGACATAATTCATGTTTGCATTGTGAAGGTTCCCATTAACAGCATGAATGTATTTTGAATCCTGACCACCGATCTCGAAAATCGTATCTATCCCGGGATCAACTTTCATTGCCCCTTTGAGATGGGCTGTAATTTCATTGATGATGGTATCTGCTTTGATTACCGAGCCAACAAGTTTTCGACCGGATCCGGTTGTCCCAACCCCCAGAATATCAATGGACCCTTTTCGATTTTCCACCAGTGTCTGCAATGCGCTAAAAATCATTGCAGCTGCTTTTAAAGGGTTTCCGCCGGTTTTTCTATAAATATCCAGAATCACTTCTTCGTCTTTGTTGATCATCAGCAATTTGGTTGAGGTCGATCCGACATCGATCCCGATGAAACCGATTAATTGACCATTTTTCGGCCATTTTGTTATTCGAACTTCATTTTCATCACCATCAATGTAGCATGCTTCAACCGTGAAGGATGGGTATTGGGAAAGCTGAAGCACCAAAGGCGGCCTTGTTTCTTCTCTTTCTGCGGTTGATTTTTCAACACAATTCTCCCACTCAATGGGAGTATCGATCGGGTTGGCCAACAAAGCAGCGCCATATGCACCTGCTTCCTGGGGGTTGTCGAGGCTGATCATCATACCGTCAGGGAATTCATTCTTCAGCCATTTCATTATATTTCCGTTCAGGGCAACGCCGCCGATAACGGCAGTTTTTCCGATGGGTTTCTTGCCCTTGAACAGCGTTGTTATGATCGTGCGTGCCATACTTTTACAGATACCACTCCACATTTCTGACTTTCCACAGCCTTCCTGCTGCCTGTGAATGAGGTCGCTTTTAGCAAAAACAGCACAGCGAGTTGCCATTGGGGGCGGGTTGTCCACCACTGGAAAGTCCGTCAGGTCGTCATAATCGATACCTAACCGGATGGCCTGTTCATCCAGAAATGACCCGGTTCCTGCAGCACACAGCGTATTTGTCTGATAACCGATCAGACTTCCGGCAGCATCCAGTTCAATAAGCGAAAGGGAACCGCCACCGATATCTATAATCTGCCTGACCACACCGATTTTTTGTTTTACGGCATGAATGATCGCTGGAATTTCACTATCATGCCGGATACTGATGAGATCGGCTATTCGCCCAGCGTTTCGTCCTATGATTGAAATTGATGTACAATTATAGGATTGAATATTTTCCTGAATCATTGCCCGGGTAATTTTAAAAATCTCACCTTTATGTGGCAGGCTTTTATTGAATATCGGGTTTTTTGTTTCATCAAGAATGACCAGTTTCACGAACAGTGATCCGATATCAAGCCCAATGGTAATCTGATTGCTTTTACTGTCCGTCATTATTTTCCTGTATCACTAAAATTATGTAAGATCTGTTCCTCAAATCCGTTAGAGGAAATTTTTAAAAATCCAATTTTATTTCCGCCGACCCTGGGGTATATTCCTCCCAAGGGCAAAGTGGTTATTTGTTTTATAATGTCTGCTGTGTCTCTCTCTCGGTTGAACTCACGGTTTGATACTTCTTTTGCGCTTAAACTTTTTTTGTCAATTAAAAAATATTTTGCATTATGGATGTGGGATGATATCAGCACAATATTTTTATCTGTATTTTTCAAAATTTTTAATAATTCTCCACCACCGTTGAGTATTGTATCATAGCTGATTTTTTGTTTTCTGGTCAGTTCATCAAAGGTATCTATAGAAAGTTGATACTCCTTTCCTATACAAGTTTTTTGGGGATTGATAAGGGGAGCATGTTGAAAAATAAGGATATCCCTGCTGATATTTTTTGATAAGGCCTGGGACAGGTAATTTAAATCGTCTTGGTTTAAACCATCTGAGTCATATGATATCTCACGGGTTTCGAAAATTTTTTTCAAGCATTTAAAAAAATTGGCTGCCCGTACAAAAGCATCACTTCCACTATCCAGAAAAATACAATGATACGTTGAGATTCTGATATCTTCTCTTTTTTTAAGGTGCGTGCCTTTTGTCAAGGGATCAAATCTTTTTTCATTTACCATGACGGATGCAAGCTCCCACGGACCCCTGAATGTCTGATGCCCTATCTGGTGTTTAAATTTTTTTCTGGTGGCCTTGGAAAGATTGATATGATCTGTTCCCCAGATGGCATAATTATAAGCTTCTTTTCGGTAATCATGATTTCCGGGGATGGCAATATACTGCTTTTTCAGATGGCTGATTACGCTGTTAAACAGGTCCCAATTGGAGATCCGCTCTGAATCGGATCTGTTCTTTAAAAGATCTAAAAGAGAGGTGAAATCAGAAAAATGGTAATCAATTGAATCTCCATTATTTATAACTGCTTCAACATGAGGGGACTGATTGATTAACTCAATAAATTTTCTAAGTTCTTGATTGGGGTTCAGATATTTTTCAGAAAGATGGGGGATTTGTTTTAGACATTGATCAATCGTATCCCAATTTTTTGAGTAGTGAGTATCACCAAACACAATGATCTGCTTTTCCATTTAATACTGTAGTCCCGCCCCGTTCGATTTATAGCGTTCGATGTTGATCCATGATGAAAACATCAGGACTGATGACGGCAAGAGCAGGATACCGCCGATAAGTGATGCAATCATTTCCACAGAGCTTAATACACCAAAATTCATGGTCGGCACAAACCGGCTGAAGATCGTCACGCCAAATCCAATGCAAAGGATCAGGGAAGACAGTATCATTGCCCTGCCTTTCACCTGAAATGTATTTTTAACGGCCTCCCGGGTGTCGGCACAGCGAGCCAGGTTTGGTTTTAATTCTGTCATAAAATGGATGGTATTATCCACGGAAACGCCGATGGTCAAGGTGGCAACCAGAGCTGTGGCAGTATTCAGGGGTATGTTGAACAAACCCATAATTCCAAAATTCAGTGCGATGGGGAAGACGTTGGGAAGAATAGTCAATACCCAAAGGGGAAAGGATCTGAGCATGAAAAATATGAGCATGAAAATGACGATTGCCGATGATGCCAGGCTGTAAACCTGGCCATTTACCAGGGCTTCAATGGCATTAACCTCCTGTAGCACCAGACCGGAAACCTGTATATCCATTCCCTGTGTGTCCATTGTTTTCACAAAGGCCTGGATTTGTTTGATCATCACTGCCTGATCCCGACTGGAATGCTTTGATATTCTGATGGACATCCGGGCATGGTCAAAGGAGTCGTTCACAAAATTCCGGATGCCGACGGAATCATAAATCAGCAGATACTGTGAAATCAAGTTTACAGAATCCGGTATCCGATAAAATTCGGAATTTTCACTGTGAAAGGATTCATTCATATCCTTTATGAAATCAACAAAGGACAGGGTTTTGTCAACACCATCCATCCGGTTGATATGATTCTGAAGACGTTCGATTACCCGGAGGCTTTCAGGTTGCTTGAACGTCAGTTCCTCTGAGGCTTTGAACGAAATATCAAGGGTGCTGATGCCGGCCAGCTCTTTTTCCACAAACCCCCCTGCCATGCGCACCGGACTTTCTGGTTTAAAAAAAGCAAGCAGATCGGTTTCAACGGATATTTTTGAAGACAGCCATAAAGATATGAAGATAATCATGACCCCGGCCAGGAGTATCAATCTGAAATATCTGAAATTTAAATCTGAAAGGCGGGTCAGAAAAAGGCTCATGTTCAATTTCCCTGTATTGGATCTGATACGGGAGCCGAGGAGTTTTTTTTCATTGAACAGGAGCATGAAAGCCGGCAGAAAAGTAAAGCCAAAGAAAAATTCAAACACCATCCCGGCTGAGGCGATGAGGGCAAACTCCTTGATGGGGGGGATGGCACTTGAATACAGAGATAGAAATCCGATGAACGTGATAAATGTGGTCAGAAAACAGGGGCCCACCAGTTTTTTGAGTACCATCTCAAGAGCTTCTTTCTTATCCGGGTATTGTTCAAAAAGATGTTTATCAAGATGGGAAAAAATATGAACCGTATCACACAGGGCCATGGCCAGGACGACAGGTGGCACAATGGTGGTGATATGGTTTAAGGGGATGCCCAGAATTGGAAGCAAGCCCATGGTGCATCCCATACCAAGGGAAATATTGACCATGGCAATCATTGTCAACGTAATACTTCTGAGAAATAGGAACATCACCAGGGCAATAATTCCGTAGGCGATCGGAATAAATGTAACGATATCCTGTTTCATGTACTGGGAGAGGAACAGGCTGGTTATGGTCCATCCGGCGATATAAACTTTGCCGGTATTGTCTTGATATTTTTCAAGTATGGTTTCTACCTGGGCAATGATTTTTTTTCGAAAATCCGGTTCATCCGGTTTTTCATGGACAAAAATCACGATGGCAGCCGTATTTCCGTCAGGGGATAAAAAATTTTTCAGGTACAGGGGATTTTCAACTGCTCTTTTTCTTAAATCTTCCAACGACTGACTGTCCTCAGGTATGGTTTCAAGAAATTTACGGACAATAAAAAAATCCTCTTCGCCAATGGTATCATCCACATTGGATAGGCTTTTGATCTCTCGTATCCCCTCAACGCCGGCAAGCTCATCTGTAAGCTTTTTCAAAAGGCCCAGATGTTTCGCTGTAAAGAGATTTTCTTTTTTAAAGGCAACGATGAAGAATTCATCATTGCCGAAAATGGTTTTCAACTTTTCATAAAAACTAATATCCGGATCATTTTTAATGGCGAAATAATCCACATTATCTACGGTTTTGATTTCAGGAAGCTTTATCAGAAATGGGGCCGCAATCAGAATCGACAGGCATAATACAATAAATTTATGGGAGACAATCTGATGTATCATAATAAAAACAACTCCGGTTCACCAAAATCAAAGCACGGCAATCATGCATGCAAAAAAATTTCAACTTGGATCAGTTTTTGAATGGCGGGTTACGTTAATCGTCTTGAGAATGGGATCAATTTCAACGATGGATATATTTTCTCCAGAGCCCCAAAAGTCTCCTATAGAACCTGTCTGGTAAACCTTAATGGAATCAAACAAGGTATACTCCTGCCGTTGGTGCAAGTGTCCGACAAACATGGCGAGAATCTTATCTCTATGGGACTCTGCAATCTCATAAAATCGATCCCCGCTATCTATGGTCATGGATCGATTTAAGGCGGAGGAAAATGGATCTGCAGTGTCTATATCCTGTCTGGGGGGATGATGACAAAATATAATTGCGGGTTCAGAACGATTCAAACAGTTTTCCAGCCATTCCATCTGTTCCGGATCAAAGGAACCCAGGCACAAGGTTTCCTTCTCAGCCCAATTGCAAGTAACAAACATGGACGGCCCCCGATTGCTGTTTAAAAATATCATTTGGATTCCTTTATGAATAAAGGAGTAATAAGGTTCAATATCCAGAACCTTTTTCCAGACAGCTTCGACCGCTTCATGGTTTTGAGCAGGAATATGCTCATCTGTAACTGGGTCAAATCCAACAAAGTAATCATGGTTTCCCAGGGCAACATGATAAGGCAGGGTCAAATGGTCAAAAAGTTTTTTAAATGTTTCAGGCGGATTCTCATTATCACCCAGATAGTCATATGGATTTTCGCTGAACAGGCAACCCACAAGATCCCCTGTTACAGCAACAAAATCTGCATCTGAATGATTCTCATTGATGAGATCAACGGTCAGCATAAGATTTGCCATATTTCTCTGGTTATTATAGTATCCATCATCCGGATTCCCTGGTATTCGAACATGGATATCAGAGACAACAATGATTTCAAATGGCGTTATTTCATCCGGTGTATCATCCTCCCATTGACACCCGAAGATAAAGATGAGTATCAAAAGGATAAAGTATATGTATTTTTGAGGATTAGATTTTCGCATTTCAGACAGGCGTGGATGGTATCCTTCTATTCGAATACCATCCACGGTTTTATTTAGTTGATGGTATACGTGCAATTGTTATTAAACGTAATGGTCTTTGTCTCAGAGCTCCCTGTGATAACAATATTCCCACTGATGGGCAATTTCGAACATGTGGCCACATCCGACGAATCCATAATTACATTATTGATATCAAGGATATACTTCCCTGCCGCCAAGGTAGTGGGCGTTGAAATGACGGGTTTGTCTGGATTTGAATTATCAACTCTTGCAAGTCCGGTAACAAGCCCCTGGTCAGTGGCCAGGTTGAAAAGGGCATCGTATTTCTGGCCGTTCTGGGTCAATTTGACCGTTCCGCTGGAAAATAGAAAGTCCTTGGTTTTGAATTGATTGAAAGTGATTGTCATGGGCGAGAATGTTCCAGCTTGAATGTTAACGGAGGGAGCATTGACCAACAGCCCACCGTTTATTTGAAAATCAAGAGATTGCAGATTTGAAAAATTGACATTGGCGATTACGGTCATGTTGTTGCCGGATACTCCAATATTAAGGCCAAGGGTCATTCCACCGTTAAGAACGAGTTTCCCATCCCGTTTGACATTCGTGGCGGTTATGGCTACATCTGCAGAAATACCGGTATCAGAAACGTTTAAATTGGTAATTGTGATCACGGCCGTGCCGGTATAAACTGAAGTGCTGCCTTCAGGCTTATATCCACTACCGAAATTGGCCGTTATAGTAAGGGTAGAGGGTAGATTTTCGGGATCCAGAGTATCCAAAGGAGGGACACTGGTAACGACAGAGGAGTCTCCATTCAAAATTTCCCCAAGTACGGTGCTGATTTCATCTATCATGGGTGACAGTTCTCCAACGGAAGTCACCATTGCCATGTATTTCTCAATGTCACCTGTCAAACCAGAAGATGTGCCGCCGTTAAAGAATCTTCTGGCACCAGTCCATGTGCTCCAGCCTCCGCTGTTACCGGCACGGACCATCCAGAAATAATCGCCTCCATTGTTCGGCAGGCCGGTCAAATTGTAAGAAGTATTATTACCGACGTTCTGATTGAAAATA
>JANNUH010000015.1:0-23506 GCA_031395015.1 Desulfobacterales bacterium | reverse complement strand
ACCAGTATCAATAAAAAGGATCCGGCAGCTTAGAAATACTATTCATAATGAATTACGTATCAGTGGAAAGGCCACCAACTCAGAAAATATGATTGTCAAAGAACAAAAATTATATGCAAAAACCTAACCGGACACTACTGATCCGTCCATCCGCTTTCAGATTATCTGAATGCCTATGACATCAAGGTGATAGAATTAATGACGGTGATGAGTGAACATCCGATTCCGGTCTCATGTTCAAAAACCCATGATCTGCTATCTTTCATGGGGATTCCGGCGATTAAGGTTTCCGGCGAGGTCCTCAAGGCGTGCATCCTTGAACTGCAAAAGGCAAAGATTATCCCATTGCCGCAGGGGTGGTTCTGATATGCCGGACGGATTGAAGTTTTTGATATCATCAACACCTTGATCCAGCCGGAGATGACGAGTGATAGGAGTGCTTAGAGATAAAGGTCTTGAGTATTATTGATTTGACTTTAACAGCCTAATTTAATATGAGTTCAAGCGTGTTATGCCAATAGTCGGATGTGATCGACAGGGCGGAGCTATATTAAAAATATTTTTATAATTGTCAAAGAAAACTAAAAAGTGACGGGTGAGGAGATGATTGTGATTGATTTTCCTGCTATTTCATATGGTGACTATCCTAAAGAAATGATTTGTCTGGAAAACCTATCATTTAAGTTCATGAAAGAAGCCATGTTTGTACCCCTGTCTCTGGAAAATAATATCCTGAAGATAGCCATGGCTGATCCTTTTGATCATTTTACAATTGATGTGTTGAAATTGTCATACGGATTTTCCATTGAAGTCTGCAAGGGGGTAGCCGGAGATATTGTAGATGTGATTGACAGGATTTACGGAAGCGGCAGTCAATCCCTTGAAACCATTATTGAAGAAGCAGATAAAGATGTTTATGAAATTGATATTTCAGAAAGACAGGGCCAGGATGTTGAAAGTCTCAAAGACATGGCGTCTGAGGCTCCCATTATTCGATTGGTAAACCGCCTTATTTATAATGCAGTGGATATACACGCCAGTGATATCCATTTTGAACCCTTTGACAATCGATTCGTAATTCGATATCGAATTGATGGCGTACTCCATGAAATCGAGTCTCCTCCGGTCCGTCTTCAGGCTGCAATTATTTCCAGAGTTAAAATCATGGCAAAGCTGGATATCGCGGAAAGGCGATTACCCCAGGACGGCGGCATCAAACTGAAGATTGCCAAAAGGGAAATAGATTTCAGGGTGTCAACGGTGCCGACATTGTATGGCGAAAGCCTGGTGATGAGAATTCTCGACCGGGAGAGCCTGTCGCTTGATCTTCGACACCTCGGGTTCCCGGATGATATTTATGAGCAATACATGGAATTGATCAAGCAGCCTTATGGCATGATACTCGTAACAGGCCCGACAGGAAGTGGGAAAACATCCACTTTGTATACGACACTTGCCATGATCAATTCTTCTGAAAAAAAAGTAATAACCCTTGAAGATCCGGTTGAATACCAACTGTCAGGTGTGAATCAGATACAGGTGAAACCCAAGATCGGACTTACATTTTTAAATGGGTTAAGATCCATTGTTCGCCAGGACCCTGATATCATTCTGGTGGGCGAGATAAGAGATCGGGAAACGGCTGAAATCTCGATTCAATCGGCTTTAACCGGTCATCTTCTTTTCAGCACGCTTCATACCAATGATTCAGCAGGGGCTATTTCAAGGTTAATGGATATGGGGATTGAAAATTTTCTTCTCAGCTCCACCCTTCTCGGGGTCATGGCCCAGAGGCTGGTTCGGGTCATCTGCCCGGACTGCCGTCATCCGGTCACACCGGAAAAGCGCCTGACGGATTTAATGAAACTTTCAGATCAAGAGCTTTCTCAAATTATTTTTTATGAAGGTAAGGGATGTGAGACCTGTCATCATACCGGATTTAAGGGTAGGACAGCAATTTTTGAATATCTGCCGATGAATGAATCCATCCGAAGAGAAGTTCTTAACAAGTCAAGTGCAGAGCAAATTAAAATAAAAGCAAAGGAATCAGGTCTTCGAACTTTAAGAGAAGACGGATGGGAAAAGGTTAAGGCTGGTAAAACAACCATATCTGAAGTTCTCAGGGTGACATTGGAAATTTAGTATGCCTCTTTATTCATATAAGGCGACCGATACGTCGGGAAAAATCGTTCGTTCGGTGATGGAAGCAGATACTGAAGTCATAATTGTTCATTATCTTCAGGATAAAGGCTTAATCCCGATTCGCATCACACCCGCATCACGGGGAGTATCAAAAGCTGGAACGTTATTCTCCCTTGACGTAAAAACAGTTTTCCAAAGGGTAGCCTCCAAAGATATCATGTATTTTACCCAGGATTTGACTGCCCTTTTAGGGGCAGGGCTGCCTGTGGACAGGTCCTTGAAGATACTTGTGGAGGCAACAGAAAATATAAAATTCAAGAAAATTATCAAAGAAATTTTAAAGGCTATTGAGGGCGGCAGTGATCTATCCGAAGCCATGGGACGTCACCCGGAGATTTTTTCCGAATTTTATGTCAACATGGTAAAGGCCGGAGAAGCCGGTGGAGTGCTGGAAGCTGTGCTGGAACGATTGGGATTGTTCCTTGAAACCTCCCAGGAATTGAAAGATTACATAAAATCCGCATTGGTATATCCTTTATTTCTGCTTTTTGTTGGTGGTATATCCATTATTATATTAATGACTTTTGTAATCCCAAAATTTTCAGTCATCTTTGCTGGTATGGGGAGCGCACTTCCTGTGTCAACAAAATTTCTTTTAGCGGCCTCTGATATTTTCAGAGTGTATTGGTGGGCAATTATTCTATCGGGTATGGCACTGTTTTTTAGTTTTTCATGGTATTCAAAAACCCCTAAAGGGCGTATTGTTTTTGATAAATTGAAAATGGGATTTCCCGTTATCGGTGATCTCATAAAGAAAATCGAAGTCGGCAGGATCACCAGAACCCTGGGAACGCTTATTAACAGCGGTGTCCCAATTCTTCAGGCGATTCTTCTGGTTAAGGATATTATCAACAACAAAGTGGTTGCCGGTACTATGGATGATATTTATGATCGGGTAAAGGAGGGAGAGCGTTTGTCTACTCCCTTAACCCAGTCTCAGATATTTCCGCCCCTTGCCGTTCATATGATCAAGGTCGGGGAAGAAACAGGCAATCTTTCTGGGATGTTGCTCAAAGTTGCTGATAACTATGAAAAAATAGTGAGAAATCTTGTAAAACGGGGCATCAGTCTGATTGAGCCCTTGATGATTCTTTTCATGGGGATTGTTGTCGGATTTATTGTTATTTCCATGCTGATGGCGATCTTCAGCATGAATGACATGCCGCTATAAATATTGAATAAGGATATATATGAATTCAAAAAAAATGATAGAGCACAATCGAGATAGGGAAAAAGGGTTTTCGTTAATAGAGCTGTTGATTGTCATGGTGATTATCGGGATGCTTGCCGGCCTTGTGGGGCCGAAAATGTTTGGGAAGGTTGATAGTTCAAAGCAGAAGGCAGCTAAGGCTCAGATTTCTCTTTTTGAAACAGCTTTGGATATGTATAGACTTGATATGGGCAATTATCCCACCACGGATATGGGGGTTAAAGCACTGAGAATAAATCCGGGTGTCGGCGACAAATGGGACGGGCCTTATCTTCCCAAGGAGATCCCCCCTGATCCGTGGGGTAATCCCTATCACTTTGCATCTCCTTCCGCACATGGAGATTATGAAATCCTTTCATATGGTGCCGATGGTGTTGAAGGGGGAGAAGGAATAAATGGGGACATCACCAGTTGGAAGGATTTTGAAAAAAAATAATCCAGAAGGGTTTACATTTTTTGAACTGATGGTTGTCCTTGTTATTGCAGGGTTGATGACGGTTATGGTGATACCCAGATTTTTTAATTCAATGACTCATGTTGAATTGAAAAGCGCAGCCCGCCAGACCGTTTCCATTCTAAACCAGGCCAGGAATATGGCTTATTTCCAGAAAAAGCGGATAAAAGTCAGTCTTAATCTGGATACAGATCGGATTGGTGTATCCGAGTATGCTGATGGAAAATTTATTCAGATAAAGAATCTAGAATATTTCTTTCCCAAAGAGATCAAAATCAGACAATTTAAGAAAAAAGATGAGCCGGTCTCCGAGGGAATCGCTGATATTTTCTTTTTACCGAACGGGAACAGCAGCGGAGGAAATATCCGGCTGTGGAATCTTAAAAAAAGGGAATATGAGATTGAAGTGGATTTCATTACCGGCAATGCTCGGATAATAGAACAATAGGCCGGTGATAAAAAAAAATGGTAAAAACTGTTTTGATGCGCTATAGAAAAATTTTATTCATGATGGGTATGGGCATAGTTGTTTTCATTCTCTATCTGCCAGTGCTGAGCGGACAGTTTCTGTTGGATGATTTTACTTCCATTGTCAAAAATCAGGCCATTCGATCCCTTGATGTAAAGTCAATCTTCTCATTTTCACCCTTTCGATTCATTGGATATTTTTCCCTGGCCCTTAATTTTTATTTTTCAAAACTGGACCCCTATTCCTATCATATAGTCAATAACTGTATTCATATCCTTTTTGTTGTCATGTATTTTCTTTTTCTCCAGGCACTCTGGCAGACCCCTTCCGGTAAAGCAGCCGGGTTTTCCGACAAGGAAAAAGAAGGCATGGCCATGGCAGCCGCCCTGCTCATTGCCGTTCACCCCATGAGCAGTTTTGCAGTTTCTTATATTGTTCAGCGATCGGCATCACTTGCCGGATTATTTTATATTGCCTGCCTCTTTTTTTATATCAGGGCGAGGTTGGAGGTCAGACGATCAGAAAAGATTAGGTATCTGATCCCCTGCCTTTTCTTTCTTTTCTGTGCCATATTTACAAAACAGAATGCTTTTACCATTTTCCCCATGATCATCCTGGTTGAAATGTTCTGTTTTGACCTTACAAAGAAAAAAATCATTGTTTTTTTTTCAGGACTGGGAGGATTTGTATTTGTTTTTACTCTGCTGGCAACACTGAATGCAATTGATTTAAACGAACTCCAGAGATTTACCTATGAAACAAAGGCCATTGGCCGTTTAGACTATTTTTTCAACCAGTTTTCAGTCATCTGTTTTTATCTTGCCCAGATTTTTGTTCCGAATCGTCTGGCAATCGATTACCACTCTTTGGTGTATTCAAATCATCATCCGACTATTGTCATGTCAGGTATGATCCTTGCCACTATCCTTGCTGTTTCAATTTTTCTGGGGTTAAAAAAAAGTTACAAACTGGCCGGATTTGGTATTCTTTTTTATTTTACAGCCATTTCAGTCGAGTCCAGCATTATTCCTATCAGGGATCTTATTTTTATCCACAGAACATATCTGCCCAATTCAGGCATATTTTTCGCCATTATTTTTCTCGTATATGCTTTGCTGAAATATCTCCGTGCGCCCTTATATCTGACAGGGGCCATATTTTGTTTGTCGATTGTTTTTTGTGTCGGGTTGACCTGGAAAACCAATATGATGTTTAAAGACCCATTAAAAGTCTGGCAAAGGGTGGTTGACATTTCACCGGACCATGCCAGGGGATATGCCAATCTTGGCATGACCCTTGTTGCTCTGGGCCGGTACGGTGAAGCGGAAAAAAATTTAATCAAGGCCGTCGGCTTTGATCATTCAGAAGTCAGTAGCCTGAACAACCTCGGGGTTATCTACTCAAAAACAAAACAATACGATAAAGCCATCGAGCTATATAAAAAAATTATTGGATTCAAAAAAAAATATGTTCAGGCCTATGTTAATCTTGCCAACACATACGCTGATATGGGGAATATCAACCTTGCCATTGAAACCTACCGCGAGGGATATAAATACAATCAACATAATTTTGAGACCCTGTTAAACCTGGGAAAACACCTTGCGTTTTCCGGCGCAGAGAATATGGAACAGCTTCGGGAGGCGCTGGGCTTATTGGAGCAGGCTGAAAAAATAAACGATAAACACCCGGTGATATATTATGCAAAAGCAATTGCATTTTTAAATCTGAAAGATTACAACCAGGCAAAAATTAATTTTCGGCGCACCTTAACCTTGAATCCGGATTTCAAGGAAGCCCGGCAGGCGCTGGAAAAAATAGAATAAAGATGCTTGTATGATAACCTATAAATTATTTTCACTGATTCTGGGCCTGCTGGTTGCAATAGTCATGATCCTGTTGGCCCGTCGATCAAAAATTCGATTTGCCCAATTCATGTGGTGGTTTTCCACGATCTGCTCGGTTCTTATCTTTGCATTTTTTCCGGCATTGATTGATGTCCTGGGCAAATGGGTGGGTGTTTCCTATCCCCCCACCCTTATTTCAATCCTGGGACTGGGCATGATACTGATCAAAGTCTTCAGCATGGATATCTATATCACACAAAATGAACTGCGGTATCGAAAGCTCGCCCAGAAACTGGCGTTGTTTGAAAAGCGCATGCATGATGAAGCGAGCATGATACCCAAAGATAATAAAAACCCTGATTCGCCATGATACCCTTGATTATTATCCCTGCACTGAATGAGGCAGATTCAATTGCAGACGTCATCAGAAAAACCCGTGAAAGCGGATGGAATGATATTCTGGTGGTGGATGATGCAAGCCGGGACAATACCGGTCAGATTGCATTCAGCAACGGCGCCGGTCTGATACGCCTGCCGATCAATCTGGGTGCCTGGGGTGCAATCCAGACCGGCATGGGATATGCCCTTGAAAAAGGATATCCGGCAGCAGTGACCATGGACGGAGACAATCAGCACAAGCCTGAACATATCAAAGACCTCATCACCCTTCTTGACCAGGGCCATGATGTGGTCATCGGGTCCTGCCTCAGCCGGGGTTCTGCATCAAAACAAATGGTCTGGCCTTTTTTAAGAAAGCTTTCCGGGCTTGATATCCAGGATCTTACCAGCGGGTTTCGGGCATACAGCAGAAAAGCCATGGCATTATTATTAACCAATGAGAGTTTTATCCTCGATTACCAGGATGTCGGTGTTTTGCTCCTGTGCAAGAAAAATAATTTAAAGGTCACTGAAGTCGAAGTCCTTATGTGCCAGAGGGAGAACGGAAAATCGAGGATTTTTAAAAACATATTTATGATTATAGCATATTTTTTTTCAACCCTTTTTCTGATTGGTACAAAACGATGGTAACCCAGGGTTCTGAAAAGCGTCCGAGAACACTTCACCTTGGTAAATATAATTATCATTCTGTTGAAGCAGGCGGTGTTGAATCGGTTCTGAAAACATATACCGAACATTTGAAAAATGATATTGATCAGATCGTTCTCGTATTTGACAGATCCATTCAAAAAAAGATAACCCTCACGGAAAACGGCGTTACCATCATCCGTTTCCCTGTCCATTTGATTGCGGGTTATGCACCTGTTAATTTTTTCATGTTTTTTTACCTGAGAAAGATTATAAACTCTTTTTCTCCTGATATCATTCATGTCCATATGCCCGGCCTGATGCCGTTTTTCTGTCTTTGTAACCTGAAAAAAATAAAAACCATTGTTCACTGGCAGGCAGATGTTGATGGCACAAGGGTTTCAAAAAATATAGCCTTCCCGTTTTACAAAATACTGGAACAACGCCTTTTAAACATTGCAGACGTCATTATTGTAACATCCTTTCAGTATCTCGATGCCAGCCGAGCCTTAAAACCATTTAAAAAAAAATGTACAGTCATCCCCATCGGCATAAACCAGAATCAGACCGATGTCCCATCAGAGGAATCACTGTCACCTGATATCAGAAGTTTTATCAAAAACAAAACCCTTATTTTTTCCATCGGCAGGCTTGCCTATTATAAAGGATATCATTTTCTGGTACAGGCAATGGGGTATATTGAGCACGACAATGCAGTCCTTGTCATTGGCGGTGAGGGACCGGAAAGAAAATTACTTGAAAAGACCATACAACAATACAATCTCAAGGATCGAGTGTTTTTGCCTGGGAAGATAAGCGAATCCGATAAAAAATGGCTTCTATCAAAGGCCTTCATTTTCTGTCTTCCCTCCATCGACAGGGCCGAATCCTTTGGCGTATCGCTTGTTGAAGCCATGGCCTACGGTCTGCCCCTGATCACAACAGACATTAACGGTTCAGGCATGAATCATGTCAACATACACAATAAAACAGGCCTCAAGGTCACCCCCTGTGACAGCCGGGCCCTTGCAAATTCTCTTAACAGACTTCTGAACACCCCCGAGTTTTCAAAAAAACTGGGTAAAAATGGGCGCCAGAGATTTTTGGAGCATTTCCAATCCAGAGACATGGCTGCTCAGATTAAAAAACACTATTGAGATTTCAGAAAATCAGAACGGAGCGATATTAAAAATGATCATCAGTATGGGCATGCTAAAAGATGTCTGGGTTTTCCGGGATTTCATGTGGAGTTCTGTCAAGCGTGAGTTCCAGACCCGATGGATCGGGACCCAGTTTGGCCCGTTGTGGCTCCTGGCACAGCCATTGGCGACAATCTTTATTTTCACGGTTATTTTTGCCAATATCATGCGGCCCGGCATGCCGGCCCATGACTCCAAATTTGCCTATTCCATCCATCTGTGTGCGGGCGTATTAACCTTTAACCTGTTTTCAGAAATACTGGGCAGAAGCGTGGGCATCTTTGTTGAAAGTGCAAATCTGCTGAAAAAAATTCATTTTCCCAAGCTTTGCCTTCCCATTATTGTTGCAGTATCCAGCCTGCTTAATTTTGTCATTGTCATGGGTATTTTTATCTGTTTTCTGATCATTGTCGCCGCTTTTCCGGGATGGGTGATTCTGTCGGCTATGCCGGTGTTGATGATCCAGCTCATGTTTACCCTGGGTCTTGGAATGCTCCTGGCGACGATTAATGTTTTTTACCGTGATGTTCAGCAAATGATACAGGTGGTGTTGCAGTTCTGGTTCTGGCTGACCCCCATTGTCTATATGTCTGCCACCTTACCCCCTGCGGTCAGGGAGATTCTGAACTGGAACCCGCTCTGGCCATTGATTCAGGCCTACCAGGGCATATTTCTTGAACATGCACAGCCCAACTGGGGCAGCCTCATCTATCCTTCTGTGCTGGGGCTGTTTTTTGCCATGCTGGGAATCTATGCCTTTTATAGACTTCAGGGAGAGATTGTGGATGAATTGTAACAGATTTTAGTGGCTTTAAAATTTTAGTTGATAAACATTTAAAAAAAGGAGATTTTATTATGAAATTACTATTATTGTTAGTGACCGTTGTCTTTATTTTATTTTCCGGATGTTCTGGAGAACAGGAACAGAAATCTGCGACTGCCCCATCTGCACCTGCGGTTACAGTCAAGGAAGAGCCTTCTGTAACCCCACCACCAGCACCTGCGGTTACAACCCAGGAAGAACCTTCTGAAACCCCACCAGCACCTGCGGTTACAGACCAGGAAAAACCCTCTGTAAGCCCTGCTGGAACTATTTCTGTTTATGAAATCGGCAAAGAATTGCTGTTTACTGCAGATGATAACCCAGCCCAGTTTTTAAAATATGGCTGGAGTAGCCAGGAAAAGGAACACCGCTGGACTGAGGGTCCCCAGGCAGGATTGGCTTTCAGGATTCAGCCGGCCACGGGAAAAGATTTGGTATTGCGACTGCATGCCGAAGCATTTTTAGGCGTAGGGCGTTCTCATCAAACCATTGGTGTAGTGGTTAACAACAAACAGATTACCAAATGGGAAATGACCGCAGGCACCAATTTATACGAAGCACGGATTCCTGCCCAATTATTTAATGAAGGCGTATTGGAGCTTCAGTTTACCATTAGTAATCCTACCGCCCCCTGTGAGTCCATCGGATCAAAAGATTGTCGTAAATTGGGTATCGCTGCTAAAAAACTGGTAATAAATTATGCCGATTGAGCGATTAAGATCAATCCGTTGATTCAACTCCATAACATCAGCAAAGCCTATAAGCGGTACTCCCATAAATATGGCCGCATGGCTGAATGGCTTGGCCTGGGAAGGTACCATGAGGACATCCGGGTATTGCGGGAGATATCGTTTGATGTTGCGCAGGGTCAGGCAGTAGGCATTATCGGGGTGAATGGTGCCGGCAAAAGCACGTTGCTTAAAATCATCACCGGCACAACAAAGCCGACCACCGGGACCGTTCAGGTGGGAGGCCATATTTCTGCTTTGCTGGAACTGGGTATGGGATTTCATCCGGAATTTACCGGGCGCCAGAATTGTTATGTATCCGGTCAACTTCACGGGCTCAGGGCCAGAGAGATTGATGCGCTTATTTCAGGAATAGCAGATTTTGCAGAAATCGGGGATTATTTTGACCAGCCCGTCCGCACCTATTCCAGTGGCATGCAGGTGCGGCTGGCGTTTGCCCTGGCCACGGCCAAACGGCCAGAGGTATTGATTGTGGATGAAGCCTTGTCTGTGGGCGATAGTTATTTCCAGCACAAAAGCTTTGATCGCATCAGGAAGTTTAGAGAGTCCGGCACCACTCTGTTGTTTGTATCCCATGATCGATCGGCTATTCAAACTCTTTGCGACCGGGCTATTCTTCTTGAAAATGGAATAGCCATCAAAGATGGGTATCCCGAAGATGTGATGGATTTTTACAATGCCCTGATAGCAGAAAGGGGAAACAGCACAACCATTACACAGGAAAAATTGTCGGATGGCAGGGTAAAAACATTGTCGGGAACAGGAGAAGCAAGAGTCGTTGATATTTCAATTTTGAACGATAAAGGGCATCGTCTTGAGGTTATAGATGTTGGCCAAATAGTTACTTTGAAGATCGATGTAGTGGTTTGTAATTTTATTCCTCACCTTGTAATGGGGTATGGCATTCGGGATCGTCTGGGGCAGGTTATCTATGGCACCAACACATTTCTGAAAAAGCAGATATTGGAAAATGTAAAAGAGGGTGAAGTGATTTGTTATGAACTGAAATTTTCAGCCAATCTTGGACCTGGTAGCTATTCCATTCAAACTGCTCTGACAAGCAGTGATACACATCTTGAGAACAATTATGAGTGGCAGGATTTGGCTTTGGTATTTAATGTCGTTAATGTTAAAAAACCTCATTTTGAAGGCTGTGCCTGGATTGACCCTGCTATACGGATTACACGGGCATGAATTTTATTTCTTGAGATCAATCCAATGATTCATATCCATAACATCAGCAAAGCCTATAAGCGTTACTCCCATAAATATGGCCGCATGGCTGAATGGCTTGGCCTGGGAAGGTACCATGAGGACATCTGGGTATTACGGGAGATATCGCTTGACGTTGCCCAGGGCCAGGCAGTAGGTATTGTCGGGGTGAATGGTGCCGGCAAAAGCACGCTGCTTAAAATCATCACCGGCACAACAAGGCCGACCAACGGGACTGTTCAAGTGGGAGGCCGTATTTCTGCTTTGCTGGAACGGGGTATGGGATTTCATCCGGAATTTACCGGGCGCCAGAATTGTTATGTGTCCGGTCAACTTCATGGGCTCAGGTCCAGAGAGATAGAAGAACTTATTTCAGAAATAGCAGACTTTGCAGAAATCGGGGATTATTTTGACCAGCCCGTCCGTACCTATTCCAGTGGCATGCAGGTGCGGCTGGCGTTTGCCCTGGCCACGGCCAAACGGCCAGAGGTACTGATCGTGGATGAAGCTTTGTCAGTGGGTGATGCAGCTTTTCAAAGAAAGTGTTTTCAGCGTATTGAATCTTTTCGCGCGAAAGAAACTACACTGCTTTTTGTAAGTCATAGCGTTGAAACGGTGAAGCTACTCTGTGGGCAAGCCGTTTTTCTTGATCAGGGACTTGTTAAAATGGCAGGTCAGGCCAAGGATGTTTGTGATGCCTATGAAAAGCACCTTTTTGGAGGGCGGGCAGCTATGTCTGTTCCTGCAGATATCGAAAAGCCGAAAGGCCATTTGGATTCATCCTTAACTGCAACATCAATTGAAAAACAGTATGGTGATGGGGGTGCGTGTATTACTTCTGTTCAGATTGAAACCGATTCTGGAAATATAGCGAATGTTATTCCTGAAGGAGTTAAGTTTTATGTCACCTATACGGTTAATTTTTTACGAGAGTGCCGCGGGGTAAAATTCGGCATGATGATTAAAACGGTAGAAGGTGTCCCCGTATATGGAACAAACACCACAGGCTGGGCCAGTCAACAAGACTTTGATTGCGGGCAGAAGGCTTCTGTACGTTTCGCACTGGAGGGCAATCTGATGCCAGGCACTTACTATCTCAATGTTGGGATGAATCATGAAACGGCTTTAAGTATGCAGTGCCTTCATCGAAGAGTTGATTGTTTGATTTTTTGTGTGACTTGTGACCACAATCGGACATCTATTGGATACGCAAATGTATTTGCGACTCCGAGTGTTGAACTTGCACGACCAAAGAATTCTGCTGTCATGAAAGGTTAAAGGGTTATGAGATTAGCGATTGTTAGTACACCACGTTCAGGGAACACATGGTTGCGTTATATTCTATCGAATCTTTACGGTTTAAAGGCATACGCAATACACCGTCCTAATGATCTTGATTGGGGGCAACTGCCGGAGCGTTGTGTCGTTCAAATTCATTGGCATAAATCTATGGAATTTGTGAACCTACTAGAATCTCATGGATTCTATGTTTTAACCATTGCGAGACATCCGTTAGACGTTCTTATTTCTATTTTACATTTTGCGCCGCATGAACCTCAAACCGCATGTTGGCTTGATGGTAAGGGAGGTACAGAATCATCGATTGTTGACAGATCGCCTACGAGCTCTGAATTTTATTTGTATGCGACAGGCCCAAGGGCGAAGGCGTTGCTTTCGGTTACACCGGAGTGGTGGAATACAACAGCAAACTTTGAAAAGGTTCGCTATGAAGATCTGGTGTTTCAGCCCTCGGAAACGATTAGAACATTATCCCAAAGCTTGGGAGCGGCTATTGGCGATGTCACAGAAATTTTAAAATTATTTACATTGGATAAGCTTCGCACTACCGCTTCAAATCGACATTTTTGGAAAGGTTGCCCCGGTCTTTGGCGGTCGCTATTGCCACCGGGAGCAGCCCGTGCCATTGCCGCAGTTCATTCAGAGGTATTCGCAACTTTGGATTATAAATGTGATCCCGATATGAATCTTGTTAACTTTGCAGCGGAAGTCGCTTGGTTAAAGCTGCAAGATTAATTATAGGTAGGTATAAACTATGACTTTCATTTCCTATGCTCAAAATTTTGAAGATATAATGCTCTGGAGGGCGTTCAGGCATGTCAAAAATGGGTTTTATATTGATGTCGGTGCAAATGATCCAACTGTCGATTCCGTAACTAAAGCCTTTTACGAGCGCGGATGGCGAGGTATAAATATTGAACCTTTGGAGTCTCATTATAAGGATCTTCAAGTTGAGCGTCCGCGTGACATAAACCTCTGTTGTGCCGCTGGAGAAACTTCTGGTGAGATAGAAATATTTGAGTGCGATATCCGTGGCTGGGCAACGGCTGAAAAATCTTATGCAAAAAAACTTGTCCAGGAAGGTCATGAAGGTGTTTATCATAGCGTACCTTTGCGTACTCTTTCTGATATTTGCCAGGAATATATTTCAGGCGAGATTCACTTTCTCAAGATTGATGTTGAAGGAATGGAGAAACAGGTCATCAGCGGGGCAGACTTTCAGAAATTTCGACCCTGGATTGTGTTTGTTGAAGCAATGGAGCCAAATTCAACTCAAGAAGCACATAAACGGTGGGAAGGCCAGCTTGTAGCGGATAGCTATAAGTTTGTTTATGCGGATGGACTCAATCGCTTCTATGTGGCGAGTGAGCGTACCAGCCTACTGCCGGCCTTCAAATATCCGCCAAATGTATTTGATGATTATATGTTGAGTAGTAATCAACAAAACGCAGCCCGAGCCCAAAAGCTGCAAAGCGAATTGGAAGCAGCCAAGGTTCACGCCGGACACCTGACCGTGCAATTGAATGAAAAGAGCGCAGCACTCTCAGGTCGTGAAGCAACTCTGGCAGAGCAGCGGGCACACAACCAGCGGTTAGAAAGCGAAGGGAACGATGCTAAGGCAAGGATAGCTGAACTCAATGCGGTGTTCAAAGAGACTCTGGCGCGGCAGCATGAAGCACAAATCGCAGCCGGCAAGGCCGCAGCCCGAGCCCAAAAGCTGCAAAGTGAATTGGAAGCAGCCAAGGTGCACGCTGGACACCTAACCGCGCAATTGGGCATTACTGAAGGCGAAAATGCCCGCATCAAGATCGAACTGCTGGCACAGCAGCAATCTGCCAATGAGTCAGATGTGGCATTAAATGCCGGGCGTAAACGCGCACAATGGCTGGAAAACGAATGGAACGCCGCGAACTTTCTGGTCAATAAGTTACAAACTGATCTCGACGCTGTTCATGCTGCCAATCATCACCACTGGCAATTATCCGAGGCATGTGGGCAACAAATCCAGGCCATCTACCAGAGCTACTCCTGGCGCATCACCAAGCCATTGCGGCTGCTGTACTTAGGTCTTGGTAAAACCGTTAGCTCAATTTGTATGATTCCCAAGTGGATTTGGCGAACATTTAAGTGGCCATTCCAGTTAATTCTGGCGTTCATGATACGTCTTATCTCCAAACGCCCCGCAATCGTAATAAAAGTGACGGCTTGGCTAAAACGATATCCACGGCTGGAAACACGCCTTTGCCAATTTGCCAGAGCGCGCGGCTTAGTTCCAACTCTGAAAGTCCCTGAGACGATACCAAAACAAATAGATACAACTCCCATAGTTGAAACAGTTGCAGATTTTTCGTACCTATCACCCCGTGCCCGTCAGATCTACGCCGATCTGAAAGCCGCCATTGAATCCCGCCAGAAGGAGATCCGATGATGCGTATCGTTATCGACATGCAGGGAGCGCAAACCGAAAGCAGTTCTTGTGACACTGGCTGCTATACCATGGCGGTAGCCCAGGCCATCGTGAGCAACCGCGGCGAGCACGAAATTATCCTTGCTCTGAGCGGCCTTTTCCCCGCCACCATTGAGCCTATTCGTGCCGCATTCGATGAACTGCTGCCGCAGGAAAACATCCGTGTCTGGTATGCGCCTGGCCCGGTGCGGGAAAGTCAACCAAAAAATATCTGGCGTTGGAAAGTCGCCGAACTGATACGTGAAGCTTTTCTCGATAGCCTGAAGCCGGATGTGGTTTTCATTCCAAGTTTCATTGAGGGATATCAGGATGACGGTGTAACCAGCATTGGCCTTTTAAGCTTGGATCTTGTCACTGTGGTTGCCTTGGATTCATTAACTATAGCAGTAACTGCTGCCGGCAACCAGGGTGAGTATATCCATATATTGCGTAAGCACGAACACCTGAAGCGTCCGAACTTGTTATTAGTGCTGCCGCCACTCACCGCAGGTCAAGTTTGCCAGCAGCTTGAAATACCTCATGAACGCATTAACGTCGGGTGGATGTTTGGCGAAGCAGGGATTGACCAGCAAGACGTTGCCACGCAGGCAATGAATCTACTCAAGAGATTTGAGGAGCTTACGATCGCATCTCCTCAATCACTTTGTCTGCCAACGGGCCGTCGTCCAAAGTTGGCCTATGTTTCTCCACTTCCTCCTGAGCGAAGTGGTATTTCTGACTATAGTGCTGAATTGCTGCCAGAGCTTACGCGATTTTATGATATCGACGTCATCATCGCTCAGAAAGAAATATCAACATCCTGGATTATCAAAAATTGTGGTGTGCATACGATCGATTGGTTTATTCAAAATGCCCATCAATATGAAAGGGTTTTTTATCATTTCGGCAATTCTCCCTACCACCAACACATGTTCAAGCTCCTTGCCCGTGTGCCGGGTGTTGTGGTCCTGCATGATTTTTTTCTTGCTGATGCCCAATTCTATCGTGAAGCACACGCCTTGTCCCTGCATGCTTTGACAAGGGCGTTATATCACTCCCACGGCTATGGCGCGGTGGCAGAACGTTTTCGCACGGGTAAGGATGAAGAGGTGGTGCGGAAATATCCCGCCAATTTTGAAGTTTTGCAACAGGCATGCGGGATTATCGTTCATTCTGAATATTCACGATGCTTGGCGCGTGAGTGGTACGGAAAAAATATTACCGCTGATTGGAAGGTAATTCCGCTTCTCCGTACCCCCAGCGCAGGCATTGACCGAGCGCAGAGCCGCGAAATGCTCGGTCTGAAGTCAGATGATTTCGTGGTTTGCAGTTTCGGTCTATTGGGTCCAAACAAGCTAAATCATCGCCTGTTGGAGGCTTGGCTACAGTCCCGCTTGGCACGAGACGCCCATTGTTTGCTGGTGTTCGTGGGCGATGACCACGGTAGCGCGTATGGAGCACAATTAAGAAAATCTATAGTGAATAACAAAGCATCTAATAATATCAGCATTACAGGATGGGCAGATATGGCCATGTTCAGGCACTACCTTGCCGCTGCCGATATTGCCGTTCAGCTTCGCACACACTCGCGAGGGGAAGCATCCGCAGCGATGATGGACACCATGAACTACGGACTACCTGCTATTGTTAATGCCAACGGTTTTTTTGCCGAGCTGCCAAATGACGCGGTGTGGTTGCTGCCCGACGCGTTTGATGATGAACAGCTTATCACAGCCCTGGAAACATTGTGGCAAGACAATAAAATACGGGAAGCACTGGGCAATCGTGCGCAAGAGCATAGCCTGACCAATCATGCCCCGCGTGCCTGTGCCAATCAATATGCTGAAGCAATCGAACAGTTCTATGTCCGCACACCTTGCACGTTTCACACTTTGACAAAGGCCATTGCTGAAATCGATGGCTTTCACCCTAACGATTCCGAGTGCCTGACACTATCGCAATCGATTTCGCATACACTTCCCACACTAAAGTCAAAACGGCAATTATTGATTGACGTGTCTGTAATCTGTCGGCACGATTTAAAAACAGGTATTCAACGGGTGGTCAGGGCGTTGGTGTGGGAAATGTTGAAAACACCGCCGACCGGTTATTGTGTCGAGCCGGTTTACCTTACGGATGAAGGAAAGAAGTGGCACTATCGCTATGCACGCGACTGGACATCAAGCCTCCTTGATTGTCCGCGTGGCTGGTACTCGGATGATCCAATTAACCATGCGGCAGGTGATCAAATTCTTATTGCTGACTATACTGGAGGACTTATACTTGAGGGTGAGCGTGCCGGGCTTTTTAAGCAATTGAAGGATAATGGTGTCGGGTTGCACTTTGTCATCTATGATCTATTGCCAATTCAGATGCCTGAATATTTCCCGCAAGAACAGGTTGGATATACAGAATGGCTAAATGCAGTCAGCCGTGTTGCCAAAGGCGTAATTTGCATCTCTCAGGCAACTGCCGAGGATTTGCGGTCGTGGTTGAAAATTTCTTGTCCGCAGCGTTTGCAGCAGATCAACATAGACTGGTTTCACCTTGGTGCCGATGTTGAAAACTCGATCCCAACGAATGGGTTACTTGCAGGTGCTGAACAAATATTATCCCGCATTAGTGCAGCCTCCAGTTTTTTAATGGTTGGTACCATTGAACCACGCAAGGGTTATCTGCAAACCATCGAAGCGTTCACTCAGTTATGGCAGGACGGCTTCGATATTAATCTCGTCATTGTCGGTAATGAGGGTTGGAAAGGAGTCCAGGATAACATGAGGCGCACCATCCCCGAAATCGTCAGCCGTTTGCGTGATCATCCTGAACTAAACAAACACCTCTTTTGGCTGGAAGGCATCAGTGACGAATACTTGGAGAAGATTTACGCCACTGCTACCTGCTTGATTGCGGCCAGTGAAGGTGAGGGCTTTGGCCTACCGCTTATTGAGGCCGCACAACATAAGTTGCCGATTATTGCGCGGGATATACCGGTTTTTCGAGAAGTGGCAAGAAATAATGCGTTTTACTTTGATGGTCTTGAATCACATCATCTATCTGCAACGATTAAAAACTGGCTTATGCTGGATGCCGAGGGTAAAGCCCCGCAATCAACAAATATGCCGTGGTTTTCATGGGCGCAGAGTGCGGAACGGGTAAAACAAATTATTATTGAGGGAGGTGAAGATGGAGCACAGCATGTTTAAAAAAAAAGATACTTGCATAAGTTCAAAAATAAATAAAGACGCCCAAGAGAGAAATGTCCCTTTTACGGGGTTACCACTCAAAAGGTTTCTTTCCAATAATCCTATAGAGTATGCAGAAGCCATCCAATCCGCAAAATCGTATGTCACCAAGATGGATGAAAGTTGTGTTCGTTGGCTCTACCGTAAACCTTGTGATGCTTCGCCACGTAATCCTCAATATTTTCGTCTAATGTATGATTTGCTCAATTTACTACAAGCAATGCAGATTGTGCCTCAAGGAAGAATTTTAGAGGTTGGTAGCGGACCTGGGTGGGTCACTGAAATTTTATTAATGTTGGGTTTTAAGGTTGATGCTATTGAACCATCAGAAGATTTGACAAAAGTTGCCTTAGAGCGTTGTAAAGCTTTAGAACAGCACTACCATAGTACTGTACATTCAAATGTGCGTTTTCACCAAACAACCCTTGAAGAGATTGAGTTTGAGGATGAAAGTTTTGATGCCATAATATTTTTTGATGTTTTACATCATATAGTTAATGAAGAAATAGCCTTGGAAAAAGTTTTCAGTTTCCTTATACCGGGAGGATGCCTTGGAATCGTTGAAGGTGCCTGGCATCCAGATTTCAAAGAACTTGAACAAACGCTTGTCCGGGAAATGGAGAAATTCGGCACACTAGAAAATCCATTTTCTGTAAAATATTTAGATTATTTACTCGACAAATTTGGTTTTATTAATGTTACACGGTATGCATCCATCAATGGTTTTTTTTCAGAAGAAAATCTCTCTCAACCCCTTAGCAACTTTAACTTATGCCCGTTGAATCGATGTAATAACATCATTGCCCGTAAACCATATAGTAGCTATCCTAGCTGCAATCATCTCAATTATAAAACCGATGCTCGGCTGAATTTACTCTTTGGAGGAATTAATGCCATAACTCGAACAGCATCCCTGAATGTTCGCATAGAAAACACAGGCGAAACTTTTTGGAGTAGTTATCCCTTTCAGGCTGGTCATGTCACAATTGCGCTTCGACAAGGATCGCCAGGTTCCGTTAATTTTATAGAATCATTGCAGAGACGTATAATTCCAAGACCCATAATTCCAGGAGACATCCTTGAAATGAAGCTAATTTTCACTATACCTCATAACGCTTCTTTGGAAAATTGGGAATTAGATTTGGTTTGCGAGGGTGCTTTCTGGTTTTCTAGCCGTGGTATTAAATCTTGTCCAATACTAACCTGCCCCTCCTCAGCCGATGAAGTTTAATGCTGACTTTACGGGTGTTAGAACAACATCATAGGTGATGGAATCGTTGAGTTTAATACGAAAAGCGTTCCATGGCGAATGGAGCTATACATTACACCCACGCAAAATTGATCATGTTATAATAATAGATACTTAGGGAAGGACTATGTTATGAAGCATCGTGCCAATGTATATAATAAACGGCTAATCTTCGATCACCTTATGAAAACCGCCGGACTGTCGGTGCATAAATGGTTCATGGACGAATTGGGTGCTGGATGCGTCTCCGGTCACCATTGGGGTGGGGATCATCAGGAGTCGATACGTCGATTTGGAGGCAAGTATTCAATAATCTGTGCACATCTTGATTTTGGAGGCGAAGGTTTGGATCCACGCTACCAATATATAACGTTATTACGAGAACCGATTGATAGAGTGATCTCTTGGTTATTTTTTGAAATGCAGAACGTTGATAGGGGAAAGTTGCTGGAGCAGGATTCTTGGAGGCAAGATTTTATTCTTTCAGACGGCACCAAATTAAATAATGGTGTTCTTCGTTTTATTTCAAACATATACACCAAACACTTTTTTGCGATTGAGAATAAAAACACTACCATTGCTGACAGTGAACAGGTGGCAAGCGCCCTTTCTGTTATTAAAAGCTATGATATTGTTGGTCTGTATGAAGAAATGCCTGAGTTTCTTGCTGATGTTGCCGACTTGGTCAGCATCCCTGCCCCCAAGTCCATTGCCCGCGTGAATGCTACGTTATCCCGACCAGCGGTTGACCAGATTTCTCCCAAGCTCCGTCAACGGATTATTGATCTGAATCAGTTGGATATTCGCTTTTACAATGAAGTGGTTGCCTGGAAAAAATCACAGCCGCCCAAAGAACGAAAGACAATTTTCATTTCTCCCTGGCAGAAGTATGAACCAGTTGGGAACCCGGCATTTACGACGCAGGATATCCCGGCGGTGCGGGCAAAATTGATAGAAGGGCATGATGTCATTCATGGTCAACTGCTTACCTTTCAGGTGGATTTTTTGCTGAACCGTCAAGTGCATGAGCTGGAGGCCGGGATTCATATCTTTGATGAAAACAAAAGTTGGGCTTTCGGCACTAACAGTACCCTGCAAGGAAAATCGTACTTGGATGTTTCTGCCGGGTCACACCGGATTACGCACCACCTGATTGCAAATCTTCCCGCAGGCAAATACACGGCTGGCTTTGCTTTTGTTGAGCGGCTACCAGAAGGGGATCAAAAGGAACTGGCCTGGTATGACGTGCTGAGCGAGTTTAGTGTGCGATATGACGCGTATCCGCAGTTTGCTGGTTATTCCTCGCTACCCGCGGAGATTACCCTGCAACCCACTACACTTGCCGATAATAGCCTGATAATACAAGAGCCAACCGGCAGTATTACACCGGTTGGCATGCTTGAGACCATGCAACCTAATAAAGAGTACAAGATTACTGTGACGGTGAGCAATGACGGAAGTCAGCTCTGGCGGGGGGATATTTTCCGCCCGGTGAACATGTCATATCATTGGTATGATCAGGCAGGGAACCTGGTGCTGTACGATGGGCCGCGCACCAGCCTGCCGGCTGGCGGGATTGCGTCGTCTATCACCGCTGAAATTGAGATGGCTGTGCAGGCACCGGCAAGCCCCGGACGATATGGACTGGTATTGACTCTGGTGCAGGAAAATATCGGTTGGTTTGAAGAGAAAGGATTTAAACCATATAAAGTTGAGATTAATGTGGTGTAATTTCAAGTTTCAACGTTTCAACTATGCCTATCCGGTTAGGACAGGTTGGCCCAATTATCCAGGATTTATTTGTCTCAGAGCTCTTTTGTAAAAGTCTTTGAGACCTTTGCAAGAGATGCAAATTTCTCGGACTATAGATTTTGAATAATTTTTTTAAAATTTAGGGTTCAAACGAGCCAGTTCCGAACCAAATTATGGAGATCTTTGAAGAACTCATGGCACGAATAGTCGATTTGTTACAAAAATGGAAAAGGGCCAGTTTTATCCAATCAGGTTATTCGCTGAAGATAAAAAATGCTCCAAAATGTTTTTAGTTCAAAAAAGACCAGTGTCACCTTTATTGGCATCAAGAACCAACTTGATGGTTTTCTCAACCCGAATTTTGCGCATTTATAAATTTTGCCAATAATAACAGTGAATTAGGAGTGGCGGTGCACCGCCATCATTATCGAAACCATCATTTATCATATATGCAGAGAGCTTTTTTACTGCTCAGATAATAAATGTCTTGTTCGTCAATAAAAACGGAAATGGATAAAAACAAATATTCTAATACTTTTTATACAACCAATTAAAATTAGAATTTTTTCCTGGAAAATTCAAAGTGTTTCGCCATAAACAAGGGCAGGATGAAACCGAGGATAGACAACACCTTCCCATGTGTAAGGGTGTAATGGATACCCCCTTAGGGGCAGCGGTGTCTCAGGATGTCAACAATCGTTTAAGCGCATTATTAGACGCATCTACTGATAATCTTTTGAAAATGGCTGCATAATTTCCTTGTTTTTTTATGATAGAAATTCAGGAGTAAGGCACTAACTCAGAAAGTTGAGTGAATATTATATGGATGACGCTTGGATTATTGGTGAGAACAAATTGCATGGTGGTATTTTTTCGGAAAACGGCCTCAAAGAGTCATTTTTTAGAATAAAAAAACAATTTGTCAGTCAATGGTAAGAATGGCAGAGATTTTCAGTCTCACAAGGATGGAAAGATGAGAAAAAAATTAAGTTTAATAGCGGCACTCATAGCATTTTTTGCCATGACTGCCGTTACATTTGCCGCCAACACGGCGAAGATTACCGTAACATCCGAGCCCATTACCTGGAAGGCTCAATGCGACAAAGCCGGTGCGATCAGTTTCGCTTTTGATCACAATACGACCTTTGTTTCCGGTGACATTATCACGGGCGACCTTCCAATGAATGTATCCCTGTGCAAAGACATCGACTTTATAGCCGGTATTTATCGTGCAGGTGCTGACCCACTGCCGTACAATGTTACTACTAATTTTAACAATGGCACTGTTACTATGGCACCTGGTAATATTCAGAGTGTTCCTGCTGGTAATTATTTCACACTTCCCAGCATTGGAACCGACACTTTAGGTCCTCTTACAGGTGACGGCTTTCTGACTTCCGTCAATGGCGGTGTTGTATTCTGGGTAAGGGGTACAGTCGGTTCACAACGCGTAACAATCAAAGTTCTATCTGACGGTCCTGTCAGAAACGAAGTTGATGAAGTAGATCTGATTAATTTACCCAGCATTACCTTCAGTGCTAATAATCCTGCAGATGTTAACTCCAAAATGGTGCTCAATATTCTGGACCAGAAAGTTTATGCTTCTGCTTCTGGATTATATACCGATCGGAATAACGGCCTAGGCCCGGCTGGAACTTATGATATCGCTGTTGTTCCTGCTGAAAACACCATGTGTATCAATGTAAGCCATCCGGATTTCAATGGTGAATCTGTAACAATAAGTTTTGATTCCAATGGTGATCAATACACCTGGATTCCTTCTAATCCCCAGATTGCCCATGTTGTGCCTCAACAACTGATTTCCTTTGCATCTTGTGTTAACCCTGAATGCGGATATATTCCGACTCCTCTCCCAGGTTCCGAGGGAAATCCAGCCGGTTCGTGTTACCCGATCAACAACGAGGCAGGTTATGGAATTGTTGCAGGGACAGGTTATGCAACTGTTTCAGATGGCTATTGCGCCTTAACCCACAGAAACAACCGGATGATCCTTCAGAATGTTTCAGGCATGGGGTTTGATGCAGGATTGTATCAGGTTCAACTTGAAATTTTAGTAAATGGCCATAACGGTGACCAGGGTGCTTATTTTGCAGGCCCCATTGGCTATGCTGCAGCGACTACGTTAACGCAAGCATGTGAAGCTCAATCTTTTTCGGTAGAAACGATCTATTACTCGATCTTCAAGTTTTTATGATTCCGGTGGAGTGAAGGTGGTGGCTGAGTCTGGCAATACACTCAGGATTCAGTCTTGACCGAAACCTTCATCGGAATATTGATAGGCCAGCTACCAGCTCTGACTTTTACAA
>JANNUH010000082.1:0-3163 GCA_031395015.1 Desulfobacterales bacterium | reverse complement strand
TGGCATAGCAGTCTCCTTGAGATACAGTGTTGAGGTTATTACCTCCGGTTTGTATCTGCTAGAAACTAAAATGTCTAGATTTAATTTCTGAATGCAATTCATTTTATATTTAGCTCGTTAGTACTACCTTGAAAGGGCTGGTTATTGGTGTTATTGGGGGAAGTACATTATATTGAACATGCAATCCATATCATACCTTAAATATTCTGAAACCCTGCGGCTGATGAACCGGGTGACCCTTATAATCCTGCTGGCCTGTATGCCTTGGGCTACCTTGTCTCAGGCCGCAAGCCCGCCTGCCCGATGGGCAGCGCTGATGCACATGGCTGCGATGGCGGGACTTTCATTCCTGGCCTGTGTGAGCTTTAAAACGCTGTGGGGTCAGGCCGGGGTTGTGATGGTTTCCGGGACCAGATGGCTGGGGCGATAAGTCAAGGTCAGACCAGGGACCAGGGATACATTGAACAACTGATCGGAAAATGATAAAATTTGACAAAAAAATTGAAACTAAAATTGACGCCGCCTCAGAAAACCGAGGTAGTCGTGCAAAGGTCTCATGGTACATTGTCAGCGAGGTGTTTTATAAAGATCGTCATGGTCAAGAATACGTAAAAGTTTAAGTTGAGATGTCCAGTCTGGAGAACCCATTGTCAAGAAATTCACTGGTTCAAATGAAATTCTATATCGTTTGTCAACACGGGCAGACCATGCAGTTGGATCATTCGTGATACGCTCGATTCTCAAGCCTGAGTGGCAGGGATTTTGTTCAAGGAAATTTATGGTTTTGGCAATTTTTTTTAATACTGCTTTTTGATGTTTAACTTTTTCCAAATCAGAAATAAATTTTTTATTCGGAATCAACTCCGGCATTGTTACACTCCTCTTCAAACCAGACCGGAAGTTTACCTGTTTCCGAATTCCGGGCTTCCTTTAATTTTAACAAACCGGAATCATTGAGTTTTATTGTTCGGTAAAACTCTACCGGATAGAGATATAGTGCACCGTCTGCTTCTACTGAAAGTTCAAGATGGGTGCCGGGTTTTATCCCAAGGTCTTTTCTTATCGAGGCTGGCAAGCTGATACTGCCTCTTTTGTCAATTGTTACAATCATGATTGTCCTCTTTTTTTAACACATTTTGGACATAAGCCTGGAAACAGTATGTTCTCATACTGACGTTTTGTCAATATGAGACTTTTGCACAACCGCGGTTAAGCAAAATTTTATTCGTCATATCACGAAGGTCTTCCCATAGCTTTGCTGGAAGCCATGAGCTATGGTCTTTCCGTTCTGGTATCCGATATTCCGGCCAACCTGGAAGTGGGCCTGGCTAAAGAAAGATATTTCAAATGCGGCGATATGGATGATCTAAAAGAAAAAATCGACTACCATCTTGCTAATCCCATCCTTCCGGATGAAAAATATACCCCATAACCTAAAGGTCACACGTAAGCCAAGCCTGACCCCATATTCAAAAGGCGTTTGACTTTATAGACTGATATCCTTAGAATATTGACAGGTATGGTATTTGAAAGGAGCGACACCATGAAAGCCACTGTGATTGATTTAAAATATAAAATGGGTGATGTGCTGAAAGCTCTTGATAGGAATGAAACGGTGACAATCCTTTATCGTGGAAAAGTCAAAGGCATTCTGACCCCCGCTGATAAACATAGAAATACCTTAAAAAAAATTTCAGAGCATCCCTTTTTCGGGATGTCTGCCTCAGAAACAAGCAGATCTGTGACGGAAGAGTTGGATACATTGAGGGAGTTCCGATACGATGATATTTGATACTGATGTTTTCATCTGGACTCAGCGAGGTAATGAGAAAGCTGCCGAACTGATGCAAAATATTTCAAGGCAATAAAAGACCTGAATTTGAAAATCTTCAAACCATGAAATAAAGCAGTATCCATACCCGAAACATCTTGATCGTGGGCAGGCGGGAACCGGAAATAGTTTTATGGCTGGATGCCCAACCTGAAACAGAAATCTGGATCAGCGCCGTTTGACGGTTCCGCTGCCGGAACATTTACCCTCTGATCGTATCCAAGGGGCATGAGGTTTATGTGGCGACGCGAAGACCCTATGTAAAAATCCGTCAGAAAAAATGGAACGGCGTCAATCTCGTTGACCTTTATGCACCCGCTTCAAAAAACCTGGAAGCCATTGTACATACTTTTCTGGCTGTTCTGAAAGCCCGTCAATGCAATGCTGATATTCTGCACATTCATGCCATTGGTCCGGGACTGATGGTCCCCCTGGCTCGGCTTCTGGGGTTAAGGGTCGTGGTAACCCATCACGGCCCGGATTACAATCGGGGCAAATGGAGTAAAATTGCCAAAGCAGGATTATGGTTAGGAGAATGGCTGAGTGGGAAGTATGCCCATGAAGTGATCGCCATATCAAAGATTATTCAGGATATTTTAAAAAAACGGTGCGGTCGGATTCCGGAGATAATATACAACGGCGTTTTCCTTCCTGAAAAAAGCAGGAATGCTGATTTTCTTAAAAGCCTTGATATTGAGCCGGGCCGGTATATCCTTGCGGTTTCCAGGATTGAGCCGGAAAAGGGATTAGATGTTCTTGTCGATGCGTTTAACCAACTGAAAACAGACCAAAAACTGGTCATTGCTGGATACAGCCATTATAAAACCGAGTATAATGCGCAGCTTCAAAAAAAGATTATCCATAACAGCCGGATCATTTTGACCGGAAAGATATTTCAAATGCGGCGATATGGATGATCTCAAAGAAAAAATCGACTACCATCTTGCTAATCCCATCAGTCCGGATGAAAAATCAATTTTCAGATCCCGGATAGAAGAAACATATAATTGGGAAAAAATCGCCGACCAGACCATTAAGATTTATGAAAAAGCCCTTATTAAATAATTGGGGTCAGGCTTGTATTTATAAAACAACCGGAAATTGCCACCATGGGAAGAATGGAAAAATACCTCTGGGGTCTCATTTCTATTGACACACTTGGGTTTTTTGATGTTATAATGAGGAAAAACTGGAGGATAGGTTATGGACGCCGAGCGCATGATTGTCGAAACAGATCAGTTTGGACAACTTAAAAATCTACCTAAGCTACCCGCTAATAAGCATTTTGAAGCAATCTTTTTGGTCGTGAGCAGCAGTAACGAAGGCCATCAA
>JANNUH010000081.1:0-5764 GCA_031395015.1 Desulfobacterales bacterium | reverse complement strand
TGGCATAGCAGTCTCCTTGAGATACAGTGTTGAGGTTATTACCTCCGGTTTGTATCTGCTAGAAACTAAAATGTCTAGATTTATTTTCTGAATGCAATTCATTTTATATTTAACTCGTTAGTACTACCTTGAAAGGGCTGGGCTTCCGGGGTAAAAGAAACCATTGAAATCGTTAAAGGGGTTTTTCCCGATGTTCCGGTGGTATTGGGCGGAATTTACGCAAGCCTCTGTCATGACCATGCCGCCCGGACCAGCGGGGCGGACCTTGTGGTCAAAGGACCGGGCGAGCCCTGGTTAGCGGGCATTTTAAAGGACTTTACCGGATTTGACCTTAAGGATGAAAGGCTCCAAACGCTGCCCGCAGACCTGGATGCCTTGCCCTTTCCCGCCCTTGATCTCCAGCAGAAGATCACCTATGCACCGATTTTAACCTCCAGGGGGTGCCCGTTTTCATGTGAATACTGTGCATCTTCCTATCTTGAACCGGTGCTCCGGCATCGATCACCGGAGAACGTGTATAAGGAAATAGAACATTGGCATGAAACATATAATATCAGAAATTTTGCCTTTTATGATGATGCCCTTCTGGTCAACGCAGAGGATCATGCCTTCCCTTTATTTAAAAGGATCATTGCAAAGGGATTGGATCTTTATTTTCATACGCCCAACGCCCTTCATATCCGGGGCATCACAAAAAAGGCGGCAGATTTGATGTTCAAGGCCGGGTTCAAGACCATTCGCCTGGGTCTTGAAACAACGGAGTTCACTGCGCAGAGAAGCCATGATACCAAAGTTGCAGAAAACGAATTTCTGATGGCGGTTGAACATCTCAAGACTGCCGGGTTTGATAAAAGACAGATCGGAGCCTATCTATTATGCGGTCTGCCGGGGCAGAATATTGAAAAACTTGAATTGTCCATGCAATTTGTCAGGCAAACCGGGGTATTGCCCGTGCTTGCCTATTATACGCCCATTCCCCACACTGCTTTATGGGAGAAAGCCGTTCAAAATTCAAGGTATGATCTTACTCAACACCCTGTTTTTACGAACAATACTCTTTTCCCCTGCGTCAGCTCAGACCATGATCTGAAACGCATTTCACAATTGAAAAATTTATCGAACTAAGCTATAACCCTTTTGCCCCATTATGAAAAAATGGGGGGTTATTGTTTCAACATCACAACCGGCGTGAATAGAATTTTATAAAATGATAGTATTTGATCTTGAATGTCTGAATGGTCACACCTTCGAAGGCTGGTTCGAAGACAAGGAAGACCTGAACAGACAGCAGGAACAGGGGATTTTGACCTGCCCTGTCTGTGATACAACCGATGTGGTGCAGAAACTTCACGCCATATCCATTAAAAAATCATCATCCGGAACCGTTTCCCGGAAAGCTTTGCAGGCAAGCCAGGAAGCCATGTCGGAATTTGTTGAAAAAATGTCGGAATATGTGGAAAAGAATTTTGAGAATGTGGGCACTGATTTTTCAAAACAGGCCTTGAAAATGCACTATGGCGCAGAAGAATACAGAAGTATCCGGGGGGTCACAACAACGGAAGAAGACAAGGTTCTTGCAAAAGAAGGCGTTCCTGTGTTCAAGGTGCCGGTGGTCAAAAAACCCAACGATGATTTGAACTAAACAAAGGAGAAAGCAGATGAAAAAATTTCAGAGACACACCCTGGTCTATTCGGCACTGATTTTTGTGCTGTTTTTTTCAGGCATTATCCTATGTTCTGCCCAGGAAAAGAACATGGCTGGATGGGGAATAAATGATCCGTACAATAAATTATATAATATTCAGGATGTTGACACCATCAAGGCAATTGTTCTTGAAGTCAAAGAAATTACGCCCCTTTCCGGAATGGCGCCGGGTTTAGGACTGGTCATTGAAGATAAAAACGGGGAAAAGTATACGGCCCATATCTGCCCGTTGGCTTATAAAGATACGGCGTCCATTGGAATTAAAAAAGGGGATAAAATCGATCTGAGAGGCTGCTGGGTTGAGATTGACGGAAAAGAAGTGATCATGGCCGCCAAGATCAAGAAAGGCGAAAAAGCAATTAAAATCAGATTGACCAGTGACGGAAAGCCGTTTTGGACAATGTCTCCGGAAGAACTTAAAAAAGAGCTGGCCGACAATTAAAATTGTTTATCAATTCCCCAGGCATTTTCATCAACCGGGCATGACGGAAATATTGACCCGGCGGCTCCTGGGACCGTCAAATTCGCAGAAATAAATTCCCTGCCAGGTTCCGAGAACCATTGATCCGTTTTCCAATGGGATGATTTCCGATGGCCCGAAAAGGCTGACCTTGATATGGGCCGCAGAATTTCCTTCCATGTGTTTAAACCCGTCATCCCAGGGGATCACCTTGTTGATGAAGGTTAACATATCCGTTGTAACGGCCGGATCAGCATTTTCATTGATGGTGACGGCGGCCGTGGTATGCATGGAAAAAACGTGGACAAGGCCGTTCTGAATTCCGGATTCCCTGACCGCTGCCTGGACTTCTGATGTAATGTCGACCATCTGAGTCCTTGAATTTGTTTTGACACTGATCTGCATCATGGGCCTCTTTTTTTGAAAACCGGGTGCGGCTCAAAAGCCCTACACCCGGCATGGATCTGATTTTGAACCCTTATTTTTTAAACATCTCCAGGGCATTTTTTACGATATTTTCCGGTGAGAACCCATATTCTTTTAAGACTTTTCCGCCGGGAGCAGAGGCTCCGAACCGGTTGATGCCCATGACCCGGCCTTTTTCACCCACATATTTTTCCCAGCCCATGGAAATACCGGCTTCAACCGCCATTCTTGCTTTTACATGGGAGGGCAGAATTCTTTCGCGGTAGGGCGCTGGCGCTTTTTCAAAAAGCTCCCAGGAAGGCATGGAAACCACGGCGGCTTTAATATTGTGATCTTTTTCTAAAACCTTGGCCGCCTCAACGCAGATATGGACTTCAGAACCCGTGGCAATGAGGATCAGATCAGGGTCTGCCACCATTTTTACGGTATAGGCCCCATGATTGAATTCTCCGTCTTTTTGGGACACATCCAGAGTCGGCAGGTTTTGGCGGCTCAGGATCAGGGCTGTGGGGGAGTCCAGAGTTATGAGGGCCTTTTTCCAGGCCAGGGCGGTTTCATTGGCATCGGCAGGTCTGACAACGGTGAGATTCGGGATGGCCCGCAAGGAGGCCAGGTGTTCCACGGGCTGGTGGGTGGGTCCGTCTTCTCCCACGGCAACACTGTCATGGGTAAAGACATAAATCAGGGGCAGTTTCATCAGGGCGGCTATACGAATGGCCGGCCGCATATAATCGGCAAACACCAGAAAAGTCCCGCCAAAGGGCCTGACCCCGGAATGAAGATACATGCCGGACAGGATGGCGCCCATGGCGTGCTCCCTCACTCCGAACCGGATGTTGCGGCCTTCCCAGGCCCCTTTCTGGAAATCGCCAGCATTTTTGATATAGGTATTGTTGGACGGGGCAAGGTCGGCGGACCCGCCCATGAGGGTGGGCAAATTTTCTGCAATGGCGTTCAGCACCTTGCCCGAGGCAGACCGTGTGGCCACAGGCCCGTCTTCTGGTTTAAACACCGGAATTTTTGAATCCCAGCCATTGGTGAGAAATCCGCTGACCGCATCCACAAACTGCCCGGCAGATTCAGGGTAAAGGGTCTTATATACATCGAAAATTTCCTGCCAGGCGTGTTCCAGATCTTCCCCCTTGGCCAGGGCTTTTCGGCAATTTTCCAGCACTTTGTCGGGCACGTAAAAGTCCTTGTCTTCGGGCACGCCATAGAATTTTTTGGTCAGTTTGATCTCTTCGGCACCCAGAGGGGACCCATGGGCATCGGAGCTATCCTGCTTATTGGGGCTGCCATAGGCGATATGGGTTTTGATCTGCACCAGGGTGGGGCGGCCTGCTTCATCTTTGCCGGCCTGAAGGGCTTTTTTAATTTCATCCATGTCGTTGCCGTCTTTAACGGTGACCACATGCCAGTTCTGGCTTTCAAATTTTGCCCGGACATTTTCCGTAAAGGCGATATCGGTTTTTCCTTCAATGGTGATGCCGTTGTCATCATACATAAGGATGAGCTTTCCAAGCCCAAGATGTCCTGCAAGGGAAATGGACTCCAGGGCCACCCCTTCCATGAGATCTCCGTCACCGCACATGACAAAGGTATAATGGTCGATGAGGGCTTTATCTGCTTTGTTGAACCGGGCGGCCAGATGACGTTCGGCCAGGGCCATGCCCACTGCATTGGCAATGCCCTGGCCCAGGGGGCCCGTGGTGGTTTCAACTCCGGGGGTTTCGCCGTATTCCGGATGCCCAGGAGTTCTTGAGCCCCATTGTCTGAAATTTTTCAGGTCATCCAGGTTAAGACCATAGCCGAAAAGATAAAGAAGACTGTATAACAATGCCGATCCATGACCGCCGGAAAGGACAAACCGGTCCCGGTCAATCCAGGCCGGATTCTTGGGGTTGTGTTTCAAAAAATATTTAAAAAGCGTATATGCTGCGGGTGCCAGCCCCATGGGTGCTCCCGGATGGCCTGAATTTGCTTTTTGAACCGCATCCATAGAAAGGGTTCGGATGGTGGTCACGGTCAGTTGATCCGGATTCATTTCAGCGTTTGCCATTGGTTTTTCTCCTGTTATGATAAATTTTGGTTACAAGGCTCTTAAAAATTCCGGCCGTAAGGCCACATTGCCTTTGAGCGCCTGTGATATGAGTTCAAGTGTTTTTTCTTTTTCCTCGGGCAGCTTTGCCCTGATGGGGAGATAATTGGACGCATGATTGGCATGAAAATAGCCGTTGGAAAGGTGGGTGGAGGCAATCATGAGACCCAGTTCTTCCAGCATTTCTTCAGGCTCGATAAGGATAAATTCGCCTTTCTCGTACTGATCGCAAAGCTCTGTGTCCGGCACCAGCATCAGAGTTAAGGCACCCACAAAATCCGGATCAATGGCACTCAGGACCCTGCCGGTTTCCCTGGCATGGGCGGCTGATCTTTCCCTCTGGCCAAGACCCAGGAGAACCGTTATGGAAATTTTGATACCGGCTTTTTTGATCCTTTTTCCCATATCAATCATTTTTTTTGAATCCGCACCTTTCAGGATCTCTTTTAAAATTTGGTCGTCCCCGGTTTCAAGGCCCATATAGGCTATCTTTACGCCGAGGTCATGGAGTTCCTTTAATTCTTCATCGGTTTTCATAGCGATGCCCTTGGTATTGGCGTAAAGCCCGACCCTTTCCACCCAGGGCAGCCGGTCCTTGATCTGTGTGAGGATTTTGACCAGCCTTTTCTGGGGAATGATCATGACATCCCCGTCACAGAGAAACACTCGGTTCTGGCGTCGGCAATATTGCCTTGCAAATTCAATGTCTTCAAAAATGACGGCATCTTTTTTTATGCTAAAGCGCTTTTCCCTGAACGTGCCGCAAAACGTACATTTATTATGGGAGCATCCCAGGGTGACCTGCAATAGAATGCTGTCAGCCTCGCTGGGTGGTCTTATCATCATACCTTCATAATGCATGAAAAATTTCCTTTTAAAAATTAAAGCCCTTTCATAACAGGTATTGCCGAAAAATTCAATATGGTGATTTTCCCGGGGTCTGCGACATTAATATAGGTAAAGGGTTGACGGAGTATGGATTTTCCTCTATTATCTGATTGCAAAGTAAGCATACAGATAATAGGAGGGAGCCGATGGAAGTGACTATTGAAAGCTTGGAGATAGAACGGGAGCA
>JANNUH010000064.1:0-85211 GCA_031395015.1 Desulfobacterales bacterium | reverse complement strand
GTCGGGTATGCACTGGACGGTTGAGGGCGCAAATAGCATCATAGCCCTGCGCTGTAGTATTCTGAGCAACCGCTGGGAAGATTTTTGGGAACATCGGGCGGCAGTCTGAAATTGTTACCTATAAATTTGTCGTGCACCCAGTTTTAATGCTGTGAAATAGTCTTCGACACAGCCTGCAGGTTTGAAATGATATGATTTCATTTTCAGCTCATCTATTCTGATGAGTTGCCTCAATTCCGCCCGGTTCATATATTCTCTTCCTGGTTCAGCCATAGGTCCTTTTCCCTTAATCGTTAATCCTGCAAACAAAGACCCTGTGGGTGCTGTTCGCGTGACATTATTATTATAAAAACGCTATTAACATTATAACCATATGGGCCTTAGCAATAATAGCGCCAGAGGCGGCTGGAATGAGCCTTAAAATTTGAAAACCATTTGCTTTTTTATAAAAAGAATATAATTTCATATAGTTATATATTTTAAAGACAAGCCGACGGCTTCAGAAAACAGACCCAAGCCGGGACATGGAAAACCATGGATTTCGTTAAAAGTGTATGGAAAACCAGCCGGTTTGTTTTTTTATAATGATAACTATCTTGAATCGTTACAAAAAACTGCACGGCAATTAGTGTATGAAAAACAATACATGCAAAGTGCGAAACCAGTCTTTTGCCTTGGAAAAGCTTGTCCGGAGGGGGGTTGAGCAGATCTGTATGGAAATCACTACACCGTATCCCTGAAGTCTTCGGCCTTCAGCCCGCATTTTTTCATCAGATCATAAAAATCAGCCCTGTATTTACCGGAAAGTTTTGCAGCCAGACTGATATTTCCTTTGGTTATGCGGAGCAACTGCATGATATAGTCTTTTTCAAAACTCAATTTTGCATCCTTAAACGGTTTCAGCTCATCATGAATCTCCTTCGGGTCCAGCAGGATCAGTTCCGGCGAGATGACGGGATTTTTGGACATGGCAACACAGTATTCGACAATATTTTTCAATTCTCTGACATTCCCGGGCCAGGCGGCATGGACCAGTTTTTTCATTGCAGCAGATGAAAAGTGACTGACATTTTTTTTCATCTGCTGCCGGAATTCATTTAAAAAATAATGGGCCAGAACAGGGATGCATTCCCGCCGTTCCCTCAAGGGGGGCATCGTTATCGGAATGACATGAATCCTGTAATAAAGGTCTTCCCTGAAATTTCCTTTGGATACTTCATCGGATAATTTTTTATTGGTTGCGGCAATGATCCGGGCTTCAAATTTTATTTTTTCATTCCCCCCCAGAGGGTAGAACTCATTTTCCTGCAACACTCTGAGCAGTTTGGCCTGGACGGAAACCGGTATTTCCGATATCTCATCAAAGAAAAAAGTTCCGTTACGGGCCTGCTCCAAAAAGCCTTTCTTATTATTTGCAGCGCCGGTGAAGGCCCCTTTTTTATAACCGAAAAGTTCACTTTCAAACAAAGATTCAGGAATGGCGGCACAATTGATGGCAATGAAGGGGCCGTGTTTCCTGGGACCGCTTACATGGATGGATTTGGCAGCCAGCTCCTTGCCGGTGCCGCTTTCACCTTCAATCAATATATTGGAATCGGTTGCGGCTGCCTGGACAATTTTTTCCAGGACGGCTTTCATGGTTTGATCCTTGGCAATGATGTTTTCAAACCCGAATTTTTTAGACACCATGGAGCGCAGCTCTTTTACCTCTTTTGTCAATTTGTTTTTTTCAAGGCATTGTTTAACATGGTGAATCAGTTCGGAATCTTCAAAAGGTTTTGTAAGATAGCTGTAAGCCCCTTTTTTAATGGCAGAGACAGCTTTTTCAATGGTGCCGTATGCGGTCAGTATGATGACGGGCAGTTCCGGGTCAATCCTGTTCAGGGACGCCATCACCTCAATGCCGGTTTCATCTTTCAGTTGATAATCGATAATGGCCATATCAAAAAAAATATTACCTGCTGCAGCCAGGGCCTCTGAACCGCTTGATACATCCGTGACCTTGTATTTTTCAGCCTCAAGCCTCATTTTAAGCACTTTTAGCAAGGAAAGATCATCATCTACAATCAATATATGTTCCATTTTGAATCCCCCGGGGTCATAAACCATTGTTGCTCTTTGGCATGAATTCCTCAGCCTTAGGCCCTTCCGGACCCGGCTTCCCGATAGTTTTGTCTGAATTCAGGTCTATTTCCTTTAGCCGCCTGATCTGATTTTGAAGCAGCTTTTTTTCATCTTCAAGGGTTTTTATTTTTAATGACAATCCAGCCAGTTTAGTGTTTTGAATTTCCGTTTTCTTGATTAATGTTTTCTCTGAAACAGCCAGTACATCTATCTGTTTTTCATACAAAAGGATTTTCTGGTTGAGTGCCAGTTGTTTTTCTATGTCACCCAGGATACGGGTCAGCAGAAGAGAGATGATCCGGGAAGTTTGAACATAATTGGACAAAATTAGGTCATCGTTTTCAGGCATACGGCTGTAGTATTCCAGAATGCGTTGGCTTTCCCCGATAGCGGATGCGTAGTCCTCGTTTAAGACAAAGGCCTGGGTCGTGGTCAGATAGTTTTTTTCGTCCGTATCAATTGATGCGGGCAGGGTGAAGTGCCGGCAACCTGATAAAAACAGCCCGATTACAAAGCAGCAGGTAACGTAAAAACCATTTTTGTGCCTTTTGAAGATTGGCTTTGTGCCCATATGTCTCCCCCGTGTGCCTTGATGATATATTTTGAAATTGAAAGTCCCAGTCCGGTCCCCATTCGCGTACCAAGGCCATTGTCAATTTGTTTGAATTTATAAAAAATTTTTTCAAGATGTTCAAGTTTAATTCCAGGGCCGTTATCCTCAACCGACACCATCAGGTTTTTGAAGGAATCAGCGGGCAGGCAGCGAATGAGGACCTTACCCCTTTCCGGTGTGAATTTCAAGGCATTGCCGATGAGATTGTCCAGAACTTCTATGATCCTGTCTTCGTCAATACATATATCCGGAAGATCCTGTGGGGGCGGAGAAAATTCCAGGGCAATTTTTTTTTGTTGTGCCAGGGGGGCCAGTTTCAGAACCGATTTACGGATAACATCGGGCATGCCGATGTTGATATAATTGTATTCCATTTGATTGGCTTCCATCTTGGAATAGTCAAGAATCCGCATGACCGAGGTTAAAAGCCGGTTGCACTCTTTGTGAATCAGGATGAACAGCTCCTTTTGCTTTTCAGGGTCATCCGAATAAAAACCCTTGGACAGCATGGCAGAGGCTTCTTTGATAGAAGCGATGGGGGTTCTGAGTTCGTGGGATACATGGCTGACAAAATCAGCTTTCAAGCCATCCAGTTCTTTTAACCGCCGGCACATGGTATTAAAATGCAATGACAGATCCTGGATTTCTTTCGGCCCTTTTATGGCTTGAATTTCCTCGAAATGTCCCTGGGAAATGTCCCTGGTTTTTTTTTGAAGGCGGTTGACGGATTTTGTGATTGACCGTGTGTTGAAAATGGTAATGATCATCCCGAAAAAAACGGTCAGAAGGGTAATGATGACCGTAACAACAAGAATCTGATGAGTCATCCGGCTGGACTGGTTTGTTTTAGCAGTAATAATATCCTGGGAAACGGCAAGAATTTTTTTCAGATTAACGGTTGTTGTATTGAGATCAGGATGATTTTCCTTTAAAAATAAATCAATATTAGCCTTTTTTTCGGATTTAAGCTTTTCAGATGTTTCTTCAAACCAGTCTATGTATCCATTCAAATCGGCAAGGGATTCGTTAAGAATGGCAATTTGTTCATCCGTCTCCATAAGGTCTTTAAATTTTTCAAAATCTCTATTCAAAACCATTTTTACATCAAGAAACCGGTTGTAATAATCAATGTCTTTAGACACAAAATATTTTTCACCGAAATTGACAAGCAGGACAAGGGAATCCATGAGGCGATTCCCCACAATGAGGCTCGCCTGGTTTTTGATCACAATTTCCCGGGTAAGTTTCTGAAGCCCGGTCAGGTTGAAGATAACCGTGCTGCCAAGGATAAAAACAAGCAAAAGGATGATTATATTTCCGATCACCAGGCGTTTGAAGATGGTAAGTGGTATCATATGGTTAATTCTCAAATTTAATAAAAGCCGTACCCTGACGGAAACAGACAGTTTTTATATTGTAGAATTGAACGCAATTGAAAATCAAGTAAAGGATAGGAAGTTTCTTTTTATCAGGAAAAAAATGAGTCTTTACCGGCAAAATTATGATTTATGGATATGATCTTCCATTAAATTGACCATTGGATTGGGCCTTTTCAATTTCATCAAAGAATTGCCTTAAATCTCTATATTTCATCCACATCATATCCCGCTCTCTTTTATCCGAGAGTCTGTACTCCGCTACAGGATCTGTTTTCGGGGTGCAATCTGCCGGATATGCCTTTATTGGGGTTGAATCAAATAGTCTTGTCATGGCGGCCATCCTTTTAAAAAAAGGTGTAAGTAAGTCAAGACCGGTCGGTATATTATAAGAACATTTCAATGCATCAGGGAACAAACATTCTTTATTGTTTTAGTTCGCTGATATAAAAATTAAGCTGCGACAGGGTTAGTTTCCAGATTTCAGGGTCACGGATTGAGCTGTACAAAGCTGCGCATCCGTTAACGGAAATAACAATAAAGCTTGCCACTTCATTAAACTTAATGCCGGGTTTCAGCATGTTTTTTTCATGGGCTTCCTTTAGCCATTGGTTGATCAATTTCGAGAAATCAATAAACCCGTTTAAAATGCAGTTGCTCATTGTGCTTGACTGTCCTGTCAGCTCAACCAGCATGTTTAAAAAAAAACACCCCCCGGAAAAAATATGGGCCCCCAGGTAATTTCGCAGGTCGTTATCCAGCACTTTTTTGATTCTTTCCAGAGGGTCTTCAATGTCTCGGACATCTTTAAATACGATATTTTTCCAAATGGTCACAGCTTCTTCATAAACCGCATACCAGATGTCTTCTTTGCTTTGAAAATGTCCGTAAAGTCCGCCTTTGGTCAGATGGGTGGCCTCCAGGATATCATTGACAGATGTGTTGTAATACCCTTTGACAGAAAACAGATCCAGAGATTTAACAATAACGTTTTGCTTTGTCTGCAGCCCTTTTGTGACCATGCACAACTCCAAATAAAATACCAACCGGTCTTTTTTATTTAAACGAACTTCAGGGGTCTGTCAACCCTTAATTTTAAATAACGTTGATTTTTTCAGCCTATTTTTTCCCTTGTCTGTTCCATGCCTATCCGGTTAGGACAGGCATGGTTAAATTAAGGGGTTATGCCACTTCGGAAAATTCAGCATCCACGACATCATCATCGGTGGCCTTTGCCCCGGACCCGCCGTCCTGGCTGCCGGGTTGACCGGAATTGCCCGATGGATCTGTTTTGTTATACAGGGCCTCGCTCAAGGCGTGAAGGGCCTGGGTCAGATCCTCGGTCAATTTTTTCATCCGGACCGGATCATCCTGTTTCAAGGCCTGTTTCAGATCGGAGGTCAAGCCTTCCACCTTATGGATCGAAGCGGGGTCCATCCCGGCCCCGGATTCCTTGATCATTTTTTCAGCCCGGTAGATCATGGCATCAGCCTCATTGCGCTCCATGACAAGCTCCTTTTTCTTTTTGTCTTCATCGGCATGGAGTTCTGCCTCCCGGACAAGGGCTTCGATTTCTGCCTTTGACAGGCCGGATGAAGCCATGATCCGAATGGACTGTGCCTTTCCCGTAGCCTTGTCTTTGGCCGACACATTGACAATGCCGTTGGCATCAATATCAAAGGCGACCTCGATCTGGGGCAGGCCCCGTGGTACCGGTGCAATCCCTGTCAATTCAAACCGCCCCAGGGTTTTGTTATCTCCTGCCATCTCCCGTTCCCCTTGCAGGACATGGATGGTCACGGCCGGTTGATTGTCATCGGCCGTTGAAAACATTTCACTTTTATGGGTGGGGATGGTGGTATTTTTTTCAATAAGCTTTGTCATGACACTACCCAGGGTTTCAATGCCGAGGGACAGCGGGGTTACATCTAAAAGTAGCACATCCTTTAAATCTCCTTTCAAAATTCCGCCCTGGATGGCAGCGCCAAGGGCCACTACCTCGTCCGGGTTCACGCCCTTATCCGGCTCCTGGCCAAAGATCTTTTTCACCAGATCCTGGACCGCAGGCATCCTTGTCATGCCGCCCACCAGGAGAACCCGGGCAATATCGGAAAATTTCATCCCGGCATCCTGAACAGCCGTAAGGCAGGGTTTTTCAAGCCTTGCCATGAGCTCCGATACCAGGGATTCCAGTTTGGCCCGTGTCAGTTTGATATTCAGATGCTTTGGCCCGCTTGCATCAGCCGTGATAAAGGGCAGATTGATATCGGTTTCCATGGCGGCAGACAGCTCCTGCTTTGCTTTTTCCGCAGCTTCCTTCAGGCGCTGCAAGGCCATGGTATCGCTCCTCAGATCAATGCCCTGGTCTTTTTTAAATTCAGCAGCCAGAAAATCCAGAATGCGCAGATCAAAGTCTTCCCCGCCCAGATGGGTGTCCCCGTTGGTGGATTTGACTTCAAACACCCCATCCCCGATTTCAAGGACGGAGATGTCAAAGGTCCCGCCGCCGAGATCAAACACGGCTATCTTTTCTTCTTTCTTTTTATCCAGCCCATAGGCAAGGGCTGCTGCCGTGGGTTCATTGATGATCCTCAGGACATTGAGCCCCGCAATCTTACCCGCATCCTTGGTAGCCTGGCGCTGGCTGTCGTCAAAATAAGCCGGCACGGTAATGACGGCATCCGTGATGGTTTCGCCCAGAAAATCTTCGGCGGTTTTTTTAAGATGGGCCAGGATAAAGGAAGATATCTCGGCCGGGCTGTGATAATTGTTGTGCATTTTGATCTTTACCCCGTTGTTGGATGCCTTTTCAATCTTATACGGCAGATTGGCGATGTCTTTCTGCACTTCAGGGGAATCATATTTTCGCCCGATGAGCCGCTTGACCCCGAAAATCGTATTTTCCGCATTGGTCACGGCCTGACGTTTGGCAATCTGCCCGATCAGGCGCTCCCCGGTTTTTGTCGTGGCCACAATGGATGGCGTGGTCCGCCCGCCTTCAGCATTGGTGATCACGACGGGTTTGTCGTTTTCAAGTATGGATACACAGGAATTTGTCGTCCCGAGATCAATCCCGATTATTTTAGTCATGGTAATCCTCCGTTTTATAATGGTGTGAACAGATGTTTATACTGTTTTTGACAGGCTCAAGGTATGACACAAAAATTTCATGTCAATATAATTTTATGATTATTTTGGTAATAATTTAAAAAGTAATGAATGTCATATAACTGGCCCCAGGTGTGCCGTAGGTTCAATGATGATGTGGAAAGGGTCTGTGATGTAACCGATCTTATTGGCTATACCGGCCTTTATCAATGTTTTGATGAGACAAACAAAGGCGTTTTCTATCTTGTGGAAGAGGATACCGCCCTGGCCCGGCTGAAACGGAGGCATTTTTTGGAAAATCTTGGCATTAAAAAATAAGGGCCGGAATCCGACCACCGATTAATGACCGGTGAAATGCGGCTGACGTTTTTCCTTCAACGCCCGAACCCCTTCAAAATGGTCTTCCGTTCGCTGGGTAATTCCCTGGAAAGCAGCCAATAAATCGAGATGGCCGCTGATTTCCGCTGTGCGGGCCTGGCGGAGGGCTTTTTTGATCATGGATACCGCCACAGGGCTGTTGGCTGCAATGGAGCGTGCCAGGGTTTCGGTTTCTTGTTTCAGCGCATCCTCTTCCACCAGGTGATTCAGGAGGCCCAAGGCAAGGGCTTCATCCGCTGAAATGATCTTGCCTGTGAGAGAAAGTTCCATGGCTTTTGCATAACCCACGACTCTCTGTAGAAAGAAGGTACCGCCGTCGCCTGGCACCAGGGCCAGTTTGGCAAAGGTTTCTCCGAACCGGGAATGTTTACACCCTATTCTGATGTCGCACATGCAGGCCAGATCACAACCGGCCCCGATGGCAGCCCCATTGACCATGGCCAGCAAAGGGGTGTGAAGGGACTCAATGGTGAGTGGAATCTGCTGGATTCCCCTTGTGTAGCGTCGCCTGAGTTCCTCAGGATCACCGGCAAACATACCGGTTTTTTCTTCCATTGCATTCACGTCACCGCCGGCACAAAATGTCTTGCCTGCTCCGGTCAGGATGATCACGCGAATGTCTTCGTCCCAATCCGCCTCCCGGAGCAGGCGGCAAAGTCCGGTGATCATCTCATCGGAAAATGCATTGGAATGCTGGGGTCGGTTGAGCGTAACCCTGAGCAAGGGCGCATCCACTTCCACTATTAGATCCGTATATGTTTCATTAAGGTAATCTTTCATGTTTATTCTCCTTGAGTCTGGTATAAAATTCCCAGCGCTCATGCGCTATCTCTTTTTTCCCTGTCTGTATGGTAACCCCATCCTTTGCAGAAGGGAACATCTATTATGATAAATTCTGCCGGTCACATGGCCTGCCTTTGCCGATACCCTGTGCCGGGCGCTTTGATTGTAATATGCGCTTGCCTTTGGTTGGCGGGGCTGGTAAACATGGAAAATATAAAAAAGGAGAGACCAAACATGTCAGACATTAAAACCGAATACGGCTGGAATCCTTCTCTTGGGATATCTCTGTACGACAAGATCCGGCAGGACATGAAACACGCCATGGTCAAAAAAGACAATGCAGTCCGGGACACCATGCGGCTCATCATGGGGTCCTTCCCCAGCCTTACGGTGGCCATTACCCTGGAGAGCGGGAAAAAGACCACAAGGGTTAAAAAGCCCGAGGAAATCACGGATGAGGATCTCATGGACATTATCCGCCAGTTCATCAAATCGGAAAAGACCGTACTGGAATATAAAAATGAGACCACCTCGGATTATCTGGAGCTTTTGCACCAGTATCTGCCCAGAATGGCAACCTCGGAAGAGATCGAGCAGTGGATCAGGGACAATGTGGATTTCTCGGCCTTCAAAAGCCCCATGCAGGCCATGGGATTGGTGATGAAGCATTTTGGAAAGCTTGCCTCGGGGGATACGGTCAAGGAGATCCTGAAACGCATGGGCACGGCATAAGCCCTGGAACATGTGTTGAAATGGGTTTGAACACTTAAAGGATTTCCAACACCAGGAGAAAGATTGGATTTTAGAAAATACAGGCTGAACCCCAGGGTGATCCGGGATCTGAAAAAAAGGTCCACCATGGGCATCGGCTTTTATATCATCGTCATGGGGATTGTCTTATTCTCATATCGCTATTATGATCGGCACCCTGAATTTTCAGGCACGTTTTTAACCTTTGTGATGGGTGTGTGTCTGCTGAGGTTCCTCCATCTGATCGCAGACCGATGGGTGCCGCATCAATTTGAAAAAATCAATACCGGCCTGTTCCTTTTGAGTATTGCATTGACCGCGCTGATATGGGGCATCGGGTGTGCAAAATTCATGATTCAGAGTGGAGAGCCTGATACACATCTGCTCATGGTGATATCCACCATGGGCCTTTGTTCCGGTGGTGCCGTGGCATACATCCCCGAGCTGCGCCTGTCGATTCTGTTCACTTTTCTTATGCTGGCAATCCCGGTTTCTGCCATGGTCTTTAATCATGTGAATATGCCCCTTGCCCTGTCAATAGCCCTTTATCTCATGTACCTGTGTCTTATGGCCTACAGAGGGAACAGGGAATATTGGCATGCCCTTGAAAATGAATATCTGCTGGAAGAAAAATCAAAGGATATGGAGAAGATGAGCCGGGTGGACGGCCTGACCGGGCTTTATAACCGGAGATATTTTGATGAGGCCTTTGCCTTTGAATGGAACCGATCCCTCAGAAATCAGACGCCGATATCCTTGATTATCTGTGATATTGATCATTTTAAAAGCATCAATGATCAATATGGGCACCTGGCCGGGGATGAATATCTCAAAGCCATGGCAATGATGATCAGACGGCTGTTTAAACGCAAGATAGATATCTCGGCCCGGTTTGGCGGAGAAGAATTTATCATCCTCCTGGGCGATGACTCTTCGCAGCATGTCTACAAATTGGCGGAAACGCTTCGAACCATGACCCAGGAATTCTGTCTGGAATATGAGGGCAAAACCATCAAGACGACACTCAGTATTGGAGTGTCCACCTATATTCCCCGGCAAAACGACACACAGGGTGCCCTGATATCCAAAGCAGACAAAGCCCTTTACCAATCCAAAGCCGACGGCAGAAACAGGGTCACTCAAAATAACTGATCCTTATTTTATAGATCTTTTATTGACTTGGATTTTCATACAAGAAAGCTATGATCCGGATTATCCGGCAAATTATCTAAGACTGACTTAATAATATAACTATCTGTAATTATATATTAAAAATATAATAGATAATTTAATATGAATAATTATCATAGATAAACAATTATTTTATTGACAAAATAAAAGCCGTACTCTAATTAATTATAAATTCAGCATGAAATACTAATCATGGAAAGGCTGTTTATATGTCACAAAACAAAACGGAAATCAGAAAACGGCAAATCATTGATACAGCGACAAAAGTATTTGCTCAAAGGGGTTTCAATGAAGCAACCATATCTGAAATTGCCAGGGATGCCAAGATTTCAGAAGCATCGATTTATGAATATTTTTCCACCAAAGAGGGACTTTTATTTTCAATCCCCACCGAGTCTTCGCAACAGCTTTTTGATACCATGGCCTTTCATTTAAAACTCATCCGGGGGGCAGGCAATAAACTTAGGGCCATTGTTTTTCTGTTCATGGATTCCTACCGGAAAAACCCTGATTTTGCAGCAGTCCTCATGTTGTACCTGAAACACAATAAAAAATTTTTAGACACCGAAGGACACCTGACCATCAAGGCCGGTATAAAGCAGATCACAACGGTGATCGAACAGGGGATTGAAGCAAAAGAATTCAAGGAAGACACCCAACCCTATCTCATCCGTTCAATGATCCTCGGGACCATTGAGCATCTGGTGACCAACTGGGTCATGACCGGAAACCCGGACAATCTTGAAGGATTTGTGGACCCCTTGATAGATACGATTATTAAAGGAATTTCAAATACTTAAAAGGATGCGCCATGGATATCATTGAAACAAAAATCGATGTGAATTCCGAACTCTACCAAAAAAACTTTCAGGAAATGACCGCCCTTGTTCAGGATCTTGAAAAGGAGCTGGACAAGGCGGCCAATGACCGGTCAGCCAAAGCCCTGAAGCGCCATGAGGAATCGGGCAAGCTGCCAGCCCAAAAAAAACTGGATCTGCTGCTGGATAAAAACACCCCGTTTCTGGAAATCGCTCCCCTGGCCGCCATGGGGTTGTATGACACAAAAATACATAAGGCAGGACTCATTACCGGTATTGGTGTGATCCAGGGAAGAGAATGCATGGTCAGCATCAGCGATGCCACCATCAAGGGCGGGTCCATTTATCCCATGGGCGTGAAAAAAACCCTGCGATGCCAGACCATTGCCATGGAAAACCGCTTGCCCCTAATAACACTCATGGATTCTGCCGGTGCCTATCTGCCGCTTCAGTCTGAAATTTTCCCGGACATTGATGACGGCGGAAGGATCTTTTTCAACCAGGCCCGGATGTCGAAAATGGGCATCCCCCAGATCGTGGGGGTTATGGGTTTGTGCACGGCAGGCGGGGCCTATGGCGTGGCCATGTGTGATGAAATCGTACATGTAAAACAGCACGGCGCAATTTTCCTTGGCGGGCCGCCCCTGGTAAAGGCGGCGACGGGAGAGGATGTGTCGGCCAATGATCTGGGCGGTGCCGAGCTTCACTGCCGGGATTCAGGGGTGTCTGACTATTATGCCGAAGATGACGCCCATGCCATAAGAATGATCCGGAAAATAACAAAAAATCTTCCGGCCAATAAGAAATCAAGGCTTTCCATGGTTGAACCGGAACCTCCTCTATATGATGTAAAAGAGCTGTACGGCATTGTGGGGCAGGATCTTTCCCGGCCCTATGACATCCGGGAAGTCATTGCCAGGATCGTGGATGGTTCAAGATTTCTGGAATTCAAGGAATTGTACGGCGAAACCCTGGTCACAGGATGGGCCCATATCCACGGGTATCCCGTGGGTATCCTGGCCAATAACGGGATTCTTTTCTCCAAGAGCGCCCAGAAAGCCACCCAGTTCATCCAGCTCTGCGACAAACGGGAAATCCCCCTGGTTTTTCTGCAAAATATTAACGGATTCATTGTGGGAAGCGATTATGAACGGGCCGGCATTACAAAGGACGGCCACAAGATGGTCAATGCGGTGGCCAACGCCAGTGTGCCCAAATTCACCCTGATTGTAGGGGCATCCTTTGGTGCGGGAAATTATGCCATGTGCGGCAGGGCCTATTCACCGAGATTTTTGTGGATGTGGCCCAATGCCCAGATCGGTGTCATGGGGGGCAGGCAGGCCGCTGATGTGCTGATCAGCATTACCAATGACCAGCGTCAAAGAGCTGGCCAGGAAAACCTGACCCCGGAAGAGACGGACTTTATCAATAAACCAGTGGTGGAAGCTGCTCTGAAAGAAGGCAATGCCTATTACAGCACTTCTCAACTCTGGGATGACGGTATTGTTGATCCTGCAAAATCAAGGGATGTCCTGGGGCTGGCCGTTTCCGCCTCCCTGAATGCGCCTTTGAGAGATCAGGACCATGGATTCGGAGTGTTTAGAATGTAAGAAGGGATTAACCTTGAAAACAGGGATACCATCATGTTTAACAAAATTCTGATTGCCAACCGGGGAGAAATTGCCTTAAGGGTCATCCATACCTGCAGGGAAATGGGGATTAAAACCGTGGCTGTGTATTCTGATGCCGATAAAAAAGCCGCCCATGTCATTTTTTCAGATGAGGCCGTATATATAGGGCCCTCGGAACCCTCCTTAAGCTATTTAAATATGGATGCCGTCATTGCCGCTGCAAAAAAGACAAAGGCAGAGGCCATTCATCCGGGATACGGGTTTTTTTCCGAGAACCATGAATTTGCAAGGCGCTGCCAAGATGAAGGGATAGTGTTTATCGGTCCGAGCCCTGAAGTGATAAAAAATCTTGGGGATAAAATCACTTCAAGAAACATCATGATGGATGGCGGTGTGCCGGTCATACCGGGGTTGAGCCGCTCTGAACCGGATATGGCCGTGCTGAAAGAGGCTGCAAAAAAAATAGGATATCCCATCCTGGTAAAGGCCACGGCCGGCGGTGGGGGCAAGGGCATCCGGATTATCCATGGGCCTGAAGAGATGCAGGAATCTGTGGCCCAGGCCTCCAGAGAAGCCTTTAATGCCTTTGGAAACCGGGAGGTCTATATTGAAAAATTCTTTACCAGGGCCCGGCATATTGAATTTCAGATTCTTGCGGACAAGCATGGAAATACCATCCATCTCCATGAACGGGAATGTTCCATCCAGAGGCGGCACCAGAAAATCATCGAGGAAACCCCTTCTTTGGTATTAACGCCGGAACTGCGGGAAAAAATGGGAAATGCTGCGGTTAAAGCGGCTAAATCCTCACACTATGAAAATGCCGGGACCGTGGAATTTCTCCTGGATGAGGGCAATCAATTTTATTTTCTGGAAATCAACACAAGGCTCCAGGTGGAGCATCCCATTACGGAAATGACCACGGGCGTGGATCTTGTCCGGCACCAGATCGAGATTGCGGACGGACAGGAATTGAGCCTCAGACAAAGTGATATCCGGCCCAGGGGACATGCCATTGAATGCAGGATTTATGCCGAAGACCCGGAAAAGGATTTTTTCCCCTCACCAGGCATGATCCAATTCATGAAAGAGCCTTACGGACCCGGGATCAGGATCGATTCCGGGATTTACCAGGGATTTGAAGTCCCGGTGGATTATGACCCCATCCTGGCCAAGCTGATCGTCCATGCAGGAACCCGGGATGAGGCCGTGGCCAAGATGATCAAGGCCTTGCAGGATTATATTATTCTGGGCGTCAAAACCCCCATGGAATTTATGAAGGATGTTTTAAATTCCAAACCCTTCAGGGAAAGCCGGGTGTTTACGGATTTTATACCGGCCCATTTTTCAGACTGGAAGCCAAACAGGGATCTTGCCGATATGGCCATGATCGCCTTTCTTGCCCATGCTCAGGGGAAGGCGGGAAACAAGGGGAGCGTTTCTTTTGGGCCGGAAAAAGCCCCATCTCCCTGGGATACCCTGGGAAACTGGAAACTCTAGACAAATGGAGAAATCAATGGAATACAACCTCATGGTCAACCAGGAAAAATTATCCATCCAAGCTGTCATTTCTAAAGGGGTTGTCATTTTTAAAGGGGTTGTCATTTCCCAAGGGGCCGTCATTTCCGAAGGGCATATTCAGATCCAAAGGGAAAACAGCTCCTATGATGCAGGATTTATAAATGTATCGGATCACCAGGTCCTGCTTAATATTGATGGAAAAATCTTCAATGCCTTTGTCTCCCATCACGGGAACACAAAGACCGTGGTCCTCCAGGGGCAATCCTATGAAATAGAGGACGCCGACCTGATCGAAGAAGATTTGCCCGGGAAAAAAAGCCTTTTAAATACCACCACCATCGTGGCTTCACCCATGCCGGCCGTTGTCATCGGCATCCTGGTCAAGGCCGGGGACAGAGTGGAAAAAGGCCAGGGCCTTATCATTGTTTCGGCCATGAAAATGGAAACTACCCTTTTTGCGCCCTTTGACGGTATGATATCCAATATCAATGCAAATATCGGAGACAAGGTCATGCCCGCCCAGATCCTTGTGGATATTGAAAAAGAATAGGGAGAGACCATGACGCTAACAACGGAAAAAGATCTTTTATACGATACAAAAGACGGCATCGCGACCATCACCATTAACCGGGAAAAACAGAAAAACGCCATCAGCCCCGAGGCTGTCCGGCTTTTTCAGGAAGTCCTGGAATCGGCCCAAAAAGACAATGATGTCAAAGTAGTCTGCATCACGGGCGCAGGGGACAAGGTGTTCTGCTCCGGGGCCGACCTTTCCGCAAGCATGGGCAAGGGATCAGAAGAAGAAAAGGAAATCTTTGACCGGTATGCCGATCTCTTAATCCGGATATATAGGTTTGAAAAACCCACCCTGGCCCGGATAAACGGTCATTGCCTGGCCGGCGGTACCGGATTCATGCTGGCCTGCGATATTGTCCTGGCAAGGGAGGATGTGACCTTTGGGACCCCCGAGGTCAATGTGGGACTTTTCCCCATGATAATCGGAGCCCTGATTTACCGGAATGTCCCCAGAAAAAAAGCCATGGCCATGATGCTCCTGGGAGAAAGGCTTTCCGCAGCCCAGGCACTGGAAATGGGGATGGTCACGCGGATTTTTCCCAGGGCCGACTTTGACAGGGAAACCGGAAAAATTCTCACGGCCCTGGCCCAGAAGAGCCCCCTGGGGATGAAAATAGGGAAAAATGCGCTGAACCATATTGAATCTCTGTCCTTTGAAGAAGCGGTTCATTTTCTTTCGGAACAACTGTCCGTTATCGCCAAAACCGAAGATGCCAGGGAAGGAATAATCGCTTTTTTAGAAAAAAGAGCGCCAGTGTTTAAAGGAAGGTAACCATGAAAGATGAACTGATCATTGCAAACTGTTCCGGTTTTTACGGCGACCGGCTCAGTGCGGCAAAGGAACTGGTGGAAGGCGGGAAGATCGACGTGTTGACCGGGGATTATCTTGCCGAGCTGACCATGGCCCTTTTGTTCCGGATGAAGCTGAAAGATCCGGACAAGGGATATGTCACCACGTTTCTTTTTCAGATGGAACAGGTCATGGCGACCTGCCTGGAGAAGGGCATCAAGGTTGTGGCCAATGCCGGGGGATTGAACCCCCAGGGCCTTGCAAAAGAGTTGAAGGCCCTGAGCCGGATCCTGGGGTTAAACCCTGTCATCGCCTATATCCATGGCGACGACCTGATGCCCGTGCTTGCTGACCTCCAGAACGCCGGAGAAGCCTTCAGGCATATGGACAAACAGACGGACCTCAAATCTTCAGGCCTCCAGCCCCTGACAGCCAATGCCTATCTTGGCGGATTCGGCATTAAAAAGGCCCTGGATCTCGGGGCCGATATCGTGGTGGGCGGAAGAATTGCCGATGCAGCCCTGGTGGCAGGCCCGGCTGCCTGGAAATTCAACTGGAAGGAAACGGATTTTGACCAACTGGCCGGGGCCTATGCCGCCGGGCACATCATCGAGTGCGGGACCCAGGCCACGGGCGGGAACTATTCTTTCATGGATGAAATCCCCTCCTATGAAAACATGGGGTTTCCCCTTGCCCGGATGCGTGAAGACGGCTCCTTTGTCATTACCAAGCATAAGGGAACAGGAGGGCTTGTATCCAAAGGCACGGTCACGGCTCAGCTTTTATATGAAATCAGGGAACCGGCCTATCTGACCCCGGATGTCAAGGTCAGGTTTGACACCCTGTCCATGGAGGATCTTGGAAATGACCAGGTCCTGGTTTCCGGCGTCAAAGGGGAAGCCCCGACGGGTTTCACCAAGGTCTGCATCAATACCCTGTATGGATTTAAAAACAGCATGACCGTTGTGTTGACCGGGCTGGATATTGAAAAAAAGGCTAAGATTGTTGAAGATGCTGTGTTCGGCCTTTTGGGCGGCAAAACCCAATTTGAAAAAACCGATGTTCAATTGACCCGGTCCGGCCATGCAGACCCCGTAACCAATGACGAAGCCTTTTCCTATTTGAGAATTTCCGTCATGGACAAGGACAAGACAAAGGTAGGCAAATTATTTTCCTCGGCCCTTGTGGAAGCGGCCCTTTCCACCATTCCCGGATTCACCCTCACGGGCCCCCCTTCCGGGGAAACACCCGCCATCCTCCACTGGCCAGCCCTGGTGTCATTGAAAAGCATCAGGCAGGAGGTGGTGATCCAGGAAGAGGTCCATGTTGTTGAAACAAAATTTTTCCCGCCCCCAAAGGACCCTGGGGAAAATATCACATCAAAGACAGGCCCGGAACCGGCCAGGCCACCAGGGGGCGCAGCCCAGGCCGGGCCCTTGACAAAGATCGCCTTTGGAAGGCTTTTTGCCACGCGGTCCGGTGATAAAGGGGGGAATGCCAATCTTGGGGTTTGGGCAAAAGATGAAAAAGGGTTTTCCTTTTTAAATGAATTTCTCACCATAAAAAAACTAAAAGACCTGCTGCCGGACATGGCCGGGTTTGACATTGAGAGATATGAACTGCCCAACCTGCTGGCCCTGAATTTTTATATCAAAGGCGTGCTGGAGGACGGGGTGGCAGCCTCTTTAAGAAGTGATCCCCAGGCCAAAACCCTGGGTGAATACCTTCGGGTAAAAACCATAGAAATCCCTGAATCCCTGAAACCATGAAAAGGAGATAAAAAATGGGGAATGATTTGTATTTTGGAAAAGAGCATGAACAGGTGAGAAAAGCAGTCCGGGATTTTGTAACCAAAGAGATCAATCCCCATGTGGATGAATGGGAAGAAAAGGGGATAGCGCCCCTGCACGATCTGTTTAAAAAAATGGGGGATCTGGGGTTTCTCGGAATCCGGTATGAGGAAAAATGGGGAGGCGAAGGCCTGGATTACTGGTATGAAACCGTTGTGCTGGAAGAATGTGCAAGAATTGATTGCGGCGGTATTCCCATGGCCATTGCCGTTCAAATGAATATGGCAACCCCGGCCATTAATGATTTCGGGTCCGACTATTTAAAAGAAACCTATCTGAAGCTGGCCCTCAAGGGCGATCTGGTGGCGGCCATTGCCGTGACCGAACCCGATGCCGGGTCTGATGTGGCAGCCTTGAAAACCTTTGCACAAAAAGACGGGGATCATTATATCCTGAACGGGTCCAAAACCTTTATCACCAACGGGACCCAGGCGGATTTTCTAACCCTTCTGGCCAGAACCAGCCATGACCTGGGATACCACAGCTTTTCCCTGTTTGTGGTTCCCACAAACCTGCCCGGATTCCAGGTGAGTAAAAAGCTGGATAAACTGGGGATGAGAAGCTCGGATACGGCTGAGCTGTATTTTGACGACCTGAGAATTCCGGCTGAAAACCTCATCGGAAAGGAAGGCGAAGGATTTATTCAGCAGATGATGCAGTTCCAGCATGAACGATTCAGCGCCATTCCCATGGCCTATGTCTGGGCCAGGATGATGATTGCCGACGCCGTGGAATATCTGAAGGGCCGCATTGTCTTTGGCAAGCCATTGATCAGAAAACAGGTGCTGCGCCACAGGATTGCCAAATGGCTCACGGAAATTGAATGCCTTCAGCAACTGGCCTATCATATTGTGAGAATGAAAATGGCTGGCCAGGATGCAACCCTGATGATCTCCATGGCAAAGCTGAAAAGCGGAGACCTGTTAACCGAAGTGGCGGACGGATGTCTCCAGATGTATGGAGGAATGGGGCTCATGAATGAAATGAAAATCTCAAGATTTTACAGGGATTCAAGGCTGATTTCCATTGGCGGCGGCGCCAGTGAAGTCATGTGCGATGTGATTGCCAAATTTTCAGGATTATAAGGAGATCCCATGTATTCCCATCTTTTCAGCCCCATCAAAATCAACCGGCTGACCATCAGAAACCGGATTGCCTACCCTTCCCTGGGGCTTTTGTATTCCTATGATACAAAGCTGAACGATAAATATTATAATTTCTATGCCGAAATCGCAAAGGGCGGGGCCGGTATCGTGACCATGGGCCCGGTGGGGGTTGATTATATCGGCTCCGGGATTGTGCCCTTGTCCCTGGCCAAGGACGATGCCATTGATTCATTTATCAAAGCCACGGATAGGATCAAGGCCCATGGCGCAAGCCCATGGATTCAACTCTTTCACGGCGGGGCCTATACCCATCCCTTTCTCATCAACAATGAAACTCCCCTGGCGCCCTCGGCCGTGTATTCCAAATACTCCAAAACAACGCCGAAAGAGATGACACTTGAGGATATCAAAACCGTACAGAAAGCATTCTGCGATGCTGCCCTAAGGGCGAAAAAAGCCGGGTTTGAAGGAGTTGAAATCATCGGTTCGGCCGGATATCTGATTACTCAGTTTTTATCCTCCCTGACCAACCACAGGACGGACGAATACGGCGGCAGCCTTGAAAACCGGGCCAGATTTCCGAGACAGATCCTGGAAATGCTCCGGGATGCGCTGGGACCTGAATTTCCCCTGGGCATCAGGATGGCGGGAAATGATTTTGTTCTCGGAGGCACAACAGACTCTGAAACACCGGAGATTGCACGGGTGTATGAAAAAGCCAGTGCCGATGTCATCAATGTGACCGGCGGGTGGCATGAATCAAAAATCCCCCAGCTTCCCATGGACCTGCCGAGGGCGGGATTTTCCTATCTTGCCATGAATATTAAAAAAGCGGTTTCAATTCCGGTTATGGCATCCAACAGGATTACAACGCCGGACCAGGCTGAACAGATTCTGCGGGATGGTCAGGCCGATATGGTCAACCTGGGCCGGGTGCTGATTGCCGATCCTTTCTGGCCCCAGAAAGCCAAAAATGGGACTCCTGAAGAAATCAGGCCCTGTGTGGCCTGTTCCCAGGGGTGTACCGATGAACTCTTTTCCGGACGGCCCGTGTCCTGCATCGGAAATGTGCGGGCCGGGTTTGAAGGAGAGCGGCAGATTAAACCCTGTGCCAGGGCAAAACGTATCATGGTGGTGGGTGCCGGTGTTGCCGGGCTTGAGGCGGCAGTCACTGCAAAAATAGCCGGGCATGATGTTGAGATCTATGAAAAGGATGACGATATCGGCGGACAGCTCTGGATAGCCGGGGCCCCGCCCCATAAGCAGGAACTCCTGGAATATATCCGGTATTACCGGGCCATGCTGAAAAAATATGAAATCCCGGTCCATTTAAATACACGGGTTGACGCCGACCTGATCCAAAAGATACGCCCGGACCACCTTTTGATCGCCCAGGGCGCAAAACCCCTTGTTCCGCCCATTGAAGGGATAGACAGTCCCGGCGTCATCTCCTCCTGGGAGGTATTGAAAAACAATCCCTTCCTGGGAAAAAATGTGGCCGTCATCGGAGGAGGAGCCGTGGGGCTTGAAACAGCCTTGTTTGCGGCCCATAAAGGAACCCTGTCCCCTGAGATGCTTCATTTTCTTGTGACCTATGATGCACTGGGCCTTGAAAGGCTGAAGCACTATATGTTCACCGGGTCCTGCCGGGTAACCGTGTTTGAAATGATGGAAAAGGCGGGCCAGGATGTGGGCAAATCCACCAAATGGATCCTGATGAACAATCTGAAACGATATGGGGTTCGGATTTTAACCCATACCAAGGTGATTTCCATTAAGGGTGGTGCAGTGGGCTTTGAAAATAAAGGAAAAACCGAAACAGAGCAGTTTGACACCGTCATCCTGGCATTGGGGTCTGTGCCTGTTAAGGATATGGAACAACAGATAAAAGATCTTGGAATACCGTTTTCCGCCATTGGCGACTGTGTCACGCCCGGAAAAATAAACAATGCCATTTTGGGAGGATTTTTGGCAGCAAAAGAAATCTGATTTTTAAATATGGATCAAAAGAATAATTATCAACCATTGTCAAGGGAGAAGGCCATGAAAAGCAAACAAGAGGCGTTTTGGAAATTATCCTATGATCCGGGAGTGGACGATCTGGACCCGGTGCTGTGGGAAACCACATTGGATAAGGTATATCATCAGGCAATGGATATGTTCCCCAAAAAAACAGCGCTGGCGTTTATGGGGGTTGAAATCTCCTTTTCAACCCTGGATCAATATGCCAACCGGTTTAGCCATATGCTTTTGTCCAACGGATTTCAAAAAGGGGACGTAGTGGGCATCAGCCTGCCCAATATCCCGGAATACGTCATTGCCGTCCTCGGCACCTTAAAGGCAGGCTGTGTGGTTTCCGGAGTGTCTCCGCTGTTGTCCGTGGATGAAACCGCCTTTCAGTTGAAAAATTCCGACGCCAGGGGGCTTGTGACACTGGATGCCTTATTTGAAAAGCATCTGCCCCGGATTCATTCCGCACTTCCTGAGTTAAAACTTGTGGCAGTGGCCAGTGTCGGCGGATTTCTGCCTGCCCCAAAACGCTTTCTCGGCAAACTTCTGGGCAAGATTCCCAAAGGGGAAATAACCCCTCTGGAGGGAAAGACAATATTAAAATTCCATGATATCCTTCACTCAAAACAGTTTTCCCCGGCCCGGCCCCAGGTTGAGATCAGTCCCGACGACACAGCCTATCTGCAATATACCGGGGGAACCACCGGAACTCCCAAGGGAGCCGTGATGACCCACAGAAATGCCCTGGCCGATATGGCCATTGTCTCGGCATGGCTTCATTTGAAAAAGGGAAGAGAAACCGCACTGTCAGCCTTTCCCCTGTTTCATATTGCCGGGCTTTTTACCAGCTCCATTTTCCTGTCCTACGGCATCACCCAGATCCTGATTCCCAATCCCAGGGATACGGACCGGATCTGTGCCGACATGAAAAAATACAAGCCCTTTTTTACCGCCAATGTGCCTTCCCTCTATCACCTGCTCATGGAAAACCCGAAATTCAAACGCCTGGACCATTCAACCTTGAAGGTCTGTGTAACAGCCGCCGCTGCCTATCCCGAAGACTCACAGAAAAAACTGGAGCAGATCATCGGCAGGGGAAAACTCATTGAAGCTTACGGCATGACGGAAACATCTCCGCTGACGGCCATGAATCCTGTCATGGGTCAAAAAAAACTGGGCTGTATCGGATTGCCCCTGCCCAACACGGATATCAGGCTGGTTGATCCTGTGACCCAAAGCCCGGTTGCCCAGGGAGAGCCCGGTGAAATCTGCATCAAAGGCCCCCAGGTGATGAAAGGGTATTACAAACTACCCAGGGAAACTTTACAGGTCATGGATACGGAGGGTTATCTTCACACCGGGGATGTGGCGGTCCAGGATGCCGACGGGTATCTGAGAATCGTGGACCGGACCAAGGACATGATCAATGTCAGCGGGTTCAAGGTGTTTTCAAAAAAAATAGAAGATATCCTGACAGGACATCCGGCCATTGCACAGATTGCCTTCATTGGTGTTCCTGATCCCAAAAAGCCGGGTTCGGAAATTGTAAAAGCCTATCTGACTCTGGATGAAGACTATGAATTCCACGGCAGTGAAGATGAATTAAAGTCAAGCATCATGGCCTTTGCAAAGGAAAAACTGGCCACCTATGAAGTCCCAAGGGAAATCGAGATCAGAAAAGAACTGCCGCTGACCAGCGTTGGAAAACTGGATAAGAAAAAGCTGAGAATAAGCTTAGAAAAATAAGATCAATTTTTTTGAGATCAGGCCGGTAATGCTCATTCAAATAAGGGCTGAAGGGGGCCTTGTCGTGAAGGCTTTTTCCTCTCATTTTGCTTCAAACAAATTCTTATAGCTTACAAGATATCTACCGGTTTTCAAAATCTAATTTGACGCGATGGATATAAAAGCCTATGATTTTCGCACATTGAAATAAAATGCGGATGAAGAAGATGATTAATAAAGAACATATTATAGCCCTATTAAAAGAATATAAAAAGAAACAAGCCATAAAATTCGGTGTTACCAAAATGGGCATTTTTGGATCTGTTGCCAGGGGAACCGTCAATAAAGATAGCGATGTCGATATTGTTGTTGAGATAAACAAACCTAATCTTTTAAACAGAATCGGACTGAAAATGAGCTTGGAAGATTTTCTTGGAATGCCGGTCGACATCGTTACCTATCGGGAGGATTTGAGCCCTCTTTTAAAAGAGAGAATTTCAAAGGATGTTATATATGTATGACAATGAAATCCTTGCTGATTTATTAAACAAAATACTGGTTTGCCTGAACAAAATCCAAACGAGGGCAGAACCTTTTGTCACTCGATTCATAATCTTCAAGGCCTAATACAATTGAGTCAACTGCGTTATTCAAAATGCTCATACACCTATGCTCTATGTCTTTAATGCCGCTCTTTGCGGCAAATTTGTCCGGCAACAGCGCCTTCGTTAGATGTTTTCTGGTGCATCATATTCAATGTTTAACATCCTAGCATCTGATGCTATTAGATCGTAACGCTCTACAAATGAATGAATTTTCGATCGATCAGAATCATATGTTAAGCACCATTTACCACATGCCTTACCAAAAACTTGAATTAACCCATAAAGGCTATAATATCCTGTTTTCTTTTTGTCTAACTCTACATCGGGATGCAACTCACCAATATATGACACTATAGCCCTGACTTTTCCACTTGCTACTTTTCTAGACTGAAGATTGCTCATGTGAAGAAGCGAGTTTCTATGTTCCCACAGCTCCTCAGCAGTAATGCCTAAGCTATCGATTTCTGAATATTCATTTAGCCATTTAATAAAAGTATTCTCTTGTATGTCTCCGTATTCGATAAAACTTACAGAGTCTATAGCCACAACGAGCAACTTTGATGCTGATACATAATGCTTTGCATTAAAAAGTATCCTAACTGGCTGAAAGAAATCATCATTCAACAGTCTCGTAAAATCAAAACCATCTTTGTTGAAATACTTTCCGAAATAATCAACGCTCACTCGGATTTCCTTTGACAGCTAACCAATAGCGTTTTATCAATAGTCCCGCATTACGAGAAATGGATCAAAGTCAATCTATATCGCCTGCTTCTTAGAGAAGCAACAGGATTTTTGAATAATCTATATAGAAAAATTATCTAAATGAAAGCTGAATATAATTTTTCAACATAATTGGAGATAAAGAAATCAATTTGTAATTCCGGCAACTCTTCTTTCAGCAGGGTATGGATTTCCAATGGTTTCTCAGTCACGCCGGTCGCTTTGATTTGAATATGCGCTTGCCTTCGGGTTGCAGGACTAGTAAACATGGAAAATATAAAAAAGGAGAGACCAAAAATGTCAGACACTAAAACCGAATACGGCTGGAACCCTTCTCTGGGGATATCTCTGTATGACAAGATCTGGCTGGACATGCAACACGCCATGGTCAATAAGGATAATGCCGTCCGGGACACCATGCGGCTCATCAAATCGGAAAAGACCGTGCTGGAGTTTAAAAATGAGGCCACTTCAGACTATCTGGAACTTTTGCACCGCTATCTGCCGAAAATGGTAGCCCCGAAAGAGATCGAGCAGTGGATCAGGGACAATGTGTATTTCTCGGCCTTCAAGAGTCCCATGCAGGCCATGGTTATGATGCCGATCCCTTTATATAGAGCCCCCTGCCCTGATTTTGAATAACGTTTTTTTGCCGGGCCCGGAAAATGATGTTCCGCAATACCATATCCGAAAGTCCTGTTTTCTCTTTGATTTCCTTAAAGGTGATACCGTTTACCCTTCGCCGGCAGATAATCCTGACCACAGTTTTATAAAGGTTGACGTCAGGGGATGTCTTCTGAGAGGCGGGTTTGCTCACGATTTTTACGGCAGGAGGCTTTGCCGTGGGTCTCTTTACCGGAACGGAATCGTCAAGGTCAATGCCAAAGGCAGACGATAGATCCGCATCCCTGATAATTCTCTTGGATTTACGGGTTTTTGCCTTTTCCAGCAATTGATCTGCCTCGCTGCGAACAACGTCTGACACAAGGCTTTCCATGTTCACATGTCTGAGGAGAAAAAACAGGGACGGGGCTGTATCAAGTCTTGCCCCAACCCCGTAAAGGGCAGCGGCAACATGCTTGCACATGGATGCCCAGTCAGGGCAGGAGCAGTCAAATTCTATTTCTTCTGGGGAGGGAAAAATGCCGTCCCCCTGCCGCGTCAGGATGGTTTCCATGGCTTTGGGTAAGGCCCCGGCCAAAAGGGCATCAAGGGAGTCAATCTCTCCCCGGCATTGTTCAATGATCAGCTTCCATACGGATTTCTTTAATGGTTTAATGGTTATGTCCACCTGATACGGAGCAGATCTGGAACCCTGGACAAGGGCGGTAATTTTTCCGGATTCAATTTTCAGATCCAGGACTGCGCCATGTTTCACATAGGAACGGCCCCGGCCGATGCGGTTACTGAAATCTGCATAGCCTTCCAGGTTGGTATTCCATGCCGTCCCCCACCAGGATGTTGCCAGGCGGTTGCCGGTAATCGTCACCGGTGCCAGGTTCGGATTCTTTTTTTTGAGCTGTTTAAGCTTTTTTTCAGCCTTGGCCCTTTTTTCAGCAACACTGACATATTTCGGATACCCGTAATAATCCCGCATTTTTTCTCTTTTCCCTTTATCCGACGGTTATTCCAATCAATACTTAAATACTTAAATATTTGTCACAGCGCAAGGCTGAACATCTCTAAAAGTTTTTTATCATCCAATTCTGTAATCCATCCCCCGGTGGTGCCGGAAATCACCGTTTCCGCCAGTTCCTTCTTGCTTTCAATCATGGCGTCAATGTGATCCTCAATGGTCCCTTTTGTAATGAACTTGTGCACCAGAACCCCTTTTTGCTGGCCGATACGAAAGGCCCTGTCCGTGGCCTGATTTTCCACCGCAGGATTCCACCATCTGTCAAAATGAATCACATGATTCGCCCGGGTCAGGTTGAGTCCGACGCCGCCTGCTTTGAGGGAAAGCACCATGAACGGAACATATTCCGGCCCTTGAAACCGCTCGACTGCTTCTTTCCTTTTTTTCAGATCTATACTGCCGTGAATAAAGCAGCCGGGTCGTTGGAAAATATCTGCCAGAAAATTGACCAGAGGGGCGATCATTTCTTTGAACTGGGTAAAGACAAGAACCCGTTCCCGCTTTGCATAAATGGTCTCGCACAATTCCCCGAGACGAATGAATTTTCCACTTTCAGCAGGATCAAATCCGCCGGTTCCTAAGAACTGGTCCGGATGATTACAGATCTGTTTGAATTTCATCAAGGATGTCAGGATAAGCCCTTTACGTTCTATTCCCTGGTCGGCCAGGGCCAGACGCTTTTTCAATTGTTCGACAAAATCAGTATACAGCACCACCTGATGCCGGCTGAGTTCAGGAAATGTTTTCATTTCCACCTTGGCCGGCAGATCAGGGGCAATGGCAGGGTCGGTCTTCATCCGTCTCAGGATATAGGGGGCAATGATCTTTTTCAAACGCTTGTATCCCGATGGATTTTTCTTCAGTTTGGCGGCAAAGGTTTTAAATGCCGTTGCACTGCCCAGAAATCCCGGATTGAGAAAATCAAACAGAGACCACAAATCCGAAAGACTATTCTCAATGGGCGTACCGGTCATGATAATCCGGGTATCTCCCATAAGCTTTTTTACACATTGTGTCTGTTTTGTGGAAGGGTTCTTTATGACCTGGGCTTCATCCAGGATGATGCACCGCCAGTGAATTTTTTCCATCCAGGAAAACCGTTGCGCCATGGCATAGGTCGTGATGATCAGATCAAACTCGCCGGGATCCGGCCCATTCTCGACGTTTTTCACAAACTGATCGGAACTTCCGGGATGGGCCACGGCATAGGCCAGACCGGGAAGAAACCGCTGGATCTCCTGTTCCCAGTTGGAGATCAGGGACGCAGGGACGATCAGCAAAGACATCCTGTCCGGTTCCCGGTTCTGGAGAAGGCTTAACATCCCGAGCACCTGAAGGGTTTTACCAAGGCCCATATCGTCGGCCAAACAGGCCCCGAATTTCAGGGAATCCAGAAATGAGAGCCAGTTGAGCCCCTGCTGCTGATAGGGTCTCAAGGTTGCCGTGAAGGTTGCCGGAGCAACCACTGCCCGTAACCGTTCAGGGTTTGAAAGCTGCGTTACCACCGTGTTCAGCCAATCCCCATGGACAATGGAAAGGTCGGTCTCGTTTTCCGTTAACTTAAACCGTTCCGGGTGAAGCTGGAGCAGCAGCGCATCTTTTATGGTCAATCCTCCGGAATCCACCATGTCCATGGCTTTTTCATAGGCGTCAAGAATCTGTTTCAGCCGCTCTGTGTCCACCTCGACCCATCGGTTTTTGATCCAGGTAAGCCCGGCGCTTTGAGCCAGAATTGCCCTGGCTTCTTCCGGAGTGACAGGGTCATCCCCGATCAACAAAAGGGGGTTAAAATCCAGCAGCGCATCCATGCCCACATGGGAGGGTTTCAGGTTCCCCATGCCGATGGACAGACGTATTGCCGGCCGCTGATTTTTCCACCAGTCCGGTATCCGGCAGATGATGCCGCAGGTTTCGAAATAAGTCACCTGCTGCAAAAACACATAGGCTTCATGGCTGTCCCAGGCAAGATGATGGAAAAGCTCCCCGGTATCCATGAGATCCCGTACCATGGGACTTTGTTTTGCCGCAAGGGATACAGTGGTCATCAATTCCAGGAGCTGATCCCCGGAATAGGCTTCAAGCGCATGGTGCAGGGGACGGTGTTTTCTTTCGCCGACCCCTTTGGTATCCTCTGCATAGGTGGCAAGAAACTGGAAAGGGTAGTCTTCTTCTCTGCTTTCCACCAGGTGAAAATAGACCCTGCCGGCAAGATGAATCTGGGGACATAATTCTAAAAAATAATCCTTCACACTCCCGGGATATTTCTGTATGCCATGGACAAATGCGTGAGTCAGATCATCCCAGATCTGAGAAAGCATATCCAGCCCGATATACTCCCTTCCGATCATGAGAGGCGCAGCTTCAATAAAGCGTTTGAACTCCTGCGGATTACAGGAAATTTCGGCTTGATGGCGAACCCCTTCAATATCCGGGTACCGCGCCACTGTATCCAGAAAGAGCCGCGCCAGGGAACGAAAAAAATCAAGGGTGGCAGACAATACAATACGGTCCTGGGCGCCGCCCAGATACAAAAGCCAGGTCTCCGGGTTTTTGCAATAGTGCTGATGAATCTGCCGGTTCAGCAATTGCTGTTTTTTACTCAGCTTTTCGCTGCTGCTTTCCCATGTAAGACACAAATCCCGTGGAGGAAGAATTTCAACCACAAGTTCCTGATAGGTCTCGACACTCATATCCCTTGCCTGTGCTTACACGATTGAATCATAACCATAGGGTTCCATGAAAAATCTCAATATCAAAGCCAAGGATTCGCCATAAACAACCGGATCTTTCCCCTGATAATGGTCGCCCCGACATCCGTGATATCATTGTGACCCGCACCGGGGATTTCCACCATCTCCTTATGGCCTTTAAAACAGGCCGACTGCTCCCGGGCAAACCGGATGGGGATGGTATCGTCTGCTGTGCCGTGAAACAGGAGGGCCGGGGTAAGAGTCTGCCCGGCCCAGGCCGAGGCTTCGAACCGATGCTTCATCAGCCGCTTTACCGGCAGCCAGGGATAATGGTACTGGCCCACACGGGCCAGGGAGGTATAGGCGGAAATCAGAATCAGGCCGCTGATCTTTGTCCGGGTGGCGGCATAGGTTGCCACGCCGGTTCCCAGGGACTCACCCAGAAGATAGATGGGAAGGCCGGAAGGATTCAAAGTTTCAATATGCCGGATCAGGGCAACAGCCTTGTCCAGGATCAGGGCTTCGCCGGGTTTGTTTCCATCCTGCGCGAATCCCGGATATTCAAACACCACAAGGTTTGAATTAAAATCCAAGAGAAGCTCCAGGAAATAAGTGCGGTCGCAGGCATTGCCGGCATTGCCGTGAAAGATCACAATCCAGTTGTCTGGTGAGGGCTTTTTCCTGATATAATACCGGACATCTCCAGAGGACTCGGCTTGCGTACCCCTCAGTTCCATCTCTCGGCAATCCCCGAACCTTGCCGGTCCAGGGAAAAATATCATTTTTTCCTGAAATAAATAGAAGAGCACCAGAATAAAACAATAAAACGCAATGCCGGACCCCATGACCATCATCAATACTTTCATCTATTGCCCTTCTTCTTCAGGTTTGATACCGGTCAGTCTGTAGAAAGGATTCCAGTATTTATAGTGCAGCCATTTCCCGGCACGGCTCGCTGCCAGGGTCCCGCTGTGAATCAGGGAGTAAAGGGCCGGGACCACAATCAGGGTGAGCACCGTTGAAAAGGCAAGGCCAAAGGAAACAGCACTGGCCATGGAAAACCACCACTGGGTGGATTCACTTGAAAAGGTCCAGTGCAGGGTTGTAAAATCAAAATTGATCCCGGTCAGCATGGGAACAAACCCCAGGATACTGGTAGTGGCAGTCAACAGAACGGGCCGGACACGGGTGCAGCCGGCAGCCACAACGGCTTCATCCACGGAAAAGCCTCTTTCCCTGAGCTGGTTGATATAATCTATCAGCACAATGGCATTTTTAACCACAATGCCGAGCAGGGAGATGACGCCGACACCGGTCATGATGACGCCGAAGGACTGGTTCATCAGGGCAAGCCCCAGAAAAACACCACCAAAGGAAAACACCACCGAAGTCATGATAATAAAGGGTTGTGACAGGGAATTATACTGTAATACCATAATGAAAAACAGCAAAAGCGAGGCCACTGCAAAGGCTTTTGTCAGAAATGCCTGGGATTCCTGCTGCTCTTCAAATTCACCGGTGAACCGGATTTTATATCCTGAAGGAAGGGAATAGGTTGCCAGCTTTTTTTCAGCTTCCGCCCTGGCCACCGGCCCCGGGATAAAGGCCTCATTCACATCGGCCTTTACCGTAACCACACGCACATGATTAATGCGGTTGATCTGCCCCAGACCGCCCGAGATCGTAAAGTCGGCAATGGTGCTCAAAGGCACAAGTCCAGCATTGGTAGGGATGAGCAGCTCTTTGAGCAGATCTGTTTTCCTTCGTTCCTCTTCTGGCAACTGGATCGTGATGTCGTAATCTTCATTGGCTTCCCGGAAGGTGGAGACTTTCAGCCCGTTAAAGGCCACCTTGAGGGCAAAGCCCACAACATCGGTGGAAAGACCGAGCATAGCCGCTTTCTGGCGATCCACATTCACCTTCACCGTGGGTGATCCGGACACATAATTGTCCCGGATATCCTGGACAAAGGGAACCTTGCCCAGTTCTTCCTTGATTTTTTCTGCAATCTGCCCCAGGACCTGGGGGTTATCGCCTATGATTTCAATGTTAATGGGAGCGCCGGATGGAGGTCCTTCCTCACTCTTGGAAAGGGTGATCTTGGCTCCGGATATGTCATTAATCCTTTTGCGGATGGTCTCCATGGTTTGAGCCGTTGATTCAAGACGGTTTTCAAAATCCTGGAACTGGATGCCGATATGATTGGGGCTCCTGTCTTCAAAAGCGGAAGATCCGCCGGTCAGGGCCACACTCCGGGCATAAATATGTTTGATATTGCCCAGATCCACAATCCCGGTAAAGGACTCCCCATTGGGAAAAACAAATTGCTTTTTATCCTGATTGCTGCCGTAGCAATCTGACGGATCAGCGGCAGTATCCGTGGTCTGTTCACCCGAACCGAGGCAGATGGCATTTTCCACCTGACGGGTCAGGCGGTCCGAGTAATCAAGGTCCGCACCTTCCGGGGGTTCGATATTGATATAGGCGGAATGGGGGTCCACATTGGGAAAAAACTCCACCGGCTTTTCAAGACCGATCTTGAACTGCCAGATCAGAAACATGGCAATGACCGTGAGAAAGGAAATACCGATCACTGCGATGCGGTGCCGGAGGACGCTGAACATGAGTTTTTTATAGCCTTTTAAAAATGCCCCGCTGACGGCCACCGGTGCTTCACCTGCTTTTTCAATTTCTTCCGGCGTTTTTTTAACTTTGACTGCCGGATGACCAAAGGGAAGTTTGATAAAAAAGGCGGACAGGGCCGGGTTGATGACCATGGCAACAAAAAGAGAGGTAAATACTGCAAGAATGACCGTAACCGGCAGATACCACATGAACTCGCCCATGATGCCGGGCCAGAAAAGGAGGGGAACAAACACAACGGCGGTTGTTACGGCCGAAAAAATGACCGGCCGGGCCACTTCGGCGGTGGCCTTAACCGCGGCCTGTAATTTTGGAACGCCCTGCTCCATGTAACGGAAAATGTTTTCCACAATGACGATGGCGTCATCCACAAACATACCCAGAGCCAGAATCAGTGAAAAAAGGACGACCATGTTCATGGTGATCCCCATGGCATGCAGGATGATAAAAGTCATCAGTGCTGAAAAAGGAACGGCCAGGCTGACCATGATGGAGTTTCTCAGACCCATGAAAAAAACAAGGACGATGATTAAAAGGAAAAACCCTGAATAAATATTATTTTGCAGGTCAATGACCATGTTATTAATGTCTTTGGCCTTATTCATGAGTTTTTCAATATGGGTCCCGGCCGGCCAGGTCGCTTTCCTGGACTCTATAATATTATCAACTTCCTCAGCAACCCGGGTGATATTTTCTCCGGTTCTTTTTTTAACCTGGAGATTAATAGCCTCTTTTCCATCCAGACGGGAGCGGCCTGCTTCATCTTTGAATCCGTCCACTACCCTTGCCACGTCTTTGAGATATACAGGCCGCCCGGCATGGGTTCCGACAACCAGCCCGTAGATTTCATCCGGAGACTGGAATTCTCCGGGCACACGCAATTTAAAACGGCCGTCGCCCATGCGGATGGAACCGCCGGAAACGTTTTTATTCTCCGCTGCGATCACATTCTGCAATTGAACAATGGAAAGGCCGTAATAGGCCAGTTTTTCAGCAATGGGCTCAACCCGGATTTCCCGTTCCAGGCCGCCGGTGATCACGGCTTCAAGCACACCAGGAATGGTTTCGATATCATCTTCAAGATCTTCGGCAATTTCTTTCAAACGGACCAGGCCGCAATCACCGGAAAGAGAAAGAACCAGGATGGGAAGCTCAGACAGATTGATCTCCGACACTTCAGGCGGGTCTTTCAAATCACTGGGAAGATCCCCCTGGGCCTGATCCACCTTGTCCTTGGTCTTGGTCAGAACATCATCAATATTCGTACCGGTCACAAACTCGATCACAATGGAGCTCATGCCCTCGGTACTGGACGAAGTAATTTTTTTAACCTTGGCCAGCCCTTTGAGTTTTTTTTCAATGGGTATGGTAATAGCTTTTTCAATATCCTCAGGCGCCACGCCCGGGTATTCAGTGGAAACAAAGACATAGGGAATGGTGATGTCCGGTTCCGATTCCCTCGGCATGGCGGAATAGGAATAAATTCCTGCAACGGCAATAACAAGGCATAAAACCGCAATGGCGATGCGGTTTTTTACAATATATTCGGCAATCATAATGTGCTGGTCAGCTCCTCAAGGCGGGTGAAATTTTTCATAACGATCACGGTCTGGCCTTTATTGATCTGGCGCTGGCCGGTCACAACAACCTTATCCCCCGGCGTAAGGCCCTCCGTGATATGCACCAGGAGGCCGACCAGGGTTCCGATCTTCACGTTCCGGCGTTCTGCTTTGCCGTCTTTTTCAATATATACATAGTGTTCGCTTTTCTCGGTAATAATGCTGAACAAAGGAACCGCCAAAGCTTCGTCATAGACTTTTTTGACCAGCTCCACCCTGGCAAACATGCCCGGCAGAATATCTCCATTCGGGTTTGGGGCGGACAGCTCCAGATCGTAAAGCCGGGAAAGCGAATCCGGTTGATGGGATAAGAAAACTTTTTTGCCTGTGATCCGGCGCTTGTCCAGGGCAGTGAAAATCACATCTGCCTGTTCAAGATCCAGAATCGCCGCCACATCGCTCTCCGGAACGCCGACCTTGATTTTGATCCGGTCCAGTTGAATAATCTGGGCAATGGGATCACCGACGCTGACAAAATCACCTCTCTGGGCCTTGATTTTATTCAATATGCAACTGATGGGTGCACGCACCTGGGTGCGTTTCAAAGACAGCTCCGCCTCCCGTGCCTGGCTCTCCAGGTCTTTAAGCCGGGTTTCGGTTTCATCAAGCTGGCTTACGGAGGCGATCTGCTGCCGGGTCAGCTCCTTCATCCGGTTATGATTTGTTTCAGCCAATTTCAGATTGGCTTGAATGCGGTCCAGACGTGAGCGAAGATCCCGGTCATCCAATTGAACAAGGACCTGGCCTTCGGTGATTTTCTGCCCTTCCTTTGCAATCACGCTGACCACCTGGCCCGGCACTTCTGCCTTGACCCAGACATCTTCCCAGGGCTCCACTTCAGCCGGCAGATCTATTTTATCCGTCAGGCGGGCAGGGTTGACGGTCAGGGTATTGATATTGGCAACGGCCGCCTCCACCTTCATGGCCGCTTTTTTTTGTGCTTCCAGTTTTTCTTTTTTAATATTGATCGCCGTTGACATCGAGATAATAAAAAAAATGATGACACCGATCACCAGCCAGGGGAAGAAGCCCCAAAGGCTGTGAAGCATTTTTTGTTTTAAAGTGGGTTTAAAATCGTCCATGGTTAATTCTTTTCTCCTGTTGGGTGATGATCGTCCCGGGCCATCCCATGAAATGCCAAACGCAAAAGCCGTTCAGGCCTGGCCGGGTCGCTGCATTCCGGATCGAAAAAATCGATGTGAAAGCAAAAATCAATCAGACCCATAACCAGGGTGGCAATGTCCTCCGGATCAGCCGGTTTGACCTCTCCTTTTTCAAGGCCTTCCTGGTAAATGGTTTTAATGGCTTCGCTCATGCTTCGCTCAAACCTGTGAATGTCATAAGCGGGTTCCTTTTGTGGCAGGGCAAAAATCACATTGCGGACCATGCGATAGAGGTTCTGGTGTTCTAAAAGGATGGCCTGATATAAATCCTGATAAAAATGGAGAAGACGTTCCAGCACGGTCCCCGGGGTGTCCACAATGTCTTTCAGAATCTCTTCGAATTTTTCCGCAGCAGAATCCAGAATGCGTTGAAACATCTCCTGCTTATTATGAAAATAATAATACAGAACCGGCTTGCTCACCCCTGCTTTTTCCACGATCTCCCGGACCGATGTACCGGCATATCCTTTTTCTGCAAAAAGGATAATTCCCGCCTCTATTAAACGGTCACGGGCACCGTTAACAGTTAACTTATTTTCAGTTTCAATCTTCAAAATGTGGCTCAAGATGCCTTTGTTTATAATTTACCTACCGGTAGGTAAATTATGCCTTGAATCGTAACCTGTCAATCCAAAATTTTTAACATCCAAAATTTTTATATCAATACTTTCATCATTTCAAATGTCCTTAATATAGAGCACCGGTCAACCTGCCATCCGGTTGTTGTTTCAGATAAAATTTCTTATCCCCAGTTTCTTCAGATCAAAATGCAGTTCCAGCTCATTAAAGACCTTGCCCTCTCTCCATTTTCCATCAAATTCAAGGGTCGGGACAACCCAATCCTCCCCTCCGTTGACTTCAATGACTTTGCCGACAATATCTTCAGTCTGTTCTTCGATTTCAATATAATGGAACGGAATATTGTTCTTTTTAAGGTACGCAACGGTTTTTGTGCAATGCGGACACCATTTGGCAGCATAGACGTTCAGCATAATCCCCTCTCTTTTTAAAATGTTGACCCATCATACTCAGATATTTGAGCGCTATCAATGCCTTCATGAGAATTATGGATGAAAAAAATGACCACTTGACAGTTCCGGCCATTTCTCTATAATTTGTTCATCAAGCTAAGATTTGCCATCAAACCCGGTTTCATGCGTAAGGGCATGATTTTTCAAATTAAGGGGGAGAAAAATGATCCCGCTCAATGCGTCTAAAAGTCTTATCATGATTATTGATGATGAGGCGGAACATACTGATTTCCTGAAAGAATTACTGGACCAGTTCGGGTTTAACCTTGTTGTTGCGTCAAAGGGTGAAGAAGCCATCAGGCTTTTAGAAAAATTCCTTCCGGATATTATTCTTCTGGATGTATTAATGCCTGAAATGGATGGTTTTGAAGTCTGCCGGCGGATTAAGGAAAATAAACGGACAAGGGATATTCCGATCCTGTTCATGACGGCCATGACAGACCCGGTCAATAAAGTGACCGGGCTTGAGCTTGGGGGTGCGGACTATATCACCAAACCTTTCCGGAAAGAAGAAGTGCTTGCCCGGCTGAAAATACATTTTGTCATGCGCCAGTTACATCTTCAACTCCAGGAGACCCGAAAGACTCTGGATGATGAAGTTTCCCTTCGAACACGGGAGCTGAAAAAATCAAATGAGCAATTGAAAAAAGAACTGATTGAACAAAAACGCATGGAAAAAATCCTCAAGCAGGCTCAGAAAATGGAGGCTGTCAGTACCTTATCCCGCGGGATTGCCCATGATTTCAATAATATCCTCTCCATTATCATCGGCTATTGCGATCTCGCAGCCATGGAAAATGTGTCGGAATCCTCCACCCTGGGCAGCAGCCTTGAAAAAATACATACTGCAGCATTCCGCGCCAAAGAACTGGTTCAACATCTTTTAACCTTCTGCCGGGAGACGGATCAGGATAAAAGGCATATCCGGATAGCCCCGATTTTAAATTCCGTCATAAGCTTTATGAAACCCGATTTTCCATCCTCCATTGAATTGAAGATGGATCTTAAGGAAGAAACAGGAACCGTTCTCGCGGATACGGCAAAGATCCAGCAACTCATTCTCAACCTCTGTCAGAATGCTGTCCAGGCCATGGCCGAAACCGGCGGAAAGTTGACCATCGGCCTGAAGTCCGTCTTTTTAGATTTAGAACAGGCATCCGACACTCCCAATATGGCATCGGGTCACTATGCCCGCATCCTGATACAGGACACCGGCCCGGGTATGGACCCTGAAATTATTGAGCGGGTTTTTGATCCGTATTTTACGACCAAAGAACCCGGCGAAGGAACCGGTCTCGGTCTGGCCGTTGCCTTTGGCATAGCCGTCAGCCACGGGGGAACTATTCTGGTGGAAAGCCTTCCGGGAGAAGGGTCTTCCTTTGAGGTGCTGCTTCCCTTGCATCAGACGGAGCAAGACGGGCCGGATACCGGAATAGATCCGGATCTGCCCAGGGGCAGCGGCCATGTGATGTTTATTGATGATGAAGAATCCCTGGTCGATTTTGGGAAAATAGTTCTCGGACGGGCAGGGTACACGGTTGAGGGATACACCGGCAGCATTGAGGCCCTGGAGGCATTTAAAAAAGATCCGCAAAAATATGATCTTGTCATCACCGATCATATCATGCCGAAATTGCAGGGCCTGGATCTGGCCGGAAAAATGCTGGAAATCCGAAACGCCCTCCCTGTCCTTTTGTGCACCGGCACCCGGAGCGAACAACTTGTCGAGCATGCAAAAGCCGCTGGCATTATGGAAATTCTTCAAAAGCCCATTCCCATGAAGACGCTGATTAAAACGATAAACCGAATCCTGGAGAAATTCTGATGAATGATTTTTTTTCGACCGGTCCTGAAACCATCCGGATTCTGGTGGTGGATGATGAACCCATGATCAGGGATATGCTTGCCCAGGCTCTGGAGAAAACCGGGCATGCCTGTTCTTTTGCGGAAAATGGGGAAGCTGCCCTGGAAAAGATTACCCTTACCCCCTTTGATGTGGTGGTGACGGACATTGACATGCCCGGTATGAACGGCATTGAACTTGCCAAAATTGTTAAATCCGATTTTTCCGCCGATGTCATTGTCATGACAGGTCAGATCCGAAGTTACCAGTATGATGAAATCGTCGGCCTGGGTGCCAGCGATTTTGTTGAAAAACCATTTTCTCCACGGGAAATGGTTCTCAGGGTGGATCGTGTGCTGAAGGAAAGGCGGCTCAGGCAGATTGCAAAAAAAGCCCACGAAGAACTCAAGGAATCCTATATCGATTCCATCCATCGCCTGGTCATGGCATCGGAATATAAAGATGAGGATACCGGGGACCATATTATCCGGATCGGGAGATACTGCTCCCTCATGGCTGAAAAATTAAATCTGTCCCGGGAGTTCATTGATACCCTCTATTATGCAGCCCCCATGCATGATATCGGGAAAATCGGCATTCCGGACAAAATTCTGCTAAAGCCGGGAAAACTCACCCATATCGAGTTTGAAACCATGAAAACCCATGCACAGATCGGAGCCCGGCTCCTATCCCGTTCAAAATCAAAAATCCTTCAGATGGCCCGGGAAATTGCCCTGACCCACCATGAAAAATTCAATGGAAAAGGATATCCCAATCAGCTCAAGGGAGCCGACATTCCCATGTCCGGACGGATTGTCGCCATTGCCGACACCTTTGATGCCCTGACCTCGAAACGGCCCTATAAAGAACCTTACCCCTTTGAGATTACCCTTGGTATTTTAAAAAAGGAAAGGGGGGAGCATTTTGATCCTGACCTTCTTGATATATTTATCCGCAATTTTGATGTGTTCCTGGAAATCAGGGGAAAGATCGGCATTTTTAAGGGTGAATCCTTCCAGGATTTCATTCTCAGCGAACGGGACAGAACCATGGATTAACATTGCTTTTATTTTTAATCCCGGACGGGGCCCCAAATGGCAGAATATCTTAAAAGAAAAATTCATTGGATTGACAATTATTTTTTTAAAAGATAAGTTTACCCCATCTATTCACCGACCCCAAGGAAAGGGTCATTAAAAGATCAAGGAGGTAGTCATGACCGGTAGAATTTTTGCTCTTATTTTTTTAGGTTTGGCCCTGCTCGTTGCATCGCCCGCGTTTTCCGAAGAATACCCGAACAAAGTCATCACCATGATCATCCCCTTTGCAGCCGGGGGGCCGACGGATACTGTGGGCCGTCTGACCGCCCAGGCCATGGGAGAATCCCTGAAATCCCAGATTATCGTTGAAAACGTAGCAGGAGCTGGCGGTACCATAGCAGCGGCCCGGGTGGCCCGGGCAACCCCTGACGGATATACGATTTTCCTTCACCATATCGGCCAATCCACAGCCCCATCCCTCTACCGCACCCTGTCCTATGATGTGTTTACGGATTTCGAGCCCATCGGACTGGTCACCGATGTCCCCATGACCCTGATAGCGCGGAAGGATTTCCCGCCCAATACTCTCAAGGAACTCATCGCCTACGTGAAAGCCAACAAGGATAAGGTTACCTATGCCAATGCGGGCCTGGGAGCAGCCTCCCACCTCAGCGGCATGCTCTTTATGTCCGCCATTGAGACGGATTTGACCACCATCCCCTACAAAGGTACAGGCCCGGCCATGAACGACATCCTGGGCGGACAGGTGGATTTCATGATTGATCAGACCACCAATACCACCAGCCAGATCAAAGGCGGCAAAGTAAAGGTTTACGGAGTCACCACCAAAACGCGGGTGCCTTCACTGCCCGACGTACCAACCATGCACGAAGCCGGACTGCCTAATTTTGAGGTTGCGGTCTGGCATGCCCTGTATGCACCCAAGGCCACGCCCAAACCCATTATCGATAAGCTGGTCACGGCCCTGAAATTTGCTTTGAAAGACCCCAATGTGGTTCAGCGCTTTGCCGAACTCGGCACTGAACCAGTTGCCGACAATCGCGCCACTCCCGAAGCTCTGAGAACCCACCTCAAGGCTGAAGTGGAAAAATGGGCGCCCATCATTAAAAAGGCTGGCGTTTACGCCGACTAAAGGAGGGTTCCTGTGACCTCACCCATTCGGAGTATGAAAGAATTTTTAACCGGGATCATCTATATGACCATCGGGTCCGGGGCTGTTCTGATTTCCGTTCTGGGTGATTATAAAATCGGAAATGCAGTCAAGATGGGCCCGGCCTATTTCCCCATGGTGCTCAGTTTTATCCTGATTTTCATCGGGCTCATCTCCCTGATCCGCTCGTTCATCAAGCCGGGCACACCCATAGGTGCATTTGCCGTCAACGGACTCGTCCTGGTCATCATCCCGACAGTTCTGTTCGGCCTTCTGGCCCGGAAACTCGGCATCATCGTAATGCTGCCCTTTTTAGTCATCGTCAGCTCCTACGCCAGCCGTCAATTCCGATGGGGTCCGGCTCTGGCCCTGGCAGTCGGAATGACCATTTTTTGCACACTGATATTTATAAAGGGTTTAGGAGTCCCGCTCCCTATACTGGGATCGTGGTTCGGCGGTTAGATTGCGGATTTAAACTATTTGAACCAAAAAGGAGATGTATGGAGCTGATTGCCAATCTCGGAATAGGACTGGGAGTTGCCGCGACCCCCATCAACCTCTTGTATTGCCTCGCCGGTGTATTTCTCGGCACCCTCATCGGTGTATTGCCTGGGCTTGGCCCGACAGCCACCATCTCCATGCTGCTGCCCATTACCTTTTCCCTGCCGCCGGTTTCAGCCCTGATCATGCTGGCAGGCATCTATTATGGATCTCAGTACGGGGGGTCCACCACTTCCATTCTGGTCAATCTGCCCGGTGAAGCTGCCTCGGTGGTCACTACCATTGACGGCTATCAAATGGCCCGCCAGGGCAGGGCAGGCGTCGCCCTGACCACGGCCGCCATTGGTTCTTTTTTTGCCGGCACGGTTGCGACCCTGCTGCTGGCCCTGTTCGCTCCACCCCTGGCTGAAGTAGCGCTTAAATTCGGACCGGCCGATTATTTTTCGCTCATGGTCCTGGGTCTGGTGGCTTCAGTGGTACTGGCCCACGGATCTTTGCTGCACGCCATCGGCATGGTGGTTCTCGGCCTGTTGCTGGGATTGATCGGTTCGGATGTCACTTCGGGCGGGCAGCGGTTTACCTTTGGCCTGCCCCAACTGGCCGACGGCATCGGGTTTGTCGTGGTGGCCATGGGCATGTTCGGCCTGAGCGAAATTATCCGGAACCTGGAACCGGGAGACGACCGCGCAGGGCTTGTAACGAGCAAAATCACCCGGCTGATGCCCACAAAGGAAGACTGGAAACGCATGGTCAAGCCCATCCTTCGGGGAACCGCCCTTGGTTCGATCCTGGGCATTCTGCCGGGCAGCGGCTCCATCCTGGGATCATTTGCCGCCTATTCACTGGAAAAAAAACTGTCAAAATATTCCAGGGAATTCGGTAAGGGCGCCATCGAAGGGGTGGCTGCCCCGGAAGCGGCCAATAATGCCGGGGCCCAGACCTCGTTTATACCGATGCTGACCCTGGGCATTCCCTCCAACCCGGTCATGGCCCTCATGGCCGGGGCCATGATCATCCAGGGCATTCAGCCGGGGCCTGCGGTCATCACCGAGCAGCCGGCCCTGTTCTGGGGAATCATTGTTTCCATGTGGATCGGCAATCTTTTCCTGGTTATTCTCAACCTGCCGCTGATCGGGATCTGGGTGCGCATTATCATGGTACCCTACCGGTTCCTTTACCCGGCTATCCTGTCCTTTTGCGCCATTGGCGTATTCAGCCTGAACAACAGCGAATTTGATATATTTCTCATGGCCCTGTTCGGCCTTCTGGGGTATCTTTTCATCAAGCTCGATTGCGAACCGGCACCCATGCTTCTGGCCTTTATTCTCGGCCCGCTGATGGAAGAGTATCTGCGCCGGGCCATGCTCATGTCCCGAGGCAATCCAATGGTTTTTCTGCAGCGGCCCATCAGCGCTACCCTGCTGCTCATGGCCCTTGTGGCCATACTTCTGGTGTTTATCCCTGCCTTTTCAAAAACCAGGGAAGAAGCCTTTGTGGATGAAGGATGATGAGACCGAAATTGAATAGGAAACCCGTCATCGGCCTATCACTTTCTGAGGAAGATATGTGTGGCTAAAATACTGGTGGTGGATGACGAGCATTCAATCCTTGAAACCCTCCAGATGTTTCTGGAAGAAAAAGGATTCAAGGTATTTACCGCAGATACCGGGAAAAAAGGGCTTAAAATATTTGAAGAAGCGCATCCCCAGATCGTTATCCTGGATATCCGGCTCCCGGACGGCAACGGACTGGATGTGCTCCATTCCATGATGGAAAACCATTTGCCGGCCAAAATTATCATGATTACGGCGTTCCAGGATATGGAAACCACCATTCTGGCCATGAAAAGAGGGGCCTTTGATTATATTCATAAGCCCCTTGATATTGATCAGGTGGAACAGGCCGTGGACAGGGCCGTCCGTATTCTGAGAATTGATCGGGAGACTCCGGCCCTGAAGCCTGTAACCGCCAAACCGGGAAGCATTTTTCAGATCATCGGAAAAAGTGAAAAAATGCGGGACATCTTCAAAATGATGGGGCTGGTGTGTACCAGCCGGGTCAATGTCCTGATCCAGGGAGAAACCGGCACAGGTAAAGAGCTCACGGCAAGAGTGATCCACATGAATTCAGCCCTCAAGGATGATCCGTTTATCGTGTTTGACTGTTCGGCCGTTGTGGACACCCTGCTGGAAAGCGAATTGTTTGGCCATGAAAAAGGGGCTTTTACCGGGGCGGACCAGACCACCACGGGTAAGATTGAACTGGCCGGAAACGGAACCCTGTTTCTGGATGAAATCGCCCAACTGCCTCTGAAGATCCAGGGAAAACTCCTGGGATTCCTTCAAAGGCGTGAATATACCAGGGTCGGGGGAACCAAGGTTCTCAAATCCGGTTGCCGGGTTGTGGCAGCCTGCAATTGCGACCTTGCAGGCCAGGTGAACAAAGGACTTTTCAAGGAAGATCTTTTCTACCGGTTAAAGGTTTTCACCCTCCAGATGCCGCCGCTTACAGACCGGATGTCGGATATCCCTCTTCTTGTGGAGCATTTTTTAAACAAGATCAATCTTGAGCTTGGTACCAAAGTCACCAAAATTCAGGACGGGGTCATGGAGCGGCTTGTGACCCATACCTGGAAAGGCAATGTCAGGGAGCTTGAAAATGCCATTGTTCAAGCCCTTGTGGGATGCCGTGGGAATGTGCTGCTACGGGATGATATCGACCGGATTCTGACCCGGAACCCAAGTTTACCTGCTCTGGGACTTGAAACATTTTCCCTGGCCCATATTGAAAAAAACCATATCGAAAAAACCCTGTCCCGGCTTGACTGGAATAAATCACAGACCTCAAAACTACTCGGCATAACCCTCCCGACCTTAAGAAGCAAAATCAGAAAATATAATATCCGGCAGAATTGATTTTTTTTATCGTTCCGGCCCAAAAACCCTTACCCTAGATAAGCTTCAAGCACCCGCCTGTCCTTTTGTAATTCGGCAGGAGCACCTTGGGCAACGATTCTGCCATGCTCCATCACATAAACGTAGTCTGCCACATCCAAAGCGCTTTCGGCAAATTGCTCAACCAGCAGCAGGGTGATCCCGGCTGCTTTCAGACGGCGAATGGTGTTGAAGACTTCCTGCACAATGACCGGTGCAAGACCCATGGACGGCTCGTCCAGTAGCATCACCTTGGGGTTTGCCATCAAGGCCCGGCCAATGGCAAGCATCTGCTGCTCGCCTCCGGATAAGGTTCCTGCTGATTGGAGACGTCTTTCCCTGAGAAGTGGAAATAGATCATATACCCTTTCCAGGTCGTCGGCAGACTTGGCCCGGAAGCCGAAAAAAAGCGGCAGGCGGCTATAGGCCCCCAGCAATAGATTGTCTTCCGTCGACAGGGGGCCGAAAACCTTTCGCCCTTCGGGTGCGTGTGCAAGACCCATCCTTGCAATCCTTGAGGCATCGAACCCCTGCACAGGCTTTCCGTCCAGCAGGACTCTCCCCTGGCTTGGTTTCAGCATCCCGGAGATGGCGCGCATGGTGGTTGTCTTGCCGGCTCCGTTGGCACCGATCAGTGCGACCACTTTGCCCTGGGCCACCTCCAGGGAAGCACCTGAGAGCACCTTGCTGGTGCCATACCCTGCATATAAATTTTCAATGGAAAGCATTTTTATTTTTCTCGCTTATAAAGCAATGTCCGCCGTATTTTCTTCATTGGCAGTCCCCAGATACGCCTCGATCACTTTCGGATTACATTTCACCTCTTCGGCTGATCCCTCGGCGATCACCTTGCCGCCATCCAGCACTGTTACCACATCGCAGAGTTTAGTCACCACATCCATGTGGTGTTCAATAAGAATGATGGTAATGCCGCGTTGGTGGATCTGCCTGATGATATCCAAGAGTTTGTGCACATCCGGAAGCGCAAGGCCGGCTGCGGGTTCGTCTAAAATCAAGAGTTCGGGTTTACGCGCCAGAGCACGGGCAATTTCCAGGAACCGTTGGTCCCCATACGTCAAGTCCTTAGCGCTGATGCGCGCTTGATTGTCAAGCCCTGTCAGTTCCAGCAGGGCCAATGCATCTGCCTGGGCCCGCTTTTCCTCTCTTTTGGCAAAGCCCATCAATACCAGCGGCAAGGGAATGCGAAAGGCGCCTTTCATGGCAACCATGACATTTTCCAGGGCAGACAATTCACTGAAAAGCTGCAGATTCTGAAAAGTCCGGGAAATACCTGTCCGGGCGACATTGAACATGCCTCTGGGAAGGGCCTTGTCGTGGAGGAGCATTTTGCCGGATGAAGGGGAATAAAGCCCGGAAATGACATTCACGGCTGTACTCTTGCCCGACCCGTTGGGACCGATTAAACCGTGAATCTGACCGGATTGCACGGTGATGGAAATCCCATCAACGGCTTTGACACCGCCAAAATAGCGTTTCAATTCCTGCAATATAAGCAAAGGTCCGCCATCCGGCTTTTTTACCGGAAGCGCAACATCCAGAATACTCGCAGGGGGCAGTGCCGGTGGATCAATGCGGAACAACCGACTCAGAAAACGGGCGGCAAAACCCATAATTCCTTCCGGTAACCCGACAACGACAGAGAACAGCATCAGGGCAAAAATGGCCTTTCGCCAGTCTTCGGTGTTTTTAACCATCATTCCCCCCACGACAAGCAAGCCCATGGCAATAACCGGGGCAACCGCCTGGAAGGGCTGGGTGGTCTTTTTCATCAGGCCACGCGCACCCGCAAGCAGAGCTGCAAGCAGGCCGAGAGCGGAAATGACTTGGAACAGTAGCCGGTTGGACAATAAATTAGGCAGCAAGGCAACCAGGCAAGCACCGAAGAAAGCACCCCACAAACTCTTGCGTCCTCCCAGAACCACCCCGAGCAGCAGGATGACCATGAGTTCATAAACAAAGCTCTGGGGCTGTAAATACTGAAAATTGAAAGCATAAAGCCCTCCTGCCAGACCACCCAGCGCGGAACCCATGGCAAAGCCTGCGACCTTGTGGCGATAGGTGCCGACACCCATGGCGTCTGTGGCGATGGGGCTGTCACGCAAAGCCTCAAAAGCGCGTCCCCACTGTGAGGAAAGCAGATTGCGCATGGCCATCCAGACAAAAGCAAGAAGAATAAGGCACAACCAGTAAAACCCCTGTGCGTTCACAGTATGTCCAAAAAATATGGGCCGACTCACATGCAGGCCCTGGGCACCTCCGGTGAGAGCTTCCCATTCATTCAGAACCGTCACACTCAGGGCTGAAAAACTCAGGGTCGCCAAGGCAAACTGCGGACCTTCAAGCCGTAGCGCAGGAAAAGCCAGGAGGCCGCCAAGGATCAGGCCGACCAACATACTGACGGACAGAGCGCTCAACATGCCAAACCCCAGAAGCGAGACACTTAGGCCCGAAGCATAGGCGCCAAGCCCAAGAAAAGCGGCATGGGCAAGATTTACCTGGCCCAGATAACCCACGGTCACATCCAGGCCGATCAGTAAAATCCCATAAATGGCCAGAAGGGTCAGCAAAGCAAGTACATAGGAATTGCTGACCATCAGAGGAATGGCGGCAAGCATCGTTATTGCAACGATTTCCACACCTCGAATAAATAAAAGTCGTTTTAACATGATCAGTCCATCATACTTTGCGAATGGTTGCCTTGCCGAATACACCGTTGGGACGCACGGCCAAAGCAAGAATCAGCAGAATCAATCCCGGTGTTTCACGCCAGCCGCTGCCCAGATAAAAACTGGTCAAACTTTCCAGCGCACCAAGAAAGATGCCGATCACAACTACCCCGAAACCGGAATCGAGACCAGCCACCACAGCCACTGAAAAAGCTTTCAGAATAAGGGCGGATGCCATGGTGGGGCCGACGGTGGTAATTGGAGAAACAAGAATGCCTGCCATTGCAGCCACTAGCCCGGACAAGCCATAGGAAAGCATGACCGTTCGGGTGGCGGAAATTCCCATTAATTCTGCTGCATCACGGTCTGCTGAGACTGCTTCAAAAGCCTTGCCGAGAAGGGTCTTGCGTTTGAACAGTTCGATCAAGCCCATGATGGCGAATACGCCGATGGCCACTGAAATTTCCAGCGGCGTAATACTGACACCGAAAAACTGCAGGGCGTCTGATGATATGGGGGTAGGAAACGGGCGGTCATCGCGGCCCCAGATATTTTCGGCAGCGGAAAAACCAAGCAGACCGATGATAATGGTCAGAAGAATCCAGCCTTCGCTCTTCTGTTCCAGCGCCAGACGCACGCCAGCGCGTTCAACGGCGAGTCCGAGGATCACGCCGAAAAGCAAACCGCCGGGTACCATCAACCAGTAGGGCACCCCCAAATTGAGCAAGGTCAGACTGAAGAATGCAGACAACATTACCAGCTCACCCTGGCCAAAATTAATACTCTTGCTGGTGGAAAAAGTAAGCTGGAAACCATAGGCGATTAGGGCATAAACAAGGCCCATAAAGGCGCCACTCACAGCCATCTGAGCGATGATAATTGAATTCATAATGGGATATTATTGTGGAGAGTGCAGGTAAAGACCCTGCACTCTCCACTCACTTTATTTGGATGCGTTTTTGATAAGACGCTGACGGTCGGCGTCATTGCCGAAAACGACACGTCCGTCCTGGACCATACCCATTACAGCGTGTTCACGGCGAAAGGCTTCATGGGTCTGCTCATTGGCAGGGTCCCATTTGCTGAAAGGACGCTTCCATGTAGCAATCACGCCCTCCACGGGGTCGCGCAAATCCTCAAGCGCTTCCTTGATCTTTTTGGTGTCGACGCTCTGGGCCTGTTTTACCGCGGCTGCAAAAATATAAACAGCATCATATCCTTGAGCGGCCGATACCGGGGATGCAATACGTTCAACATTATATGCCTTGTGATAGCTTTCAATAAAACTCTTGACTTTGGGTGTAATGGCTTCCTCGATAAAGGTCTGAGGCATCAGGGTTCCATTGCCGTTCTTGCCTGCGTTATCGATGAAATTGGACATGGAAAGGGGCCAGCCGCCGATAAGCGGAATCTTCATTTCCATTTTTGCCAGGCCGTTGGCAAACGCGGCCAGCTCCGGGCCGATACCCCAGATCAATATCGCCTGGGCGCCTGCGGATTTGGCCCGCAGCAACTGAGCCGTCATGTCCTTGTCACCGATATTGAATTTTTCAGAGGCGACCACCTCAATTTTATCACCCTGTTTCTTGATCTGCTCCATCATATCATCCCGGCCGGACACACCATAATTGGTGGCATCGTACATAATTGCCACCTTGGTCAATTTCCGGTTGATGGCTTCTTCCACCACCATTGCAGACTGAATGCCGTCATGGGCGGCAAAGCGGAAAATGGACAGATCCGCAACACCGGCCTTGCTCCACTGGGTCATGGATGCTGATCCTGCTGCCGGAGTGATGATTTTAGTAATGCCTTTTTCCTGAAAATGCTTGTCTCCGGCAAGGACGACGCCGGTATTCACCGAACCGATCACCCCGGAAAGATCATTCATGGAGGCGAGTTCCTGAGCGATGAGCGCACCACGGTCGTTCTTGGCTTCGTCATCCCGTTCAGTTACTTCAAATTGCATTTTTTTGTTGCCCACGCTGACTCCGCCGCCAGCATTAATCTCCGCTATCGCGAGTTTTGCACCATCACGCATGGATGCACCCATGGGCGCAGAACCACCAGTGAAAGGACCGGTAATGGCAATCTTAATGGTGTCCGCAGCAAATGCGGGAGCAGATGACATGCCCAGCAACAACAAAATAATCAACATCTTTTTCATTGAGGCACTCCTTTAAATTTGAAATAATCGATTAAATGGTTTGCGTAAAACCGTTTCAGCTCTTAATTAGGATAGGAGTCTGCTTTTTGTCAATCAAAATATAAATTCCCGCAGAATTAATTTTTTTCTAGTGTCTGGAAAAAAATTTTCTATTTTTCCTCTTCAAAATCCCTGTCCGGGTGAACAAATCCTTTTCATCAATTCATGAGATTCCCATCCGTTAAAGGGGATTCATTTTTTTAGCTATATTTCATTTTCCAGGCACACCCTTTGCAATTCTATACAGAAACCGTCTTGGAGCAGGATATGGAAATAAAATCACTCAAGGAAAGCGAGAAAGAGCATCTTTTGAATGTCCTTATCAAAACACACTGGGATCTTGAAAAAACATCCCGCCTTTTAAAAATATCATTGCACCGCCTTAAATCCAAAATAAAGGAGTATGAAATCTGCCGGCCGGATCTGAAAGGATCTTGAATATGATTGATAATGGACAATTTTAAAGGAGAAAACGAATGAAGCGTAAAACATCAAGTCTGGTTCTCACACTGTTGGTAAGCTTTTTTGTATTGTTCTGGGGCAGTCATGCCTTTGCAGAAAAACCCATTATTATTGGTGCACCCTTGTCCATCGCCTATCTTTACGGATGGGACGCAGAAAGGGGCATGAAGCTTGCTGTGGATGAGATCAATGCAGCAGGCGGTGTGAACGTGGGCGGAACAAAAAGACCTTTCCAGGTGGAAGTCATCGACACCCGGGATCTTGAACCGGGAGTTCCGGTCAGTGAAGCCCTCATGGCCGTTGAAAGACTGATTCTGAATAAAAATGCCGATTTTATCGTGGGCGGACCCAACCGCTCGGAGGCTGCCCTGGCAGCCATGTCCCTTTTGTCCAAAAATAAGAAAATTTCCATTGTAACCAGCGGGGTATTAACTCCTGCCTATCATAAAACCGTGGAGAAAGAGTATGATAAATTCAAATACTGCTTCAGGATTCACGGGGAAGCAGGCAATCTCATCGGGGAAATGATCGCCAATTTTGCCGACTTAAAAGAGCAGTACGGCTTTACCAAGGTCTTTATCATGGCCCAGGATGTGTCCCATGCCAGGGGTGCGGCCGAAGTCATGGGAAAGGTTGCCACCTCCAAAGGGTTTGAAATCACGGGTACTGAAATTTTCCCCACCGGCGCTTCAGACTTTTCCATGGCCCTTTTGAAAGCCAAGGAAACAGGCTCCCAGATCATCAATCTATGGATGGATATGCCGGAAAGCGCTATCCTTTTAAAACAATGGTATGATCTCAAGATCCCGGCCCTTCCCTTTGGCTCCACCCTGGCTGCGGCTGAACAGCCCGGATTCTCAAAATCCACCGACGGCAAAGGCCAGTTCACCCTCTGCAACGTGGTCAATGCCGGAAATGCGCCCTCGGATGCCACTGAATGGACCATGAAATTCTACGATGCCTATACCAAAAAATGGGGCGTCGAGCCTGAAGGCCTTGGGGCGTCCAGCTCCTACATGGCCATATATGTGTTGAAAGATGCCGTTGAAAGAGCCGGAACCCTGGATTCCGACAAGGTGGTGACTGCCCTGGAACAGACAGATATGATGGGCGTTTATGGAAGACTCAGATTTGATCCCAAAACCCACCAGGTGATTCCTTCCACAGACCCCAAGGAAGGTGCGGTGGGCTCAATCCTCCAGTGGCAGGACGGCAAACGCGTGGTGGTCTATCCGAAAAGCATTGCAAAAGGTAAAATCCTTCTGCCGCCCTGGATGGTAAAAAAATAGTGACAAAAACCCAATGATAAAACCAAATCATTGGGTTTTATCTGCCAACACATAAATTTTTTGGGATTATTCTATGGAAATTTTAGTTTACGGGACTATCAATTCAGTGTCCCTTGCCTTGATGGGTCTTGGCTTTGCCATGGTCTACGGTATCAGCCGGGTGCCTAATTTTGCCCATGGCGCCCTGTATATCGTCTGCGGATTTGTCACATGGGCCCTTTTTCAAAGGGTAGGACTTCCCTATGTCCTGTCGATTTTTCTAGCCCTTTGTGTGAATGGACTCTTAGGAATGTTCATGTACCGGTTTATCCTGATACGGGTGCGGGGCATGAACATTTCCGAGATTATCTGTTCCTATGCCATCGGGCTTGCCATTCTTGAAGGCCTGCGATGGGGCGGGTTCCGGGGCATGACCAATACCCTGCCCGTGTTCATGGAAGGCAGTTTCAAGCTGGGTGGGGTTCCTGTGGATTATCACCGCCTTTTCATGGTCATCATCGGCCTTCTGCTTCTGGCCGGACTCTGGGCGTTTACCCATTATACAAAACTGGGTCTGGCCCTCCAGGGCATGGCCCAGGATGAACAGGCAGCCCTCATGCTGGGGATTGATTCGGATTTCATGGCCATGCTGGCCATGGGGTTTGGCGCAATTCTGGCCGGCGTGGCCGCTATCCTGATCCTGCCCCTGGGCAATATCGTGGTGGAATCCGGCTATAATGTCCTGATCATGTCCATTGCCGTCTGTATTGTGGGGGGCCTCGGGTCCTGGATGGGGGCTTTTTTTGCCGCCTTTATCATCGGGTTTGCCCAGATCCTCACCGTTGTTTTTATCGGGTCCCATTTCCAGATGGTGGTGGCGCTCATGGCCATTATCCTGACCCTTATTCTGAAACCATCCGGCCTCTTCGGCCGTCAAAAAGAGCTGGAAGAGAGGGTATAAAAAATGACCACACAAGAGTTAAGAAAAGAAAGGATCGACCGTGGGATCAAGGTTCGATCCGACGGGCTCTATGCCCTCATGTCCTGGCGGGAGATGGCCTATCTTGCCCTGCCCAGGTTCATCCTCATAGCAGGCATGCTGTCCCTTCCGTTTCTCATGCCGGGCGTCTACTGGCAGCGGGTGATTTCCATTGTCTGCATCTATGCCATCCTGGCCTTGAGCTTTGATTTTCTGGCCCATTATGTGGGACTGGTGTCTCTGGGCGGGGCCTTTTTCATCGGCGTTGGGGGGTATATTGCAGGGATTCTGAATTCCTATTTTCATATTTCCCCTTTTCTGACCGTGCCCCTGGCCGCGGTTATCGGAGGAGCGCTCTGCACCCTTCTCCTGTTTCCCTGCCTGCCGTTGAAAGGGGTTTATTTTGCCATTGTCACCCTCATGTATCCTCTTTTCATGGCAAGGATTATTGAAGCCTTTAATATCTTCGGGGGAACGGACGGGATCCTGGGTATTGACAGTTTTTCGTCCACCTTTGTGGAACAGTATTTTATAGTTGCCATGCTCCTGATTTTTATTTTCGCTATCCGGCGTATGGTCACAACGGATATGGGGCTGATCTTCACGGCCGTCATGGACAATGATCAGGCAGTCAAGGCCTCGGGCATCAGCATCACCAAATACAAATCCCTGGCTGTTTTCATTGCCGCTTCCATGGGATGCATGGCAGGGGCCTGTCTCACCCATATCTATATGTGGACAGGCATTTCCATGTTTGCCCTGGATTTTTCAATCCTTCCCATTGCCGCCACCGTCATCGGCGGGTCCGGCACCCTGGTGGGACCCTTGCTCGGCTGTCTGATCCTGGTTCCCGTGTCTGAGCTGCTGAGGGATTTCGGGACCTTGAGAATTGTATTTTATGCCACCCTTCTTGTGGGATTCATCCTTTTCAAAAGTGAAGGGCTCATGGTGTTTGGACAAAGAAAATATGAACAATTTGAAAGGTGGAAAGGAATATGACACAGCCTATTCTTAAAATGCAGAACGTCTCCAAGACGTTTGGCGGGGTCAAGGCCTTAACCGATGTGAGTGTGGATGTTTTTCCGGGGGATGTTTTAGGGATCATCGGACCCAATGGATCTGGAAAAACAACCATTGTCAATAACATCACAGGGTTTATCAAACCCACATCAGGCAAAGTTTTTTTCAAAGGTAAAGACATTACCGGTATGGCTCCTCACAAGATTGCCGATATGGGTGTCACCCGGACCTTCCAGATCATGCGGCCCTATTTCAGCCTTCCGGCCTATAAAAACCTGGTCATTCCCCTGTTCTCCCCCAGGGCGAAACGGACCGGGGGATGGCGGGGCGGCGGGCGCCATGGCGACCGGGCTACAGTGGCCGTGGACATCCTGGAAGAAATCGGGTTTGAGCGGGATTCCAATATCCCGTTCAAACCCACCTCCAGTCTGCCCACGGGCTATCTGAAACGCCTGGAGCTGGCCCGATGCCTGTCTCTTAAACCGGAAATCATTATCTGTGATGAAGTCTTTTCAGGGCTTTCCATGAGCGAGATCGCCTCCATGGTCCCCCTCATCGAGAAGCTCCATGAAGAGGGCATCACCATTGTCATGATCGAACACCGTCTGCGGGAACTCTTCCAGGTGGCCAACCGGGTCATGGTCATGAATTTCGGGGAAAAACTCATTGAAGGAACCTCGGATGAAGTCATGGCCGATGCAAAGGTAAAGGAAGCCTATTTTGGATCTGAGAAAATCGAGGAGGTCATGACCTATGCTTGAAGCTAAAAATCTCATGGTATTCTACGAAAACATGCTGGCCCTGAACAATATCAGCATCACCTGTCCGGAAAACAGTATTGTAGGAATTTTCGGCGCCAACAGCGCAGGCAAATCCACCCTTATGTATACGCTTTCCGGCATCATGCTGGACATCCGCAAAAAAGAGGAAATGGCCGGAGGTGAAAGAATCACCCTGAACGGGGATATCCTGTTCCAGAATCAGAATATCAACCATATGGAACCAAGCCGGCGGGCCAGGGCCGGGATCGTCCTCTGCCCGGAACGGCGGCGGCTCTTCAAGGAAAGCTCTGTCATAGAAAACCTCCGCATCGGCGGGTACCTGGCCACAAGAGTCCAGGCCAAACAAACTCTTGAATATGTCATGACCATTTTTCCGGCCCTGGAAAAACTCAGGCATCGCTTGGGCGGATTCCTGAGCGGCGGGGAACAGCAGATGGTGGCCATCGGCCGGGCTCTCATGGCCCAGCCAAAGGTTCTGCTTCTGGACGAACCCCTTATGGGTCTGTCTCCCCTGATGCAGTCAGCTCTCATGAAGGCCACGCGGTCCATCCAGAGGGAAACCGGAATTTCCGTCATTATATCGGAGCAGTATGCCCGGCCTGTTTTTCCCATTGTGGATTATGCCTATATCCTTGAAAACGGGTCTGCCGTCATGGAAGGAACCAAGGAAGAACTCATGGACAACCCGGATGTCAAATCCGCCTATTTCGGCGTTTCATAAAAAGGAGGACCCATGGTCAACAATATCATTCCCCTGGAAACGGAGCTCACCTTTTCCAGGTTCGATCTCATGAGCGAAAAATATCCGGGCAAAACCGCCGTGGTCTACCTGGGTGAAGAATTCACCTACAAAAGACTCCGGAACCTGAGCGAACGGTTTGCAGGCGGCCTCCTTCGGTTAGGGGTGAAAAAAGGCGACAAGGTGCTGCTCTATATCCCCAACTGCATCCAATGGGTTGTTGCCTATCTCGGCATCCAGAAGGCCGGGGCTATCCTGGTGCCGGTGTCACCCATCTACACCTCCCATGAGATTTCCTATATGATCAAGGATTCCGGGGCAGAGACCATCATCTGCATGGACACCAATTTCGGTTATGTCAAGGAGGCTTTTGCCCAGACCAGCCTGAAACATGCCATTGTCACCCATCTTACGGAGCTGCTGCCGGTATGGAAACAGGCCATGGGCTTTCTTTTTGACAAGGTGCCCAGGGGAAAGGTCCGGTTTGACGAAAAAAGCATGCCCTTTAAATCCCTGCTGAAAGGCCCGCCCCTGGCACAGAAACCCTTTCTGGACCCTGTCAAGGACCTTTCCTATATCCTTTATACTGGCGGAACCACCGGGTTTCCCAAGGGCGTGCCTGGAAATCATATCGGATGTACCTCCTATATCAATGATGTGACCCATGATATGGCCGGGGATCATCTAAAGGAGGGAAGTGATGTGTATATTGCCGTCAACCCTCTCTTTCACATCATGGCCCTGGGTCTGTTCATGGCTATCGGGCTTAACAAGGGAAACATGACGGTGCTGATGCCCCAGCCCCATGTGGATGCAATCATGGAATCCATACAGCGTTACAAGGTGAGGTGGTTTCTGGGGGTTCCGGCCCTTTACCGCATGATGCTGGAGAATGACCGGATAGATCAGTATGACCTGTCATCCCTGAAATACTGTTTCTGCGGCGGGGATGTCCTGCCCGGTAAAATCATGACAAGGTTCCGGGAAAAATATAATCTTCCCATCTACCAGGTTTACGGATCAACGGAAGTCGGGCATGTTGCCTACAGCCGGATCGGGTCTGACCCGTCTTCCGGTTCCATCGGGTATCCCCTGAAAAGCCGGGAATGCATTGTAGTGGACCCCGAGACTCTGGAACCTGTGGGCCCTGATAAAAACGGCGAGCTTCTGGTCACATCAATCTATTCCATGAAGGAATATTATTGCAAGCCCGAGGAAACAAAGAAAACCTTTGTGGAAATCAACGGCAGGATCTATTGCCGGATGGGGGATTTTGTGTCTTTCAAACCCGACGGCGAACTTGTCTATATGGAACGGTCCGCCGATGTGATCAAGCACAAGGGCTTCAGGGTCTCGGCATCGGAAATCGAAGCCGTTCTCCAGGACCACCCCACGGTTATCAATGCCTGTGTGGTAGGCATCCCGGATGAAAAAGTCGGGGAGCGCATCAAAGCCATTGTGGTCCTGAAAGACGATGCCAAGGGTGTGGGCGGGGTGGAACTCATCCGCTGGTGCCGGGAACGCCTCGCTCCCTATAAGGTGCCGGGTTATGTGGAGTTCCGGGATATGCTGCCCAAATCCAAGGTCGGTAAGCTCCTGCGCCGCGAGGTCAGGGATGGAGAACGCCGGAAAATGACGAAAAAACAAGCCTGATTGATAAGAGGAAGAAAATATGTCCAAAATTACCTTAGATAACAAAAGAGTGTTGATTGTTGATGATGAACCCGATGTTCTGGAGTCCCTTGAAGAGCTCCTGGACATGTGTACGACGGTCAAGGCCCAGACTTTCGATCAGGCCAAGAAATTTCTGGAGACCGAGAAATTCGATATCGCCATCCTGGATATCATGGGTGTGGACGGGTATCAGCTCCTGGGAATCGCAAAAAAGAAAAATGTATTGACCGTCATGCTGACAGCCAACGCCTTAAGCCCGGATAATATCAAAAGATCTTATCTGGGCGGTGCCGGTTCCTATATCCCCAAAGAAAAAATGATCGATATCGAGGCTTTTCTTCTGGATGTCCTGAAAGACAGGGAAGAGGGCAAGAACCCATGGATAGGCTGGTATAAGCGGCTTGAGTTTTACCTTACGGATAAATTCGGATCTGACTGGGATAGGGATGACAAAAAATTCTGGAATAAAAAGGATCCATCCTGACCCCCTGAAATCATTCAGGTTTGAGTCCGATATTATATTCTTTCATTTTTTTATACAGCAAGGTTCTGTGTATCCCAAGCAGCTTTGCAGCCTTTGCCTTGTTATAATTTGTCTTTCCAAGGGCCTGGTAAATGGTATCGTTTTCTGAGGAATACATGGCTCGCTCCGAAGCCGCATGGCCGCCATGCTGAAAATTTTCCAGGATTCTGCAAAAAAACACAATGTTCTCATCGGCACCTTTGGTCATATGGGGGATCAAACAGGCGTTTGACCCCAGAGGCATACTGAGTCCCGGGAAAATATTTTAGAATCACCATGGATTGCGCCAAGCTGATAAACTGCATGCGCTGCGGCAGTACCTACAATATTGAAAAACCGGAGCTGGCCGACCTTATCCTGCATCGCAAGCTCGACACCATCCGGGCCACAGGGGCCGATGTGGTGGTTACGGGTAACCCCGGCTGTATGCTCCAGTTGAAAGAGGGTTTCAGTTGCTTCCCAGCAAAAAACAATATAAAAGTATGGGCTTGATGATAACTCTTTTTATGACGGGTGCCTTGCTATGAAATTCCAACCCATAAAACCAAAGAAAGTATCAACCCAGATTGCAGATCAAATCCGGGCCTCAATTCTGAGCGGAAACTTCCCCCCGGTGATAAACAACCTCCAGAGAGCGACGGGCTGATCAGCATACAGCCCGCGAAGCCAAGAGGCTGATACCGGGAGGGCCGATGCCAAAAAATGCCCAATGGAGATCCCATGGAACAAAACGAGCTGATTGACTGCATGAAAGAAAAAGCCGGGCTGGTTCAGGCCGTTGTTTCATCGGTTGGCTGCATGGAAGATGTTCTGCGCCATGCCGTTGATGTCACCCTTGTCCAGGGTGGCAAAACCATTGCCGCACCCGGTCTAGGCCCGGAGAATCTGCAAACGCTTGAAGAATTATGCAAGGCTGAGGGGCTTATGGTTCTGCGCCCACCGCTTGGGCCTCATTTGTCCGAAATCCATACGGCGCTTACCGGTGCAGACTGGGCCATTGCCGAAACCGGCACCCTGGTTCTGGATTCCAATTCCGAAGACTTAAGGATCGCCACCATGCTCAGTGAAACCCATATTGCCTGGATTCCGGCTTCCCGGATTGTTCCTGATGCCGTGACTCTTTCCGCCTGGCTGGTCGATAAAATGAAATCCCCTCCGGGTTATATGTCTTTTATCACCGGCGCCAGCCGGACCGCTGATATCGAGCGGGTGCTGGCCATCGGGGTTCACGGCCCCCAGGAACTTCACATTCTGATCATGGAGGAAACATGACTCAGACTGCCCAGGATATGAAGACTTACAAAAGCCAGGTCAAAGCCGCCCTGGGAAACCGGTTTCTCAGAAAAGCCCTGGACAATTTTGCCTCGGCCTACAAGGCATCACGGGCCAAGGCCTTTGAGGGAATTGATCTGGACGCCCTGAAAGGTCAGATCGCCGAAGGCAAAGACCAGGCTCTGACGCAACTTGAGCGCCTTTTTCTTGAGTTCAAGGCCGGGGCAGAGGCCGCCAGCGCCATTGTTCATCTGGCAGCAACGGCCCGGGAGGCCAACGAGATCATCGCAAAAATCGGCAGGGACAATGGGGTAAAAACCATTGTAAAATCCAAATCCATGACCGCTGAAGAAACCCATTTAAATGATCATCTGGAAGAAGCGGGGTTCAAAGTCACGGAAACCGATCTCGGGGAATGGATCATTCAACTGCGGCACGAAGGCCCTTCCCACATGGTTATGCCGGCTATTCATCTTTCCCGGCAGCAGGTGGGAACCCTTTTTAGTGATGTCACAAAAACGCCTGTTGACCTGGAAGACATTGACCGCATGGTCAAGGTGGCCAGAAAAGAGCTCCGCCCGGCATTCCTGTCCGCAGACATGGGAATCAGCGGTGCCAATATGGCCATTGCCGAGACCGGCACTCTGGGAATCATCAGCAATGAAGGAAACGCCAGGCTGACCACCACGCTTCCACGGGTTCATGTGGCCCTGGTGGGCCTGGAAAAGCTGGTTCCCGATCTGTCTGCTGCGCTTCGCATCATCAAGGTTCTGCCCAAGAACGCAACGGGCCAGGCCTTGACCTCCTATGTCACCTGGATTACCGGGGCTGTGGAATGTGCGGCGTCCCCAACTGGAAAAAAAATCCTTCACATCGTGTTCCTGGATAACGGCCGCCTGGAACTGGCCCAGGACCCGGTATTTTCCGAGGCCCTGCGCTGCATCCGCTGCGGTGCTTGCTCCAATGTCTGCCCGGTGTACGGTAAGGTTGGCGGACATACCCTGGGACATGTATACATCGGTGCCATAGGCCTGATCCTGACCTATTTTTATCATGGAAAGGACAATGCCAGGGCCATTGTCCGAAACTGCCTGAACTGCCAGGCATGCAAGTCAGTATGCCCGGTCAACATCGATCTTCCCTTTCTCATCAAAAAGGTATACGGCAATATTCTGAAGGACGAAGGCACAAAACCTGCCAAGAATGCCGTCCTGTCTGCGGTCATGAAAAACCGCAAACTGTTCCATACCATGCTCAGGATGGCATCCGTCCTTCAAAAGCCCCTGGTGAAAAAAGACGCGGGCGTCCTGCGGCATCTGCCGTTTCTTTTTGGAAAGGCCCATGATTTCAGAACACTTCCGGCTCTTGCAGAAAAGCCGTTCCGGGACCTGTGGCTGAAAATCCGCCCCCAGATCCAAAATCCCAGATACCGGGTGGCACTTTTCGGGGGGTGCGTCGTGGATTTTGTTTCTCCGGAACAGGCCCTTTCCCTGGCACGGCTTCTTGTCGGCCACAAAGTTCAGATGGAATATCCCCTGGGTCAGAGTTGTTGCGGCCTTCCTGCCATGATGATGGCTGAGGAACAAACTGCGGCAGAGGTGGCTGTGCAAAATCTGGAGGCCCTGGAGCCCTGGAGCTATGATTATATCCTTGTGCTGTGCGCTTCCTGCGGGTCCCACATGAAGGAAGGGTATTCCCGGCTCCTGGCCGGAAAGCCGGAGCAGGCTGAAAAATTGCGCATGTTTTATAAAAAATTGACGGATTTCAGCTCATTTATGGTCAATGTTCTGAAGGTAAATCCAAAGGATTTTATCCGGAACCGGACAAAGGTTGCCTATCACTCCCCCTGCCATTTGTGCCGGGGTCTCAATGTGACCCAAGAGCCCCGTGAGCTTCTGAAGACTGCAGGTTTGAATTATGCGCCCTGCAAGGACGAAGATGTCTGCTGCGGTTTCGGAGGGTCCTATTCACTGGAATTTCCGGAAATTTCATCTGAAATTCTGCGCCAAAAATTAGATTATGTTGAAGCCACAGGGGCCGATGTTCTGGTCACCGATTGTCCGGGATGCGTGCTGCAGCTTCGCGGGGGAATGAATAAGAGAAGCAGCCGGATTCAGGTCAGGCATATCGCGGAAATTGTGGCCGACAACCTGAAGAATCCCTGAGATGCTTTGGGCCCTTCCTGCAAAGTTTTCATACATAATACCCTGAACGTCAAAGGATGATTAAAAAATGGCTTTTGACAAGCTTATTTAGGAGCACACAAGCTTCAGCGGTTTTCAGGTTACAAAAATGTAACTCAGTGTTTTTTACAGCCATTCTAAGGATTGACACTTTAAAGACTTAGTGCTAATAAATCGTATCTGATCAATAACAATATGATTCAAAGAGGAGCGTGTACTATGATTGGTGGAATCGGAATGCCGGAATTAATTATTATTCTTGTCATCATCCTTATTATATTCGGTGCTGGAAAACTTCCTGAAATCGGTGCCGGTTTGGGCAAAGGGATTAAAAATTTTAAAAAGGCGACCAAGGACGTAACACTGGAAGACAAAGAAGAAGACCCTGAAAAAATCGAAAAAAAATAACCCCCGGGCAATAGCCCTGTTCTCCAATGCAGCCGCTTTAATCAAAAGGGCGGCTGAATAGACAGTATCCCTGATTTTCCGAACTTTTTCATTATTTTTTCTGCGCAAAATCATCAATTTCTTGTATGAAGAAAAAATATACAAATATGAAGTTTATTTTTTAATATTTAACACTTTTTTGTAATCTTATTGGCCATATCATCAATTTTCAGACACGGATATAAATGGTCTCACGCTCTATGCAAGGCCCTGTCCGGCTTGGCACATCAATTGCTTATATAATCCAGAAAAGGATGTGAGCGATTATGGATAAAACAATTACAAATATATTGATAAAGAAAAGAGACGCCCTCATTGCGCAGTTTCTTTCAGGGAATGAACCCGAATTCCTTGAAAAACACAGCCTGATTCTGGATGAATATATTTATACTGTGTTTGAGGAAAGCATTACCGCAAGGAAAATGACGGTTTCAGGAAATGCGTTTGCCATCATCGCACTGGGGGGTTACGGAAGAAAAGAGCAATGCATTCATTCCGACATCGACCTTTTAATCCTTTTTGATAAAGCCGTACCGCCTGAAGTTGAAGCCTTTGTGCAGGAATTACTATATCCCCTCTGGGATACCCGGTTTGAGGTCGGGTATGCGGTCAGGAATATTGCCGAATGCCTACAGATGGCCTTTGAGCGGTTTGATATTCTGACCACCATACTGGATGCCAGATTCATCTGCGGGGCCTCGCTGATATATTCCTCGTTTATTGAAAAATTTCGTTCCGAACTATCGACAAAGCACATGAAAGGTACGCTGAATTATTTGTTCGAGCATGGAGAACGAAGACATTTTGATTTTGGTGACTCCACCTATCTTATTTCCCCGGACCTGAAATCCGGATTTGGCGGACTTCGGGACTACCACACACTTTTATGGTATGCTAAAATCAAATCCGATATCAAAACACGAAGAGATCTCGAGTATTACGGATTCCTGTCACATTTTGAATATACAACACTAGTTGAATCCCTGAACGATATCTGGAAGATTCGCAATTTTCTACATTCTATTACAAAGAGAAAATGTGATACCCTTCATTTTGAATACCAGGCAGAACTGGCTGGCCTTCTGGGATATCGTTCAAGAAAACGGCAACCGGATGTGGAGCGTTTCCTCGGGGACCTTCATACCAGAATGGATTTTCTAAAACAGATTCACCAGATTACCTTTGAAGATATTCTTGGAAGCTTCCGCCTGAAAAAAGACAGCGACACCTCCCGATCTACCAAAACAGAGGGTCTAGTGATAAGAAAACGTAGGCTGCATTTTTCCAACACCGTGGTTATTTTGCAGAAACCTGATCTTTTGATCAAAATCTTTCTTGAAAGCGGTAGACGGAAAATTCCTTTATCCATTGAAGCAAGAAGGGTTGTCAGTGAATTTCTGCATCTTGTGGATGATGATCTTAAGAAAAGCTGCATCAAAATTTTTAATAAAATCATTGCATTGTCCCATTCGGAATTCAATGTTTTGAACGTCATGCTGGTAACAGGTATCCTGGGGAAATTTATTCCTGAATTCACTTTTATCATCAACAAAATCCAGTACAACCATTATCATCTGTTTCCCGTGGACAAACACTCTATCCGATGCGTCCAGATCATCAATAGTTTTAAAGAACCCGGCGACTCCATGATGAGTACGCTTTATTCATCGGTTTTCAAAGAAGTCAGAAATAAAAATACCCTGCTCTTTGTGGCCCTTCTCCATGATATCGGGAAATCAGACCCGGCAAAGGAACACTCAAAGACCGGGGCCAGAATTGCAAAACCTATTTTAGAAAGGTTCGGGTTCAATTCAACAGACATTCAGGATGCTGTTTTTCTGATCGAAAACCATCTCGTTCTCATAAAGACCGCAACAAGAAGGGATATTTCAGACGAAGAAACCGCTGTTTATCTGGCCAATAAAATAGTGAAAATCCGGCTCTTGAGAATGCTTTATCTCTTAACCGTGGCAGACTCCCAGGCAACCGGCCCCAAGGCCTGGAATGAATGGACGGAGAATCTTTTAAAAGACCTTTTCCTGAAAACCATGGGTATTCTTAAAAAAGGAGAGCTGGCTTCAAAAAAGACCCAGAGGCTGATTGACAAGAAGAAAAATGAAACCCTGAAATTCCTGAGTGAGCCGGGGGATAAAAATGAAACAAGCCTGCTGCTTGAATCCATGTCCCGGAGATATCTTGTTTATATTCCTGCCCAAAGCATTGCCGAGCATATCCTTCTATATCGGAATCTGGGTGGCAAGGCCTTTGTCTGGAAGGTATCAAAGGATGGCGGGCCGGATTTCCGCACGGTATCCATCTGTGGAAAGGATGTGCCGGGGTTTTATTCAAAGATTGCCGGAGTTTTCTTTTTGAATGGTCTTGATATTATCGGCTCCCAGGCCTATTCCTTTGGAGAAGAACATGTACTGGATATATTCACGGTCAAACCCCCGAAAGACAGGCTTTTTGAAACGGAAAAATGGGAAAAAGCCGAAGCCGATCTTATCCAGGCCCTTCAGGATGACCATTTCCTGGACAATGCCCTTGGCAGAATACCCCGGACACTGACGGTATCTTCCGGCAAAAACCCTGAACCCAATACCGTCCGGATCGACAATGATACCTCCAGTTTTTTCACCATTATTGAGGTGTTTACCTATGATTTCCCAGGGCTTTTATTTTCTGTGACCAATGCCCTGTACAGAAGCCGCACCAATGTCAATGTAGCCATGGTGGCGACAAAAGTGGACCAGGTGATTGACATCTTTTACGTCAGAAGCCTTGACAATGGAGCAAAAATTGAAACCGAACAGGAACTTGAACAGATTAAAACCGCTATTTTAATAAGTCTTCCACAAATAAAGGCAAAGGAGATGAACAATGAAAAAAATTGAAGCAATCATAAAACCGTTTAAACTAGATGATGTTAAAGAAGCATTGAGTGAAATCGGGGTTTATGGAATGACGGTTACGGAAGTCAATGGATATGGCCGGCAGAAAGGGCATAAGGAGATTTACAGAGGTGCCGAATATGTTGTCGACTTTGTACCCAAAATAAAAATTGAAATCGTCGTCAGTGACGAAAGGGCTGCTGAAACCATTGAAACCGTCAGGAACGCGGCCAACACAGGAAAAATAGGAGATGGCAAGATTTTTGTGATCCCGGTTGAGCAGGTCATTCGGGTGAGAACCGGAGAAACTGGAACAGAAGCATTATAATATATAATTAACTTAGTTAAGAAAGGAATTAGAATGACACCCAAAGATGTAATTGCAATGGCAAAAGAAAATGATGTAAAAATTGTCGACATCCGATTCATGGATTTTATCGGCACATGGCAGCATTTTTCAGTTCCCTTGAGTGAACTTTCAGAATCTGCCTTTGAAGAAGGATTCGGTCTGGATGGATCCAGCATGCGGGCATGGCAGCTCATCCACAACTCGGATATGATCGTTATCCCTGAACCCGGAACAGCCAAAATCGATCCCTTTTTCAAGGTCCCAACCCTTGCCGTGATCGGGAACATCTATGATCCCATTACCCAGGAAGCTTACAGCCGTGACCCAAGAGGTATTGCAAAAAAAGTTGAACAATACATCAAAAGCACGGGAATAGCAGACACGATCTTCGTCGGTCCGGAGCCTGAATTTTTTATCTTCAGCAGTATCAGATATTCATCAGAACCCCATGCCTCTTTTTTTGAAATTGACTCTGCTGAAGCCCATTGGAACAGCGGCGCAGATGAAATGCCCAACCTGGGCTACAAAATGCGCCCCAAACAGGGATATTATCCGCTTCCTCCCAATGATAAATACCAGGATATCCGGACGGAAATGATGCTGACCCTGGAAGACCTCGGCATTGCCATGGAATGCCAGCATCATGAAGTGGCTGCTGCCGGTCAGTGTGAAATCGATCTCAAATTTGATTCTCTTTTGAATATGGGTGATAAGCTTGCCTGGTTCAAATACGTCCTGAAAAATGTTGCCGTGAAAAACGGCCATACCGTGACATTCATGCCAAAACCGCTGTTTGGAGACAATGGAACCGGCATGCACACCCATATGAGTTTCTGGAAGGGAGGAAACCCCTTATTTGCCGGAAATAAATATGCCGGGCTGTCCGATGAAGCCCTTTATTCCATCGGCGGGATCATGAAACATTGCAAGGCCCTCTGTGCCATTACAAACCCGACCACCAATTCCTATAAACGGCTGGTTCCTGGTTTTGAAGCCCCCATCAACCTTGCATATTCCAGCAGAAACAGAAGCGCTGCCATCCGTATCCCCATGTATTCGGCATCACCCAAGGCCAAACGGATCGAATTCAGAACACCCGACCCTTCATGCAACGGGTATATGGCCTTTGCTGCCATTGCCATGGCCATGATCGACGGCATCCAGAATAAAATTGATCCGGGTGACCCCATGGATAAAAATATCTATGACCTTCCACCAGAGGAGCTTGCCGAAATGAAGTCCGCACCCGGCACCTTGGAAGAAGCATTGAACGCCCTCAAAGAAGACCATGAATTCCTGTTGAAAGGGGATGTATTTACCAAAGATGTGATTGAATACTGGATTGACTATAAGATGACAAATGAAGTCAAACAGATCATCAGCCGTCCTCACCCGCATGAATTCTTTCTCTACTTTGACATTTAATTTGAGTTGAATTAGGAATCTTATACACCCGGTCTCCAAGCTCTCGCAAGACCGGGTGTTTTCATTTCAGGAAAAACGCCCCAGCATCTCCTTTTTTTAATGCAATCCAAAAAGAAATAAGATATAAGAAAAAAACCATTACGTTTAAGGGAGCTGACAATGAGCATGAAAATAAAGACACAGTCCTTTCGATCGAAGTTGATCCCTTTCTTACTCCTATTTCTAATTTGCTTCAGCCTGCCTGCCTCCTTATCCTGTGAGGAAACCACCAAAGGCAATGAATTTGAAAAATTGATCCAGAAATTAATTGATGACGGATTTGACAGGGGAAAAATTGAACAGATATTCTCCAGCAAAGAAATTTCTTTTGCGCCTGAAGCGGTTTCTCTTTTTTTTATCCATAGCGAATCAAGTCTTGACTATGACCAGTTTACCTCACCCAAATCCATTGAAGGTGCATTAAAATACCTGGGCGAAAATAAAGACATTCTCGATAAGGCCCAGGAAACCTTTGGCGTGGAAAAAAGCATTATCACGGCCATCCTCCTGGTCGAAACCCGCCTTGGTTCATACCTCGGGACAAGAACCGTCATCAATACGCTTTCCACCATGGCGGCATTGTCTGATGAAACATTGCGGGAAAGAATCTGGAATTCCATCCCTGATGAGAAAAAGCCGGTAAAGGAAGCGTTCATCAAAAAAGCCCGGGACAAAACCAATTGGGGGTACAGCGAACTCAAAGCCCTGCTTCAATATACTGAAAAAGAAGGGGTTGCCCCGGAAAGCATTAAAGGTTCCTATGCCGGTGCTCTGGGCGTGTCCCAGTTCATGCCCTCCAATGCCTTGAGGCTTGCAAAGGACGGCAACAACGACGGCAGGATTGATCTTTTTAACCACGCAGATGCAATTTTCAGTGTGGCCAATTACCTGAAACATCATGGCTGGCAACCGGGAATCACAAGGCAGAAACAACACGAAGTCCTGTTCCGTTACAACCACAGCAATTATTATGTAGACACGCTTCTGAAGATCTCGGACAAGCTCAAAGGATAGACAATTTTAATATGGATCAGACCGTTTTATATATTCTTCTTATTTTTGCCGCATCCTTTATTTTGACCATGCTGGCCTTAAGGGACATCATTCTAAAAGATTTCGGTTCAACCAGGGCCAAACTCATCTGGCATTTCATTGCCATCGTGCCCCTCATCGGATGGCTTGTCTATCTTCTCTTCGGATTTAAAAAGGGTCGGCGGACGCCCATCTGAACCGGCAATTTCATTTGACAATGTTTTTGCTTTAATATAAGTATAGATACTTTTTGTGGTCCCATCGTCTAGCGGTTAGGACGCTGGCCTCTCACGCCGGTAACATGGGTTCGATTCCCATTGGGATCACCATAATAACAGCAAAGGTTTTCAGAAATTCACTGAAAACCTTTGCTGTTTTGTGTGCCAGGCATGGCGCGCAGCGCCTTGACCGACGCTACTCAGGTTTATGTTTCTATGGCAAAAATAACGCCCGCATCCATTCTATTATCCGGCCCGGCCGGTGATATAATCTTCGGTCTGTTTTTGATTGGGGCGGCTGAAGATTTTTCCGGTGGAATCAAATTCCACCAGTTTTCCCAGCCAGAAAAAACCGGTGAAATCAGAGACACGGGCAGCCTGGTGCATGCTGTGGGTCACGATCACAATGGTATAATTTTCTTTCAGCGATTCGATTAATTCTTCAACATGCCCTGTGGCAATGGGGTCAAGAGCCGAGCAGGGCTCATCCATTAAAATAACTTCAGGCTTTACGGCAATGGCTCTCGCAATACAAAGCCGCTGCTGCTGCCCCAGAGAAAGATGAAGGGCATCCTGATGAAGCTTGTCCTTTACCTTATCCCAGAGTGCTGCACCGCGCAGACTCTGCTCCACCATATCTTCCAATGCCCCTCCTTTTGCAAGGCCAAGCATTCTGGGCCCAAAGGAGACATTGTTGAAAATGGATTGGGGAAAGGGGTTGGGGCGCTGAAATACCATGCCCACGCGCTGGCGCAGGGTCACCACATCGCTGGCCGGAGCGTAAATATTCACACCGTCCAGTAGAATTTCACCTTCTATCCGGGTATTGCGGATGGTATCGTTCATTCGGTTGAGACAGCGCAGAAAGGTGGATTTGCCGCATCCTGAGGGGCCGATCAGGGCGGTCACCCGGTGCTCGGGAATGGACATGGAGGTGTCTGCCAGGGCAATGTGATCCCCGTAATAGAAATTAAGATGATTGACAACTATTTTTTCCATGAAATTTTCCTATCCGAATCGACCGGTGATGTATTCTTCGGTCCGTTTATTGCGCGGACCGGTGAAAATCTTGGACCCCTTGTCATACTCGATGAGTTCGCCCATGAGAAAAAAAGCGGCGTAATCCGCCAGTCGGGCTGCCTGTTGGGTACTGTGGGGAACGATGACGATGGTGTACTGGGATTTGAGTTCAAAGAGAGACTCCTCCACCTTACGGGTGGAAATGGGGTCAAGGCCCGACGTGGGCTCGTCGAGCAGCAGCACCTCCGGCTCCAGCGCAAGGCTTCGGGCGATACAGAGGCGTTGCTGCTGCCCGCCTGAAAGCTGGATTGCCGGCTGATCAAGGCGATCCTTTACCTCGTCCCACAATGCTGCCTGGTTGAGGCTGCGCTCCAGAGCGGTGTCTTTTTTCGCTTTATCCGTAATCCCGGCAAGCTTCAATCCATACAGCACATTTTCACGGATGGTTCCGGGCAGGGGCAGGGGCAGGGCAAAAACCATTCCGATCCTGCGCCGCAGTGCAGCCACATCATACCCTCCGGCATAGATATCCTGCTCGTCCACCAGAACGTTCCCGCTCATACGGGTGCCTTCCACCAGATCGTTCAGCCGGTTGATCATCCGTAATAGAGTGGTTTTACCACCACCGGCCGGCCCGAAAAGAACTGTGATGCTGTTGGCCACAATATTGAGAGAAATGTCGTGTAGCGCTTCCATGGTGCCATAGGCATAGGTCACTTTTTCGATGCGGATCTTGGGCTCTACCACTGGCGTTTTCTCCGATAATAGCTGCGGATGATGGAGGCAAATATATTCATGGACAATACAATGCCCAGAAGTACCAGGGCTGTCCCATACTGAATTTCTTCGGGCATGCCCGGCACCTGGGTGCTGATGACGTAAAGATGATAGGGCAGGGCCATGGTTTGATCAAAAGGCGATCGGGGCAATACCGGCAGATAAAAAGCTGCCACCGTAAAGAGAATGGGAGCGGTCTCACCGGCTGCCCGCAAAAGGCCGAGGATTACGCCCGTGATGATTCCCGGAAGGGCCTGGGGCAGAACAATCATGCGGATGCCCTGCCACCGGGTGCCGCCGAGACTGGCATTAACGGTTCGAAATTCCGTGGGAACTGCGCGCAGGGCTTCTTCAGCCGTACTGATGACCACGGGCAGGGTCATGATCCCCAGCGTAAGAGCACCCGCCATGATGGAGGTCCCCATCTTCATGAAAAGCACAAAAAGCCCCAGCCCAAAGAGCCCGTAAACAATGGAAGGAATGCCGGCCAGATTGACAATGGCAAGCCGGATGCAGCGGGTCAGCCAGGTATCGCGGGCATATTCGGCCAGGTAGATGGTACCGCCGATTCCGATGGGGATGGCCACAAGAGCTGTTCCCGCAGTGAGCAGAAAGGTGCCGAGGATGGCCGGGAGAATTCCGCCTGCGGTCATGCCGTCATGGGGCATCTGGGATAAAAAGGTCCAGGACATGGCGGATGAGCCTTTGGCGACAATAATCCAGATCACCCAGAAAACCGGAATAACAACCATCATGGCCATGAGGGTCAGCAAGGCAAAGGCAATTTCCTGGGCCAGATGGCGGTTCATCGGAGCCCTCCTTTACGGCGTTTCTGAAAGATGGCCCGGGCCGCAGCCAGGTTGATAAAAAAAGTCACCACAAAGAGGATGATACCGATTCCGAAAAGAGCGTGATAATGGATACTGCCGCCAGCCACCTCCCCCATTTCCGCCGCAATGGTCGCAGTCATGGTACGGATGGGTTTAAACAGGGCATCCAGCCCCAAAGGCATGCGGGCTGCGTTGCCGGTGACCATCATCACGGTCATGGTCTCGCCGATGGCCCGGCCCATGCCCAGCATGACAGCCATGGAAATACCGGAGCGGGCAGCAGGAAGCACCACATGCCAGATGGTCTGCCATTTGGTGGCGCCCATGGCCAGGGCCGCATCCCGGTAATTTTTGGGAACCGTATCCAAAGCATCTTCCGCCACACTGATCATTGTAGGCAGAGCCATATAGGCCAGGGTCACGGCCCCTGTAAAGATAGTGAGTCCGGTGGCGACCCCCAGGGTTTCACGTACCATGGGAGCAATCACCGTCATACCGAAAAACCCGATGACCACGGACGGGATACCGGCCAGGGTTTCGATCATGGGTTTCAGGATCTCCCGCACCCAGCCCGGAGCAATTTCCCGGATAAAGACGGCTGTGGCAACCCCCATGGGAAGCGCCATGATCACGGCCACCACCGTGATAGCAACGGAACCGAGAATCAGCGGCAGTGTACCGAAAAGATCAAAGGTGGGATACCAGCGGGTACCGAAGATATTGATCAAACCCGTTTTATAAAAAAAGGGCACTCCCTCTTTGAGCAGAAAAAGAAAGATCAGCAGCACAAATCCGATGGTGGAAAACCCCAGCACCCGGATGACGGCCTCAATGGCAAATTCAAACGAGCTGATGGATTTTGGGGCAAGGGATTTATCTTTGGGCATACCGGTTTCCTGTTTATTTAATAATGGGTACAAACCCCAGTTTAATCACCAGGGCTTGTCCGTCGGTTAAAATCCAGTTCATAAATTCTTCTGTTTTACCGGAAGGCTTGCCGGCCGTGTACATATAAAGAGAACGTGAAATCGGATAACTGCCGTCATTCACTGTCGCAATGGCCGGTAAGACATAAAGTCCGCTGTGATCCTTGGCCACGGCAATGGTTTTCATGTCCTTTGTCACATAACCCAGTCCGTCATATCCAATGGCATTGGGATTCTGGCGCACTTCAGAGCTGATCCCTTCCGATGAAGGCATAAGAAGCGTCTCAGGAGAAAAGAGCAGATCGCTCTTTTTCTTGTTCATGCGGATAACGCATTCTAAAAAATAAACATAGGTTCCTGAATTGGATTCCCGGGAAAGAAGAACAATGGGCCGATCCTCACCCCCCAAGCTGCTCCAGTTGGTTATCTTGCCGGTATAGATATCGGAGATGTTTTGCAAGGTCAACCGGTTCACCGGGTTACGGGGGTTCACCACCACGGCAATGGCATCCCGGGCAACGGTGAATTCCACCGGATCAATACCGTTGGTCCGGGCTGCGGATTTCTCCTCAGATTTCATTTCCCTGGAGGCATTGGCGATGTGAACGGTACCATTGATCATGGCGGCAATGCCGGTGCCGGTGCCCCCGCCGGTGACTGAGATCCGGACATCGGGAGCAAGATCCCGATAAGCTTCGGCCCAGGCCAAAGCAAGGTTGACCAGTGTGTCGGAACCTTTATTTTCGATAATGGCTGATACTTCAGAGGGTGGCGGTGCATCAGTTAAAGGAGATGACGGCCGGCAGGCAGAGATAAACACCACAATCAATAAAATCCATCCTATCCGGATAGTTTTGAACAGTAATGGTCTATGTTGAATCAAGGTATGGGCAGAGGTCGAGAGGGTACAATTCCGAAGCAGCGGTGTATCGGCTATCATCATCATCCTGTGAACTATTGGGTAAATGGTTTATATTAATCTTGGTTAATACTCAGCCGCTCCAATGTTGCCTTCGCCTCATTTTAGACCAGGCAGAAAACTTGCCTAATATAGGATAATAGCCTGGTTTTTGTCAACCAAAATCCCTAACATAATTCTAACATTCTCTGAAGAATTCTTTTTTGCCTGCGGCTTTTTGGTTTGTCGGTGAAGAGGATAATGCAATCGGCAATGGCCGCACTGTGCAAGGCCTATAAATTGTTGGAAGGTGGTCGGGGCGAGAGGATTCGAACCTCCGACATCCTGCTCCCAAAGCAGGCGCGCTACCAGGCTGCGCTACGCCCCGCCGATCTTGTTTGACATAGCCGCTTTAGATATCATTTTCAGATTTTTATGGCAAGTAATTTTAAAAAAGGGGGCAATGTTTTTTTATATCCTGATGGATTCAGTCAAAGATTAGAAAGGCGTATCGATCAAGAGGACTTTTAATCTGTTAGTATTCCTGAAGCAGCATGCATATAAATGTTGATTCCGGCCAATTTTCTTGACACTTTTCTTGAATAGAGTTATCTTAGCAAACTTTGTGAAATACTATTGTTATTCAATGTAATTAATATATTACATTTTTTTTGATTATTTCTAATAGTGTTTTAAATATTATTCAACTGAAAAGGATTTATTACAGGACGGTGATATGCAGATAAAAATTGAAGACAAAAGCAGTGTGAAAAAAGTGCTTTCTTTTGAAATTCCCAAAGAGGCCGTTATTAAAGAACTCGATAAAGCATATAATGAGTTGAAGAAAAAAGCGGACGTAAAAGGATTTAGAAAAGGGAAAATCCCCCGGAAGGTTCTGGAGAACAGATTTTCAAAAGATGTTCACGCAGAGGTTGCGCCCCGGTTGATTCAAGAGGCATTTCTGGATGCCATAAAAGAGCATCATCTGGATATCGTCGGGGGTCCTCAATTGGATCCCCCTGAATTAGATCCTGAAAAAGCATATGCCTTTGATATTACGGTGGAGATAAAACCCAAACTTGATGATATAGATTTCGAAGGTCTTTCTCTGAAAAAAACCAGATATGAAGTCTCCGATGCTGAGATAGAAGGCCAGATTTTCATGATTCAGAAGACCATGGCAAAAAAGGAAACCGTTAAAGAAGCCCGCCCGGTAAAGGACACTGATTTTGTTTTGATTGATTATGAAGGTTTTTTAAATGGTGTGTCTTTTGACAAAACACCCAGGATTGAAAATTATCTCATGGGGATTGGTCAGGGTGTCATGCCTAAAGAATTTTCAGATAAGCTGACAGGTTCAATCCCGGTTCAGGATCTTGAAATCGAAGTTTCCTATGCAGAGGACCACTATATAGAAGACCTGAAAGGCAAAACCATTGCCTATAAGGTTAAATTAAAAGAGATTCAGGAAGAAATTCTGCCTGAACTCAATGATGACCTTGTTAAAGGCCTGGGAAAATTTGAGACCCTGGATGAGGTCAGGACATCTATCCGGCAAAACCTTGAAAAAGGATATGCCCAGAGAGTAAAGCATGAACTTTCCGAACAGATATTCCAAAACCTGTTGGAAAAGAGCAAGTTTGAAGTTCCCGAGGCCATGATCGAAGGCGAGCTTAACGGTATCATTATGGAAGCGGAACAGGCTTATGCTGCGAACAATACCAGCCTGGAAGAAGCCGGTTTGAGCGGGGACATTATCAGGACTCAATACAGGGACGTTGCGGAAAAACAGGCGAGAAGACATATCATCCTGGGTAAGATCATCAACCAGGCAAAACTTGAATTGACAGATGAAGAGCTTGAAAAAAGTTTTCAGGAAATGGCCATTGGAATGAATGCGCCTGTTGAAGCCGTTAAAAATTATTTTAGCAGGGATCAGACACAACTATCATATTATAAACATACCCAGCTTGAAAAAAAGGCCGTTGATATTATAATAGATAAAGGCAGTCTGACCGATGTTGAACCGGGTGCTGCGGATGATGTAAAAATCGAAACAGAGGATGCATCAGAAAATTAAACAATTGTTTGTTTTAAACAAATGAGCATAGGAAGCTAAAAATTAAAGGAGTTGAATTGTGCCTCTAATTCCAATGGTTGTTGAACAGAGCAACAGAGGAGAGCGTGCTTACGATATTTACTCACGCCTTTTAAAAGACAGGATCATCTTTGTCGGATCTGCTATTGATAATGAAATTGCTAATCTTATTGTTGCCCAGCTTTTATTTCTGGAGTCGGAAGATCCTGAAAAAGATATCAGTTTTTATATCAATTCTCCGGGTGGCGTGGTTACTGCAGGGCTTGCCATCTACGATACCATGCAATATATAAAGCCTGATGTGGCAACAGTCTGTATCGGGCAGGCAGCCAGTATGGGAGCACTTTTGCTGGCTGCCGGTAAAAAAGGAAAAAGAGTTGTACTGCCTAATTCCCGCATTATGATTCATCAACCTCTGGGTGGTGCACAGGGACAGGCCACTGACATTAAGATTCAGGCCAACGAGATTTTAAGAATGAGAGACAATTTAAATGAAATATTGTCTCATCATACCGGTCAGGATATAAAAAAGATATCCGAAGATACGGAAAGAGATTTTTTCATGTCGGCAAAAGAGGCAATGGAGTATGGGATTGTGGATAAAGTAGTTGCTGATAGAAGCGATCTGGAAGACGAAACAGAGGATTCTTCAAAGGAGTAGGTTATTATGGCTCGTAAGAATGAAGGCAATGATCACTTTTTTTGTTCTTTTTGCGGTAAGAATCAAAAAGAGGTAAAAAAGCTGATTGCCGGTCCAAGCGTGTATATCTGTAATGAATGCATAAAATTGTGCGGTGAGATTATAGATGATGAAGAAAAAGAAAAAAAAGCCGATAGCCATGGCATCAAGGAGATGTTGATCCCCAAACAGATCAAGGAACTCTTGGATTCCTATGTCATTGAGCAGGACCAGGCTAAAAAAGTGCTTTCCGTTGCTGTTTATAATCACTATAAAAGGCTGAGTTCCACTGTTGAAAAGAAAAATGACGGTGTTGAAATTCAAAAGAGCAATATCCTTATTATTGGTCCCACCGGTTGTGGAAAGACATTGCTTGCCCAGACTTTGGCAAGATTTCTGGATGTTCCCTTTGCCATTGCCGATGCCACGGCTTTGACCGAAGCAGGCTATGTAGGAGAAGACGTGGAAAATATCGTTCTCTCCCTTGTCCAGAATGCAGATTATGATATCGAAAAGGCCCAGAAGGGCATTATTTATATTGATGAAATAGATAAGATTTCGAAAAAAGGCGACAACCCGTCAATTACCCGGGATGTATCCGGTGAGGGGGTCCAGCAGGCCCTTTTAAAAATTATTGAGGGCACTGTTGCCAGCATTCCGCCAAAAGGTGGAAGAAAACACCCTCAGCAGGATTATGTGAAAGTGGACACATCCAATATTCTTTTCATCTGTGGGGGTACGTTTACCGGACTTGAAAAGCTGATTGAAAGAAGAATATCAAAGAAGACAATGGGTTTCGGAGCAAAAATTACTGCCAGGGAAGAAAAGAATATCGGCCAACTTTTTGAACAGCTCAAACCAGAAGATTTGATCAAATTCGGTCTGATCCCTGAATTTTTAGGTCGGCTTCCCGTTATTACCTCCATTGGTGAGCTTACTGAAAAATCATTGGTAAAAATTCTGACAGAGCCAAAGAATGCCCTTGTTAAGCAATACCAGGAATTATTTAAGATCGATGGAGTGGATCTTCAATTTACAGATGAAGCCCTGGTTGCCATGGCAAAGGCCGCAGTAAAAAGAAAATCCGGCGCCAGAGGGCTTCGTGCTATTATGGAAGAAACCATGCTGGACATCATGTATGAAATTCCTTCTAAAGAGAATGTCAGGGAATGTGTCGTCGGTGAAGAGGTCGTACTCAGAAAAGAAGATCCGATCCTGCTCTATGAACAGCCTAAAAAGCAGGCCTGAAATCTAGCGAGTTTTAAAATTTAATGATCAATATATCTAAGTTTTTCCTTCCGGATGGCACAGAGGCTATCAAAAAACAACTCCCCCTGGTTCCGTTAAGGGATATGGTCTTGTTTCCATATATAACAAGCTCTGTATTTGTCGGGCGGGATAAATCCATTAAAGCCTTATCCGAGGCAATGGCAGCAGAGAAGAAAATTTTTCTGACCACCCAGAAAGATCCTGAAATTGTGAAGCCCAATATCACTGATATCTTTACGGTGGGTACTGAAGCCAGGATCACTCAGCTTTTGAGATTACCCGATGGAACAGTCAAGGCTTTGGTCGAAGGGCAGCAAAGGGGAAAGATTGTAAAACTCGTGGATGAAGAAGGGTATCTCACTGTAGAATATATTCCGGTTCTTGAGGAACTCTTGCCTGAAAAGGCAAAAGAGGCGGCCATTCGAACAGTTACCGAGGCCTTTGAGCATTATACCCAGTTGGCTGGAACCGTATCAAAAAGTTTTTTCAAGAATCTTGAAGTCCTTGCCGTTAATGAGTCCAGATATGCCGATACCATCGCATCCCAGATGCCTTTCAAATTGCTTGATAAGCAGCAATTGCTTGAATGCGGCAATATTGAAGATCGATTTCTGCTGCTGCTGAAGCTTATTCAAAAGGAAACCGAAGTTTTTGCCATGTCCCAGAAAATAAAGGGGCGTGTAAAAGATCAGATGGATAAACTTCAGAAAAAGCACTATCTCAACGAGCAGATGCGCGCCATTAAAAAAGAAATGGGTGAAGATTCCGATTCCGGTGAATTTCAGGATCTTGAAAATCGGATCAAGAAAAAAAGGATGTCCAAAGAAGCAGCCTCTGTGGTGAGAAGAGAGCTTGACAAGCTTAAGATGATGTCTCCCATGTCTTCTGAGGCCACCGTTGTCAGAAATTATATTGACTGCTTGATTTCTCTGCCTTGGTTTAGAAAAAGCCGGTCTAAAACCGAATTGAAAAATGCGCAAGAGATTTTGGATCAGGATCATTATGGGCTTGAGAAGCCAAAAGAAAGAATATTAGAGTATCTGGCCGTTCAAATCCTTGTAAAAAAAATCAAAGGGCCCATCCTTTGTCTGGTCGGACCTCCGGGCGTGGGAAAAACATCCCTTGCAAAATCCGTGGCATCTGCTACGGGCCGATCCTTTGCAAGGGTCTCCCTGGGTGGTGTGAGAGATGAAGCTGAAATCAGGGGACATCGGCGGACTTATGTGGGAGCCCTGCCGGGGAAAATCATTCAAACCCTGAAAAAAACAGGGTACAACAACCCGGTTTTCTGTCTGGATGAAATTGATAAAATGACGGCTGATTTCAGGGGCGACCCTTCCTCAGCCCTTCTGGAAGCCCTTGATCCGGAACAGAATAAAAATTTCAACGATCATTATCTTGAAGTGGACTATGATCTGTCTGAAATCCTTTTCATTACCACTGCCAATACCTTGTATGATATTCCCGCACCCTTGCGAGACAGGATGGAAGTGATTCATATTCCCGGTTACACAGAGTATGAAAAAGAAAAAATCGCAGAAGGGTACCTCATACCCAAACAATTAAGGGAAAACGGTCTTTCAAAGGATGACGTTGTTTTTTCAAAAAATGCAGTTCATACCGTCATTAAAAATTATACAAAAGAAGCAGGCGTGAGAAATCTGGAAAGGGAGATTTCGTCCATATTAAGAAAGATCGCAAAAGAGATTGTTCAGACGGGTTTAAGGGAAAAACATACTATTTCAGTGAGCTCGGTTCCAAAATATCTGGGTCAGCCCAGGTTCAGAGACAGTGCCAGGGAAAAAGAGGACAAGGTGGGGATCGTGACCGGCCTTGCCTGGACCCCGGCCGGCGGAGAGCTTCTGACCATAGAAGCGGTCACCATGCCGGGCAAGGGAAGTATTCTGGTTACGGGAAAGCTTGGTGATGTCATGAAAGAGTCTTGCCAGGCGGCTGTAAGTTATGTCAGGTCCCGCAGTAAAGAATTGAACATAAAGGAAAATTTTTATGAGAACCTGGATATTCATATTCATGTGCCTGAAGGTGCAATTCCCAAGGATGGTCCTTCCGCAGGGATATCCATGTGTGCGGCCGTGGTATCGGTATTGACCGGGAAGCCTGTTTCTAGAAAAATTGCCATGACCGGAGAGATTACCTTGCGAGGCAGGGTTCTGCCCGTAGGCGGGTTAAAGGAAAAATTGCTGGCCGCCCATGCCAATGGTATTCATACGGTTATTGTCTCCATTGAAAATAAAAAGGATATCACTGAGATTCCCAAATCAATCCAGAAGCAGATGGAAATCCTATATGCAGAAGACATGTCAGAGGTTTTGAAATATGCTTTGCTGTAGTATAAAATGCAGATCGATTAAAGGCGGGAAATAAAATCCGTCATTGCCGCTTTTTCATCCTTGGTGGTAACTGCTCTTCGGAGTTCAATCATTTTTTCAAGTTCTTCTTTGTCCATCAGGAGGTCTTCTTTTCTTGTGCCGGATTTGTTAATGTTTATGGCGGGCCAGATCCTGTGTTCCGCACATTCCCGTGAAAGGAAGAGATCCATATTGCCCGTGCCTTTGAATTCCTGAAAGATAATATCATCCATACGGCTGCCGGTCTCCACCAGGATGGTGGCAATAACTGTCAGGGACCCCCCGTTTTCTAATTTCCTCGCCGCCCCAAAAATTTTTCTCGGGAATTCCATGGCATTGCTGCCAAGACCTCCGGTCATGGTTTTGCCATAGCTTTCGGTATTTGCATTAAAAGCTCTGGTCATACGCGTCAGGGAGTCGATGAAGACAACGGCGTCCTGCCCGATTTCAGCACAGCGGATGGCTGTATGCATGGCAAGTCGAGTCATCCGCATATGCTGACTGGTCTGTTGATCGGCAGAAGAATAAAGAACACGGGCATTTTTCACCCCCCGCTGGAAATCAGTGACTTCTTCAGGCCTTTCATCGACAAGAAGAATAAAGACTTTTGAGTTCGGGTGATTTAACACGATTGAGTTTGCCATATGCTTGAGTAGGGTTGTCTTTCCGGTTTTTGGGGGTGAAATAATCAGTCCTCGTTGTCCCATGCCGATGGGAACAATCATGTCCAGAGCCGCACCTGTGATATCGGTTTTATTTTGAGTCAGAATATAACGCTCAAAGGGATTGATACTGGTCTGGTCCTGCAATATAGGAATTTTAATAAACTCATCCAAGGTAAGGGAATTGATTGTTTCCACCTTGATTAAAGCAAGGTTCGGATTGTTCGGACCTTTCTGTTCTCCAATGCCTTGAATGAAACAGCCTTCCCTTAAGCCAAACTTCCTGATAAGGCTGTTGGGAACATATGGGTTTTCGGGTTTAGGAAGAAAGTTTTCTTCAATATTTCGTAGAAATCCAAATCCCTTATCCATAATTTCAAGATATCCTTGTACAGGTTCCATAATCGACTCCTTTGAACATAAGCAGATATAAAGCTAAGATTGAACGATTTGTTGCCGGCATCCCAAAAACAAGAATAGGGATACTTTAAGTAATAAACAGATTCAAGTTTTTAGGTTAAAAATTGAATTGCTGCAAAGCTTTTACCATGCATATAACACTTATTCCATATGCTTGCAAGCAAGCCATATAGAATTTTTTTTCCCATAATAAGAATAGTGATGGACCTTGAATTTTTCTGATTGTTTTTGCTTGACACTAATTTTTTTAATTGCTATAAGTTCTCCTGTTTTCGGGCGATTAACTCAGTTGGTAGAGTGCAACCCTTACAAGGTTGAAGTCGCAGGTTCGAGCCCTGCATCGCCCACCAGAAAGCGCAGATTTTGGGGGTGTAGTTCAGTTGGTTAGAACGCTTGCCTGTCACGCAAGAGGTCGCGAGTTCGAGTCTCGTCACTCCCGCCACAATAAAAAAATGGAATGATCAGTGTGTTACTGTCATTCCATTTTTGTTTTAAAAGAAAGGCCTTTAGTTTACCGTTGCTTCAAGTTCTGAGGCAATGGCATCCCCCATGGTTTCGGTATTTACTGCAAGGGCTTTGTCATCTGTCAGATCGGCTGTGAAGATTCCTTTTTCCAATACATTTGAAATGGCTTTTTCAATTGCATTGGCAGCTTCTGCAAGGTCAAAGGTATATTTAAGCATCATGGCCCCGGATAAAATCTGGGCAATGGGATTTGCGATGCCTTTTCCGGCAATATCCGGCGCAGATCCGCCGGCTGGCTCATAAAGGCCGAATTTCTTTTCATTGAGGCTTGCGGATGCAAGCAGACCCATTGAGCCGGTAATCATGGCACATTCATCAGAGATAATATCCCCGAACATATTCTCACAAAGCAGCACGTCAAACTGATGTGGATTTCTGACAAGCTGCATGGTCGCATTGTCAACATATATGTGGTTTAAGGTGACATCCGGATATTCTTTAGCGATCTCTATGACTGTCTCTCGCCATAAAACCATGGAAAAAAGAACATTGGCCTTATCTACGGATGTGACAAGATGCCTTCTTTTTCTAGCGGCTTCAAAGGCCACCCTGGCGATTCGTTCGATTTCATACCGTGAATACACCATGGTGTCATAGGCTTTTTCTGTGGGGCCATGGCCTTCTCTGCCTTTGGGTTGACCAAAATAGATACCGCCGGTAAGTTCTCTGATGCAGAGAATATCAAACCCCTGTTTCACTATTTCAGGTTTTAAGGGTGATGCAGATACAAGAGTTGGAAATACCTTTGCGGGTCGTAAATTGCAATAGAGGTCAAAATGCTTTCTTAAGGGGAGTAATGCTCCTCTTTCCGGCTGTTTTTCAGGGGGCAGGCATTCCCATTTTGGACCTCCCACCGAACCAAACAAAATAGCATCACTTTGTTCGCAAAGGGACAGGGTTGAATCCGGCAAAGCCTTTCCATGATTATCGATGGCTGCGCCACCGACATCTGCAAATTCATATTCAAAATTGAAATCAAAAAGGGTTGCAGTTTTTTTCAGAACTTTAATGGCCTCTTTCATGACTTCAGGTCCGATTCCATCTCCCGGTAGTACAGCAATCTTGTTCAAACCAGCCTATCTCCTTGTAATTTATGTAGGATTATAAAAAAATGATCATATATTAAATTAAAAATTTAGCAACGATTTATTAAGTTATTATAAACAGCATTAATATATACTGGATTTATATTCTATTAAAAAAGATATACAGATTGATACTGGTCGGGAAGGAGAATTTAAAATTGGGAAATCACTTGATCTTGAAGTATGTTTTAAATCCCTGTAGGAAGGAGGCTATAAAAATAAGACCAGGGCAGAAAACGAGTTGCCCTGGTCTGAGATTGATTAAACTTTTACGACCTTTTTAGCTGAAAGCCCTTTATCATTTTCTTCTATTTCGAATTGTACTTGTTCTCCTTCTGAAAGTGTTCTGAAACCGGACATTTCAATGGCTGAATAATGAACAAACACATCTTCTCCCGTTTCCTGCTCAATAAAACCAAAGCCTTTTTTTGAATTAAACCATTTGATTTTTCCTTGCCCCAAAATTTTTCCTCCTTATATAGTATAGATACAACAGACCTATGAAAAATTTGCTCTGGAAAACACTTTCAAGCAGAGCTACCCCATTAAGATCAGGGTCTTTGTCATATTGGAGTATTATTTCATTTTAGAAAATGCAAGGAAAAAAAAATAGGGGGTGATAAAAAAATCACCCCCTATTGAAAGGTTGTATTATGGTTTGAGGTTATTTCCTGTTTCCATATTCAGCATAGGCCATGGCCGTAAGTCTGTAAACAAAATGAGCCATTTTTGAGAATGGCAGAAATGCAAACAGGTTGAAAATGGCAATCAGATGCAGAAAGTAAAAGAAATAGGATACAGAGGCCAGATGGGCAAGTCTTGCCATTTCAGTGAGCATACCGGTAAGGCCCAGAGAGAAAACAACTCCGAGAATAAACCAGTCTTTATAATAGGTTTTTTGTTCTTCTTTTTTGTCCAGCCTGTTTTTAATCATCAAGCCTGATCCAATCACCAGGGCGACGCCTGAGATATTGGCCAGCCATTTCATGGGGCTGAGCTGTGAATAGGGGCCCGGCATTTGGGCAATATAAAGAAGAACAAAACCGATACTGGTGACGATGAACAGACCGATAAAGGAATACAGGACCATCATGTGCGGAGTGGCTCTATCTTTATTGGATTCACATTCATTGAATTTGTCGTGTTTCAGAACCGTTGGAATAACCCTGACAAGGGCCTGGAAAAATTCTTTATAATCCAGTGAGGTCTGGGTGGTCTTACCTTCAAGAACAGCATTTTCATGGATATCCGATAGAAATTTCTTAAGGCTGAGAATAAAAATGACGGCAACGGCAGTCGCAATCGGCACAAAAGTCATGTCCACGAACCAGGTTGAGAAAAAATCAGCCTGGGCAATGACATGTTCAGCACCTCCGTGCGCATGGGACCAGGCAATGCCGAATACATTAAAGATGCTGGTCATGGTCTCTTTCCCATAAACCGTGATAAGCGCCAGGAGAGCAAACCAGATGGCGGGTATCCCAATGAGAAGCGGCAATTTTTTTGGGTCATTGACTGCATTGGCAAGGAATTTGGGCTGTGCATATTCGGTAATGGCGGCTGACCTGACGGCTGACAAGACATCTCCCGGTGCTGCCCCACGCGGGCAAAGATCCGTACAATCGCCGCATTGATGACATAACCAGATATCTCCGTTTTTGATGAGCCTGTCTTTAAGACCCCAGGATGCGGCAATCATTTCTTTTCTTGGGAAAGGACTGTTTTCCGGGGCAATGGGACACGCAACCGAACAAGTGGCACACTGATAACATTTTTTCAGTGTTTCCCCGCCAAGACTTCTGACCTGGGCAATAAAATCCAGGTCAGGTTGTGCAAGATATTTTTCAGTCATATTATGATACCTCCTGACTATTTTTAAAAATAGTCATCATTAGAAGCCTTTGAACGGGTTAGGACCCAAGTCTTCAACTATTTTTACAAAGGCATTTATTATTCCAGGAAGTTTGTCATATTCATCAATGGCAACTTCTGCAAAAGCCACACGTTCTTCTTCAAGCGCAAGGCTTGTAAGTGCGTCACCGATTTTCTTCACACGGACTTCAGCAAGCTCAGAGCCTTTTACAAAGTGGCACTGATAATCATCACCATGTTTGCAGCCGATGAGAATAACCCCGTCCATCCCCTGGGCCAAAGCATCTTTAATCCAGATGGTATTCACTGATCCAAGGCATCTGACCGGGATAAAGCGGACGTTGGGAGAATAATCAATTTTATTCAATCCCACCATGTCAAGGGCCGGGAACGCGTCATTTTCACAGATCAGAGCCAGGAATCGGAAGGGGGGCTCGCTGTAGTCATCTTCCGATGGAACTTTAACGGCTTTGACCTGGGAACCGATGGAGTCAATACTGTAGTCGGCAAAAGAAATGATTCTTTCCGGGCAGGCACCCATGCAGGTACCGCATCTTCTGCAACGGGTCGGATTGGCTTTTGGCGTGCCTTTCTCATCATCATCCAGGGCACCGAATGGACATTCAACCGTACATCGTTTACACTGGGTACATCTCTGGAAGAAGAAATCAGGATACGTCATATCTCCCGATCTTGGATGAACGGCCATGCCCCTGTTGGCGCTTTCAATACATTGAATGGCTTTGAGTGCTGCACCTGTCGCATCTTCAATGGATTCTTCAATGGTCATGGCGCGTCGAATGGCACCGGCTGCATATACGCCGGTTCTCTGGGTTTCATAGGGAAAACAGATATAATTGGAATCTGCATACTGACCAAAAATGTCATTATCCCTGAAAGCCGGGCCTTGCCGGTAGGCAAGATTAATGACCGAATCATCTTTGGTTACCGGCACCATGCCGCCTGCAAGAACAACGAGGTCTGCCTTAATCGCAAGATTTTCACCCAGAAGCGTGTTCACTGCGGTAACGGCCAGTCCGTTCCCCTGCTGAACAACTGAAGTAACGGCTCCCTTTGTCATGAAAATGCCGTCATCCTGCTGCATGCTTTTATAGAAATATTCCTGGAGTCCCGGAGTTCTCATATGCTGATAAATGATATAGGCTTTGCCGTCGCTATAGTCTTCCCTGACATATTTTGCCTGTTTCAGAGCAACCTGGCTGGTGACGGAACCGGCATACTCAAAGTCGGCATCGTCCTCGTCCTTACCCGGGGATTGAATAAAAACAACATTTTTGGCTTCTTTCCCATCGGAAGGTCTGACAACTTTGCCCTTGGCAGCAATTTTTTCAAATTCATCATTGGTGATAACATCTGCAAGGTCAATTCCAAGATGGGCAAAGGCTTCTCCCTCAAGCTTGTCAGGGCGCCATCCGGCAGCCAGCACAACAGCCCCGTAAAGCTCTCCATCCGGGTCAAGGGTGAGGATATCCACCCTGCCTTCATTGTATGCAAGGTATTTAACATGCTGAGCTGCAGCATCCAGCTCTTTGCCCTTTTCATCAAATTTCATTTCATCCGGCAGCGGGAACGGAACATCAAAGGGTATTTTTTCCCCCGGTTTCTTGAAAGTAACCGTGAATTCGCCGGGTTGGCCGGCAATACGGGCAACTTCAGTGGCAGTCTTGACCGTGATGTTTGAAAAACTTCCCACTTCAGCAATAAGTTCTTTTACAATAGGAGCCCTCAGGGATTCAAAAGGTTCAGCAACCGGCATCTGGCTTCTCATCTGGGCTGCATATCCCCCGAGCTTATCGGTTTTTTCAACAATGGTGACTTCATATCCGGCTTTGGCAGCATCAATAGCGGCCGACATTCCGGTTACGCCACCTCCCAGTACCAGGATTTTTTTTGAGAAGGATGCAGTCTTGTAAGGTTCCGGCAATTTGACCTTTTCAATACGGATCATACCCATTCGGATATAATCTTCAGCCTTCATCTGAACCGGATCAAAATGTTCTTCATCATCTTTCTGATCCTCGGTCAGCATGGGATAGGTTTCTCTTGAATGGGGCCAGGCCACACCTTCTCTTAAATTGACCCTTTCAACGATGCAGTCGTCAAACCGGAAAACATCAAAGTTAACGCGCCTGGAACAGGCACCGAGAACCATGCAATTCACTTTGCCGGCATCGATATCTTTTTTGATCAGTTCTACACCTTCTTTGCTGCAAAGAAACGGGTGAGTCGTGCAATTTACCCCTTCATCATCCGGAACAGCGACCAAAGCTTCTACATCGAGGGTATCACCGATTCCACAGCCTGTGCATATATACACACCATATTTTTTTTTATCCATGATTTCCTCTCTACCTCCTTACAAGGGTCTGAATGGCCTTAAGGGCCATCCCTGTGGCATTCTGGTTGGATGTAACAACATCAGCAGGTTTATTGGCACAACCGGCTGCAAACATGCCGCCTTTTTTGAAATCATTGACAATAAACCCGTCCGCGTTGAACTTCAGGTCGGCATTGGGCTTGTCAATGGCGCAATTGGGCTGCATACCGGTTGCAAGAACAAGCATGTCCACGGTCTGACGTACTTTTTCGCCTGTAATGGTATCCTCGGCAACAAGGTTGATATTGCCGGTTCCAGCTTCTTCACTGACTTCCGCGACCTTGCCTTTGATAAAGAAGATATTTTTATCGGCCTTGATATTGGCATAGAATTTTTCATATTTTCTGCCGGGTGTTCTCAAATCGATATAATAAATATAGATTTTTGCTTCAGGATACTGGGCCCTGAGATAGGTAGCGTGTTTCAAAGATGCCATGCAGCAGATATAAGAACAGTAGGGCAAGTGATTTTCATCCCTTGATCCTGCACATTGTGCAAAGGCAATGGTTGCAGGCGCTTTGTCATCGGAAGGCCGGACAATCTTCCCGCCAGTGGGTCCGTTAAGGGATGCCAGTCTTTCGAGCATCATATTGGTGATGATATTCTGATATCGACCAAAACCGAGATTATCTATTTTTGTGGCATCATAGGGTGACCAACCAGTGTTCCAGACAATGGCCCCGACTTTAAGGTCAATGGTTTTATCTTCCATGTCAAAATCAACCGCATCATATTTGCAGGCAGCCTTGACTTTGTCCCGGTCATCCGTACTGATGGCAGGGTCCATGGCAAATCTCATGGGGAATGCCATGTTGTGCGGCAGATAAGCCGCTTTCCTGCGATCCATGCCGAAATTGAAATCATTGGAGATTTCGGTGTCACAGACTTTTGCACAGTCACCACAGGCTGTACAATTTTCATTGACATACCGGGGTACTGTTTTTAGGGTTACCGTATAGTCCCCGGCAGATCCGGATACATTCTGTACCTCGGAAAGGGTGAATACTTTAATGTTTTTATTGTCCTTGAGTCTTTTATAATTGATCTCAAGTCCGCAGGTTGGCGGGCAAAGTTTGGGGAAGTAGTGTTTCAACTGGGATACTCTTCCGCCAAGGGAGGCTTCCTTTTCAACAAGGAATACCTCATACCCCACTTCGGCAGCTTCCAGAGCAGTTGTAAGGCCGCTGATGCCGCCACCAACTACCATAATGCTTCCGCTGACCGGGGCTGAATTATCTGTTGTCATGCTGTCCCTCCGTGCATTTGGGTTATGCTATTCTTTGATTGTTATTTTGCCAAATCTTAATCTCAGTTAAATTTAAGATATACTGTTTTTGGCGTCCTCTCTCCTATTTTGCAAGTGCAAAGACGATATTTTTTTGCACTTGCAAAAGAGGAGACAGGGAAAAACCAAATCCTTTATAATTTGAAAAAACCTCCAGACGCTATTTTCCAGCGCCTGGAGGTCATTTTTATCTAAGCACGTACTATAAGATAATGATTCAACACTAAGAGATTATCTTAATATACGGTACTTTTTTCAGAGTCCATTCATTGGTTACTTTATTGTACAAAGAATTCGTAAAGCAGAACCATTCTTTGTCATTCTGGCCCATGAAATCGCCTCTGTAGTAGAAGCCGGGATACCTTGATTCTTCACGGAACTGAATATGACGGGTATGTGCCTGAACTGTATAGAGACGATGGTTGATTTCCCATGCTCTCATGAGTTCATGCAGGTCACCGGCAGCAATTTTATCAAGGTCTTCACGGAACATTTCGAACAGGTCCATGAGGATTTCAAGGTTTTTGCCGGAAGTCATGTAGTATGTTCCTGTTCCTCCGCCGTATTCATTGGTCATCTTCATCAGACGAAGGGCCATGCCGGCAGGTTTGCAGTAGTTCGGGTTAATATCCTCGGCAGTGGTGTAATTGCAGTGATCCAGGTAAGTTCTGACCGGTTTGTAAACAAAGTCCACCAGTTCCTGATCGGTTTCCTTGAAACCGGTCACTTTGCTGCCTTCAGCTTTCAGGTATTGAACCATGGATTTGGCACAAATACGGCCTTCTGCATGGGAACCGGAAGAGAATTTATGGCCGGAGCATCCAACGCCGTCACCGGATGTGAAAAGACCTCTGACCGTTGTCATTCTGTTGTAGCCCCATTTGTAAGCAGCCGGAACCCAAGCTTCTTCCGGGCCTGAGCACCAGATACCGCAGCAGCCGGAATGTGAACCCAACAGGTACGGTTCGGTCGGCATGACTTCGGAATCTTTTTTCTCGGGTTCGGTATTGGTTGCGCACCAGAGACCAGCCTGACCAATGGACATGTCAAGGAAATCTTCCCATGCTTCTGATTCAAGGTGTTTCAATTCTTTCTTGTCCATGGTTTCAGCGAGCTTTGCCAGCGCTGCAGTAGTCCTCATGATGATGGGACCACGGCCTGCTTTGTACTCATTGAGCATGAGATGGTTTCTCAGGCAGGTCGGAGTAACTGCGGCTGTTCCATAGGGGGCGTATTTTTCTAGCTCTGCTTTGGCTTCCGGAGAAGCAGCATAGTTTTCACCAAGTCCGTTAACGGTCTGGGCCTTGAACAGAAGGAACCAGGCACCGACAGGGCCGTAACCATCTTTAAAGCGGGCCGGGGTGAAACGGTTTTCCATCATGGAAAGTTCAGCACCTGCTCTCAGGGCCATGGTGTAGGTGGAGCCGGCGTTCCATATGGGGTACCATGCGCGGCCTTTACCTTCGCCGACTGAACGGGGCTGGTAGACGTTAACCGCGCCGCCGCAGGCAACCATTATGGTTTTTGCTTTGATGATATAAACTTTATTTTCTCTCAATGAGAAACCGACTGCACCGGCAACTCTGTTGGGATCGGCTTTGTCGTTCAGAATTTCAACGATGAAGCATCTTTCAAGGATATTGTCTGCGCCAAGAGCCTTTTTGCCTGCTTCAGCAACGATTCTCTTGTAGGATTCACCATTGATCATAATCTGCCATTTACCGGTACGGACAGGAGTGGCACCGCCTTTAAGCGTACCAGCCTTCTGGCCTTTTTTACCGTCAAGGTTCTTTCCGTCATCGGATCTTTTCCATACCGGAAGTCCCCATTCTTCAAACAGATGAACAGAATCATCCACGTGGCGGCCAAGGTCGAAAATAAGGTCTTCACGAACCAGACCCATCAGGTCGTTTCGAACCATCCGGACATGAGCTCGGTGGGGAAGAACGCCGAG
>JANNUH010000036.1:0-16952 GCA_031395015.1 Desulfobacterales bacterium | reverse complement strand
GATTTTATTTAATTGAGCCGTAACAAAAAGGAGGTTTTTATACAAACCAAACAATGCAAAATAAATTCGGATAAAAAACTTGAAAAAGACATTGCAGAAGTGGAGATATGAATTTCCGGGCTATGGTGTTTCATATAAAGGCCTGTGAAATTTACAGTATGAAAAAATAGCTGACATCTGATTTTCAGAAAATTTCTGTTCCATTCGGACTGAAATATTAAAATATTATCGTTATTTCAGCTTGTTATAAAATATTTCAAAGAGTTAAAAATCATCGGCATCATAGTTGCTCTAAGGATCATTTAAATCGGTATAAATTTTTTTTTGAAAGCTGAAACATATGACGAATGATACAACAAAAAAACAGACCCATACAGGAGACACGGTCCGGCGATCCATTCTCACCAATATGATCATTGTGCCGTTTATCCCTTTTATACTGGCCATCGGAGTCAGTTTTTATTATTTTACCACTTCCCTTGAAAACAACACCACCGCCAGCATGAAGCGAATTGTGTCCGACCACCGGAATATGATCGAATCCTTTTTGACGGAACGAAAATCCGACCTTGAATTTGTCACCAATTCATTCCGATACGAGGAGATCAATCAGAAAGAAGCCATTGATGCGATATTTGAAAATTTAAAAAAACAGTCCGGTGCCTTTGTTGACTTAGGGCTCTTTGATCCCCAGGGGATTCATGTCCGGTATTCGGGTAAATATGAACTCCAGGGCAAAACATATGGAGATGAGCTATGGTTCAAACAGGTCATGCAGAATGGGTCCTATATCAGTGATGTTTTTCTTGGATATAGGCGCATTCCCCATTTCGTTGTTGCCATAAGACATGGCAGCGGTGAAAATACCTGGGTTCTGAGGGCCACCATCGATACCTTATATTTTGACCGGATGATTTCCCAGGTGAGAATCGGGAAGACGGGGGAGGCCTATATCCTGAATAAAGACGGGATTTCCCAGTCTGAAAGACGATCTTCAAATATCCAGGTCATGGAAAGAGACCCTGAATTTGTTGATTTTTCTAAATCTGAAGAAACGATTCACACCTTTATCAAAACCGAATCATCCGGCATCAAATATCTCTATGCTACCACCTGGCTCAAAGACAGGGAATGGATGCTGGTGGTCAGGCAGGAAAAAAAGGATGCATACCGGTTTTTATATACAGCCGTTTATATCAATCTGATCATCATGATTCTGGGTATGGCCGTCATTATTGTGGTGGCAAATTTTATTACCAACCGTATCCTGAAGCGGATTGAAAAACTCGGCCGGGACAAGAAAAGCCTTGGAAACCAGCTTATCCGGGCTGCAAAACTGGCTGAAATCGGAGAGATGGCGGCCGGGTTTGCCCATGAAATTAATAATCCCCTCCAGATTATTAAAAGTGAACAGGCCCTGATTGAAACCCTTCTGGAAGATGTATCCAATCAATTGGATGAAAAGGAAAAACAGGATGTCACCGAAATTGTGGACTCCCTGAATCAGATAAAGCTCCAGGTGAACCGATGTTCGGAAATCACCCATGCCATTTTAAGATTTGGAAGAAAAAGTGAAATACGGCAGGAACTCCTGAATCCATTCCGTATCATTCCCGAGATTGTCCACATGATTGAAAAAAAGGCAGAGGTGAACGGCATTGAAATTATCAAACATCTTTCTGAAGATTCGCTGGAGTTCTTGGGGGACGCTTCCCAGTTTCAACAGGTGATACTCAATCTTTTTAATAATGCCATTGACGCCATAAGCGAACGCCACGGGTCAAAGGGAGGAGTTCTGAAAATTGAGACCTTTGGGAAGGATCAAAAAATTCTTACCATAGAGATCACTGATAACGGGGTCGGCATAAGTCAGGAAAATATTTCAAAAATCTTTTCCCCGTTTTTTACCACAAAACCAGTGGGCAAGGGGACCGGGCTCGGGCTGTCTGTTTGTCACGGAATCATAGAAAGCTTTGGCGGAACAATGGAAGTAAAAAGTGAAGAAAATGTCGGAACGACTTTCATTATTGGTCTTCCGGCGATAATCCAATAGAAAAACCAGGAGAATGGCGATGGAAAAGATGAAAATAATGCTGGTGGATGATGAGGAACGATACCTTCAGACCACGGCAAGACTGATTGAAAAAAAAGGATATGAAGTTTTAACGGCCCAGAGCGGGGAAAGGGCCCTTGAGATACTCAAGGTTCAGACGGTTCATGTGGTTGTCCTGGATATGAAGATGCCGGGCATGGATGGAAATGAGACCTTAAGGGCCATTAAAGCAATTTACCCTCTGGTGGAAGTGATTATGCTCACCGGTCATGCCACGGTGGATTCAGCCATTGACGGTCTGAGAAACGGAGCCTTTGACTATCTCATGAAACCTGCCGACCTGGATCAGATCCTGGAAAAAGCATTGGATGCCTTTGAGAAACGACAGAGGATTGAAGAGAAAATCAGAGTGGCTCAGACTAAAAATGCATAAATGGCGTTGATGTCATTTGCCGGGGCAATGAAGGGGATGAAAAAATGGCTGTAAAAATATTAAAAACCTTTCAGTTCTATAGCTATGCCTTAATTCAAATTCTGATTGAGCCCAAACGGTTTTTTACGGAATTGCCGGACAATACTTCCATACTTAAATCTCTGGGATTCTGCGTTCTGTGCGGCATTTTTTATACCGGGGCAAGCCTTTTGACCGGCAGCTATGCCGACCCTGCCGGGATGGGGCTCCTGTTTTTTCTCAGCAGCGTGGGAATGATCTTTGTTTCTTCATGCGTAAGCTATACCGCCATGGTATTGACCATGGGTCGGAAAACCGGATTTGACATGATAGTGAGTATTCATGCCTTTTCTTCGGGTATCATTCTTCTTCTCTCCTGGGCATCTTTTTTCTTCTGGTTTACAGAACCCTGGAAATGGTGGCTGGTCTATACCGGTTTCAGGAATGCCGGCCAATTATCATGGAAGAAGGCCGGGCTGATCCTGATCCTGACCATGGCAGTTCACTTGATTTTATCCTTTTATCTTTATCCTGTCTTTTTCAAAGCCTGAAAACCCGTATCATTTTTATTTATTCATGAGTGAAGATATCTCAAAATAAATGTCCCGATGGCGGATGATCCCGATCACCTTTGAGATATCCTTTACCATGATCACTCCTCCCAGACTTTGAGCCATCATGTGGGCCACTTCCAGAAGATTGGCATTTTCACTGACGAAGAGCGGACGTTCCGAAAGAATCTCCCATACTTTTTTCCGGGAAATGGCCTTAACCCGGTCTGAAAAGAATCCGGACCAGAACATGGAAGAAAAACGGGAACTTTCTTCATTAAAAGACCCATCCTCAGAAATATATTCGGGCCTCACCGCACGGATGATATCCATGCGGGTCAGGATACCGGTAAGGATTTTTCTCTCGTCGATGACGGCGAGTAAGCCTTCATTGATGGCCATGGCTTCCTTAAGGGTCATGTCCGCTGGAATGGATTTAATATCCTGGATCGGAATCATGAGGTTCAGTGCTCTTTTATCATCAAATTTATAACCCCGGTGTTTGGCAAGATAGGCATCCTGAATTCTGGATGCAAGGATCTCCACATCACAGGGTTTGGCAAGATAGTCAAAGGCTTCCCGTACCAGGGCCCGCATGGCTGAATACCGGCTGCCGTAACCTGTGAGAATGATCACCTGTATGTCAGGGTCTGTTTTTTTGATCTCATGAAGCGCTGTATGTCCGTCCATGCCCATCATCTGGAGATCCAGAACAATGACATCTCTTTTGTTCTCCTTGAGGATATGGATAGCCTTTTCAGCATTATTGGCAATGGTGGTATCAAACCCTTTTTTGGTCAAAAGCTTGGATGTTGTTTCACAAAAACGGTCCTCATCGTCCACCAGTAATACTTTTATTCTATTTTGCATATCTGTCTCCATGAAATGGGGTTCACCCAAAGGATAGCATCCTTTTTTATATTAAATAGATAGAACAGCAATTACCATGCCGGATGATTCCTCTTCAGGCAAATACCGCGGGATTGTTTTTTTGACCCTCCCAGGGGATACGAGAGAGTGTTGGTTTATTTTACCGTTTGGTCGGATTTGACCTTTTTATTTCTTTTCAGATCTTTGTTTTTTGACCTATTATCCTTGCAAAGGCATTCCTTTTAAGGGACTTGAAGTTTTTTTTACATCTGGCACGCCATTTGCTCTGATTCAGGGTGAAAAGCAAAAGAAAATGGATAGAGATCAGGACGGGTGTAAAAATAAAATTACCAAAAAAAAATAAAAAAAACGAGGCTCTTTTATAACAACAATTCATCATAAGGAGACAAACGATGAAAAACAATCCACAGGAAAAAAGCTATCAACCGGGGTTTTATGACAAAAAAAGACAGGGTGCCGCAGAATGGGCAGACAGATATATCAAAAAATACAGCAAAGATGAGGCAGATAAGAAACAGGCAGACAAAAAAACCGGTGTTTTCCCCAGTGTCTGTTTTTCACGGCAGATCGGTGTGGGCGCACTGGAGATTGCAGACCTTCTTTCCGGCATGATTCACTATCGGGTCATTGACAGGGAAATCCTGGAGCACATGGCCAAGGATGCCAAGCTGTCCCAGAAAATGATTGAATTCTACGATGAGCGCTATCCCGGTCGTGCCAGTGAGCTCTTTTCAATGCTGATCAGTGAAAAAACCTTCCTCAAAAGCGATTATGCAAGGCAGCTTGCAAAAACAGTGACGGCTCTGGCCGGCAATGAGCCCACCATTTTTGTGGGTCGGGGAACCCATCTCATCCTGCCGAGGAATTTAGTATTGTCTGTTCGGTTTATCTGCAGCAGGGATTACCGGGTGGACCGGCTCGCCCGTATGATGAACATCGGAAAATCCGAGGCTGAAAGACAATTGGAAATTTGTGATGCAGAGCAGCATGAATTTTTTAAGGCGGTTTATCAGAAAAAGGAAACAAGCCCGGATGAATTTGATCTGGTCGTTAATATGGATCATATTAAAGGGATCTTTCAGGCGGCTACAATAGTTGCCTGTGCCCTTGAGCAAAAATTCGGATTGGAAAAATAATGAAGGCATTCATCAAAAGATGATCCAAAACCTTGTTAAAACGCAAAAGGGAAATGTTTATATCGAATCGAAAATTGATAAAGGGGTGTTTAAGGATCTCACCTTTCCTTTCGAAACCTGCCACTCCACTGCCTATAGGCTGACACACTGCACAAAACAGAGTCTTGAAGGCTTCATTGAAAAGGGCGGGAGCGTCTCTCTCGCCCTTTTGGAATATCAGATCATTGTCGGGTTTGCTGTTCTTGATTATCCCGATAAAAATGAACGATGGGCTCTTTCAAACCCAAAAACCATCATGGAATTGAAAGCGGTTGAGGTATTGAGGGAATTTCGGAATCTCGGCATTGCCCGGCAGCTTTTAGCCCACCTTTTTTCAGGGCTTTTTATAGAAGAGAAAATCATCTATCTGACCGCTTATTCCTGGACCTGGGACCTTGATTATCCCGGGTTTACGATCCGGTCCTACAGGGATATGCTGGTTTCCCTCTATGCAGCTTTTGGGTTCATCGAATTTCAAACCAACGAGCCCAATATCTGCCTGAGACTTGAAAACATATTCATGGTCAGGATCGGCCAAAATGTTCACTGGAAGGCTCAGGATGATTTCAAATTGCTCCGATTCGGCATCCTTTCATAAAAAATGATTCTCAATCACAAGAAAAGCGTTTGACATGTGTCAGTTTTTTTTTCAGGTTGGTAGAATATTATCGGAGCAGTTTCACTGTTAATGGATTCTGTTGTATCCCCATCAAAGGAAAAGGCCTGATGGTCAACATTTTTGAGAAATCTAAGGAAACTGGCACGGCAATTGCTCAGCTTAGGTTATGGAAAGGGTAAAAATGAACAGAAAATGCATCATATAACACGAAATAGTGGAGAAAATCATGCTGATAAAAGAATGGATGAGTAAACCGGTTATTACAATAAATCACGACGCATCATTGAATGAGGCGGCCAAAAAATTTCAGACACGGGTGATTTCCATGCTGCCCGTATTAAAGGAAGGGAAGCTGGCCGGCATTCTGACCGATGGGGATATTAAAAAAGCCATGCCTTCCGAGGCCACGTCCCTGGATCGATTTGAAATCCCGGCATTGCTGGATTCGGTTAAAATTGAAACGGTCATGTCAAGCCCTGTTGTCACCATCCAGGGAGATCATACTGTGGATGAAGCTGCGGTTATCATGCTTAAAAAAGGAATATCCGGTATGCCGGTGGTAACCGGGAAAGGCTATATTGAGGGCATTATCACCAAGAGTGATATTTTCAGGTGTTTTGTTTCATTTACCGGAGTTTCAAATAAAGGGCAGATTTTTGCCTTCAATCTCCAGGATCGACCCGGGGTGATTAAAGTGCTTTCAGATATCATCCGGAGCAGCGGCGGCAGGCTTTGCAGCGTCATGACCTCCTATGACGATATTGAAGACGGGTATAGAAAAGTATTTTTTCATACCTTTGATATTGATCCGACAAGATTTGATTCTGTCGTGGAAAAACTTCATGAAGCAGCGGAGCTTTATTATGTGGCGGATCTGTCCAGGGGATTAAGGAAATTGATGAATGGATAAAGCAGATACATATCAATCAATAAAAAGAGAGGAGACAAGCAATGACCCAGAATATTAATAAAATTCTCGCCTGTGTTGATTTCAGCGACTATTCACCCATGGTACTGGAGTATGCCGTGGCACTTTCCAAAGGCACCGATACACAGATTTTGGTATTCAACGTTATCAACCAGAGAGATATCGCCGGGGCTGAGATGGTTTTCAGCTATTACCCCGGTGCCTTTGCAAATATTATCAATACCGAGGACTATATCCGGGATCTGAAAAACGAAAGGGCTGATAAATTAAAACAAATGATAAAGGACGGCTTTTTCAATGAAAAATCCAGAATGGAGATCAAGATTGATATGGGCATTCCCTTTGAATGTATCCTTCAGGCCATTGAAACCGAACACATTGATCTTGTGGTAATGGCAAACAAGGGCCGGAGCAATATTTCCCGGGTTCTGTTCGGAAGCGCTGCGGAAAAAGTATTCCGTCATTCCCCGGTTCCCGTGGTCAGTGTCAGGGAAAGAGCCAGATTTAAAAGGGAGAAATAAAAATGAGGAATCAGACTGGAAAAATCAAAAATGTGCTTGCTGCCATTGATTTCTCCCTGTATTCAAGGCCGGTGCTGGAATATGCAGGAGAAATGGGAGAAATCACAAATGCTGAAATCCGTGTCATCCATATTATCAACCAGGAGGCCATTGATCAGGTTGCAAAAGCGGTGAACAAGAAGCGGCCGGACAGTTTTATTCTGGCAAAACATCTGGCTGAAGAATCAGGCCGCCGTGAATTAAAACTCAAAGCCATGGTTAAGAACATCAGCAGCCTGGAAGGGAAAAATATTAAAATAATCATCGGTCAGGGTATCCCCCATGTGGAAATTCTGGCTGCCATAGACAGGGAAAATATTGATTTTCTGGTGTTCGGACCCAAGGGCAGGTCTAATCTTCAAGGGTTCCTGTTCGGGAGTGTGGCGGAAAAACTGTTCCGGCACTCCCCGGTCCCGGTGATGAGTTTACGATCAAAGCCTTGAATCAAAAACCTTACAACCGTCTAAAAAAAGGAGAAATTAAAAAATGAAAGACAATACCAATAAAATACTTGTGGCCCTCGACGGTTCGGAAAGGGCATTCAGAACCATCCAATACATTTGCAGTTTTAAACCTTTTTTAAAAAAGAAACTGGTTTTGCACAATGTCATCACAAAGGTTCCCATGTGCTATTATGATCTCAAAAAAAATCCCTTCAGCGCCAATGTAACCTCTGAAGTCTATGCCTGGGAAAGAACATACACGGCTCAAATGGAAGATTTCATGGAAAAAGCGCGAATGCAGTTGATCGCAGCGGGATTTAAACCCGATGATATCAGCGTCGTCATTGCCGAAAGGAAAAACGGAATTGCAAGGGATATCATGGACGAGACCAAAAAAGGCTATGATGCCCTTCTCATCAGAAGACGCGGCGGTTCCCAAACCCTTTTACCCTTTATCATGGGAAGTGTTTCAACCAAGCTGGTTGAAAAAGTAGATCATATTCCGGTGATGCTGGCAGGAATCCAGAAGGTGAATCATTCTTTGCTTCTGGCCATTGACGGTTCGGAAGGTTCAAAAAGATCTGTTGAATTTACGGCAAAGATGATTCAAAACTCTGATTGCAGGATTGTGTTGTGCAGTGTGCTGAGAGATTTTAACCTTTATGATGAAAAGGCCAGAAAGACAAAACCGTCGGGTTTTGTCAAGGCAGTTTTTGAAGAGCTTGAAACTGCGATTCAAAGTGCTGAAAGCGTTCTTGAAAAAGCCGGGATTCAGAAAAATAGAATTACCGTTAAACTCATACAGGGCGCGGATAGCCGTTCGGAAGCAATTATTTCCGCAGCCATGGAAGAAAAATGCGATACCCTGGTATTTGGTCGTAAGGGCAAATCAAATGTCGACAATTTCGATATCGGCACGATTCCCTGGAAAGCCATCCAGGGGGCCAGAGAGATGACGGTATGGATTGTGCCTTAGGATGCTCTGTTTTAAATAGTTTGTACAGGACCGGCACCATTGAGATTTTTATGAAGGCAAGAGAGGAAAATTATGAGTACAGTCAATTTACACAGGCTTTTTAACCCGAAAACCGTTGCTGTTATCGGCGCAAGTGAAAAAGAAGGCACTGTCGGGTTTTTAATCATGAAAAATCTTCTGGAAACAGGCTTTAAGGGGAATATCATTCCGGTGAATCCGGGGTATAAACAGATAATGGGGCTGAAGGCCTTTGCCCGCATTGAGGATGCGGATTCGGCCATTGACATGGCCGTGATTGCAACTCCCATCCGGACGGTCCCTGAAATCCTTGAGTCCTGCGGCAATGCAGGGCTTGCCGGTGTGGTCATTATCTCTTCGGGTGGTAAGGAAATCGGATTAAAGGGAAAAAAAATGGAAGAGGAGATCCTTCAAACGGCGCAAAAACATCATTTAAGAATCATCGGGCCCAATTGCCTGGGGTTTGTCAATACCGCTGCATCCCTGAATGCAAGCTTTGCCCATCTGGCGCCCCTGCCCGGAAAGATAGCCTTTTTATCCCAGAGCGGGGCCGTGTGTACATCGGTGCTGGATATTTCCCATCGAAACAATGTGGGGTTCAGTCATTTTGTCAGCCTTGGTTCCATGCTGGATGTGGATTTTGCCGATATGATCGATTATTTTGGCTCCTTGAGTTCCGTGAGCAGTATCGTCATGTATATGGAAAACATCACCCATATCCGGAATTTCATGAGCGCTGCACGGGCCGTCTCCCGGGTAAAACCCATTATTGTCCTGAAATCAGGGCGGTCCAGAGCCGGGGCCATGGCGGCCGCCTCCCATACCGGGGCCATGGCCGGGGAAGATGCATTGTATGATGCGGCGTTTCAGCGTGCCGGCATTCTGCGGGTCAATGAATTTGAAGAATTGTTCGACTGCACTGAATTTCTTGCAAAGCAGCGGCGGCCCAATGGTCCGGGTCTCACCATCATTACCAATGCCGGAGGCCCCGGCGTCATGGCGGCCGATGCCCTGGCATCCCACGGCATTGAACCGGCCCAGATCAGTACGGAAACCCTGGGGCAACTGGACCGGATGCTGCCGGAAAACTGGAGCCGGGGAAATCCCATTGATATTCTTGGCGATTCCGGAAGAGAGATTTATCTTAAAGCCGCGCGGATATGCGCCAATGCACCTGAGACCGATGCCCTTCTTTTGATCTGTTCACCCGTCGGCACCATGGACATCCTGGGCCTGGCAAAGGCCATTGCAGATGAGGCAAAAACCTTCCCCTGTCCGGTTTTTACGGCCTGGATCGGGGGGATCAATGTTGAAAGCTCAAGAAAAGTCTTTAATGAGGCCGGTATTGTCACCTATGATTCTGCAGAAAGAGCCGTCAGAGCGTTTAAGAATCTTTATCAATATGGCAAAAATATTGATATGCTCCATGAGATTCCCATCAGAACCGATACCAAACTGGTCATCAACCGCCCAAAGGCCCATCACATCATCGGCGAAGCGATTGCTGCCGGAGAAAAAAGCCTCACGGAAACAGAGGCCAAGGAATTATTGAAATCCTATGGGATTCCTGCCAATATCACAAAAATTGCCGATTCAGAACAAATGGCAGTGGAAATATCTGAACAGATCGGGTTTCCCGTGGTCTTAAAAATCTGCTCAAAGGATATCCTGCACAAATCCGACTGCAACGGTGTTGTTCTGGACCTTAAAATGCCGGCCGATGTCCGGGCAGCCTTTACCGGGATCATGAAAAGCGCACGGGATTTTGCTCCTGATGCTCAGATTAAAGGGGTATCTGTTCAGAGAATGCAGCAGAAGGCGGATTATGAACTCATCATCGGTGTAAAAAAAGATGATCAATTCGGCCCTGTGATCCTTTTCGGCATGGGAGGGATTCTGACCGAAGTATATAAGGACACTGCCATGGGGCTTCCCCCCCTGAACCGGTCCCTGGCCCGGCAGATAATCCAAAAAACAAGGATATCCAAGGTGGTCAACGGGTTCAGGAATCTACCCAAGGTCGGCATGGCGGTTCTGGAGGAATTTTTGATCCGGATTGGACGGCTGGTCACGGATTTTCCGGAAATCCAGGCATTGGATATCAATCCGCTCATGATCAAAAATGGTGAAATCATTGCCGTGGATGCAAGGGTACTGATTGAACCCGTATCGGTTGCAACCCCCAGGCATCTCATCATCAGCTCCTATCCCTGGCAGTATGAATCCAAACTACAAACCGTGGAAGGTCATGGATTTTTTATCCGTCCCATCCGTCCCAGTGATGCGGATCTTCTCATCAACCATTTCAATTCTTTGTCGCCGAGAAGTGTGTATATGCGTTTTTTTTCACCCATGAAAAAGCTTTCAAAAGATATGCTGATCAAATTGACCCAGATTGACTATGACCGGGAAATTGCCCTGGTGGCGATCATGGGAACGGATAAAGACCGAAAAATAGTCGGGGTCTGCAGGATCATTGATTATACCGATGGAAATCAGGCTGAATTTGCCATGGCCATTACTGATGGATTGCAGGGGAAAGGCATTGGTGCTGCCCTGTTGCGGCAATGCCTGAAAGCAGCCTGGGATAAGGGCTTGAAGCGGGTGAACGGCCTTGTGCTGGCTGAAAATACCCAGATGCTGAAACTTGCAAAAAAACTCGGGTTCAGTATCAACCGGGCCCAGGAAGGGACAGAATATGAACTCATCATTGAACGCAATGAGTTGAATATGGAATAGCCGAAACAGCCTGCCTTTTGGTTATTGAGCAAAAGCGGTCTTTGCGAGGACAATGGTTTTGATATCCTTATCCATTTTTGACCGGTAATAGCGGATGGTGTTTTCATTGGACATGATCATGTCCAGTTGTCGGGTATGCATGATCAGATAGCCCAGAATATTCATTCTTGAAAGCATATAGTCCATTTCATAGCCTTCCACACGGGATACCAGATTGTCTTCAATCAGTTCAACCCTGAAAGAATATTCGGTGAGAATATCGGCGATGAATCGAATCCGCCTGATCCGGCGTTGACTGTCTGCTGCTCCTCCCTTAAATCTGAAGCTGATATAATTTTCATTCACCCTGTTGCTGACCATGGCTTCAACAATGGAAAAATGATAGCCCAGGCGGGATGTAAAACTGCAGAAATTTTTTGAAATCATGAAATAATTACGTTCCGTATATGCGGATTTCATCGCCGGTTCCAGGGACCGGTTTGCCGTGGACTGGAACATTACCGCAGCCATGCCTTTACCGTCAATGGCAGGCGGCCCGTCCCAGGGCACCGCAACAATACCGTCCCAGAGGGCCATCATGGGAATGGAGGCTATATTTTCAAGGCGGATATATTTTTCCTGGGTTTCTTCTTTTAAGCCGTCATCCAGATTTAAAATCCACCATTGCATGGGAACTTTATAAAAAAGCTTTTTGCTGGACCGTTCGGAAAAATTATGTTCCTTGCCGAAATTAAACATTTCATGCACGGATTTTTCATGGGCAAACCGGGTGATATCATGAAGGGTTTTGCAGTTTTCCGGTTTAAAATCCGAGGAGTAGGGGTCTAAAAGGTACAGGGGGATAATAAATTTGCTGACTTCAAGCAGCATATTGTAAACCGGGCTTCCTTCAATAATGTCTTTTTCCATTTCCGAGGCGGAAACCGGGATATCGATTTTCCCTTTATAGACGCTTAGCCGGCTGCTGTCTATAGTGATCAGGTCACCTGTTTTTAATATTTCAGTAATATTTTTTAATCCGAAAAGGCAAGGGACTTTAAATTCCCTTGCCACATTGGCCAGATGACCGGCAAAGGTTCCGTGTTCGGTCAGAACAGCCGATGCTTTATTCAAGAGCGATGCCCAGACCGGCAGTGCTTGGCGGGCCACCAGAATCCCGTTTTTCGGGAAATTGACCATATCATCCGGGTTATTGACAATAAACACTTCCCCGCTGGCAACCCCGGGAAAAATTGTGGTACCGCCTGAAACCAATACATTCTCACGGGTTTTCAGAATCAATTCTTCCGGGTAATCCATTTTCAGGGCTTCCGTCTGTTGAAGGGGACGGCATTGAAGGATGAAAAGACTTCCACTCCGGTCAATGGCCCATTCCACATCCTGGGCAGACCCATAATACTGTTCGATACGGACAGCCAGTTTTGCGAGTGTAACAGCCTCCTCATCGTTGATTGAAGGAAGATTGCGGTCCTCCTCGGTGATTTCAAGCTGGCAGACACCGTCATCGGCATAACAGAGGAACTGGGACTTTTTTTCTTTGATATCCCTGTAGGAAACCTTAATGGGCGCATGGCGGCTGACAACAAAGAGATCACAGTCCACACTGCCGTCTACAACTGCCTTGGGCAGGCCCCAGGCAGAATTGATAAAGATGGAACCGTCAGCGGAATCAAGAGGATTGCGGGTATACATAACCCCGCCGGAGCGGGCATCCACCATGGCAATGCATCCCACGCTCATAAAAATATCTTCATCCCGGATACCTTTGTTAAGCCTGTATGTGATGGCGGTAAACCCATATTTGCTGGCCACAATATCTTTATAGGTGGAGATCAGGTTTTTTTTGCGGACATTCAGTTCTGAGCGGTATTGCCCGGCAAATGAATTTGCAGCAGAGTCCTCACCCATGGCGCTGCTCCTGAGTGCAACGGAAAGTGTCCCCCCCATCTCCTGTTCCAGATCTGAATAGGCTTTGTAAATATCGTTTTCAAGGTCTTCCGGAAGTGGTGCCTCAGTGATCAGTTTCTGAATATCCCCGCTTAAGGCATAGAGCGCTTCCATATCCGTGATATCGATTGAAATAAAACGCCGGTCGATTTCAGTCTGAAGATCGGTGTATGACATGAAATAATCATAGGCCCGTGCCGTAATGGAAAAACCGGCCGGAACCTTGAGTTTGACAAGATTTAGAATTTCTCCAAGATTTGCCATTTTGCTTCCCACGAGATCAGCCAGGGTCCGGTCAATGGCAATCAGGGGGATGATAAACCGCTCATCCTTTGCTTCTTTTTTTTGTTCGATCAGCCGCCGGATGTTGTTACATATCTCATCAAAGGGCGCATATAGCGGGTTGTATTTTCCTTCGCTGAGTTGTTCCAGGTTTTTCAGAAGGCGGAGCAGGCTCACGGTGATGGCAATGCAATTGCTTTTGATAAACGACATGCCAAAGGGCCTTTTGCTCTGCAGGGCCTGTTCAATTTCCGTCATGATCTCAAGAGCGCTGTTGTTGGCATTCAACAGCATTTTGAAATGATGATACCTCTCCTTAAATGCTGCTCTCAAGATCTCGGCATCGATGGAATCGGGAGGGGGCTTTTTTTGAAAAATATCTTTTAAAAAATCAATCAGTCTTTTCATCGACTCCTGGTTTTCCGGCGCCGGATCTCCGGCGCCGGAAAAATACAAGTTTTTTCTCAGGGGTTCTGAGAAAAATTAATGGCTGATCTGTAATCCGGTACGACCATCAGTGTCCAAGTTTAATGCCCATGCCTTCGAACAGGAACAACAGGCCATAACCGTACCACATGGTGTAGATGACGTAGAAAGCAAGGGAGGCAATCAACAGGAAGATCTCCTCCTTCACCGGTTTTGCCTCAACCTTGTAATAGTTGTAGGCTGGCTCAACCGCTTTGGACATGCAGTTTTTAACGAACTTGGCCTGCTCAAACTGTCCCGCCTTGGTCATGTCTTTTTCCATGGCCACCAGAGCCTGATACCAGGAATAGACGGTCTGCCGCTCATCAACGCCGTATTTGGCTTTCAATGCCTGGCCGTCGTTTTTAAACATCAGGTCGGCATCATTGAGCATGATGGTGATCATGGCACCGAAATCACCGCTGACCTGTACCTTGTCGCCCTCGGCTGCAGCAGTGATCATGTTCACGGCGAATAGTTTGGCGGTTAATGCGGCCTCCTCGGGCGATTTCATCTTCAAGGAGGTGCTGAATTGCTTGCCGTTGTAGTTTTCCGCTTTCTTTACCTGTTCAGGGATATAATAGGCCGAGCTTTTGGACAACTGGTTGAAAAAGTTGTCAAGATAGTCAAGTCCATTGATCTTCTGGCCTTGGGCACTCGGGAACAGCGGCATGAAGATGGCCACCAGGACCACGAAAAAGGATGCCAGCAGGAGGTATCCTTGGGTTTTGAGTCGAGCTGAACTTGCCATGATCAATGCACCTCCCCTGATTTGAGGACCTTAAGATTAGAGAAAAAGCACCAGAAGACCCATGCCGCAAAGGTGGTGATGATGATAAAGAAGCCGGCGTTGCCGATAATGTCGACGGTTGTGATAAAACCCTTGGACAGTTCGACATAGCCCATTTTCATCATTTTTTCCGGCAGGGCGCAGACCCGGTTAAGAAAACCGGCGGTCACGGTGACGGCGTAGAAACCACGGATGGTGGTGCCGGGAACGACCTTGGTGACGATGGAGCCGACCTGGATGCCGATCAGGGAGCCGAGCAGCATGCCCATGGCCAGGGTGTAGAAGATGAAGCCGTAGATCGCATACTGGCTGATAGCGGCATAACCGGCGGTGAACACAATCTGGAAAATGTCGGTGCCGACCGTGGTCATGGAAGAAACGCCCAGGCCGTAGACAAACATCGGGAAGGTGAGGAAACCGCCACCGACGCCCATGATGGCGGCGGCCATACCGACGATGAAACCGCTGATCACCAGGAAGATGGCGGAAATCCTGCGGCCGCCCGGGGTGATATTCTCGTCGAAGGTCAGCATCGGCGGGATGTTGACCGACTGGATGCGTTTGCCCATGGGCGGGATTTCTTCGGCTATTTTGGTGGCGCCTTTTTCGATCACTACTTTTTTGGAGCGTGATTTGAGGTAATCGTTCATCGCATAAAAGGCGAGGAAGCCGAGGATGACGACGTAGATGGATGTGATGAACATGTCGCTCAGCACCGGGTTGGCGTCATAGATTTTGCGGTTGACATAACCGCCCAGGGTCGAGCCGCCGATGGCGCCGATCAGGAATGTGACGGCCAGGGAAACCGAGATGTTGCCCATCTTGCGATGAAGGACCGATCCCATGATCGCCTTGGCAAAGATGTGGAACAGGTCGGTTCCGACCGCAAGGATACCCTTGACGCCTGCGCTCATCAGGGCCGGGGCGATGATGAAGCCGCCGCCGGCGCCGATGCAGCCGGTGATTAGACCGGCGCAGACGCCGACCAGCACCGAGGCACCGAAGATAAGGTTGGTGTAGTGCGCGGGCCCATAGGCCTGCTTGCTGCCGATGAAGGACGGCAGGGCCTGGCTGACGGCTTCGGCAAAGGCAACGCCGCCCAGGAAAACGGGAATGAGCAACAGCCCCAGGATCAGCATTCGGGTGCGGCTCCGCAGGATGTTGTTGGACATTTCCAGTTCCCAGAGGGCGTGGGCCCTTGACCCGGCCACCATGAACTGGTTCAGATCACGAAAAAATTTCATTTTTTTCTCCTTGTAGTTAAAAACGTCATTGATAAAATCTCCTTTTTTACTTGGTTTAATAATCAATTTTTCCAATCGATTATGTGGTTTCTTTCTTTTTTGCTTCCTGCAAAGATTTTTTTTTATAAGCGTCCGTGATCTTATAAAACAACTCGTCAATATCAACCGGTTTGACAATATAATCAAAGGCTCCGTTGTCCATGCTGGCCCGTGCTGCATCCAGCATGGCATGGCCGGTAAGCATGATGACTTCTATCATCGGCCATCGGGATTTGATCTCTTCTAATATCATCATTCCGCTTCTATGTCCGGGCATCTTGACATCCAGGACCACAACATCAATATTCTCTTTGTCAATGCATTGGAGCGCCTGTTCTCCATCCGACACCCCGGAAGCATCAATATGTCTTTTTCTGATCCGTTTGATGATGATATCCAGAAATTCGGCCTCATCATCCACAAACAGTACTTTCATTTTGTATGCTCCTTCTTCGCCATAATTTTGGTTTGGAACTTTAGGATAAGAATTTACATTTTGTCAATCAAAAATTGATTCATTTTGGTACAGTCGCCATGGGTGAGATGAAAAAACAAGGTCACGAATGAATATTGAAATGACTGGATATTTGCCATAAGAATCACATTTTTCAACCAATTTACGCCAATACCCGTTCCGGCCTGATCACCTTGCACTCCCTAGTGCCTGAACGATTTTTTAAAGTTCAGAAAGGCCTTCCATTAAACGGCGGAAACTCGGTCGGTCCCTCAAACAGTCCGCCGTTTTAACATTCCAGGCCTTTAGAACTTTTACAAAAATCGC
>JANNUH010000007.1:0-26321 GCA_031395015.1 Desulfobacterales bacterium | reverse complement strand
CTGAGGTAGAAATACACGCCCAAAACTGCGATCGAGGTGCAGGAAGCCATAATGGCAATGAGGACGAACAGCATTTGAAATATTCTGGACAGACGGTTTGCCGGGCTGTGGGGCTTATTTTTTGAAGGGACTGATGTCTTGCCTTGTGATTTTGTCATAATTTAACCTTTTGAAACTTAAGGGTACATCTTTTCCCAATTCTATCCAATTTTTGTGCCAGGGTAATAACATGTGGGTCGCATCACCTGTCCCCATTTAATAATAATCAATCTAAAGGCTCTCTGAACCGGGTGCTCTAATTTAAAAAAGGTCGGGTTGGAATCAGCGCCGTTTATAACTTAGCCGGGGTCAAATATGACCTTTTGGGGAAATATGAGCTTTTTGTCTAATGCGTATGATGGATCTTAAACTGGCTGTTTCAAGGATTCACTCCAATACATCAGCAGAGTGGAAGATGTTGTGCATGCTCTAAAGACCCCGGCACGAAACTTGAATATTCTGTTCATTATCATCAAATATAACTTTAAAAAGGAGCTAAAAATGAAAAAAAATAAATGGAAGGTTGGAATAATTCTTGTGTGTATATTTTTATCGGCGTTTATGGTGGTTACTTCATTCTCTGCTGCTGATGACCAAGGCGCAGTTGTTGGTCGGGTATATCACATCGAAGGAGAACTTCTCCGTTATATTCCTGAGGAAAACGACTGGGTAGCAGTTGTCAAGGATGCACCTTTTGGTGAAGAAGATACCCTGTATTCAGGGAACAAGGGAAAGGCGGAGCTAATTATACCTAACGGGACTTGGGTCAGGATTGGGAATAACACTCAAATCCAGTTTATTGATCTCAATGGGGACATATCTGAAATTGATGTTGGTACAGGTGTTGCCAGGTTCTACAATAAAGGTTCCGATACGGTAATCAAAGTGACTAGCCCTTTTGGTTACGTCCAGGCTGATCCCGGGGCAGTTTTTGACTTTTATGTGGGTGAAAACTCCGCCGAAGTAATCGCTGTGAAGGGAGAGGCTATTTTTGTACACTCGGCAACTGATGCCCGATACGATGTCTTAGCCGACGGGACGTCAATTCTTGCGGATCAGAATCAAGTTTCTTCAGATGAAGCAAGTGATGATCCGGACTGGAAACGATGGAACGTTCGACGTGAAAGCTTATGGGCCATGAAGTCAAGAACTGGAGGCCGCTCGGCAGAATATCTTCCACCTGATCTTAGAGCTCAGGCGTATGACCTTGAAGAGAACGGAACTTGGGAGGATGTTCCATATGATGGCGAAACTCGAAGATTCTGGCGTCCAACTAGAGTAACTGTTGGATGGTCACCTTTTACCGTTGGGCGGTGGACTGATTATTATGGAGATCAATGTTGGGTACCGGCGGAACCATTCGGTTATGTCACTCACCATTATGGTAACTGGATATATGTAAGAAATTTCTGGTACTGGGCTCCGCCTGTAGTAAACGTGCGCGTTGGTCTTCCATTTCTTAACATCGGCTATTTCTGGAATCCGGGAAGAGTTTCATGGATTCACCATGATAATTATGTAGGATGGGTACCTCTTGCACCACGAGAGAGATATTACAGCCATCGCAACTGGAGAGACCCCCATAATGATGTCGTAACAAATGTCAACATCAACCAAATCAATATTAATATTGGGAATCAAGCTTATGCAAACCATGCTGTTATAGTCCGTAAGGACAATTTTTCACGTGTAAATAATTACAGAGATCACCGAGAAACGAACATAAATAAAACTACTATTATTAATCAATACCGTTCGGCACCTGTAGTAAACAACACAGTTATCAACAATTATACAACCAACAGGCAACGATATGACTACACTGATGTCACGGTTAAAGAGAAGCCACATAATACTGTTGTCAATAGAATCCAAAAGAATGAGAAAATTATTAAGGAAGGAAATAAGGAAAACGCTGATGTGGTACATGAACGAGTAAAGAAAATTCCGGAAGGAAAGGTCAATAAAGAAGTTCGGGTTGAAACGCCCAAAAGTAAAAACTATATTGTTCCAGTAACAGACGTGAAGAAACCAATATCAGAATTACAGCTCCAACAAAAAGAAATCAAACCTCGTAAAAATGTTAGGGATAATAACCCTCCAGAAATATTAAATAAGTCGAAGTATCAATCTGTTAAACCTGAAGAGTCAACTGTACCACCAAATCCGCCAGAGGCTACAGCACCGGTTAAAAGAGAAACGCCTGCAAAAGTTGAAAGGCCTGCTAAAGCTGAAAGGCCTGAACGTGTCAAACCAGCTATAACTGTTACTCCTGAAGGGACTACTATTATAGAAAATCCACCAGAACCAACAGCACCAGTCAAAAGAGAAAAACCGGTTAAAATTGAAAAGCCGGTTAAAATTGAAAGGCCTGAACGTGTCAAACCAGCTATAACTGTTACTCCTGATGGGACTACTATAGCAAATCCGCCAGAACCTACAGCACCGGTTAAAAGAGAAAAGCCTCCTCGGTTAAAGGAGAAAAAGCCTGATGAACTTGATCAGCCTGATACAAATAATAATTAAGGGAAGGGTCAGATCACATGTGCCCGGAATCTTTGCCCGGGGCATAACCCGTCATTCCCGCCATGAACCGGACCAAGCCATAGCATATCCAACTCACCATGCGCAGCCGAATGGGTTGGACTTTCCAGCTATTGGGTTGGATCTGATGCGCCCCGGCAGCAATAGACTTCGAAAGGCTGCGTTTCAAGGTTCCGGCAAAATTTTTATCATCAACAACAACATTCGCCTCAAGTGCAAGCAGCAGGCTGAACGGGTCAAGATTCGAAGACCCCACCGTAGACCACTGTTCATCGATCACAGCAACTTTGGCGTGCATGAGGCTATTGTGATATTCATGGATTTCTATCCCGGCATCCAGAAAACTGCCGTACAGGGCTTTCGAGGCATAATGCAATAATCGGTATTCCACCTTTCCCTGCAACAGTAAAACCACCCGGACACCGCGCCCGGCCGCCTCCATAAGCGCATGACGAAACTTTAATCCAGGGAAAAAATAGGCATTTGCTATGATGATTTCCAATTGTGCCTTTTCAATCGCCTGCAGATAGGCATCTTCGATATGACGTCGATGCCGGAAATTATTGCGCACCAGAAAAGCTGCGCGCATGCTGCCCCCAGATTCGGGAAAAGGAGCTGGCCGGTCTCTGTCCCGGCCCCAGGTACTGAAACGGGTCCAGGTCACCCGCGACCACAACTGACGGGTGGACACAAGAATATCTCGGACCAGCGGTCCTTCCACATGTACAGCGTAGTCATACCGAGACGAGGTTTGATCGGGGGTATCAAAATCATCAACTATATTAATACCTCCCACGAATGCAGAGCTCTGATCTACAATCACAATTTTCCGGTGCAATCGACGCAGCCTCCGGCGCCGAAGTGTCCAGGGCGATATCTTGGGCCGGTATTTCATCACCATCACACCGGCTGCAGTAAGGTCAGCGACCATGGTTTTTGGCAGATTTTCCGAACCGAATCCATCAATCAGCACGCGGGTCCTCACACCGCGCAACGCTGCCCGCCTGAGCGCTTCTGCAATACGTCGTCCGATGGTGTCATTTTTAAAAATATAGCTTATCAGATAAATCTCATGCTCTGCCCTGTCCAGCGCCGCTTCCATGACCGGGAAGTACGCTTCGCCGTTCTCCAGCAGTGTGATCTGATTGTTAGGGACAAAACGGATGACGGCCATATTATCTTTTTTTATCCTCAGGAAGTTATGGTAAAATCACAGACCAGAGGGAGGTGATCTGACAATCTGGAGTGCAACACCTCTATCCTGTCCACTGTTATTTCAGGGCTGTGGAAAATAAAATCCAGTTCCCACCTTGGTTTTCTGCTTGGGAAGGTGAAAATATTCAAATGGTTTGCACTTTTCAGTTGTGTAGCAGCAAGGAAATCGTTTAACTCCTTGATTCCAAAAAAGATATTGAAATCTCCCCCTACCACAATGGGTTTATTACAGGTTTTTACAAGGGCGGCCAGCTCCATCAACTGCTCTTTCCTGCGATGATGTGAGATGGAAAGATGCACCAAAAAAAAGACAATGCTCTCAAGTTCCACTTCAATAATCAACCGTTTGATTCCCCGTTCAAAATAGTGATACTGTTGGTTAAATATTCTGTCTCTGGCAAGAAAGGCATTCCCCTGTCTTCTGATAATGGGAATGTGGCGAGTCAGTAATGATTTTTGATATTTGGTTTTGAAAATAAAATAATGTCCCAATCCATCAGCAATCTGTTTTGCCTGGCTAAGGCCTTCTGCTCTGCGAGACCCGCCATCCACCTCTATCAGACCCACCAGGTCAGGGCCTTGTGATTTAATAAAATCAATAATTTCAGGGATATTTTTTTTGGTCTTCCGCAGGTAACCGCTAAAAGGAAGAGGCGCATGAAACCGCCATCCTGATCCTGTTCCATAACGGATATTATATAATAAAAATCGAAAAGTTTCTTTCATTGATGATGCAACCTGTTGGTTGTTTTATTTTCTGCAACAAAATACATGTTTGAGTTAAAACCCGGATTAAAGTATCCCCACTTCCATAGCAATGGCCTTCAGGGATTCTGCCGCCTTTTGAAATCCTTCAACCTCCTCTCTATTAAGATGAGGTACAGGGGATTTTTCCACGCCTCTGCGTCCGACAATTACAGGAAGACTTAATGTCAAACCATTAACATCTGCATAACCCTGAACTTTCGTTGAAACAGTAAGGATGCTCTTTTCATCCCGTAAGACAGCAGTCAGTATTCTGAGCACAGTTTGTGCAATTCCATAGAAGGTGGCGCCTTTTCTTTTAATGACCTCTTCTCCGGCAGAGAGTACAGCCTCAAATACCTGTTTCTTTTCATCAGGTCCGAATCTTATATTTGATTGTTCAGCAAAATCATCGAGATGCATCGCCCCTATCTGTGTATGACTCCATACAGGGATTGATCCCGCTCCATGCTCGCCGATGATATAGGTGTGGACATTTCTAGGATCAACATTAATTCTCTTAGAAATGAGATGACGAAACCTGCTTGTATCCAGCAATGTGCCGGACCCTATTATCTGCCTTGACTCAAGACCCGAATGTTTAGTTAAATACAGGGTCAATAGATCAACGGGATTGGATACTATAATGAAAATTGCATTCGGATTTGATTGGGTCAGTCCTTCTGACAGGTCTTTCATCACAGCAAGATTACGCTTAATAAGATCAGTCCGCTGTTCATCAGGCTTCCGCTTTGACCCTGCTGTAATAACAACAACATCCATACCGCTGCAAATATTGGGTTCACCGGCTAAAATCTCAACAGGTGGGATAAAGGAAGCACAATGCTGAAGGTCCATGGCCTCTCCAATCGCCTTCTCTGGAAATTTATCAACAAGTACAAGCTGTTCTGCAATTCCTGAAGCAGCAATTGAATATGCGATTGTGGATCCAACTGATCCTAGACCGACAATACCTATTTTCATGATATTCCTCACAAGTCTATTTAAAATACTCCCGGACTTTTGCTGCAATCTGGCGATCCGTCATCTGATCAGCCGTTTGCACAGCTTTGATAAAATGACTTCATCATAGTAGATGTTGAGTTTGTTGGCAACCTTTCTATTCCGGCCATCATCGGCTGAAACCTTCTGAGCTTCATAGGGGGTAGTCGAACGTATCCCGGCAAACCGTCCGGGCTGCTTTTCTACCTTTGATTCGATAACACTTGTTTCCTCCCCCAGGACAATACCGTGAACGGTTTTAAATCCCTGCTTTTCCGCAATGGCCAGGCGTTTTTCTTACAGTTCACCTGAATCCTAATTATTCCTTGTTAAAACCAGCCTGAACCCTATATTGTCGCTTCTCATAGCGGGTATGGATTTATCCCGGTTGGTGCATCGCAGTTTTGACGTATTGTCTGAAAAAGATCCTCCCCTGACAACCCTGGAGGACCCCTTTTCTTTATAAAGCGGATTTTTCTTTGCATGCATTGAATAAGCCCCTTCGTGATAAATATCCCGGCACCACTCCTTAACATTGCCGGCCATATCATACAGCCCGATATCATTGGGGGGAAAGCTGCCGGCAGGAGCGGTTTCTCCGTGAAAATCTCCTGAATTGCAGGTACCGCAGTTTTCATCAGGACGAAAGGATTCATTGCCCCAGGAAAAATTGATGGTCTTTCCGCCATTTCGACAGGCATATTCCCACTGGGCCTCTGTGGGCAGGGAGAACTTTTCAAAGGTTGCAGTATTCAGAATCCGGATAAATTTCTGGATATCATCAAAAGATACATTTTCAACCGGCTGACCCGGATCCCTGGAAAATCGGGAAGGATCGCTTTGCATGATCCGGTTCCACTGCTTCTGGGTCACCTCAAATTGTCCCATCCAGAACCCGTCAATGCATACGGTATGAGAAGGCTTTTCATCCTTCTCGCATTTTTCCGCAGACGGGTGACACCCCATTATAAAACAGTTTTTAGGGATAAATACAAACCTGATTCCTGTGACCGGCTCCTGATAAACATCTCCTTTACCATATTTTGGAAGCACCTCATCATCAAAACTGTCTTCACATTTTCCAGAATATTTCCATAATTCAAACTCGTTCCAGAACTTTTCAGCCCGTCTGGACCCGTTATCATATGCTTTTTTGATCCAGCATTTGGCTTTAAACGGATCTTTCAACGTATCCTTTCCATGGAAATACACCTCCCCAATGTCGCACATGGCCTCAATGTCCCCGTTTCTTGCTTGTTCAAGCATTGACGGTAAATCCGGTAAATTTCCTGCAAAACAATCGCACAAGACGATCAGGGCTATAATGAGGACCGATATCCCTTTTATCATATTTTTCTCCTGTATGGTTTGTTGGTTCTTCTGTTTTCCCAGATGAATGGCCAGACATCTTTCCAGAAGGCTCGACCCGATCCCCTTGCCTTGCCAGGCATCCCCCACCACTGATATGTTCTTCATTGATCAGAAATTTTTAAAAGCAACCTTCATGCCACAATATAATCCTTTTTTTTACGCAGAAACAGCTTTTTAAACTCGGTTATGAATATGATTGCCACAGCTCCGGCTGTACAAACGGCAAGCTCTTCCCATCGCAGAGGGAACGTGCGGAAAACCAGGTTGAAAAAAGGAACATAGATGATCATCATCTGCAAGATCAACGTAACCCCTACAGCGGCTAAAAGTATAGGATTGCTGAACCAGGAATAGGAAAACAACGATTGATGCTGTTTCCGAACGCACAGTGCATAGGCCATCTGGCAGAACGTTAACATGGTAAAAACCATGGTCTGCCAGGCCTGCGAACCGGTTCCGTTATTCCAGAACCAGTATCCGGCTGCCACTGAAATCAGGCCCACGGCCAACCCCATCATGATAATCTGCCATCCCAGGCCGCGTGCAAAGATCCCCTCTTTCGGATCAATTGGCGGACGATCCATAATTTTCTGCTCGGCTTCTTCATATCCAAGAGCGATGGCAGGTATGCCATCGGTCACCAGGTTGATCCATAAAATCTGAATCGGAAGCAACGGAAGCGGCATTCCGAGCAGCGGACCGGTAAGCATCACAACGATTTCTCCAGTGTTTCCTGTGAGAATATATCTGACGAATTTACGGATATTATCATAGATACGCCGCCCTTCTTCAACGGCTGCAACAATGGTGGCAAAATTATCGTCCAGAAGGACCATGTCGGAAGCTTCTTTGCTGACATCGGTACCGGTAATTCCCATTGCCACACCGATATCGGCTGATTTCAGGGCCGGCGCATCGTTTACGCCGTCACCGGTCATGGAAACGATCTCATGCTGTTTTTTCAGCACATCGATGATAATCATTTTATGACTTGGCGAGACCCGGGCAAATACCGAGATTTTTGGAATGCTAAGATTGCGCTCTTCCTCGGTCATCTTTTCCAGATCCTGACCGGTCAGGAATGTGTCTGTGTCACTCAGACCCAATTGTCCGGCGATGGCGACGGCCGTAAGCGGATGGTCTCCGGTAATCATAACCGGACGGATTCCTGCCTGTTTACACCGCCGCACCGCCTCAACCGCTTCAGGACGCACCGGATCGATCATTCCGGCCAGACCCAGATAAATAAGGTTCTGTTCATAATGCTCCGGCCGGTCCAGGTCATCGGCATCGATGAACCGATACGCCAGCCCAAGCACCCGGATACCGTTTTTAGCCATGGCGGTATTTTCAGCAAGAATCGCATTTTTCCGTTGATCATCGAGAGGCTCTATTTTTCCGTTTATCAGGATGCGGCGACATACTTCGATCAATCCGTCTGCTGCTCCTTTGGTCAACAGGATATGACCGGTATGTCCATCCTGTTCGGTTAAAACGGAAATGGGATAAGGAGGCGAAGCCTTGCCGGAAGAAGAGGGCATGGCATGAACCGTGGACATCCGTTTACGTTCCGAGTCAAAGGGTAATTCTCGTACGCGCGGTAAAAGTGTTTTTAGATCGGTCTGAACCAGTCCTGCCTGACCGGCAGCAAGCACCAGCGCGCCTTCGGTAGGATCCCCTAAAATATCCTGCCGGGCGCTCACGTTTATAGCAGCATCGTTGCAAAGCGTACCCGTCAGCAGCAATAAAGAAAGATTGATATCATCTTTATGCCCGGCAACTGCTTCGGCAAGTGTAAACCTGCGGTTCGGCAGCACCACTTCGGTCACGGTCATTTTATTCTGGGTTAATGTGCCTGTTTTATCCGAACAGATCACCGTCACGCTGCCCAGGGTTTCAACAGCAGCAAGCTGCCGGATCAGCGCTTTTTTCTTCAGCATCTGCTGTGCGCCAAGAGCCAGGGCGATGGTGACCACAGCCGGCAGACCTTCGGGAATGGCGGCCACTGCCATGCTGATGCTGGTCATAAACATCCCCTTCCATCCGGCACCCTGCATATACATCAAACCGGCCACCACAAAAATCAACACCACGGCAGCCATGGCCAGAGATCTGCCCAGCTTGGCCAACCGGCGCTGCAAAGGGGTTTGCTCTTCTTCCACACCATGCAGAAGCGTGGCGATTTTTCCCAATTCCGTATCCATCCCGGTGCTTGTCACCACGGCATTTCCGCGCCCATAGGTAACCACCGTCCCCATATAGATCATGTTTTTCCGGTCAGCCAGGGCATAATCGTCCCCCTCAAGCCTGTGAGAATGTTTATCCACCGATTCCGACTCACCGGTCAGGGCGGCTTCCTGCACTTTGAGGTTTATGGCTTCTATCAGACGGGCGTCGGCAGGCACGACATTTCCGGATTCTATCAACAGGATGTCACCCGGAACCAGATCTTTTGCAGAAATCTGCTGCTCCTTACCGTCACGCAACACCCTCACGTTGGGTACGGTCATTTTTTTAAGAGCCGCCATTGCATTTTCAGCTTTGAATTCCTGCCAGAATCCGAGAATGGTGTTCAGCACGACAATGATGAAAATAACGCCGGCATCGATATATTCCTGAAGCGCCGCCGAAATGACCACGGCTGCCAGCAGAATAAGGATCATGACCTCTTTTACCTGGGCCAGCAGAATGCGCCAGGCGCTTTTTCTGCCCTTTTCAGCAAGTTCATTGGGACCGTGCGTATTGAGCCGCTGTTCAGCCTCGGCGGCTGATAATCCCTGCCCGGCAATCGTTGCATGATTTTGCAAAACATTTTCAGCGGTCAGGACATGTGCGGCACTTAATCCGGCTATTCCGGCACCGAAAATAATGACTGATTCCATCTTTCTTCCTCCAGCAAACCCTATTTTTCCTTTTTCCCCATCTCCTTTTCCGGAATGAACTGCTTTGCTCATCGTTTGGCAATGATCCAGACCGCGTGCACGATGCCGGGAATGTAACCTAAAAGGGTCAAAAGAATATTCAGCCAGAAGGCGCCCCGAAAGCCTACCTCAAGAAAAACGCCTAAAGGGGGGAGCAGTATCGCTATAATTATTTTTACCAGATCCATGGGTCATTTCCTCCAGTCGTTTTTACCCGTTTCTTATCAGTAATATTCATAGCATCTATAATATGCGTTTCTTCTATTTTATGTTTTCGTTTTTCTTTACGGAAAAAGGGGTCAGGCCGATATTCAGACCAACTTGAAGCAGACCCTTTTTCCTGGTTACCTTTCCCCAAATTATTCTTAATCTTATCTTTGCTCATGATCGATCTCCTTTGTCAGCAACGCCAATGTTATCGACCCTATCAGCGAGTCATTTTGCCTACAGAACCACCTCAGGTGCACCCACGAAGGACGAACAGCACCAATAAGATGGGGATAGGAATTCCCAGGACCCAAAGTAAAATCCACCCGATCTTCCCTTTTTCATTGTTAAGCATATCGATCCTCCATTAAAATTGATTTTTTTAAAAAAAAGCGGGCCGGATTTTTCATCACCACGCTTTGGTTTTCTTTCAGCACACTCTATAGAATGCCGTGGGAACGAGAACAACCTCTCTATTTTCCCAAAACCTTCTTGACGTCCCCAACCTTCTCCTGAATTTTCCCTTCTAAATTTTCGTCTTTACCCTCGGCTTCCAGGTCTTCGTTACCGACTACTTTTCCGCCGGTTTCCTTGATCTTACCTTTCACCTGGTGCATCTTGCCTTCCACTTTGTCTTTTGTGCTTGATTTCATGGCCTTCCTCCTGTTTTATTTTGGGTTGAGTAAACTATATACTCAAGTTTTGTGCCGGGCTTTCAACACGCATCGCTATATGATCTATCATTTTGATTTTAAATCATAATCATTTAAATAAGCCCTCATAAAACTGTCATAAGTTGCCATATAAAAAGGGTCGGATTTAACCTCATGATCATATATGACCTGGAAAGCGGTAAATCAGAATTTATCGATCCGGCCTTATGGTTGTGCTCAGTCATGCCGGTTGAACTGTCCGGCACCATCGGGCTCTTTCTCTTTCCCTTGATCGGCCCTCGATCCATAGGTATTTGAATAGACCCAGGTAAACTCAGCGCCGAACAGAAAGATCTGTGCCCCGAAATAAACCCACAGCAATAAAATAACCAACGACCCTGCAGCGCCGAAACCGGATGCTACACTGACTTTGCCCAGATAGAGACCGATGAGGAATTTTCCGATGGCGAACAGGAAAGCGGTTACTGCAGCCCCAATCCAAACATCCCGCCAGGGGATTGTAGCCCGCGGCATAAATTTATAGATCAGCGCAAACAGGAGAGTCGTAATAGCAAATGAAATACTCAAATCCAGGGCAAACAGAACTACTTCCCAATCTGAGAACAGGATACTGAGCCATTTGCCGATGGCGGCTATGGCAGCACTGATGATGAGAGAAATCAGCAGGAGAAATCCTACACCCAGCACCAAGCCGAAAGAGAACAAACGTGTACGCAACAAGCGCCATAAACCGCTCTCTTGGGACGGGACAGAAACACGCCAGATGCGGTCAAGATCGCTTTGTAATTCTCCAAACACCGTGGTGGCACCGACTATCATGGTAATGATGCTGCCCGCTATTGCCAGCATGCTATGAGCAGGCTCATACGCGTTTTTCAGCAGGCCCTGCACGGCGATTGCCCCTTCCTGCCCGATAAGGTCTCGTATCTGGCCAATAATTTCGCCCTGGGCTGCTTCATGGCCAAAAACAAGACCGGCCACCGCTATGGCGATTATCAGCAGCGGTGTAATTGAAAACAATGTGTAATACGCAATCGCTGCCCCCATGCTCGGGGCATAATCGTCCACCCATGCTATTACGGAATTTTTTATCAGGTCCAAGATCTGTTTGAGGTGCATACTGATCTCCTATACCGGATTTGCTTTTACTTTGCCGCATCAACGGTGTTTTTAATGGACTGGTGGCTGCCGGCACGTTGGGATCGTCAGAAGGAGCGGGCCCAGCGGAGGCCGATAAAATTGGGTCCGATAATGGGTGCCAGATAGGTCGCATTTTCCGGCGTGACCGTGAGCATGGCCACACCATATGACAACGCGCCGGCAGCAAGAACGTCCCGCCAGTTATGCTTGTCTTCGTCAACTCGAACATACGCGACGGATGCAGCCGCCAGATATGCGGGGATGCCCCACTTCCAACCGTAGCGCTGATGCAGAAAGGTCGCGCCAGACATCACGAAGGCCACATGACCGGAGGGGAAACCATAGTTATTTCCGTCTGGGCGTTCACCCAGCCTGGTTTCGTTGAATCCGAGTCGGAGGGCCGACGTGAGGATCTGGTTAACGAAGGTATTGCGCAGCCACTGTTTCTGGCCCTCGGAATCATCCGTGAAATAGGCAACGGCCAAGCCGGTGAGTGGAACAACGGCTGTCAGGATGTCAGTTGCCAAGATGTTGGTAGTGTTCTCAGCACTAGCAATGGTTACGTGTAAGCCAAGCATCACCACTACAATAGTGCACATAAACAGGTGTCTATTCATAATAAAAATCCTTACTGGTAAAATATTATCCCGTATCATGGGAGGTTTACTTAAAATATTCCCGGACTTTTGCTGCAATCTGGCGATCTGTCATCTGATCAGCTGTTTCCACAGCTTTGATAAGGTGAGTGAGATGGCCTTCTTCCAAACGTTTTTTCAGCTCACCCTTTGCCTCTCCAGGACCACAAACCCATTGTTGTTTTCATTTATTTCCCCTTTCAATTTGTTGTTCCTTCTTAAAAAAACTTTTCAGAAGGCATGTTGTTTAAGTTTCTCCAGATCGAATGCTTGGAGATACGCAACAAGGTTCGGCCATATTTCATGGAAACCAAATCCTCCCGAGGTCATTTCCTTGATGGCTTCATCCCTTGTCCAGCCTTGAATAACGATACGGTAAACCGCACACATCATACCGGTTCGATCTGCACCATGCTGGCAGTGGACAAAAAACGGTGCGCGACTCTTGTCCGAGACAAGGGTCAGAAAGCGGACAACGTCCTCGTCTTCCGTGTGCCAGGTGTTCATTGAAATCTCTTCGTATTCAAGGTCTGTACCGGTTATCAGCTCCCGGTCACTATGAAAAAAACGCAGGTTGATAACCGTCTTCACACCCAAGGCCTTAAGCTGACGAAATCCTTCCGCCGTAGGCTGGGCCCCACGATAAAGGTCTTCCGACACCTGATGGAGATTCGGCAGCCCCGGCTTTTCGATCGGGACCGCCCATTCATGAGAATATGCCGGCAGAAAAATATCGGAATGAGGACCCTGCATTTCGCAAAATAAGGAGGGCAGGCCGCCACAAACCGCCAGTATTAAAATCACAATACCTGTGACAGCCATTTTACCCTTTTTACCCTTCAAAGGCCCTCATATATCTTTCCATTTTTCATATACTCATTATTTACAGGTATAACCACCATCAATAACCAATTCACTTCCAGTAATAAATTTTGATTCATCAGATACAAGATAAAGTATTCCAAAAGCAATATCTATTGGTTCGCCAAGATGTCCTATCGGATGCAGGCTTTCAAGATGTTTTCTGAATTCCGGGTTATTTTTACCCAATTCTTCTACCAACGGTGTCCAAATAAACCCGGGATGCACCGAGTTCACTCTTATATTATCTTTTGCATAGATTAACGCATCATTTTTAGCCATTAATCTAACAGCACCTTTTGAAGCATGATAAGGGGGTATATCTCCAGCTCCGACTAACCCATAAATTGAAGAAAGGTTTACGATACTTCCACCACCTGATTTCTGCATGTGAGGGATTGCATGTTTAGTGCAAAAGAAAACTCCTTTTACATTCACATTCATAACTGCATCCCATTCATTTTCAGTTAATTCATGAGTCGGCTTATCAGCGCCTGCTATCCCGGCATTGTTCACAGTTGCGTCAAGTTTCCCAAATTCTTTAACCACTTTCGCATAAACTTTTTCAACTTCTTTTTCGTTTGTCACATCAAGGTGCCAAAATTTAGCTGTTCCACATGACTTTGTAATTTCATCGGCCACATTTTGACCCTCTTTATCAAGCAAATCAGTTACTGCAACTTTCGCGCCTTCTTTTGCTAACAAAAGACATGTTTCCCGTCCAATTCCTAATGCGCCACCTGTTACGATGACGACCTTGTTTTCAGCTCTTTTCATTAAATATCCTTTTAAAGAGGGTCATGCTTCCGCCACTCGACAGCACCGAACCGGGAGTTACCAAGCCATGTGTAAACAAGGCTGACGGTTCCAATGGACTGGTGGCTGTCGGCCCGGTCGGGATATTCTGCATCCCGTGAGGATGAGTTATATTGAAGTCCAAGGGCATGGGGGCCATAAATGCGGACAGTGACTCCCATATTCAGGCGGTTGATGGTCTCCCTTCCGCCAGGATCATCGCCCCCCATGCCGGACAAAAAATATGCCCGGTCTGTCAAGTCAAGCATGACCCTGTCCCCAAAAATGAGACGAAGCCCGACGAGCCCCTGGGGAGCGACACCGTAATGGTAATCTCGCTCACCCACCTGGGTGACATTACCGGCTGCAGCATAACCGACACCCCCGAGGGCCGTACCCTGGAGTGCCACCTTCCGGGAAAGCCACCATTGATAAGTCGTACCCAGAGAGGTAGAGGTACTCGAAACACGGAAAATATGGGGTGATATATAGTCATAGCCGCCATAGAGGCCCCATATCCCGCGATAGGAATTGCCGACTTCATAGTCCGTTCCCAGGAGAAGACCGCGGACCATGATGTCATCAAAAGGATTATCTACGTTGCCGAGGGTAGTGAATTCAAAATTGAAGTAATCAAAGGGACGCTTGTAACTATAGCCGGGTTTACCGGGGAGCCCATAAGCCAATGTAAAAGTCGCGGTCATGTCGGTATTGATGTCGGGGCTTTGGCCGGAATTTTCGTTCTTGTCCGACATGAGGCTCGCGCCGAGCTGCACGCGTGAGAAGGTAGCCGGATTGTGGCTCGGGAATATGGGTTTGAACCGGTTTCCAAAAACAAGTCGATTGAGACCTGTGGGAGGTGAAATGATTCCCGCTCCAAGCTCCTGCCAGAACCCGGGTTTGCCGCCATCACCCTCAAGCACCAGGCTGGCCATCCGGAAAAGCGACTCTCCGAAGAAGGTCCCGCCGATGCCGCTGGCGATCTGGTCATTAATGGAAGGGTTCGTGGTCTCCCCGCCCGTTTCCCAGAGAAAGCTGCCCACGTTGGTATAAAGAAGAGATTCCCAGTAGCTGAGGCCCGCAGATCGAGCGAACCCATGGTACATGGACCCCTGATAGGGATGCGCAAACTGATTGATGCCAAAGGCATCCGTATCAACCCCCCATTTCCCATCGACAACGTGATCCCGAAAGGTTGACAGGTTTGTATCATAAACTTTTACCCCATTCTCTGTAAGGTTGGGATAAGCAAGACGGTCGTACCCGTTGAGGAGAAAAAGGAATGCCGGGATTTCCATGGCCGGTATGAGATAACTCTTACCCACACCCGTTTCCCAGGACATGGCCGATGACGGATCATCAGGATTGTACAGAGGCCACTCTCTCCCACCCATGGAGAAATTGACGGTTTGTTTCGGGATCGTATCGGAAATTTCAACTAATTCCGGTGCCGTCACCCTGCTATATCCATACCCAGGTTTTGAGGCCTCAAGACTATAAGTGCCGAAGACCGGAATAACGATTGAATAATCACCCGATGCATCCGTAACCCCGGTTGTCACCACCTTGCCCGTAGCGTCATCTTTTACCGTGATGAGGACCCATTGAATACCCTGATCGTCAGAGACATCCTTTACAGAGCCTGAAATGGCGCCTTCCTTTGCAATGGCCGAACCACTTAACAAGGCCACTGCACCTGCAAATATTCCTGCAAGAATCATCTTAAACATTTTTCCTTGATGGTTCATAAATTCCCCTTTTCTTCCCATATAAATAACCTATTCAGAGTCAAACGGAATCCGGATTTTTTTCCAGTGCTTCACGCACCTTTATGGCAAGCTCTTTCATGGAAAACGGCTTTTGAATGAAGCTCACTCCCTTGTCCAGTACTCCCCTCCGGGCGATCACATCAGAGGTGTAACCGGACATGAACAACAGATTAAGACCCGGTTCAAGCAATATCATCCGGTCCGCCAGTTCTCGTCCGTTCATTTCAGGCATGACAACATCGGTGACCAAAAGGTGGATTTCACCGGGATGGGCTTTTGCCAGCCGCATGGCCTCATCTGCCGTACCTGCCGTCAGTACGGCGTAACCTATCTTTTCAAGCATGATTTGAGTCATTTTCAGAATATCGGCCTCATCCTCCACAACCAGGATGGTTTCGCCATGACCGGCAATAATGTCTTCCGTTCTCTTGTCCGGAGAACCGACGGCCGCACCCTTCTGGCAAGGCAGGTAAATCCTGAAGGACGTGCCTTTGCCCGGCTCGCTGTAGGCATGAATGAATCCCTGGTTCTGTTTGACAATGCCATACACCGTGGATAACCCGAGACCTGTGCCCCGTCCCTCACCCTTTGTGGTAAAAAAAGGCTCAAAGATTTTATCACGGGTCTCCCTATCCATGCCGCAACCATCATCACTGACCGTCAACCAGACATAGTCACCGGGGATAAAGCCCTCGTGATAATTACAGAACGTTTTGTCAAGGGTTTCCCTGCCTGTTTCAATGGTAATTCTGCCGGTATCTGCGATGGCGTCACGGGCATTTACACACAGATTGGCCAATATCTGGTCCAATTGAGAAGGGTCCATCATGACCGGCCATAAACCTTCTCCGGGCCGCCAGGCCAGGTCGATATCCTCCCCGATAAGACGGGTCAGCATCTTCAGGATTCCCTCAACCACCCCATTCAAATCAATCAGCCGGGGCGCAATGGTTTGCTTACGGGCAAAGGCCAGCAATTGCCGGGTGATCTCTGTGGAACGTCTGGCAGCCTTTGTGATTTGCTCAAGATCACCATACACCGGTTCAGCCGGGGTTAGCTTACCCAGCGCCAGTTCTGCATATCCGAGAATCACGCTGAGCATATTGTTGTAATCATGGGCCACACCACCCGCCAGCCTCCCCAGGGATTCCAGTTTCTGAGCCTGAAGGAATTGAGATTCCAGGGAAAGCCGTTCGGTGATATCCTCAACCATCTCAATGACCGCTGTAACCCCACCCGAAACAATGCATACCGGGGACGATACAATGCGATAACTGCATTTTTTTCCTGCCCTCAGGGATTCTCTTATGCCTTCATGAACCATACCGTCTTCCAGTGTTTTAACCGTCGGGCAGTTTCTGCATACATCTTTATTCGTCGGATGGTTGAAAACATTATAACAGGTCGGGATTTGTGTGATATCCACATCCGGAAACCACTCCCGCATCTTTTGGTTCAGTTCGAGAACCTCCATCTTTGAGCTGATAAGGGCCACACCGATCCCGATGTTATCCAGGATGCTGCGCATCTTTTCATCGTTCTCAGCCAAAACCTTTTCCGCCTGCTTTCGCGCGGTGATGTCCCGGATATTGCACTGGATCACCTTTTTGCCGTCCACAAGATAAACATTGCTGACAAATTCAACGGCAACGCGCTGACCGTCTAGTGTGAGCAGCGGCAAATCTTCATAGCGGACATAATGGTTATCCTGCAAATTTTTAAAAGCCTCTTTGGACGCGGCAATGTCTCTGAATGCACCCAGTTCCCAGAGATCTTTTCCACAGACCCCTTCGTAAGTATAACCGATCAGCGACAACAGGAAAGGATTCACATCCACCACCTTTCCTGTATCGGCATTGATAATCAGGATACCGTCCTTAGCAGATTCAAAAAGTCGCCGATATCGCTTTTCAGAATCCTGCAAAGCCTCAAACATCCTCTCTTTTTCCTGCTGATTTTCCCTTAAACTCATGATTCACCCTCCTGGGTTCATTCAAAACGGAACCTCCAACGTGATGTAAATTGTACTGCCGCCGCGATCTACCAACAGCAGCAACGTACCGCCATGGGTATGTTTTGCCGTTATCCGGTTAAAAGCGGTTTCGTCGGAAACGACTTGTTCATCCGCTTCAATAATGATATCCCCGCCTGCCAAACCCGCCTCGGCTGCCGGTGATCCCTCGCCCACCTGCACGACCAGAAGACCGGATGCGCTCGAAAGGCCATAGCGTTGGGCCAATTCGGGCGTCACCACCTGCAGGGTAAGACCCAGTGGTAATCCTTCTGTTTGCTTCTCAACTGAAGGCTTTTCTTCAGACAGCTCTTCGGTTGTAGCCTCCAGTTGGATTTTTTTACCCCTGCGCATCACATCCAGACTCACCTTGTTTCCGATGGGCGCCACTGCCACCGGATTGGGAAAAGATAATGGAATTGATGCCAATGACCTGACCGTTCATATCAATAAGCGGGCCGCCGCTGTTACCCGGATTGATGGAGGCATCGGTCTGGATGAAATTATCATACGTCCCCTGGCCGATCTGACGGTATTTGGCACTGACAATACCCGATGTCACGGTATTCCCCAGACCGAAGGGATTGCCGATGGCGAGTACCCAGTCTCCGACCCGTAAAGATTCCGAATTTCCCAGGGGGAGTGAGGCAAGCGGTTGCTCGGGTTTGATCCGGATCAAAGCCAGGTCTGTCCTGGCATCCTGGCCCACAATGACGGCCTTGTATTCTTTGTTGTCCGCCAGCTTGACTTTCAGTTCAGTGGCGCCGTCCACCACATGGTTGTTGGTGAGGATGAAACCGTCCTTGTCGATGATGAAACCGCTTCCGATTGCGCCTTGACGGTATTCACGCGGCACGCGTTCGCCCAGGAGCTGGTCAAGGAAATCCTTAAAGTGATCATTCGATCCATAAGGCATTTGCTTTTTGGGTGATGATGTGACCACTTTGACGGCAATGATATTGACCACGCCGGGACCGGCTTTTTCTACAAGGTCGGCAAAGGACGGCGGCACGGCCTTTGCGGGCACGGCCTTTGCGGGCACAGCTTTTGCGTACACAGCTTTTACAATAGAAGAGCCTGGCAGGACAATTGTCCAGCACACAAAAAACAGCGACATCATCAGGACTGAGCATCCCGGTCTAAAAGCGTTTTTTTTCATATTTATTCTCAGTGTGGAGGTTTGTTTTTTTTTGAATGCTTCTGAAATAAAACTTTTCAACATATTCCCGGACCATCCGGCGGGCTGAAAATTGAGTCGCATTGCTTTTAATGGATTCTTTCATCAGTTTTACCCATTCAACAGGAATGCTGTTTTCCGACATATCATAATAAAGGGGGATGATTTCATCCTCCAGGAGATGGTAAATTTTCCCGGCATCCATGCCGTCAGGGTCGTCCGGGATTTCTTCGTGCTTTACCGCCCAGCCGTTCCTGCCGTTAAACCCTTCCTCCCACCAGCCATCCAATACGCTTAAATGGGGCACACCGTTCAGGGCCGCCTTCATACCGCTGGTCCCACAGGCTTCGGCAGGCGGCAACGGATTATTCAACCAGATATCCACCCCATGCACCAGGTACTGGGCCAATTGCTCGCCATAATCCTCCACAAAGGCGATCCTGCCGCCAAGCTCCGGGTCACGGGCCAGGGTAATCAGATTCTGCAGCAGCCGTTTGCCGGGATCGTCTGAAGGATGGGCCTTGCCGGCAAAAATGATCTGTATGGGGCGCCAACGGCTCATTAAGATTTTTTTGAGACGGGGAAGATCCTGAAAAATCAATAAAGCCCTTTTATAGGTGGCAAATCTGCGGGCAAACCCGATGGTCAGAACCGACGGATCGAGAAATACCCCGCCGGTCAGCATCATGGAAGCCCCGGCATCCCCTCTGACCCAACGTCTGCGGGACCGTTCCCGGATTGCATCGATCAATTTCATCTTGAGGAAATAATGGGTCTGCCACATCTCTGCATCCGGGATAATGTCGATGTCACGCCAGACAGCCGGATCATCATGTTGATCCATCCACCCGGCCTTCAGATAGCGATCCAGCAGAAGCTTTATTTTGGGCTCAATCCAGGTGGGCACATGAACCCCGTTGGTGACATAATCAATGGGAACCTGATCTTCCGGAACATCAGGCCAGAGGCTATGCCACATCTGCCGGGATACTTCTGCATGCCGTTTGCTCACAGCGTTCCGATGACCGGATAACCGCAATGCAAAGGCTGTCATATTGAATCCGGAAGCCGGGTTTTCCGGATGGATGCCCAGTTTTAAAAACGCATCCCGATCAAGACCTAAGTCAGGCCAGTAAGAATGAAAATATTTTTCGATCAACTGAAATGGGAAAACATCATGGCCTGCCGGCACCGGTGTATGGGTCGTAAAAATGGTAGCCTCGAAATGCTCGCTTAAGGCTGCTGTAAAATCCTTTCCCTCTGATACCGTTGCCCGTATCCGTTCTAAAAGTGCAAAGGCGGCATGGCCTTCGTTCAGATGCAGGATATAATCCTCAATCCCCAACACTTTGAGCATTTGCGCACCGCCAAGCCCCAGGATAATTTCCTGGCGCAGGCGTTGTTCAAGATCGCCGTTATAGAGCCGGGCTGTAATCGTCCGGTTCCAGGGATCGTTTAATTCAAGATCCGTATCCATCAGGTAAAGGGGAACCCGCCCCACATCCACCTTCCAGACAGCCACATATATGGGGGGGTCCGTCAGCGGCACCCGGATGACCAGTTGCTTTCCATCCGTGTCCATGACCCTGGAAACGGGAGCCGCCTCCCGGTCGATGGATTCAACAAAGTTCTCCTGCCATCCGTCATCCCGGATCTGCTGCCGGAAATACCCGTCCGGGTACATGAAGCCGACCGCTACCAGCGGCAGGCATAAATCACTGCATTCCTTAATGAAATCTCCTGCCAGAAACCCCAATCCCCCGGCATAAAAAGGCAATGAGCGATGAAGACCGTATTCCGCCGAAAAATAAATCACCGTGCATTTGTGACTCCGGCAGGCAAGCCCCAGCAGACGGCATTCCTCTATCTTCATATAATTATGGAATACTTCCATCACGGCATCAAACCGGCCCAGATATTCCGGATCTGCTGCTGCTTTTTCCAGAAGGGTGGGCGACAATTCCCTGAGCATTTTGTCCGGATTGTGGCCGCTTTCCTTCCAGGCCTGGCGATCCAGTGTTTTAAACAGCATCCGGGCGCCGGGATTCCAGCTCCACCAAAGGTTTTCCGCCAGTTCTTCCAGACCTGCAAGACGCTCCGGCAAATGGGGAAAAAGCGGTGTGCTCTGAGTTGTATTCATTTCTTTTCAAGCTCCTTTCAATATTGCAGGACCACCTTTCGCATGGCGTTTAGTAAGTCTTTTACCAAGACCGTTGCGATACCGGAATTGATATCCGACATGGCATAGGGAATAACCAATTCCTTTTGATGAATGATGGACCCGCAGGAATAGACCACATTGGGGACATACCCCTCCCGTTCTTTCTCATTGGGTGTCAGAAGCGGTTCATCCAGCCGGGTAATCATCCAGGATCTTTCAACATGCCTGTGCCTCTTTCATAGCGCCGGAAACAACACAGTTTCTGCCGCCGGCCTTGGCCTCGTATAAGCGTTCATCCGCCTTTGAAATCCAGGAAAATAAGGTTTTTTCCGGGTTATCCTGAATGATCCCTTGTTCGACTCCGATACTGATGGTGATCTGGATACCTTCGGGCCGGGCTGTTTCAACCCCTTTCCGGATCTTTTCAGCAATCAGCGGCAAAGCTGCGGCACGGATATCGGGGAACAAAATGATAAATTCTTCACCACCGAATCGGCCCAGGACATCCGACTTCCGGATATTTTTTTTCAAGGATTTTGCAACTGCTTTTAACACCTTATCGCCCATAGGATGTCCATGGGTGTCGTTAATTTTTTTAAAGTGATCAATATCAATCATGAAAAGCCCCATGTTTTCTTTTTTCCTCTGGAACAGATAGGACAATTCATTGGCCAGGATAAGAAAGCCTCTGCGGTTTAGTAACCCTGTCAGCCCGTCAACCATGACCATTTCAACCAGAGATTTGTTTCGTTGCCATAAGCTCTGCAATGTTTCACCCAGGAGTTCCAGCTCCGGGGTGACGTCTCCATATTGGATGAACATTTCGATAAACCGTTTGATATGCCGGTCATAGCTGCCTGCCGGGTCAACTGCCCCGGCCAGCGGTTTTAATGCATGATACAGCATCTCAAAGCTCGGATGCAGCATATAATACTCCAGCCGGTACGCCAGGATAAGAGCATTTTTCATACTCTGGGTCGCTTCCCAGCGTTTCAGCAGAATTTTGATTTTCCGGAGTAAAGATTCCAGCTCATGTTGTGTGGCCGCAGGATCGTCAAAAATCTGGGGAAGCCGGTATTCCCCGGCTGTTTTTTTTGCCATGTCCCAGAAGCCTGCATGAATCTTTTCCTCATCGGCCATCTGACTCCAGAACTTCTTCAGTTCTTTAATCTCTTCTGCTTCAGACAGTTTTATATATATCTGAAAAGCCTTTTGATTGATGGCGATGCATAGATCAATAATTTCCCATATGGTCTTGTCTTTCATTTTACCTTCCTCCCGGCTTATGGTTTACCGGGAATTCAGGATAAATTAACAATATGTTCATTATTAAGGGCTCCTTTGGCCCTGATGGCTTCGATGACTTCCATTCCCTGGGGATGGGAAAGTGTATAAATCAAGATACTCAAGGGTTCCCGTAAAAGGGGTTTTATTCCCAGAAGAGCCCCGAACCGAAGGGATCTGATATGATGATCCAGATCTTCCCGGGTTTCCCACTCCTCAAGCAGGCAGAAATTGTTTTTGTCATGGATATCACAGAAAATACTGTAGTTTTTGCATCCTTCTTCCATGCCCACAGGTTCGATCATCGAAAGAAGGGTCTGCGTGACCTCCAGATGTTTATCCGCAAGTGCATTTAGTGTTATTCTGACAATGATCATGGCGGTTACCTTTTTAATTTTTTGCCTGTTGGCTTAAATGAATTCGAAAATTCCTATTTTGGTTTGTTTATCCGGCCTTAACCGGTGCAACAATCAAATAATAATAGGTTAAGAGCAAGCTTCATGCCATGGCCTGATTTTGTTTTCACATACGACCCATCATCTTGATTTACAGGAAGAATCCGTTTTAAAAAGAAGAAAAAAATGTTGTGAAAATTCGGAAAAAAATTTGAGAGGAGTGGTCACATATAACCTGTGATCATATGTGACCCTTTAAGGCTTCTGGATGTTAAGCTTTCGCATCCGGGCGCGCAGGGTACTGCGGTTGAGTCCGAGAATCTCTGTTGCGCTGTTTTCCCCGCTGACTTTCCACTGGTTCTGCTCCAGCACATGGACAATATAGCTGCGCTCCACTTCTTCCAGAGTTTTTGCTTCCATTGTTTTCTGCGGTTTATGTAAATTGATCAGAGGCTTATCAAAATCATCCACCAGCCGCAGTTTCGGACCTGATGAGTTGATCACGGCCCGCTCAAGAACATTTTCAAGCTCCCGGACATTGCCCGGCCAGTGATGGTTTTGAAGAGTTTCCATCATCATTCTTGAAACTATTCCGATGTTCTTACCCAATCGTTTGGCAATTTTTTTGATATAATACTCCACCAGAAGCGGAACATCTTCCAAGCGGTCCCTGAGGGGCGGCATGGTAATAGGAAAAACATTCAGCCGGTAGAAGAGATCTTCCCGGAAACGGCCTTTTTTCACTTCTTCTTCCAGATTTCGATTGGTTGCGGCAATGATCCTGGCATCCACCTTGATGGTATGGGAGCTTCCCAATCGTTCAAATTCACCGTCCTGGATCACGCGAAGCAGTTTTGCCTGAAGCTCCAGGGGCAGCTCTCCGATTTCATCCAGAAAAAGCGTTGCACCGTCCGCAATCTCAAACCGTCCGAGCTGTTTGGAGCTCGAACCTGTAAACGCCCCTTTTTCATGACCGAACAATTCACTTTCAATCAGGGTTGCAGGCAATGCCGCACAATTTATTTTGACCAATGCCCTGTTTTTGCGGGGACTTCCATGGTGAATGGCCCTTGCCACGAGTTCCTTTCCGGTTCCGGTTTCACCCAGAACCAATACTGTGGTATTGGTGGCGGCAATCTGTTCAACTTTATAGAGCACATATTTCAGTGCATCACTTTTCCCGATAATATTTTCATGGTTATGTTCCAGTTTGATTTCTTCTTTCAAATAGGCTTTTTCTTCTTCCAACTGCTTTTTCAATATTTTTATTTGATAAAGAGCGGCTTCTGCGGACAGTTTTCCTTTTTCAGCCTCCTGGCGTGCCATAACAAGCTCTGTTGTTCGCGCTTCAACGATGACCTCAAGATTTCGTTTATAGAATTCACGCTCAGTTACATCCTCAATGGCAAAAAGAATCAGTTGTGAATGATTCACTTCCTGGTAGATTCGCCTGGCATTCAGATGCATGATCTTTGGCCCGATACTTTCAAACACATGCTCCACTTCAAAATCATTGAATACGGAATTCAGAGACAAAATTTCCTCAAGTAATGTTCTGAGCTGGGGGATATCCCATTGTCCGTTGCCCAGGTCATAGATAATCTGCCCCACCGTCTCTTCAGGTTTTACCGTAAAGAAATCATAAAAGGAATTGCTGACAGTGACCACCCTTAAGTTTTGATCCAGAACAACTAAGGGTTCTCGCACGGCGTTGATAGTGCTCTCAACTAATTTGCGGGCTTCTTCTACTTCGTCATGCAAAGACTTTATTCTTAGAAGCGACTTTACCCTGGCTAAAAGCTCATGCCTGTCAAAAGGCTTGGAGATAAAATCATCGCATCCTGCCTCAAGGGCTTTTACCCTGGCTTCGGTCTCTTTCAGCACCGTGACCATAACTACCGGGATAAACCTTGTCTTTTTATCGGCGCGTATTTTCTCCAGCACTTCGAAGCCGGACATCCTGGGCATCATTACGTCCAGCAGAACCAGATCGATTTGATTAGTGGAGAGTATTTTCAGCGCTTCTTCACCGCTTACCGCTTTGACAACTTCATAGCCCAGCGGAACAAGATGTACTTCGAGAAGTTCAGTGTTTAAGGGCTGGTCATCGACTAATAGGATTACTGATTTGTCTTTCATCGTCTGCCTCTTTTGAATTTAACCTTTCAACAGATTAAAAACTCACTTGATAAATTGACTTATTTCTTTTGCAAAGGTGCGCGTATTTATCGGCTTGCCCATAAAGCCGGAGTTATCTATGTCCATTAACTCTTCTTTGTTTTCCGACATTACAGAGGCAGTCACGAAAATTATGGGAATATCTCGTGTCTCTTTGTCCCGGCGTAATATCCTGGCCACTTCGGAACCGCGCATATCCGGCAGCCGCACATCCAGAATGATAATATCCGGCTTTTCTTTCCTGGCAATTACAATTGCACTGGAAGCATCTTCAGCTACAAATACTTCGAAACCGGCAACATCCAAGAGGTCTTTTTCCAGCATCAGATTATTTGCATTATCATCGACAACTAATGCTTTCTTCTTCATGTCACACCACCCCCTCTGCTTGATAAAATAGGCAAAGTAAACCGGACCGAGGTGCCTCTATTCAGCCCCTCTGATTCTACAGAAAGCTTCCCTCCGTGTAGCTCAACCAGTTTTTTAGAGAGGGGCAAACCGAGTCCGGTCCCCTCAGTCAGCCGGGAATATGGGGTATCGACACGGAAAAACCCTTCAAATATTTTATCCAGGTTTTCAGATGCGATACCTACTCCCGTATCCCAGACCACTATTTCTATCTCGGAATCGGCTTTCTTCACCCGCATGCCGATTTTACCGCCCTCGGGGGTAAATTTAACTGCGTTTGAAAGCAGATTGTAAAGTATCTCTTTTACCTTGAGGTCATCTGCCTCGATATTCGGCAGATCTTCGGCTATTTCAAGCAACATTTTAATCTTTTTTTTACCGACCATATCCTCTACCAGTGATGTAATTTCATTTAACAGGCTTTTCATGGGTAAACCGGATAAAAACAGCGTCATCTTTCCGGCTTCAACTTTTGCCATATCAAGAATCTGATTTATCAGTAAGAGAAGGTGATTTCCACTGGTTAAAACATTATTGACGTATTGCTTCTGCTTCTCATTAAGCGGCCCGAACGTCTCATCGTATAATACCTCGGAAAAACCGTTAATACTCGATCTTCAAGTTTTTGATTTTATGGTCAAGCCACCCTCCGGTATTTCAAAGTAGAGGTTGCCTCAAGCTTGCCAAGATCCCTGTTAACCATGTGCTTTTTTGATGGATACAAATGTACCACATCATTTTCCAGAGCCTTTGCAAATTCTTTAAAACGCTCAATAGGAGCATCAGACAT
>JANNUH010000011.1:0-21496 GCA_031395015.1 Desulfobacterales bacterium | reverse complement strand
ATGCTGTTTGAGCGAAGAATGAGCGAGTTCATGGCGGTCAGCAAAGGTAATCTTAGAATTTGTAGCAATATCCATCCAGCGGACGTAAGGTGATCACCCTGGAACGGGTTATGCAAAATTTCCTATGGCAAATATCCAGATGGTTTCTGCTGGATGCCAAGGTGTATATTCCCTCTACAACCCGTCCCGCTGCCTCCGGGTTATCTTCGGCAATATATTTGTGGAATGTCTTCCAGCCAGATTGCAGCCTCATCAGTCCACCTTATTTCTGCCATAATCGAATGCGCTTCTTCATTTCCTCATAGGTAGAATCCTCATGTAAAAAATTCCAGCGCCCTTGTCTTTTTGGGTTGAAAATTTTCAATGGTATGTTAATTACTTTTAATCAAAGATGAAAGGAACCCAAATTTTTCCAAGAGCGTTAAAATATGGCACATCACACCCATGCATCAGGATATTCCCGGCTGGTTGACCGCTTAAATCGTTTTCCCCAGGGGGCTCCGCCTTCTCAATTGTTGGACAAAATCCTAAGCCTGCTTTTTTCGGAAGAAGAGGCCTATCGGGTATCTCTTCTTCCTATCAAACCCTTTACAGCGGATAAGGCATCCAAAATCTGGAAGATGCGTCTTCCCGAAGCCCGAAAAATTCTCGACCGGCTTGCATCCCGGGCCATGCTTGTGGATATGGATATAAACGGGCAGACCCTTTATGTCCTGCCTCCTCCCATGGCTGGTTTTTTTGAATTTTCCATGATGCGGGTTCGACAGGATATTGATCAAAAAGCGCTCAGTGAATTGTTTTATCAATACCTGAACGTGGAAGAGGATTTTATCAAAAATCTCTTTACCCTGGGCGATACCCGGCTGGGTCGTGTGTTTGTCCATGAACCTGTCCTGTCCAATGATAATGCAATTCATGTCCTGGATTACGAGCGGGCCTCGGAGGTGATCAAAACAGCCTCCCACAGGGGTATCAGTATCTGCTACTGCCGCCATAAGATGGCTCATGTGGGAAAAGCCTGCGGCAACCCCATGGACATCTGCATGACCTTTAACACCTCTGCCGGATCCCTGATCAAATACGGCCACGCCCGTTCGGTAGATGTTGCAGAAGGATTGGCCCTTCTGGATCAGGCCTATGAATCCAATCTGGTCCAGTTCGGGGAAAATGTCAGGGAGAGGGTCAATTTTATCTGCAATTGCTGCGGATGCTGCTGCGAAGCCATGATTGCGGCCCGTCGATTCGGCCTGTTCCATCCTGTCCACACCTCAAATTTTATCCCGGACATCAATATCGACCATTGCACGGGCTGCGGCAAATGTGTGGCCATCTGCCCGGTGGAGGCCATGACCCTGGTGTCGGCCCATGATCCCAAAAATCCGAAAAAGAAAAAAGCCCGCCTGAATCAGGAAATCTGCCTTGGGTGCGGCCTCTGTGTCCGGGCCTGTCAGGAAGGCAGCCTTAGCCTCGCCCCCCTGCCCCAACGGGTTATCACGCCATTGAACAGCACCCGCAAAGCCGTTGTCATGGCCATTGAAAGAGGGCTGCTTCAACACCTGATTTTTGATAATCGGGTCCTGTTCAGCCACCGTGCCCTTGCCGCTGTCCTGGGGGTGATCCTGAAACTCCCGCCACTGAAGCAGATCCTGGCTAATAAACAGATAAAATCCCGTTATGTTGAAATCCTGGTTTCACATATTGATGATTGCTCTATGTGAATCCCTGAAATTGATTGTGAAAGAATATATAGAGTTTTACTCACTATCAGGCTTTGATTTGCGGCGATCTTTACCATCCCGCTTTTCTTCTTCCTCGGGAATAAAATATTTTATAAATTTTTCCGACCTTTCATCACTTGGTTTACGGCGATCTTCTGTCGTGCGCTTATCCTCATTTTCTTTCATTTAAGCACCTCATTAGGTCTAAAAAATATAAGCTTACAATTCCGCTTTCAGCAAAAAAAATATAGCCATAAATATCATTTGGAAATAAATTTTGTCAATTAAATAAAAGGCCCTGAATTATTAATAACTGTTATATATTGACAGTAGATATTGTTTTATGTAATTGGTTCAATAATGATATGGGGAATGACTATATATACATGGTATTTATTAAAAAGAAGGGGCTCTATTTAAAAAATGAATTTTTATATGACGGACATTTTAGATTCATCTGAGGTGAGTTACCGATGAAGCATCATCTTGCTTTTATTAAAGAGCTGGTATTAAAAGGAGGCCCTGACTCTTCAGAATATCAAGAGTTCACGGACTGGCTGAAAACAGTAATCAAAGAGCTTCAAAATGGTATCTTAACTAAAGAAGATCTCCAATTGTTGCGGAACGAAATGGGAGAAGCGATTTCAATATTAACGCTTCAGGGATTTGTTTTCAATAAACCCCATGGATATCCCGGAGATTATGAGATCATTGAGAAAATTTACCTTGAACATACATCCAATGACCCGGAACTAAGGAAATGGGATCTGTTTTTTCAACTCCAGAAAGCCCCCATTGCAGTAAGAAACAGAAAGAAATATTTTTTTGATCTTCTAAATAGCCTTGATGGTTTGAACTCCGACAACCCTGGTAAACGAGTATTGAACATTGCCAGCGGGCCGGGAAGGGATCTGTTTGATTTCTTTTCTCTGAAGAAAGACAGCAATATGTTGTTTGATAATGTAGAATTTGATCCCCTTGCAATATCTTATGCAAAAAACCTGTGTAAGGATTTCCTTAAAAACATTGAGTTTCTTCATACAAATGCCTTTGATTTTACTACAAAGAACAAATATCGGCTCATATGGTCGGCCGGATTATTTGATTATCTGAATGATAAAAAATTTATCTTTCTTTTAAACCATTTAAGCCCTCTTCTGGAAGATGATGGGGAAATGGTTGTCGGCAACTTCTCGTCTACAAATCCAACTCAGGCCTATATGGAGGCCATCGGGGACTGGCGATTAATACACAGGACTCCTGAACAACTGGTTTCATTGGCAAAAGCCTGCAATTTTAAAGACTCGGATATTCGTATAGGGCAGGAACCTGAAGGCGTAAATCTGTTTCTTCATTTGAAATGTGGAAAGGATTTTATTCATAATTAAAAAACAGCCTGACTAATGGAATTCAATTTCAAAAAAAAGCATTCTCGTTCAATCTTTAACCCTTCTGAAATGCAGCTTAAATTTCTAACCTTATCATTTCGTGATGAATCCGGCCTGCTTGAAAAAGAATTTTTGGAAGACTACCATCTCAAATTTATTAACCAGGTAAGAATTTCTCTTTTTATTGCCATTATTTTTTATTCATTATTCGGCATTCTTGATGCTCAACTGATGCCTGGGATGAGAAATCAACTGTGGTTTATCCGATATGTCATCTTTTGTCCTTTAACTGCGCTTATCCTCCTGTGGTCATTTTCCTCAAATTATAAAAAATATCTCCAGTTTTCCCTTGCTTTTGTTGTTGTGCTGGCCGGGCTGGGTATTATCGCCATGATCATTATTGCACCACCGCCGATAAATTATTCATATTATGCCGGGTTGATGCTGATTTTTATTTTCGGATACTCATTCATACGGGCAAGATTTGTCTGGGCCACCATATCCGGATGGTTTATTGTTTTTTGTTATGAAATCGGTGCCATGGTCATCAGTGATACCCCATTGCCCATTCTGATTAACAATAATTTCTTCTTTATCAGTGCAAACGTCATCGGCATGTTTTCCTGCTATTCCATAGAATATTCTGCCCGAAGGGATTTCTTTCTTGCCCGGCTCCTTGAAAAGGAGCAGCAAAAAACCTATGAAGCCAATCAACTGCTTGAAGACAGGGTAAAAGAACGAACAGAGATGCTGGCACTTGCCAACAAAGATCTTAAGATAGAAATTGTAGAACGAAAGCGTGTTGAGCAGGAGCTGCGTAAAATTCACAATGAACTTGAAATAAGAGTGGAGGATCGTACCCAGGAGCTAAAAAAAATCAATATTGAACTCCAAAAAGCCAAGGAGATCGCTGACGAGTCGACTAAAACCAAAAGCAGCTTCCTTGCAAATATGAGTCACGAAATTCGGACACCCATGAATGCCATTATCGGGATGTCTGACCTGGCCATGAATCCTGATCTCAAACCACGGCAGCAACTGGAGTATGTCTCCATCATTAATTCTTCTTCAAAATCTTTACTTGGGATAATCAATGAGATTTTAGATTTTTCCAAGATTGAAGCCGGAAAACTGGAGATTGAAAAAACACCTTTCCAAATCAGAGAGGTGATTAATAATGTTGTTGATCTTTTTATTGACGGTCTGCGCAAAAAAAATCTTGAAATGATTATCGATATAGCACCAGATGTCCCCAATGAGCTTATCGGTGATCCTTTAAGGCTTCAGCAGGTTATTGTAAACCTGACATCCAATGCAGTCAAATTTACCGAAAAAGGAGAGATCCGCATCAGTGTTCAAAATGTTGAAGAAACCAGTGAAACTGTTAATTTGTATTTTGGAGTCAGTGACTCCGGCATCGGTATTGACACAAAAAACCAGGGGACGCTTTTCGATGCTTTTGCCCAGGCAGATAGCTCAACGACCAGAAAATACGGGGGTACCGGCCTGGGGCTTACGATTTGTGACAAAATCATATCCATGATGGATGGAAAAATTACAGTTGAGAGCATACCTGACAAAGGAAGCCTGTTCAGCTTCATCATAAAACTAAAAAAAGGCGAGCCTTCCAGGGATAACCAATTTGAATTTCCAACCAATCTTAAAGGGATGAAAATCCTTGTGGCCGAGGGCAACTCATCAACACAGCATGTCTTAAGGCAGATGCTTGTCTCTTTCGGCTTTGATCCGCATATCGTAAGAACGGCCGGCGAAGCCATATCAATACATGCAGAACACGAGGCAACGCACCCGTTTGACCTGCTCATCACGGATGCCGGTCTTCCAGACATGAGTGGAGAAACTCTTGGCAAAGAGATCCGGAAAAGAAATTTATCCGGAGGGTTACCCGTAATCATCATGGATGTTTGTAATACCCTGGGAAAAAAATCATTATCAAAGTCTGAAAACACTGAATTCTTTTTACAGAAACCTGTCAGGCCTTCCTATCTGTTTGATGCAATCATGGAATCTTTTGGACATAAGGCTGTGTTTTCATCACCCTCTGATCTACAAAATATTTATAGCTATGCTTCATCCGCTAAGGTCCTGCTTGCCGAAGATAACCCCGTTAACCAGATGGTTGCCATTGAAATTCTTTCCCTTGCCGGAATGACGGTTCATACGGCTGTAACCGGTATTGAGGCGATTGAAAAAATAAGAAATGAGGCGTTTGATGTCGTTCTAATGGACATACAAATGCCGGAAATGGATGGCCTGGAAGCAACCAGCAGGATTCGTAATGATCTTGGGAACAAAGACCTGCCCATCATTGCCATGACCGCTCATGCCATGCGTGGAGATCGTGAAAAATGCATTGCTGCGGGCATGAATGATTATATTTCAAAACCCATTGACAGGCTAAAACTGTATAAGGTGTTAAAAAAATATATCCCCGGCAGCAGTTTCGCTTCCAATACCCTGAAAAGCCATTTGCCCGAGGACAAAAAGACCGGGCCCAATACCATCAAAATGCCGGGCATGGATGTTGACGAGGGAATGAATCGTATGGGATGTAGCTTTGAAAGGTATATAACCATTCTTTCCCAGTTTTGTCAGGACCTTGAACCTATACCGTTCCAATTAAAAGAATTAATCCGGCAAAACAATCTGACCGGGGCAAGGGAAAAAAATCATTCTCTTAAAGGCTCTGCCGGCAATCTTGCGGCAAAAGATCTTTTTAGCGCATCACAATCCTTTGAAAAAGCAATTGATGCCAAAGATATTGATCAGATCAAATGTTGTCTTTCTCAGGTTGAAGAAAAATTTTCCCAGGTTAAAGAATCCTTGAAAAATATCAAGGTTGATGACTTGACCAGTGATCCGCTTTATCAACCTGAGCAAAAGAGTGACCCCGATAAAATTCGTGATATGCTTGGAGAACTTGATAAAAGCCTTATGGAATATGACCCGGCAGAATCAAAAATAATATTTTATCAATTCAAGGAATATCTGACTGACCATCTTCAGGATATTGACCTGTCGATGCTGTCTCAAAACCTTGAAGATCAGATTGGAACATATCAGTTTGACAACGCCAGACAGATTATCAAAGCCTTTATTCTGAAACTATAAATCCATCCTTTATAATATCGGCAGCTTGATTCCGATCAACGGGTTTTGAAAAATAAAAACCTTGTATTTTTCCGCAATTGAGTTCCTTGAGGATATCGAACTGTGTGCGCCTCTCAACCCCTTCAGCCGTTACCCCGAGTCCTAAATTCCGGCACAGCGCAAGAATGGTTTTTACAATTTCAACACTGCCACCGTCGCGATCCATGTCATTAATGAATGAACGGTCAATTTTGATGCTGTCGATCTGAAAATCCTGAATATAGGATAATGAAGAATAACCCGTACCGAAATCATCCAATACCACTTTAATCCCATGGTTTTTTAAAACAGACAGTTTTGAAATCATGGACTTTGCGTTTTTTATAATAAGGCTTTCCGTAATTTCAAGGTTCAGGCATCCCGGGGCCAGGTTATTCTCTTCAAGGGTTTTTATAATAAAATTGGTTAACTCCCCATCCATGAACTGTTTTGTTGAGATATTCACATTCATGGTCAGTCTATCCGCACCCGGAATAGTATCATGCCATTGTTTTAACTGTCGGCACGCCTCTTTGATAACAAACCGCCCCAGGGGAAGGATAAGGTCTGTTTCTTCGGCAAGGGGAATAAAAAGATTGGGTCCGACCATCCCCCTGACAGGGTGTCGCCATCGGACAAGGGCTTCGAAACCGATCAATTCCTCTTTGGCTACGGAGATAATCGGTTGATAGTGCAAAACAAGTTCATTGTTGGAAATGGCATGGCTCAGATCACTTTGCATTTTTAATGATTCAAGGGTCATCTTATACATTTCTTTTTTAAAAATCCTGAAACTGGACTTTCCTGTTTCCTTGAAACGATATAGGGCAATATCCGCATCCCGCAGAATATTTTCAGCAAGATCATATGATTTTGTTTTTATAACCATACCGATACTGGCACTGATCTTAATTTCATTTTTTTCAATGAAAAAACTTGATTTCCCAATATTGTAAATACGTCTTGCAATCTTAAAAATCTCACGCGGGTGGTTGAATTCTTCCAGCAACACTGCGAATTCATCCCCACCCATGCGTGCTATCGTATCTGTGGATCGAATGCACTGTTTAATCTGATTGGAAAATTGAATCAGAAATTTATCCCCTGCCATATGTCCGATGCTGTCATTGATTGACTTGAAATTGTCAAGGTCGATCATGAGAACGGCAAATTGATATTCTTTTCTTCTTTTAGAGCGTTCCAGAGAACGATTCAGCCGCTCCATGAGCAGGGCTCTGTTTGGAATGCCTGTAAGTGAGTCGTGAAAGGACTGATGAAGCATCTGTGCCTCAAATTTTTTCCTTTCAGAGATATCTCTGTATAAAATAAAAAGCCCTTCAATTTGATTCTTAACAATTGCCGGATATCCGAGAAAAGCCACAGGTATCAATTCTCCGTTTTTACGCAACCGAAAGGTTTCTTTACTGATGGTCTTTCCCGAGAGAATATTCTGGTGAAATGTTTCATCCTCTGCAACCATGTCTTCGGGCACAATAAGATTTTTACAATATTGCCCTTTGATTTCATTTACGGCATATCCAAAAATTTTTTCAAATCCTTTATTAACTTCAACAACTTTTCCATCGGGTTCAATAATCATAATCGCCTGGGGTGAATTTTCAAAAAGCTGTAAAAAATAGGCCCTCTGCTCTATCAGGGCCTTTTGGACCTGAATTCTTTCCGTAATCTCCTGGTGAAGCTTGTGATGGGATTTTGATATTTCAATGGTTCTTTCCTGGATAATCTCTTCAAGATTATCCCTGTGGAGTTTCAATTCCATATGTATTCTTGCCTTGTGTTTTAATATGACAGAACTGAAGGGTTTTGAAATATAATCCACTGCACCGAGTTCAAGGCCTTTCACTTCATCCTCTTCTTCGTTTTTTGCAGTTAAAAAAATAACCGGGATGTTTTTTGTCCTGTCATCTGATTTCAATTGTCGGCAAACTTCATAACCATCCATGTCCGGCATCATGATATCAAGCAGAATGAGGTCAGGCACAGAAGAGGCGGCCAATTTCAAGGCATCTTTGCCATTGGTTGCACAAAGCATTTTATAATCCGACATCAGAATTTCAGTCAGCACAGTGATATTGGTGGGAACATCATCCACGATCAAAATCTTCCGTTTGCCAAAATTATTCATTGCACAGCCCTCCACTCAATTTTTTAACTCAGCAACAACAATATAAAAAACACTCTCTCCTATTACCACATTGATTCGATAAAAACCAATACTAGCAATTTTTCAAAATCCATGATCTTATTTTCAGGCATCTTCTCATTATTTGCTGGTATGTGTGAAAACGCCATCCCAGTTTGCGCCAGGAGGGTTTTTTATGAAAAAATCACATCTTTCCTGATAAATTGCATATAATTTTTGTTCCGGATAATCGGCTGTCAGATCTTTAAAATATTTTTCTCCTTCAATAAAAAAACCTTCTCTGTATCGGTTCAGGCCCCTGGTATAGGTATTCAATTCTTCTTTACGCAACTCCATATCCGTTTCATCAGATGAATAAACGGTAAAGATGCGAACGGGTTTATTTTTTCCCTTAACCCTTACCAGATCCAATTCCTGAATTAAAATATCCTTGGCGCAGTCTTTGAGCATGGTTTCACTCACAATCAATTGCACGCCATAAAATTTTGTCAAACTTTCCAATCTGGAAGCAAGGTTCACACTGTCGCCGATAATGGTATAATCAAAAATATCATCGGACCCCATATTCCCAACCCTGCATCGGCCTGAATGCAAACCGATTCCAATGGATAAATGAATACCGAATTTTTCTTTGAATCCCTTGTTAAGCTCGGGCAATGATCCGATCATCTCCAGGGCGGCTTTGACGGCATAGCGTTCATGATTATCCACATCAAGCGGAGCATTCCAGAAACACATGACGGCATCGCCGATAAACTTGTCATGGGTTCCATGATTGTTGATGATAATTCGCGTCACCGGCGTAAAATAATCGTGGAGCAGCAAGGTGACCTGTGAAGGGGAAAGGCTCTCGGAAATTGTTGTAAATCCGCGAATATCAGAGAACAGAATACTGATATCCTTTTCTTCACCTTCAAGACTTAATTTCTCCGGGTTTTCAGCAAGCTGATCCACCACTGCCTTTGAAACATATTTACTAAAGGCGCTGCGAAAAAATTTCTTCTTTTTCTCTGAAAACCAGAATTTTTGCATATTCAGAAACGAAAAATTCAAAATCAATACAATCATTGGGAAAAAAGGGGATACCCAGATATTCAACCGGTCAAGTGTCAACATGCTGCCATACCCTGCACCGAGACCCAGCAAAAGTGTGATGGGCAATGTCAGAAGGGCATTGGCCCATCCGATCAGGAGGGTTGTGATAAGTCCCCAGAGGAGGATACCGGCAAGTTCCAGGCCCGGGATCCAATCGGGTCTTTGTATAAAATCATTGCTTAAAATATTGTCGACAATGGTTGCATGTACCTCAACTCCTGGAAAGACCGGGTCCAAAGGCGATATTCTGATGTCTTTCAGCCCTGCAGCGGAAGTCCCTAAAAAAATAATTTTCCCCTGCAACTGTTTTTGATCTATTTTGTCTTCCAGTATTTTGCCGGCGGAAATATAGGGAAATGTATGGCTGGGCCCCCTGTAATTTAACAGCATGGCTCCATTGGCCTGCAAAGGGACGACCGTGTTCCCTATTTTAATGGAGTCTATGCCGCCCCGTGTTACCTTTATGACAGGGTCGGGTATTTTGCCTTTCAATGCTGTCAGCAATGTTGAAAGGGATAACTGGGGATAGAGTTTCTGCTGCCAGGAAATAAACAAGGGCGTCCTTCTTAAAACACCATCCTTATCCGTTATCGTGTTCATAAATCCGGTTGGCGCACCTCCCTTTAAAAAAATCGGAAGGGGAGGGATCAGGTTTTCAGCCTCAAAAAGATATTGGCAGGCCTGTTTGGCACCAGGCCCCCTTATTTCAACAGCATTCAAATCCAGTGGCAGGGCTCTCACTGGTTTTGAAAAATTATTTTGAAAAACAAAAGAATACCCTAAAACATAGGGACCATTCCGCAACACATTGGCCAACAGTTGATCATTGTCAAGAAGCCCTTCCGGCATTCCTGAAAATTGGACATCAATATGAAGATCTTTTTTTAATGCCTGCTGCAACACAACCGGGGATGTCCCATCCGGCTCTGCAAAAAGGATATCCGTACCCACGGCAAGCACACCCGCCACATTGAGTTTCTGCAATAGAAGAGCCACACGATAGCGGGGCCAGGGCCATTGGCCGAATTTTTCAAGGCTGTATTCATCAATATCCACGATGGCCACGGAGTCTGTTCTGTTTTTTGAATAAACCTTTTGAAGAAAAGCATCATAGAGTTTATATTCCAGAAGGTCCAGATATACAGGCTTAAAGATATATATTCCCGCAGTCAGCAAAGTAATCGAAACCCCTGCAGCCATGATGGTCCAGTGGGCTTTTTTAACGATCATCGATATTCTAAGAAAAATCCGTCTCACCTGCCTTATCCTTTTAGAAAATGCTGTTAGTAAAGATTATTATAGCAATACAAAAAATAACCCTTGACAAACTCAGTGTGCTCATATCTATAGTATTTCGATCCCTGAGTTATTTCAACTAAAAATTAGTTTTACTTAAATAATTATGATTATGAGAGGGATAACATGAAAAAAATTTTTCCAGCTTATTTAACGTTTTTTTTCTTTATGTTCTGTCTGTCAATGAATGCGTATGGAGATGCCTCTTCACAAAGTACAAATGCATCCCATCCAACGCTTCGCGGCTGGCTGATAACCGTTCTTAAAAATCACGAAGAAATAAAAAGCTTTGAAAGCCAGGTTGAGCAGGCCAGTGCCCGCTATTCTCAAAGCAAGGGTCTGTATTACCCCACCATGGATCTTCGTGCAGACGGGGGTAGAGAAAAAATAAATAAAGAGTTCAGCGCTGATACGGAAGAAAACAGATACAATATAACGCTTCGAGCAAATCAACTGATAACGGATTTTGGAAAAACTCAGGACTCGATTGCAAGGTCAGGTGTTTTGCTGGACCAGGCCAATGCCCGCCTGGAGTCAAAGCGCCAGCAGGTGTTGCTGCAAGGCATCACTGCCTATATCAATATTGTAAAGGCAAGAGAACGCCTTAAATTGTCCCGCCAGTCAGAAGCACGCATCAAGGAATTAACCGGTATTGAGAAAACCCTGGTTGAAAAACAAGCAGGACTCTCTTCGGATGTTCTCCAGGCAAAATCACAACTCGCAGGAGCCATGGCCCTCCGGGTTCAAGCAGAAGGTGACTTGAGCATCGCACGGAATCGATTCCAGGTGATCTTTTCCCATGCCCTTGACACGACGGAAATAGAACAGCTTACAGACATTGAAGCCCCTTTTAAAAAATTGCCGGTGATGCTCGAGGAAGCTGTTTCCACAGCTCAAAAACAAAACCCGGAACTGATGGTTGCCCTGTATAATACTCAAATTGCCGAAAAGGATATCGACATAGCAAAGGCTGCATTTTATCCCCAGCTTAATCTCTATGCCGAAGCACTGAAAAAGGATAATGATGCCGGCATAAAGGGTTACAGTGATGAACTGTCCGCCGGGGTAGAATTTCGATATAATCTTTTCAATGGCGGTATGGACAGGGCAGCATTAAAATCTGCACTGGCAAACAAAAATGCTTCATCCTACAATGCCGAATATGTTCAAAAAATTATCCGTGAGCAGGTCAACAACAGTTGGGAACAATTGTCTATTCTAAAACAGAGAAGCGATCTTTTAGAGCAGCAGGCGGAAATCGTTGAAAACTTTTTAATACTGGCCAAAAAAGAGCGTAAAATGGGAACCCGGTCCCTTTTAGATGTTTTAAATGGTGAGATCAATTATATCAATTCCGTTGCAAGTTCCATTGCAACCCGTCAGGACACAAAAATTGCAGCATACAACCTTTTTTTTGCAATGGGCAACATTAATCTGGAACTTTTTGAATAATGGCATACTAAATTTTCCATGAAAGAATTTATTCACCGCCTTTTCAAAAACCCTGTGCTGGCAATTGAAATTATCATTGCTACCTTATTTATTACAATTCTATCACTGGCCCTGCCGCTCTATACCATACAGATATTAAACCGATATGTCAGCTATGGGTTCCATGGGACGCTCATTACCCTGACCACGGGGATGCTGATTGCAATTCTGCTCCAGCTCGGGTTCAGAATACTTCGGACAAAGATGGCCTGTGCAGTGAACCAGAGGCCCAATGACCAGTTATCCCTGGAGGTCCTGACCATTATCACCCAGGCAAAGTCAGAGCCCCTTGATCAGTTTTCAAAGCCAAGAATCCAGGAGGCCCTCAACAGTGTCCAGACCATTCAGAACAGTTATGATGCTCAAAACCTGAACACCCTTATGGATGCACCTTTTTCCCTGCTGTTTATCGCTGCAACCTATCTGCTGAGCCCTATGCTGGCAGGGGTTGCACTGGTCAGCATTCTGATAGGGCTGTTCACCGGATGGCTGAGTGTCAGAAAATCCCAGCAGAATTCGGAACAGCTCTTGATGGAAAACTCAAAACACCGCAATTTGAACTATTCCGCCGTCAATGCCCTTGACACCGTCCGCACCTTCAATGCATCCATATTCCTTCATAATCTCTGGCAGGACCAGCTTTTAAAAATCAGTGCATTACAGAAGAAAATGACGGTTACAAAAGAACTGTCACAGACCCTTACATTGTCCGGCAGCTCCTTGACAAACGTTTTGCTCTATGCAGTGGGCGCATCCCTTGTGGTTAAGGGAGATTTAACGGTGGGGGCTTTGATCGGTGCCAATATCCTTGCCGGGAGAGCCTCCCAGAATATGACCCGCCTGGTTTCGACGGGCTTTCTGCTGAGCAAGGCAAAAAACGCATTTAAAGAGATTGCCCTGATGAGACGGCTGCCGTTGGAACCGTCTGCCGGCTCAACCGTAAGGGTTTATAACGGGCAGATTGAATTCCAGGATGTCGGGTTTGCCTATCCCAACACGGCCCATCCGGTTTTTGAATCCGTCACCCTTAATATCCTGCCTGGAAAAGCCATGGCAGTCTATGGACGAAACGGCACAGGCAAAACAACATTGGCAAAACTGCTTGTCGGTCTTTTGGAACCAAGAAGAGGCAGCATCCTGGCAGACAACGTCAACCTCCAGCAGCTTGCATGGCCCTGGTGGAGAAAGCAGGTCATCTATATGCCCCAGGAACCCACTTTTATCAATGGAACCATAAGAGAAAATATTCTTTTCATGAACCCGGACCTGGAGGAGGCCGTATTAAATAATATTCTCAGGGCAACGGATTTAAAACCATTTCTTGACCAGACCCCCAATGGACTTGAGACGCTCATAACAGACAATGGCAGAAATCTGCCCCTGGGAATCAGACGTCGTTTGTCCCTGGCCCGCGGTCTTGTAACCAATGGCCAGTTGGTGGTACTGGATGAGCCCACCGATGCCATGGACGAAACAGGCGTCAAAGCTGTCTATCAAATAATGAATGATCTGATGAAAGCCAATAAAACCATTATTGTGTTATCAAATGATCCCAAAATATTAAGGGGTGCTTCATTGATCCTGAATCTGAATGTTAAACCCAAACCGGAACTGACATTTCCGGCAATACCTGCGCCAAACGGAGGTTGATATTCGTGCAATTTTTGAAAGACAGCGACCTGAGCCGGGCCTCACATTTTTTATTTATCCTGATTGTCCTGATGTTCGTCAGCTTTACATATTGGGCCTATCACGGGGAACTGGACATTGTCAGCGTTGCTGACGGACAGGTGGTCCCGACTGGAAAAATAAAGCATATCCAGCATTTTGAAGGCGGTATCATTCAGGATATAAAAATCAATGAAGGTGACGAGGTTGAAAAAGACCAGCCCCTCATCGAGCTTGAACAGCTCAGAAGCGGGGCAAGCCTTGATGAGATTCAGATGAGAATTGATGCCTTGACCATTGATATCATCCGTTATACTGCGGTGATTCAAAACAAGGAAAATATCACCTTTCCCCCGGACATGGAGCAGAAGCATCCCCAACTGGTCAAAGATGCCTACGGTCTGTTTCTGGCCCACAAGAACAGTGTGGAAAGCAAAATTGAAAAGCTGACCAGAATTGTGGATCAGAAAAAACAGAGGATCAAAACCATTGAATCCGATCTGGAGAACAAACAGCAAAGACTCCCAATGCTTGCAGAACAACTGTCCTTATCAAAGGACCTGCTGGAAGACAATTTGACGACACGATACAAGCATATTGAGATCATGCAGAATGCCAAAGAAATTGAAGGCAGTGTTAAAAACGATATGTCTGCCCTGATAGAGGCAAACCATGCCCTGAAAGAAACCCAGGCAAACCTGCAAGAGGTGGCCTACACCTTTAAGGAAGACACAACGGAAAAACTTAAAGAAGCAAAACAGGAACTGAATGAATTTTCCGTGCGATTGAAAAAATTTGAAGACAGCCTGGAAAAAACAGTTATCCGTTCACCCATAAACGGAGTCATAAAAAAATTATACCTGGTGACCAAAGGAGGGGTGATCAAACCGGGAGATATCATTGCAGATATTGTCCCCTCAGAAGAAAAGCTCATTATCGAGGCCCACCTGCCCATATCCGACATCGGCTATGTTCAGAAAAATCAAACCGCATTGTTACAATTGCCCACTGCAGATGCCCGTAAATATAACAAACTGACCGGAAAAGTGATCACCATCAGCCCTGATACCTTTACCGACCAGAACAAACGGACATTCTATAATGTCCTTATTGAATCCGAACAAAATTTTTTTCAATCCGGTGAGCAAAAACATAAATTATACCCTGGAATGGTTTTGCTTGCCTATATCCATATCGGCCAACGAACGGTTCTGGATTATATCCTTGACCCTTTAATGAGTACACTCAGTTTTTCAATGCAGGAGCGCTGATCATGAACATCATCTTTATTCATCCCGATTTTCCCCCCCAGTTTCAATTGCTTGCAGAAATATCAGGCAAAGACAAAGACAAGGACAAGGACAATAAAATCATCTTTATCACATCGAAAAACACAGACCGTCAAATACCCGGGGTACAGAAAATTATTTATCAGGAAAAATCTTCCGGAGACAATAAGGAGGGTCCATCAAAACAGCCTCCAGGGTTGTCTGTGGCAAATGTCCTTATTGACCTGAGAAAAAAGAATTTTATTCCTGATCTGATTGTGGGTCATTCCGGACCCGGCACATCCTTCTATGTGAAAGACGTGTTTCCGGACACCCCTTTCTTATGCTTTTTCCAATGGTTCCACACCCCGGACATGATCCGGAACGATTTTAACTCAGCCGCCGGCGGCTCAGACCTTAAACTCCGGATGAACCTGAGAAACCGGAACCTTTCCATTTTATCCGACCTGTGTGCCTGCGATTACGGGATCTGCCCCAGCAACTGGCAAAAAAGCCGGTTCCCAACAGAATTTCAATCAAAGCTGAATGTCGTGCATGAAGGAATCGACACAAACGCATTCCAACCCTCGGAAGGCCGGAAATTTAAAACAGAGAATTTAGATCTGTCTTCTGCAAAACAGCTTGTCACCTATACGGCAAATGTTCTGGCCCCCTTCGCGGGATTTCAGCAGTTTATGGAAGCATTACCCGCGGTCCTGGAACAAAAACCCGATGCACGGGTCGTGATTGCGGGTGCGGATCGCATTTCCTTTGCAGACGCCTCAGGCAATAAAAAATCCTATAAATCACTGATTCATGAAAAGGTTAAGCTGGATACGGAGCGGGTTCACTTTATCGAAAACCTGACCTTTAATGATTATAAAAATCTTCTCCAGGCATCTTCCGTCCATGTTTATCTGGACTCCCCCCTGATGGTGTCAAGGTCTTTACTGGAAGCCATGTCCTGCGAATGCCTCGTGATTGCGCCGGATATTCAGCCGGTCAAGGAAGTGATCAAAGACGGCAGCAACGGCATTATTGCAGATTTTTCCTCACCTGAAAAAATCACTGAAAAACTGGTTGCCTGTCTTGATTACCCCTCATTCATGAAAGAGGTCAGACAAAAAGCAAGGCAGACCATCGTGGATCAGTATGCCCTGGAAAAAATGATTGAACAGCAGATGTCCGTTATCGGAAACCTGGTGAGGCAGGGCAATGCCGTCCCGCAGTTCGGCTGATACTGCTCTCAATCCGGCCTGTCCCTTGATGCGATGACCACGGAAAATAAAGAACTATCCAAACTGAAAATGCTCTTCACCCAGTGCTGAAATATCAGTTAAATGTTCCAGGGTAATAAATTGCCTTAATTCACTATCATCAACACGGCCGTTATCCACGATATCACCTTCCCAGATATAAACCCTGGCATCTGTGCCGTTGCTTGCAACAAAATAGGTTCCGTCATTGGTCCCGTTACCCAGGCCTGCATCGACTGCCGATGTGTTCAGAAAATCAGCTATATTTGACCAGTTGTCTATAATATCGGTCACACCGATTATTTTATAAGCCGTCGGGTCGGCCTTATTCAAAGAATCGGCAGTAATGAATTCACTGGTTCCCCTGGCATAAAAATCGTTGGACCAGGATTCATCAAATCTCAGCACATCATTTTCCGCACTGCCTGGCATGGTATTAAAATCCGTCACCGTATCAATGCCGATTGAAGACGTAAACCTGAAAACATCTTTTCCGCCATTACCGGTAAGGGTATCATTCCCTGCCTCACCGGCAAACCAGTTGGCCAAATTGCTCCCTAGAAAAACATCATCGAAATTTGTACCCCAGACCTCTTCAACACCGGATACAGTATCGGAAAACATCAGATTTGAATCTGAATCATAGCCTTGAACCTTCATGTCATCCAACGACACTCTGATCCCGTCAAAATTGCCAGTCCCATCCAGCCAGCCATAAACAAGCCAGTCATATCCATCACCACCGGAAATATAGTCATTGCCGAAGGAACCATAAAAACCATTATCCCCGGAAGAGCCAAGGAGCTGGTCATTCCCATGATTCGACCCGCTCACACCGCGGATATTTGTCAGGGTATCCGTACCGCCCCAGCCGTCAATGGCAATGCCGGTCGCAAAATCAAAGGTCATACCTGACGGATCATCAAGATACATGGCATCCACCCGCTCGCCGACAGTACCGGTTATGGTATCGTTGCCGTCCTGGCCCCATATGCGCCAGAAAGTTACATCCATATTGCCTGGGTCATCAATATCAATGAAAAAAGTATCATCGAAATTTGATCCTTTTATCCTGGCAATGTTGATCAATGTGTCTGTATCCCCCCATCCGTCAACAACCGTTGAACCGGCAAAGGGGTTGCCGGCACTGGGGTCATATTGAATGACCGCCTCAATCCCGTTCCATCCGCCAACGGCATTGACCGGGTCATTGCTGTAATCTGCAACATTTCGTGGATTTCTTCCTGAAAAATCACCACCGTCAAGGATATCATTTCCCGCATTGCCCACAAGGGTATCCCCATCCCCCCTGCCATTCAAATTATTATCCTGGTCATCTCCAATCAGGGTGTCCCAGTAATCTGAGCCCACAACATTCTTTATGTCGGTCAGGATATCTTGTCCTCCCCAGCCGTCTATGGCAAAGTTGTTCTCCAGGTCAACTTGAACCCTGGCGGGATCACTGTCATAGACTGCCGTTGTCAATGCATTGGGATCACCTACCAGGGTGTCATCTCCGGCCCAGCCTTTCAGGAACCATTCGCCGGTATATGACGGGTAACTGCTGACGGTGAAAATATCATCATGCACAGAGCCGACCAGAAGATTGATATTGGTCAGGGTGTCTGTATATCCCCAGCCGTCAATGGCGGTTCCGCCTACCCCGCCGCCGACATGGGCGGTAAGGGTTGCTGTCACGGCGCCTGGATCAAAGACATAGATTGCCCCGTTTCCCGGGCCATGGCCGATGGTATGGTTGAACAGGCCGCCATCAATTGTGTCATCGCCATTGTTTCCCGCAAACTGGTTGGGTGCATAGTCTTTTCCAACCAGCAAATCCTGTCCGACTGAACCCAGGACAAACGAGACATTGACCAGGGTGTCTTCATCGCCCCAGCCGTCAATGATCTTAATCGGATCAGCACTGTTGAGATTGACATGAAGTCCTGCACCGTTTATGGTGAAGGGGTCATGCCAATATGAAACATTGCCGTTCTGGAAATAATCCCTGCCATCCCTTCCATTAAAGCCCATGAACCTTCCGTCGCCGACAAAGGAATCATTAAGCATACTGCCGTGAACAATTTCAATCCCGGTCAAGGTGTCAAAGGTGCCGTATCCGTCTGACACAGAAACACTACCATTGACCACATTCAGAGAAATGCGGCCTGGAGAATTTACATATTGTGCAATATCAAACATTCCGTCGCCGCCGATCAGGGTGTCATGGCCTCCGCCTCCTTCAAGGACGTCGTCGCCCTCACCGCCGTCAAGGGTATCATTGTCCCAGCCGCCGTCAAGACTGTCATTGCCCTGCCCGCCCCTTAAGGTATCGTGATCATCCTCTCCAATGAGGGTATCATTGCCTCCCATCCCTTCAAGGACGTCATCCCCGTCATCGCCTTCCAACCGGTTGTATTGATCGTTCCCGATAAGGGTATCATGATGGTCAGACCCCACAACATGATTGACCCCATAAAGCAAATCCGTGCCACCCCATCCGTCATGGGCAAACCCATTGCCCGGATTGGTATTTCCTTCGTCATAAAGGTCCACATAGACCCCGCTGATTTCATCCCAATAAACTGCAGTGACAAATTCACCGGCCAGACCGTGTATTTTATCATTTCCACCTCGGCCCTCAAATTCCCAAGACCCGTCAAAGCTTGTTCCGTCTGTTGCAGTATTCTGAACCCAGAATTCATCATCAAATTCAGATCCCATGATCCTTGTAATATTGGCCAGTGTGTCCTGGTTATTCCAGCCATCCGTCACCGTGCCGGTAACGCCGTTGAGGTTGCTATAGGTCAATGTCACCTCAATCCCTGCAGGGTCCAGGACATAAACAGCGTCATTGCCTTTATGATCTGCTCCCAGAATACCGCCATTGATGGAATCATCTCCATCACCGCCCATGAACCAGGACTGCACACCATTTTTACCGACAAAGGTATCATTAAACTGTGTACCAAAAACCCCGTCAATATTTTGGAGATAGTCGATATTGCCCCAGCCGTCAACCACCTCAACCATTCCAGCACCATTGAGCATGTTCAGGTTAAGGCTGATCCCTTCCCCAACCACGCCGGAGCCATCGGGATCATTCCAGAAGGAAACTGCAAACTCCTCGTCGTCATTCGGATCAACCCCGCCATCGAGATCATCACTTCCGTCACCGCCCTCAAAAATCATGAACTGGTGTCCGTTCCCAACAAAGGTATCATTAAAAGCAGTCCCGATAATATATTCAATGTCTTCGAGGGTATCTTGTGAACCATATATGTCTTCGGCAACAATCACCTGGTCTGTTGTCATGGTTACACGGATGGCGCCCGGATTATCTGCATAGGAAACCGTATCCAGAAGTTCTTCGTCTCCGCCGTCCAGGTAATTGCTCTGGTTATTTCCCTGGATAAAATCATCATGATCAGACCCGCTAATAGCATTGATCTTGACCAGGGTGTCGGTTCCCCCCCAGCCGTCATGGGCATATCCATCTTCAACCGCTACAGTATCGGGGTTATCACCGGAAAGATGGACGGTGGCCCCCTCAGGAGAATCACTATATTCGGCTCCCGACCAGTTGCCTGCCCATCCTGTCAATACATCATCACCGCCCCAGCCGTTCAGCATCCAGTAGCCGGTATAACCGGCTGTGCTGATGATGGTCAGGCGATCATTATATTGAGATCCGACGATTGAATTAATATTGGTAAGGCTGTCGGTATCCCCCCAGCCATCGGACCCGGTTCCCGTTAGAGAGGAACCATCATAGGTCAGCGTAACAATGACACCGTTAATGGGTTGACCCGTGGCTCTTTCAGGGTCCAGGACATAAACAACCGAATTGCCGTCTTCGCCAACTGAAAGATCAATGACCCCGCCATCAATCCAATCATTTCCCCGGCCACCGGCAATGGTCTCGTGTTCATAATCTTTTCCGGTCAAGTAATCAACTGCTCCCGATCCCAAGATTCCATCGATATTTTTAATATAGTCGGTATTGCCCCACCCATCTTCGACCTCAACTTCACCATTTACATTCACCGCATTCAGATTAATTGTGATTCCCAGGCCATTGTTGTCGTGCCAATAGGAGGCCATACCGCCATTCCTGTTTGCATCCGGGTGGCCAAGGATGTAATCGCTTCCGTCACCACCTTCGTATACCATGAACCGGCCATTCCCATAGAACCGGTCATCATGTCTTGAACCGATGATCCATTCGATATCAATCAGGGTATCGGTATTTCCCCAGCCGTCGATGACGGACACGGAATTGTTTATGAATACGGTTATGGCTTCCGGATCATTGGAATATCCGGCAATATCAAGGATACCTTCACCCCCGTGGAGAGAGTCAAAGCCCTGGCCGCCTTCAAGGAGATCAGAGCCTTCCCCCCCATACAGGGTATCATCACCTTCAAGTCCGAAAATTTCATCATTGCCCCCTAAGCCATCAATAGAATCAGCCATGGCTGTTCCAATGAGAATATCATCACCCGGGGTGCTCAGTCTCGTGGAATTGACGGTAACCGTTACGGTGGTGGAGAATGAGTCATCCGTTCCATCATTTGCAATATAGGTAAAGCTGTCCACACCGGCAAATCCACTCGCCGGGGTATAGGTAATAATTGTATTATCAGTATTGATGACTACACTGCCGCCTTTGGTTCCCTGGGTCACACCGGCAACGATTAAGTCGTCTGCGTCCACATCCGTGTCATTGGCAAGGACCGATATGGTCACCGGTGTATCTTTAGCTGTTATGATGCCCGGATCATCTATTGCATCCGGTGCATCGTTTACTGCGTTGACCGTTATGCTCACCGTGGCAGGGGCTGAGTCAACCGTGCCGTCATTGGCAACATAGCTGAAGCTGTCATTGCCGTTGAAGTCTGCATTCGGGGTATACACATAACTGCCGTCAGGGTTCAGGGTCAGGCTGCCGTTGGCTGGGCCTGCTCCAGGAACAACACTGAAGGTCAGGGCATCCTGAAGA
>JANNUH010000078.1:0-11022 GCA_031395015.1 Desulfobacterales bacterium | reverse complement strand
GACCAGCAAACCGAATTGGTAACGATAATGGCCATGACACAAAAAGACAGCCACGCCTGTTGGGTTAGAGAAAGTTGCCTTTCAGGGCAGTAAATTTTGATGGCTTCGTTCAATTGGTTCACATAATCTTTGATGAATGGTAAGGGCTCTTCAAACAGCATTTGGCTCAAGACTCCTGATGTTGTAGGTTGAGCCATCTGTGTACACTAGATAGAAATAAAAATCTAGTGTAATTTCAGTATGTTATAAAATATTTGCAAAAAGTTTCCCAAAGTTGTAAAAGTCAGAGCTGGTAGCTGGCCTATCAATATTCCGATGAAGGCTTCGGTAAAAACTGAATCCTGAGTGTATTGCCAGACTCAGCTACCACCTTCATTCCACCGGAATCATAAAAACTTGAAGATCGAGTTTAATGCATTTTTCATCGCCATTGGGGCTCACAAAGCCATGGATCTGGGGATCAAAGGGGAAAAGGAATTTCCCAAGGCCCTGGAGGCCATAGGATTTTTAAAGGATGTGGCCCTGGGAAATCACCATGTGCCGGGAAAACAGATCGTGGTCATCGGCGGCGGCAATGTGGCCATTGATGCGGCCCGTACCGGTTTACGGCTGGGTGCAGCAAAAGTAACCATTGCCTATCGCAGATCCAGAAACCAGATGCCGGCCGATATCGAAGAAGTGGAACAGGCCATGGAAGAGGGCATTGAATTTTCATTTCTGACCATCCCCAGAGAAATCCTCGGCAAGGACGGCAGGATCACCGGGCTGGATTGCATCAAGGCCGAACTCGTTCAAAAAGAAGGCTCGGACCGTCTCATGCCGGTTCCCATTTTGGGCGCAGATTTTATCATTGAGGCCGACGTTGTGATCAGCGCCATCGGTCAATATCTGGATGATAAGGGAATGGAGGCTTTTTCACAGATGAACTGGAGCCGGCGGGGCACCATCGAGGTCAATCATGCAAGCATGGAAACCGCCATGCCCGGAGTCTTTGCCGCTGGTGATGCCGTGTCCGGCCCTGCCACCGTGATTGAAGCCATCGGGGGCGGGAAACGGGCGGCAGAGGCCATCGACCGGTATCTCAACCACATTCCCCAGCCCCGGATGCCCAAAATCCCGGTCCGACATCATAGGGAACCCCCCGTTGAAATGACGGCCACCCGGAAAATGACCCTGAAACATCCGACCATGCCCATGTTGAATGTGGATCGCCGAAGAACCACGTTCCAGCAGGTGGAGCTGGGCTATGATGAAGAAAGTGTCAGAAAGGAGGCCGGGCGGTGTCTGCGCTGTGATATCTGCCGGAGATGCGGAAAATGCATCGAGGTCTGCCGGGATAAAATGGGGATTGATGCCCTCCGGTTCGGGTATATGGATTTTGATCATCCCGCTGAAACCGATTTCCGGATGACCGAAAAAAAATGCATCACCTGCGGGGCCTGTGCAGCCAATTGCGAAAATAAAGCCATGGTCCTGGAAGAAAAAGACGGCCGTAGGCATTTAAAATTATGCGGCACCCTCTTGACCAGCCAGGTGATCCAGTATTGCGAAGCCTGCGGCGCCTTTCTTCCGTCTGCTGAATATTTCAATTTTATTGCCCGAAAAACCGGGGATATGGTAAAAAGAACTGAGGCCCGGCTTTTATGCAATAATTGTCTGCGCCTTTTCAGCGCAAAAACAAATGTTGAAACACCATTGGCCTGAAATAAAGGAAACCCCTATGCAATTTCAAAAAGGCAATAAGATCAAAGTGTTCAGAAAATCTGAAGATGAAGCCTGGGAGTCCTATATGGATGATTTTATCGGGCTTCACGGGTTTGTGACAGACCCTGACACATCCATCAATGACCCGGATGCCCTCATCGAGGTGAGCCTGGAAGAAAAAGGCACCCACCGCCTGCCCCAGGACTGCCTGGAACGGATCACTAAACCAAAATGAATCCTTTGTTGATGACGATATTGAAATTTCTGCCCCTGCCGGCAGCATGGGGTTTTCTGCTGCTGCTGCCCGCCGATGCCCAGGCCATCCAGCTTCATCTGACCTCGGAAGGGATCATCACCCACCAGATGGGGCATATCTTTTTCCTTGTTTCCATGGTGGCCCTGATCTTCACCCTTTCCGGCAAAGGGCTGGATCAACAGAAGGGCTGGCGCCTGATCCGGTATTCCGCCTTTTTTTTCATCCTCTGGAATCTGGATGCTTTTTTCGGGCATTTTCTGGATAACCAGATCCAGGTCGTCAAACTGGAGAATATTTCCTTTAGTCAGATGCGGATGGTAGTTCATGAGAACTCCCAGGTTCTCTACTGGGTGTATTATGCCTTAAAGCTGGACCATCTTCTGTCCGTACCGGCCATGCTGCTGTTTTTTCTGGGCCTGTCACGCCTGGTGAAAGAACAGCAGGCCATGGTGGTCAAAAAGGAAAGCCATTGACCGGTTCATTTCTCCCTATCCTTTTAATAGATGTCCTCGGCTCTTTTGCCATGATGATCCTTGCACTTCTCTGCCTTCACAAGGCAAGAATACTAAGGGAGATGGATACCGACAATGCCGTTTTCCTTTATCTCATATGGATCAGTACAGGCTTTGCCGTCTTTGCCGTTTCCCGATCCTTTGGGCATATTCTGAAACAATTCTTAGTTCTCACCGGCAATCCCGACGCCTGGCATGCCATCAGCCCCTATTCAGGCGGGGTGAATACCGTATCCTTCATGCTGGTGGGCCTGATCACGCTTTTTTTTAACCAGACCTGGAAAATCAATGAAAAAATCCTTTCCGGCAGACAACGGCTTGAAGAGGCCCATATCAAACTCAAAGACCTGAACCAGACCCTGGAGCACCAGGTGATCGAGAGAACCGAGCGGCTTGCCGGCAGCGAATACAAAGCCCGCCGTATTTTCGAACATTCCCTGGATACCATCCTGGTCATGGATGAAAAATTTAATATCTCCGAAATCAACCAGGCTGGCGTGACCTTGACCGGATATGAAAGAAAAGACATGCTGGAAAAAAAGATGGGCATCAAGGATTTTCTGGAAAAACCGCTGGAATGGGATAGAATCCGCAGTCTCTTAGAGGTCCATGAACATATTGTAAATGAGGAAATTGATTTTCTGCGGCCGGACCATTCCCTGGTCCGGGTGCTGATCACCGGGGGTGTGGATTATGGGGCCTTTGGCTGCGGGAAAAGCTTTCATTTCATTATCAAGGACATCAATGATAAAAAACAGATGGAACAGCAGATTGCCCAGGCCGACAAGCTGGCGGCCCTTGGTGAACTCTCGGCCGGGGTGGCCCATGAGATCAATAATCCCCTGGGCATCATCCTGGGATATACCCAGCTTCTGCTCAAAGAAAAATCCGGGTTTGAAGAAGACCTTAAAACCATTGAAAAGCATGTGAAAAATTGCCGGGATGTGGTATCCGATCTTCTTGCGTTCTCCAGGAAAGGATCAACGGAAATGCGCCGGGTGGAGGTGACAAAGGTGATTGAAGATGTGATCAAATTTTTGTCCAATCACACGGATTTCCGGAATGTGGATATAAAGCTGAATCTTTTTCATGCAGAACCCCTGATAGTAAAAGGCAATGAACAGGAACTGGCCCAGGTTATTATTAATCTTATGATCAATGCCTCCCACGCGGTGGAGAAAAAAGGCCGGATTGAGATTACTACGGAAAAATCCGACGACGGCCGGATCTTTATCACGGTGAAAGACAACGGCACAGGGATTCGCAAAAAACATTTTTCACGGATATTTGATCCTTTTTTTACTACCAAACCCGTGGGACAGGGGACCGGCCTTGGCTTGTCCGTGGGATACGGCATCATCCGGCGTCATGGCGGGGATATCACGGCCAGAAACCGGAAAGAAAAAGGGGCCGCCTTTACCATCAGTCTTCCGGCGGTTCCGCCGGATGATTCCGAATAAAAAGGGCAGGTTGAGAAACACATAGCCTGGAATAAACGAGGAGATAAAACCAATGACAGTAGATATACTGGTGGTGGATGATGAGACGGACATGACCCGTCTTTTGCAGCGGACCCTGGAACCTGAACTGGGTTGCCGGGTCACCATGGCCTTTTCAGGGGAAATGGCCATGGATATCCTTCATCAGGCCTCCTTTGACCTTATCCTCAGTGATGTTAAGATGCCGGGCATGGACGGGTTTGAGCTGCTGAACCGGATCAGGGCCGATTACCCGGATCTGACCGTGGTCATGCTCACGGCTTTCGGGAATATCGAGTCTGCCGTCAAAGCAATAAAAGCAGGAGCCTATGATTTTATCGCCAAACCCTTTGAACGGGATGAGATTATTTTTAAAATCCGCAAAGCCCTGGAAAGAAGTCTTCTGTTAAAGGAAAACAAGCGCCTTTTAAAAGAAAGGACAGCCCGGCCCTATGAACTCATCGGCAACAGCGAGCCCATGCAGCGGGTCTTTGACCAGATCCGCATGGTGGCGCCCAGTGATGTAACGGTATTGATTACCGGAGAGTCGGGCACGGGAAAGGATCTGACGGCGCGGTCCATCCACGCCCTGAGTCCGAGAAAGGATGAGGCCTTTGTGTCGGTCAACTGCCCCACTATCCCGGAGTTCATCCTGGAAAGCGAATTGTTCGGGTATAAAAAAGGAGCGTTTACCAATGCCACCCAGGATCGGGACGGGCTTTTCCAGGAGGCGGACAGGGGAACGATTTTCCTGGATGAAATCGGGGACATCGGCCCCTCCATCCAGACCAAACTCCTGCGAGTGCTCCAGGAAAAAGAAATCAAACCACTGGGGGATACAAAAATAAAAAAGGTGGATGTCCGGATCATCGCCTCCACCAACCAAAACCTGAAACAGAAAATGGCGGACAATGAATTTCGCCAGGATTTTTTCTACCGGCTCAATGTCCTTCCCATTGAGCTGCCGCCGCTGCGGGATCGGATCATGGATATCCCCATGATTGCAGAGCACCTGATGGCCAAACACTGCAAAAAAATGAAAAAAGAATTAAAAATCATTTCCGAAGAGGTCATGGATCTTTTAATGAAACAGCCCTGGCCTGGAAATGTCCGGGAACTGGAAAATATCCTGGTGCAGGGAATTCTGTATTCAAAGGATGATATGCTGAGATTAGCGGACATCCCCATCAAGGACATGGATCAGGAAACAAAAAGATCGACCGGCATTGACACTTCCGGTATGGAGTCCCTGTCCTATAAGACGGCCAAGGAAAAGATCCTGAAGGAATTCAACCACGCCTATATCGGCGCCCGGCTGTCCATGGCCGGCGGCAATATCACCCGTGCCGCCGGGATGTGTGAAATGGACCGCCAGGCCCTTCAGCAGATCATGAAGCGATATGATATTGATCCGGATAAGTTTCGGTGAATGTGTGGTCGCCGGTTACCTCTGGAGCGCCATCGGCATTGCAATTCGGTGGGTTAGCGTCTATCACCTATTTGTTCGGCTATCCATGCCGGATCTCGACGCATAGGCAGAACAGCTACGACATGGACAAACCCTTTTTCGATTTCATAATAAATGGTATACGGAAATCGTTTCGCAAACATTTGATACAATCCGGATTTTTTCTTGTGAATACCTGCATAAATGATCAGCGATTCGATATCTGAAACCAAGGAATCCCAAAAATATTCCCCAACCCCGAACTTTCTAAGATTATAAAAGGTTTTTCCTTGATCCAAATCATCGACGGCTTCTTCTAAAATAAAGACATCTTTGATTGTCACTGTTTTCGGCTCGCCTTTAGCTCTGACAAAGAGATGAATTTTGCCTTTCCGCTTATAATCTTTGCTTTTCTTTTTTCGAGTATTTTTTCATGCCATTCCGGGCTTTCAATCTCACCATTTTCGTATAGAAGAGAGTCCCAGAGAGCCTCCATAGTTTGCAAACGCTCAATAGTGCTCATTTTTTTTATATCAGCTATGTTGATTTTTTTCTCCTTTATGTCATGCCGAACCACATTATTGTCAATTTTACCTGATATGTACTAAATAATTCCAATGTCAGGTTAAATTCTCCGGATGTCTGGTCCAAATGAATTGTTTTCCGGCCTAAATGGTACAGGCATCCGGATACTGAACCCGTATCAGTATTTCCAATGACTGTAAAGATATTTTATTGGCCAGTGATTGTGAAAATAGAATTTATGGTGCGGGCAAAATGGCAGCCCCGGAAATCATGTTTCAGGCAGGTGATTCATTTTTCCCGGCCAGTCTCACGGTCAGTTTTGAATACCAGGGCAGGCGATGGATCAGTGCGGAGCCCATGATCCGGACGGCAATATAGGTTAACAGAAAAGATGCAAAATAATGGATGCTGCTGCCAAGGAAGGGAAGGGTTATGGGCAGCTCCAGAGGGGCGTCGGCAAAGCGCAGTTGCATCCAGGCCAGGGCAAAGGGCATGGGCCAGATGGAGACGCAGAAAATGGCCCCGCCCAGAGAGAAGGAATGGCCGAAGGCTTCCAGGGCCTGGCGGTTGACTGCTTTAAAACTTTCTTTATCCCCCATCATGAGGGCTTTCTCGGAAAGCTGGTGGTTGTGGTCCATTTCTTTCTGGATTTTTCTTAAGTATTTCCGGTTGAAGAATTTAACCCCCATGGCCGAGAGATCTCCCAGAATGAAACACTGGAGCGAAAGGATTGCCACCCCAAGGAGATATCCTGCTGAAGGAGAGGATATCATCCGGAAAGGGGCGATGAAAAAGGGATCAAAAAACATGAGCAAAGGGATGATTGAATTCATATAAAAGCTCCGGGCTTTTGGCCCGGAGCCCTCCGTTAAAGGCTGCAAAGCCGGTTAAATGCTATCCGAACATTCTAATATTAAAAAAGCCTTGTAATACATAATCCACACCCACATACAGGGCAAGAACAATGAAAAGTCTCTTGAGCCACAGATCGGAAAAATATTTGGAAGTTCTCGGCCCGATAATGGAACCGGCAGTAATTCCAACTAGTTCAAGACCGATCAAGGCCCAGTCAAACTGAATCCCCTTGGAAATCAGGGTCACAATGCTGGTGATCATGCTGATGAGAACGGCCAGGGCAGAAGTTCCGGCCGCAAGATACATGGGCAGCTCGGCAACGCTGGTCAGAAACGGTACCAGAAGAAAGCCGCCGCCAACGCCAAGAAATGCGGCAACAGCAGAAATCACAACACCGCCCACAAGGGGGATCAGGGGGTTAAATTTGAATTCAACACCGTAAAAGGTAAAACAAATCCGGGTGAATGAGAAACTGGTTACCTTTACACCCAGAGAGGCTGTATCCACTTTTTCACCGCTCTTCTGTTTTTTGACGACCTGTTCAAAGGCCTCGGCTGCCGCCTTTGCCTTTTTCTTGCCGGCCTGACCCCTGGCTGAGGTCTCATAAAAAAGATAAAGGCCAAGCACCAGAACAAAAAGTCCGAAATATCCCTGGTATGCTGAAAAAGAGAGCTTTCCTGCCGTCAGGCTGACAGAGCCCCAGGCACCCAGAATGGACCCGATGCCGAGGGATATGGCCAGGGGTACAACAAGGCGCCCCATTTTATAATAATTAAAAGATGTAATCAGTGCGGACAGGCCCACCAGATACTGATTGGACCCTCGGATGGAGTCGGTGATGGCTTTGTTCAGGGAAGGAGCCGTTTCCTTGAAGGATTTGGCATACCCCCCGAGTCCGAAAACACTCATGTGTCCGACACCGGCCATAACCCCGCCAAAGGCGCCTACCGTAGAAAAAATCCAGCCCACCCACATGGCCCAGAAAAAGGCCACTACCAGATTGACCTGGGGGCCGCCGGGAATGCCGAGAAAGCCCACGGGCTTGCCTGGATCGATCTGTCCTTTTGCCGTGCCTGCCGGAGCCGAAGCGATGGCATCCTGAAGCTTACCGGCAAAGGCAGGCTCCATCCATATTCCCGCAGCAAGCACCAGTAAAACCATTAAAAAAATAATTCTGTAATTCTTTGTCACCCTGCACCTCCATAAAATTGTTAGTCATTCTTACCTGCTATTCAAATTTTTCATTCGATTCCATGAATGCCCTTAGAGCAAGCTTTGTGCCATAGATTATTTTTTATTGGCATTAACCAGCCAAGCAACTGTTTTTATTTAATAAATGATTGCATTCTCAATTAGAGTTCAGTCATGCAAACGGCCGGTCAAACTGCAATGTTTTTTATGCGGAACCAGAAGGATAATGACTGGATCGTCAGTATTTACAATGGATTGATACACGATTAAAAAAATAAATTCAGTGCAAGGGTTTTACTGCATGGGGGCAAGATGCTCTTCAAAGCCAAAAAAATTTAAAAAAACTTGACATGTAGCTGCAATGTATCTATTAGGTATCTAAGTAATAGCTGGAAATTTTTAGACCGGCTTGCCTGCATACAGGAGTTGAAAGCAATATGGCAATGAGCAATGAGAAAGATGAAACCGTGGAGCAGGATCATACTCGCCGAAAGGTCAAGTTTGAAGTTTACGGTGAGGAGATGATTGAAAAGACGGTCAACTCCAGCGGAAACAGCGGACGTGTGTATCTGCCGCCGGAGTGGATCGGCACAAAGGTCAAGGTTATAAAATGTTGATATGCACAACGTCTGAAAAAGTGGAAGATAATTAGGCGGATTCAGATGAAAAAGCGACCCGGACAGGGTTGTTACCCTTGAAAATATTAATTTTGCAATAATAAAAAGGAGAAGAAAAATGACGAATGTACCTGATAAAATTCAGACATGGCAGATGGTAAGTCCTTTTACAAAAAACAAGGAAACCGGAGAAGTTACACCTGGAAAACTTGAAAAAACGGAAATTCCCGTTCCTGAACTGAAAGCCGGTGAAGTCCTGGTAAAAGTTGCAGGATGCGGCGTCTGCCATACCGATCTGGGTTATTTTTTTGATGGCGTTCCCACTGTCAGCAAACCGCCTTTGACCCTGGGCCATGAAATTTCCGGAACCGTTGTGGCCGGCGATGCTGCCTGGATCGGCAAAGAAGTCATTATTCCGGCCGTCATGCCCTGCAGACAATGCCTGCTGTGCAAAACCGGAAAAGGGAACCGCTGCCTGGCCCAGAAAATGCCGGGTAACAGCATGGGTATCTATGGCGGTTTTTCAAGCCATATCCCTGTTCCTTCCATTGATCTTTGCGAAGTTAAAAACCGCGGTGATATCCCTCTGGAACACCTTGCCGTTGTTGCCGACGCAGCCACCTCTCCCTACCAGGCCATTCTTCGTTCCGGTTTTAAAATGGGCGACAATGCCATTGTCATGGGTATCGGCGGTATCGGCCAATACCTGGTTCAGGAACTTAAAGCCATGGGCGCCAACACCGTCATTGCCTTGGCCCGTCGCCAGGAACAACTGGATAAAATGTTGAAAAACGGTGCAGACTTTGCCATCAACATCAAAGATAAATCATCCAAAGACATTGCCGGAGAAATCAAGGCCATCCAGAAATCCAAAGGACTTCCCGGATTTGACTGGAAACTCTTTGAAGCCACCGGTTCCAAAGCAGGCGCAGACCTGACGCTTTCACTCCTGAGCTTTACCGGGACCCTTGTCATTGTCGGATACGGCGGATACAAAACCGAATTCATGTTCAGCCGCCTCATGGCCTTTGATGCTGATATCAGAGGAAGCTGGGGATGTCTGCCGGAATATTACCCCGTAGTTCTTGGTATGGTCACCAGTAAAAAAATCAATCTCACCGATTATGTCCAGACCCGGCCCATGAGCACCATTAACGAGGTTTTTGCAGAAGCCCATGCACAATCTCCTGAAAAGAGAATTGTTCTGGTTCCTGATTTTAAATAACAGCAAGAGGTAAATATGAAACTTGAAGGAAAAAAAGCCATTGTAACCGGCGGCAGCCGCGGCATCGGAAGAGCCATTGCCCTGATGTATGCAAAAGAAGGGGCCGATGTGCTGGTGAATTACCATTCCAATGACGCAGCAGCCAGAGAAACCGTGGCGGAAATTGAAAAGCTCGGCCGCAGAGGCGTGGCCGTGGCAGCCGATGTGGCGGATTACAAAAGCGCCCAGAACATGGTGGATGAATGTGTAAAACAGCTTGGCGGAGTGGATATTGTGGTAAACAATGCCGGAGTTTCCAAGCCATCCATGCTGCTTAAAATGAGCGAAGAAGACTGGGATTATATCATTGATGTTCACCTGAAGGCGGCTTTCAATACCACCCAGGCCGCCGGCCGTTATATGAAGGAAAAAAATTACGGCAAGATCATCAATGTGATTTCCACTGCCGGAATTTTCGGGACTGTTGGACAAATCAATTATGCATCGGCCAAAGCCGGGATCATCGGCTTTACAAAATCCGCATCCCGTGAGCTGGGAAGATATAATATCAATGTCAATGTCATCTGTCCCGGGATTACCAAAACCGAGATGACAGGCAAGCTCCAGTCCGATGAAAAGCTTCGCAAGATCTATGAAGGAAGAATTCAGCTCGGCCGGTTTGCAGAGCCCGAGGAAATTGCCCCGGCTTTTGTATTCCTTGCGTCTGATGATGCAAGTTATATCACGGGTCAGGTCCTTGGAGTGGATGGCGGCTATATCGGCTGATAACCATTATGAAATGGTAAATTAAAAAACAATAATACATCATAATTAAAGGAGATTTACAATGAGTCTTGAATGGATGCCAAGAGAAAATGAGCCCAAAGATCACAGCCTTCACAGAAACCCCCATTGGGGAACGGAAGCACCCTGTGTAAAGTATGAGAAAAAACCATTGACAGACCCCAAGGGAAACGTCGTGGATAAATTGTTTGTTTCATGGATTACCCTGAACAACCCCAAACAGTTCAATTCCTACACCACAGACATGGTAAAAGGCGTTATTGCAGGGTTTGAAAATGCATCTCTGGACAGAGAAGTCGTAGCCGTTGTTTTCACCGGCACAGGCCCCTATGCATTCTGCACCGGCGGTAACACAAAGGAATATTCTGAGTTCTATTCAAAAAGATGTGACGAATACGGCCAGTACATGGAGCTTTTCAACCACATGGT
>JANNUH010000155.1:0-35389 GCA_031395015.1 Desulfobacterales bacterium | reverse complement strand
CGGGGAATTTCCAGTGGAGGTTTGATTGCCTTTCTGAACTTTAAAAAATCGTTCAGGCACTAGGGAGTGCAAGGTGATCAGACCGGAACGGGTATTGGCGTAAATTGGTTAGAAAATATGATTCTTATGGCAAATATCCAGAGAAACCATCAAGTCTGTTGAAAACCTGAAGGAAAAATAATATAGTACAAATTCATAAAAATGGGGGTGAATCGTTCAACCCGACGGTTACTCCTAAAAAGATAAGGACATAAGATGAAGATACATGAATATCAGGCAAAGGAATTGTTCAGAAAATTTAATATTCCGGTTGCCCGGAGCGGTGTGGCATTTTCAAAGGAAGAGGCACTGAAGATAGCGGAAGGCCTTGGCGGATTCCCGGTTGTTGTAAAGGCACAGATTCATGCCGGAGGCAGGGGAAAAGGCGGGGGCGTCAAGCTGGCGGCCAACCCTGAACAGTTACTGACCATTGTGGATCAGTTTCTCGGCATGACTCTCGTCACCCATCAGACCGGGCCGGAAGGCAGAATTGTCCGGAAAGTCCTGATTGAAGCCGGGCAGAGTATCGATAAAGAATATTATTTAAGCCTCCTGGTTGACCGGCAGACTGAAAAAATAGTGATCATGGCCAGTCAGGCAGGGGGGATTGATATTGAAAATGTGGCTGAAAAGACCCCGGAAAAAATCATTAAGGTTCATGTGGACCCGCTTCTCGGCATCCAGGGATACCAGATGCGGGAAGTCGGATTCCGTCTTGGATTTCCTGCACCTGCCATGAAGCAATTCTATACATTGCTGTTCAATCTGTATAAATTTTTTCTGGAATATGACGCATCCCTTGTGGAGATCAATCCCTTGATCCTTACCTCGGCGGGCGATGTGCTGGCCCTGGATGCCAAAGTGGATTTTGATTCCAACGCCCTTTACAGGCATAAGGACCTATTGGAATTAAGGGATTTTGATGAAGAAGACCCAAGAGAAGTGGAAGCATCCGGTTACAACCTGAATTATATCAACCTGGACGGGAATGTGGGCAATATTGTCAACGGCGCCGGTCTTGCCATGGCCACCATGGACATCATTAAAAATGCCGGAGCTTCTCCTGCCAATTTCATGGATGTGGGCGGCGGTGCCAGTTCCGAACAGGTGGAAAATGCCTTCAGGATCATCCTGGCAGACCCCAAGGTCAAGGCCATCCTGATCAATATCTTCGGGGGCATTTTAAGGTGTGATGTGTTTGCCAGGGGGGTTGTGGATGCGGCCAGGAAAACCGGACTGAATATTCCGGTGGTGGTTCGCATGGAAGGAACAAACGTGGACATGGGCAAACAGATCCTGGCCGAGTCCGGCCTCAATCTGACCAGCGCTTCCGATCTTTTGGATGCTGCTGCCAAAATTGCGGCTGCCGTTAATTAAAGGAGATGCATCATGAGTATATTTGTGAATAAAGATACAAAGGTTATGGTTCATGGCATCACCGGAAAAGAGGGTAGCTTTCATGCCAGAGCTTGCATTGAATACGGCACAAAGGTGGTGGCAGGCATCACCCCCGGCAAAGGGGGCCTGAAAATGGATGATGTCCCGGTATTTGATACGGTGAGCCAGGCCATAAAAGAAACAGGAGCAAATGCAAGCCTGATTTTTGTTCCGCCGGCTTTTTGTGCCGACTCCATCATTGAGGCGGTAGATGGCGGAGTGGGTCTGATTGTGGCCATTACAGAAGGCATTCCCATACTGGACATGTTGAAAGTCAAAAATTATCTCAGCACAAAAACCTGCCGACTTATCGGGCCCAACTGCCCCGGGATCATCACGCCGGGTGAATGCAAGGTCGGCATCATGCCGGGCAAGATTCATAAAAAAGGGAATATCGGCGTGGTGTCACGATCCGGAACCCTGACCTATGAAGTGGTGGATCAGTTGACAAAAGCCGGTCTCGGCCAATCCACCTGCATCGGTATCGGCGGTGATCCTGTCACCGGAACCAGTTTTATTGATGTACTGGCTGCTTTTCAAGCCGATGATGAAACCTCTGGGATCGTCATGGTGGGAGAAATCGGCGGAAACGCTGAAGAACAGGCCGCAGCCTATATCAAAGAACACCTGACAAAACCCGTGGTGGGATTTATTGCGGGCCTGACCGCACCTCCCGGCCGAAGAATGGGCCATGCCGGGGCCATCATTTCAGGCTCCAGCGGGACAGGCGCAGCAAAAATCCAGGCCTTCAGGGAAAACGGGATTCATACCTGTGAAAATTTAGGAGAGATCGGTCGGATTTGTAAAGCAATATTTTAGCCGCATCTAAACGGAACATATATAAGGAGGTTCTTTTGGAGAGTTATAGTATAGAATCAAACAAGAAGAAGAGCAGACTCCCGGCACGGCTTGACCTGGCGCAGAGCGGGACCGGCCTGATCCTGGGGGTTTTTATGTGGGTGCACATGTTCCTGGTCGGAAGCATTGTTCTGGGAAAAGGTGTGTTTAATTTTGTGGCCAAAACCATGGAGCTGTCCTTTTTGTCCGACACCGGGCACGGATATCCGGCAGCGGTCTTCTTTGCTGTTCTCACGGTCTTTACCCTGTTTATAATCCATGCCCTCCTGGGGGTAAGAAAATTTCCCATTTCATGGAAACAGCATAGGATCATCGTGGACCAGATGCAGATGATGAACCACACCGATACCAACCTCTGGTATATCCAGGTGGTCACGGGGTTTATCATGTTTTTTGCCGGGTCGGTCCATCTTTACATCATGCTGACCAACCCGGGTGGAATTGATCCCTATATGTCCGCTGACCGCGTGGTATCCAGCACCATGTGGCCGCTTTATTTGATTCTCCTGATCTGCGTGGAATTTCATGCCTCCATAGGCCTTTACCGGCTCTGTATGAAATGGGGCTGGTTCAAAGCCGGAAACCCAAAGGAAACGAGGCAGAAATTGAAAATCTTTAAGAACAAAGCCACGATTTTCTTTTTAAGTCTCGGCATTCTCGCGCTTCTGGTATTCATCGCCATCGGCATCGGACACAGGGGAAAGGTGGGAGAACGATACGGCAGACTTGAAACTGAAATTGAGCGGGTTCCGGTATCTGAAAAAGTTGGTGTGCCGGAAATGTTTGCGCAATTAAAAGAACTTCAACCATCCGGTGTAATACATCTATAAGGGGTAGCCTAAATGAAAGTCATATATACGGATTCACTTGTTATCGGCGGCGGTCTGGCAGGGCTCAGAGTGGCCATTGCATCCCGGCAGAGGGGGTTTGACACCATTGTCCTGTCGTTGATTCCGGCCAAGCGGTCTCATTCTGCCGCAGCCCAGGGCGGTATGCAGGCAAGCCTTGGGGCTTGCATCAAAGGCGAAGGGGATGATGAAGATGTCCATTTTGCAGACACAGTCAAGGGCAGCGACTGGGGATGTGATCAGGATGTGGCCCGGATGTTTGTCAATACATCTCCCAAAGCCATCCGGCAGTTGTCGGCCTGGGGGGTTCCCTGGTCCAGAGTCAGGGGTGGAGACAGGGAGGTCGTTATCAATGGTGAAAAGGTCACCATCACGGAAAAGCAGGATGCCCAGGGCCTTATCACGGCCAGGGATTTCGGCGGCACAAAGAAGTGGCGGACCTGCTTTACCTCTGACGGCACAGGACACACCATGCTCTATGCCATGGACAATAAAGCCATCCAGATGGGTATCCCGGTCCATGAACGAAAAGAAGCCATTGCCCTGATCCATGAAGGCGGGGTCTGCTATGGAGCGGTGGTCCGGGATCTGATCACAGGGGAGCTTGCAGCCTATGTGGCAAAGGCCACCATCATTGCCACCGGCGGGTATGGAAGATTGTATGCCGTTACCACCAATGCCGTCATCTCTGAAGGGATCGGCAATGCCATTGCCCTTGAAACCGGGATTGCAACGCTTGGAAACATGGAGGCGGTTCAGTTCCACCCGACGGCCATTGTGCCTGTGGGTATTCTGACCACGGAAGGATGCCGCGGGGACGGCGGGCTTCTTCTTGATAAGGACGGTTACCGGTTCATGCCGGATTATGAGCCGGACAAAAAGGAACTGGCCTCACGGGATGTGGTTTCCCGAAGGATGACGGAACACATTAGAAAGGGCAAAGGGGTGCCGTCCCGCTACGGTGATCATTTGTGGCTGGACATTACGCTTCTGGGCCGAAAGCATATTGAAAAAAATTTAAGGGAAGTAAAAGAAATCTGCGAATATTTCCTCGGCATTGACCCGGTAAAAGAATATATCCCGGTCAGACCCACCCAGCATTATTCCATGGGCGGCATAAGGACCAATGCAACCGGTGAAAGCCCGACGCTGAAAGGTCTTTTTTCAGCAGGCGAGGCTGCCTGCTGGGATATGCACGGGTTTAACCGGCTCGGCGGCAATTCCGTTGCCGAAACCGTTGTAGCCGGTATGATTGTCGGCGAATTTGTGTCTGATTATTGTGAGGCAAATCCATTGAATGTCAGCACCACGACCATTGAACATTTCATAAACCAGGAAAAAAAGAAAATCACTGATCTTCTCATGAGAAATCATGGTGAGAATCCATTTGAGCTGAAGGCCGAGATGCAGAAAATCATGATGGACAAAGTGGGGATCTTCAGAAACGGTCAGGATCTTGAAAAAGCTGTGGAAGAATTAAAGGTTTTAAACCAGAGGGCTAGAAAAATCGCATTAAGAAACCGGATTTCTTCATCCAACCCGGAACTGGTGGAAGCCATCCGGGTCCCCAAGATGATCAAACTTGCCCAGTGTGTGGCCTATGGAGCCCTTTTGAGGACTGAAAGCCGCGGGGCCCACGCCAGGGAAGATTATCCGGAAAGAAATGACAGAGACTGGCTGAAACGGACCCTGACCACCTGGAAAGATGAGGGTTCTGATCTGCCGGAAGTCATATATGAAGAACTGGATGTCATGAAAATGGAAATGCCGCCCGGATCAAGGGGATATGGCGTGGACAACACCGTCCATCATCCGGACACGAAAAAAAGGATCAGTCAGATCGAAACCATAAAGGAAGCCAATCCAGGGGCGGACCGGCATGAATTGCAGGAACTCCTGAATCCCACGGTGATTCCTGAAAAATTAAAGGGCAGAAATGAGCGTATAGGCAGGGGGTTTAAATAATGAGCGATCAGGAAAGAATCTTAAAATTTCATATATTTCGGTACAACCCCCAGAAAAAGGGGGACAAACCTCGCATGGTCACCTATGAGGTCACGGAAGCTCCCGGTATGACCATATTTATTGCATTGAACGAAATCCGGGAGCAGCAGGACCCGTCCATTCAGTTCGATTTTGTCTGCCGGGCAGGGATCTGCGGTTCCTGTGCCATGGTTGTCAACGGCAGTCCCACCCTGGCCTGCCGGACTCTGACCTCCAAATATGAGAGTGGTGAAATCAAACTTCTGCCCTTGCCCGGATTTGAACTGATCGGTGATCTGTCCGTCGATACGGGAAAATTCATGAGGGCCATGTCGGAAAGAGTGGAGTCCTGGATTCATGACCAATATGCCGATGAAGTCAATTTCGACAAGCTTGAAGAGAGGATGGACCCGGATGTGGCAGACCAGATCTATGAGCTGGAGAGGTGTGTGGAATGCGGCTGCTGCGTCTCAGCCTGTGCAACCAAACGGATGAGGCCGGATTTTCTGTCAGCCGTTGGATTCATGCGTCTTGCCAGATTCGCCCTGGACCCCAGAGATAAAAGAACGAATGAAGAATTCTATGAAATCATGGGTGATGATGATGGTGTGTTCGGGTGCATGACCCTTCTCGGGTGTGAAGACTATTGCCCCAAAGACCTGCCTCACCAGACCCAGATTGCCTATCTTCGAAGGAAGATGGTATTTGTGAAATAGCATGCGGTATAACAAAAGATTCAGGCAGCAGGTCAAAAATACCCTGCTGCCTGCGGCATTGTGAAAGATATATATAAAAGGATGTGTAATGGATGGATTTATTTATGAAAACATGTTCCCCCTGGGCAAGGATACGACGGAATATCGCCTTCTGACCAGGGACCATGTCAGGGTAAAGGAATTTGAAGGCAGACAGGTTGTCATGATAGAGCCCCAGGCCCTGGCCTTGATTGCCGACCAGGCATTTAAAGATGTGGCCCACCTCTACAGATCGGAACACCTTAATAGTCTGCGAAAAATTATGGATGATCCTGAAAGTTCCGACAATGACCGCTATGTGGCCCTGGAGCTCCTGAAAAATGCCGTTATTTCGGCTGACAGGGTGTATCCCATGTGCCAGGATACGGGAACCGCTCTCATCATGGCCAAAAAAGGTCAGCAGGTCTGGACCTGGAGCGATGATGAAGAGGAATTGTCCAAGGGCGTATTCAAGGCGTACACGGAAAATTATTTAAGATATTCCCAGAATGCACCCTTTACCATGTACGAGGAAAAAAATACCAAAACCAATCTGCCGGCTCAGATTGATATTTCTTCGGTCCAGGGAGAGGCCTATCGGTTTTTGTTCATGGCCAAAGGGGGCGGGTCTGCCAATAAGAGTAATCTTTTCCAGATGACCAAGGCGGTTCTCAACTCAGAAGAAACCCTGATCCGTTTCATGCTGGAAAAAATGAAGGGTCTTGGCACTTCAGCCTGTCCGCCCTACCATGTGGCTTTTGCCATCGGTGGGACTTCAGCGGAACTCAATTTAAAAACAGTGAAACTGGCATCGGCCCGGTACCTGGATTCCCTTCCCACAAAGGGCAGTGAGACTGCCCATGCTCTCAGGGATATTGATCTTGAAACGAAAGTCTTGCTCCGCTCACAGAAACTTGGCATCGGCGCCCAGTTCGGTGGAAAGCATTTTGCTCTGGATATAAGGGTCATCCGGCTGCCGCGACACGGGGCATCATGTCCCATTGGTATCGGCGTTTCCTGTTCTGCAGACCGCCAGATCAAGGGGAAAATTACAATGGACGGGATCTTTTTAGAGCAGCTTGAAGAAAATCCCGGCAAATATCTGCCCAAAACCGAGCCTGAAATGAAACCGGCCATCCCGATCAACCTGAACCGGCCCATGGATGAAATCCGGGCAGAACTGTCCAATTATCCGGTTTCCACAAGGCTTGCTTTGAATGGGAAGATTATTGTGGCCAGAGATATTGCCCATGCCAAATTCATGGAACGCTTTGAAGCGGGCAAAGGCCTGCCCGACTACCTGAAAAACCATATCATTTATTATGCCGGCCCTGCTAAAACCCCTGAAGGAGAAGCCTCAGGATCATTCGGCCCCACCACGGCCGGTAGAATGGACCCCTATGTGCCTGTTTTTCAGAAACAAGGGGCTTCCATGATCATGCTGGCCAAGGGGAACCGGACCCATGAGGTGACTGAAAGCTGTAAAGCCAACGGCGGATTCTATCTGGGATCACCAGGCGGCCCGGCGGCCCGCCTGGGTAAAGATTTTATCAAAAAAGTCGAGCTGGTGGAATATGAAGAACTGGGAATGGAAGCGGTGTATATGATCACTGTGGAAAATTTTCCTGCCTTTATCCTTGTGGATGACAAAGGAAATGATTTTTATGCAGACCTTTTATAATCGGCTTCATTAATGTATCAGGAATTAAAGGTCATTAAAGATGATGATGCAGACAAGAATAGAAACAGATACCATGGGAGAGGTCCATGTTCCTTTGGACCGGTACTGGGGGGCACAGACCCAGCGATCGCTGAATTTATTTAAGATCGGGAACCATAGAATGCCGTTTGAGGTCATCCGGGCCTTTGGAATCATAAAAAAGGCGGCCGCCTTGGTGAATCATGACTTTGGGGGCTTGTCCGCCGAAAAAAAGGAAATGATTCTTAAGGTCTGCGATGAAATCATCGGTGGGGAGCTGAGTGATCATTTCCCTCTTTCTGTCTGGCAGACCGGGTCCGGGACCCAGACCAACATGAACGTGAATGAGGTCATCGCCAACCGGGCCCATGTCCTTCTCGGCAATTTGCTGGGAAAAGGAAAGCGGCTGGTGCATCCCAATGATGATGTCAATCAATCCCAGTCCTCCAATGATACCTTTCCAACCGCCATGAGCATTGCTGCTTTCAGCATCTTGAAAGAACATACCATTCCCTGCCTGACAGTATTGAAAACATCTCTTCAGGCCAAAGCCCGGGACTGGAAAAATATTGTTAAAACCGGGCGGACCCATCTGATGGATGCCACCCCAGTGACATTGGGTCAGGAATTTTCAGGATATGTCGCCATGCTGGAACATGGTCTCAAAGCCCTTGATTTTACCTTGCCGCATTTATCCGAGCTGGCACTGGGGGGAACTGCCGTGGGAACCGGGTTGAATACACCAAAAGGGTATGATCAAAAAGTGGCCCAAATGATTTCCAATCTGACCGGATATCCCTTTGTGACGGCGCCCAATAAATTTGAAGCGCTGGCTGCCCACGATGCCATTGTTACGGTTCATGGTGTGTTAAAGGCGGTTGCCTGCAGCCTGATGAAAATCGCCAATGATATCCGCCTGCTGGGTTCAGGCCCGAGATGCGGGCTCAGCGAACTTCGGCTGCCGGGAAATGAACCCGGATCATCCATCATGCCCGGCAAAGTCAATCCCACCCAGATCGAAGCATTGACCATGGTGTGCGCAAAGATCATGGGAAATGATGTGACCATGAGCATTGCCGGATCAAACGGGCATTTTGAACTTAATGTGTACAAACCTGTGATCATCCACACCTTCCTCGAATCAGCCAGGCTTATGGCCGATGCAGCCCTGTCATTCAAAAACAATTGTGTGGACGGGATAGAACCCAACCGGGAAAAGATTGAAAAATGCCTCCAGGACTCTCTCATGCTGGTAACCGCTTTAAACCCCCATATCGGATATGAGCAGGCGGCAAAAATTGCAAAAAAGGCAGAGAATGAGAACAAAACCTTGAAAGAAGCTGCCCTTGAACTTGGGATTGTCACCAATGACGAATTTGATCAATGGGTGGACCCATCCAAAATGATCGGAAAACCATAAAAAACAGATATTCAAAAAAGACCTTTCATCATCAACCCATTGCTACAGGAGATCAATGACATGGAAGAGAAGGTAACCGTATTTAAACCCTATTTGTTCAAAAAGGGACAGAAAATACATATCGAGGGGTCAAAACGGTCCGGAGACTGGGAAGTGATGGAGATCACCGACACCAAAGTGACCCTGCGCTGCCCCATTTCAAAAAAAGAAATGTGCTGGGACAGGTTCTGCTATTTCGTTGAAGATAAAATAACCATCTGGCCCGGCGCCTGAATAAGAAACAAAGGGTAATATGAAAATCATACTTTTGATGGCAATGACGGCAGACGGGATGATTGCACGAAATTCCATGCAGCCCGTGGACTGGACCGGAAAAGAGGATAAACGGTATTTTGTCCGGATCACACGGGAGGCAGGGGCCATGATCATGGGGTCAAAAACCTTTGACACCATTGGAAAGGTGCTGCCGGGGCGAAAGAACATCGTCATGACAAGGGATAAAAAAAGGCAGAGTAATGATCCGGATCTGATGTTTACCGACCAGACACCGAGGCAAATCGTAAACGATCTCGCCCTTCAGGGATTCACCTCAGTTGCTCTCATCGGCGGGTCGGTGGTGAATACCCTGTTCATCAAAGAACGCCTGATCGATGAAATTCATGTCACCCTGGTGCCTCGGCTCTTTGGTAAGGGATTAGCCCTGTTTTCGGAATCCCTGGACATTGAACTGGAATTATTGGATGTACAAAAAATTACCATGGCCCAGGTCCTTCTCAAATACAGGGTCATTAAATAACAGGGTATCCCGAATATTCAAAACACAAAAAAAGGCTTTTACCCTTGATCTGGTGATGGAACAACGGAAGAAGAAGCTGAACCGTTAATAAATCCCGGGATATGTTCCAGTTCATGGCGCAGGAACAAAAGCATGGGAATGGCCAGCATCAGCCCGACAAGACCCAGAAGCACTTCACCAATGACAAGGGATGTGAGGGATACCACCATGGGAAGGTTCACAATGCCGCTGATGATTTTTGAATTCAGAAAATATTCGAGTTTGTGAATTACAATCAGAAGCAAGAGGCAAGCGCCTGCAGCCCATAGCCCGATGGAAACAAAGGCAATGACGGTCAGAATGGTATTGGATACAAGATTCCCGATCACAGGGAAAAGGCCGCAGAAAAAAATCAGGCCGATAAGCAACAGAGGGCTGGGAAGATGAAGCCAGAAAACCAGAATACTGGAAATAGCCGTATTTATCAGGGAGATAATCATCTGGCCGCCCATAACCTGTTTGAAATAAAAATAAAAAATCTGAACTCTGAGTTCGACAAAAGTAAACAGGAAAAACATCAGGCTCTTTGGCTTTACTGCAAAAACCTGTTCAAACTTTCGCTTGTCATGATATAAGAGAAGGTTGATGACCAGGGCAAAGATGAAATAGATTGCCCAGATATAGACTGATTTAAACCGGTTCATCAGGAATTGAATTGTCGTGGTGGTTGCCGTCACAACAGCGGTCCTGACTTCTTCAGGGTCGATGTATTTTTTGAGATCCCATGTTTCACTGGCCTTTGAATAATGGGTGACGATTTCTGTCTGGAGTTTTCCGGCAATGGTGGGGAGCTTTTTTCCAATATCCGGAACGATTTTGTAAGTCATCAGGATGATAAGAAGGATGACCGCCATATAAAGGATCGAAAAAAGAAAAGCCTTTGGCAGAAAGGGGATCAGCCTGCGGACATCATTGGTTAGAAAATCCGATATCAGGTATAAAAAGAGAAATGAAATAATAAAAATGAAAAGATTGGAAACCCAGGCCAGAACCAGAATAACGGCAAGAAAAGAATAACCCGTAATCAGGGGGTGCTTTTCAAGAAAAACATTGGGCCGTTTTCCCCATATCCTCTCTGGTTCGGATCTGAATGTGCCGCTGTATTTCGGCGTATCTAAAAGATCCCGGACATTTTTATATTCATCGGTATCGTTTTGTGACATATCATTACCCATTATTTTTTACCTTTATCCTCCCATGATTCCTGGGATTGGAACATAGCAGAAAAATAGGAGATGGTAAAGAGAGATACGGATCATAAGAAGATAAGGTTTTTTTACAGATGCCGGGATGCTTGGTAAGCTTATTAGCGGATAGTTGGCATCGGTTATCGAAATTCTTTTGCAATTGAACGGTAATTTTTGTATTTAAAGAAAAACAATTCTTTAATTCAAAACTTTTATCCGGACGGAAATCAAGGATGACTGTGGAATAAAACGATATGAGGATTAAAAGAAACAATGGATTTACACTGATTGAACTGATGATATCGATAGCAATTATGGGAACCTTAGCTGCAATAGCAGTACCAAATTATATCGGATATCGGGAAAGAGCGATAAACGTAAGAATCATTGCAGAATTAAAAATGATAGAAAAAGAAATCGCTGTCTATGTGGCAGAGACAGGCGCATTACCGGCTACGCTTGCCCAGATAGGGCTCAGCAATCTTCGAGACTATTGGGGAAATCCGTATCGGTATCTGCCTGTTGCAGGCACACCCAGAGGACAATTACGAAAAGATCATTTCATGGTTCCGGTCAATACGGATTTTGATTTGTACAGCATGGGCGCGGACGGTAGAACCGTTGCCCCTTTTACGGCCAGACACAGCCGGGATGATATTGTCCGGGCCAATAACGGTCAATATGTCGGTCCTGTTTCCGGGTATTAATAAGGAGAAGCGCATGAAAATAAATCGCATGTTTTTACGCAGCAAAGTCGCCGGAAGAATTTTTATCATGTTTATTTTGTGCGCTTTAATCCCTATTTCTGCATTGGCTGTATTGTCTTATGTTCAAGTGTCCGGGCAACTGACCCGGCAGAGTATGGAACGGCTTTATAATTCTGCCAAAGCGCACGGCTTGTCCGTTTTTGAAAAATTTTTATTTCTTGAGGCCAATCTCACCCTCATCAGCACAACGGTTTTTAAGGAGGGTAACAATGTATCGGCTTTAAATTCTGAAGAAATTCTCGGTAATGCCGAAGCAAGACGATTTCTTGCAGTGGCCCTGTTAAAACCATCCGGGGAAATCCATCCTCTCTATGGCAGTCTTGAAAATTCTGCCATGGAAACGTTAAAGGCAGGTGAGGATGCAGACACAGGGAAAACATCCATCCTGTTCCGGGATAATGGGGAATCCCCTTCAAGAATTTATATGGTGATTTCCCTTAACCGTAAAAACCCTGAATCCGGCAAATTGATAGCCGAGATCGACTCCTCTTACCTCTGGGGGATCGGGTATGAAAATCTGCTGCCACCCATGACGGATCTGTGCATTGTAGATCAGTTCAGGAAAGTATTGATCAGTTCTTTCCCGGTTCCTGATTCATTGTTGCATCAGGTCATGATCAAAAAGGATGACACGCGTGATAATTTTTTCCAGTATACGGCGGATGATCAGAGTTTTTTTGTCAGCTATCGGCCGGTGTTTCTGAAGTCCGGATTTGATGCCCCCAATTTCAGTGTTGTGCTGAGGCGGGCTGAAGCGGATGTGTTAAGCCCTCTTGAAGATTTTAAAATCATATTTCCTCTGGTGGTACTGCTGTCCGTCTGGATTGTTTTGCTCTTAAGCATTTTTCAAATCCGCAGAAGCATGATTCCCCTGGAAAAATTAAAACAAGGGACCCTGCGTGTGGCACAGAATGATTTCAAAAGCCGGGTCATTGTCAACAGCAAAGATGAATTTGAAGACTTGGCAGCTTCTTTTAATCTCATGTCCCATCAGCTTGACCGGCATTTTGAGTCATTTGTCACAAGATCCGAGATCGACAGGGCCATCCTTTCATCCTTAAGCATCAAAAAAATTGTAAATACAGCAATGAACAAGATGTATTCTTTTTTCTCCTGTGATTCGATCAGCATCAACCTTGCCATGGACAAAAACCCCACATCCTATCACGGCTATATCCTCACAGATATCAGTGTCCGGAAAACCCAGGAAGAATTTTTTAATATTTCGCCGGATGATCAGCAGATGCTTGAGAGAAATCCGCAATATATATTCGTAGATCTGAAAGAGGAGCAACCCACGTATCTGGGCCAGGCTGCAATAAAAAATATGAAATCCTTTCTGGTCCTCCCCCTTTTTCTCAATAATGTCTTAAAAGGCACGGTGGCCTTTGGGTATCAGCATGACCGGGAGCATACGGCCGATGATCTGAGCCAGGCCCGGCAGATTGCAGATCAATTGACGATTGCGCTCTCCAATTCAACGCTTGTCATGGAATTGGAAAAATTGAACCTGGGAACCCTTGAAGCCCTTGCCAGGACTGTTGATGCCAAATCATCGTGGACAGCCGGTCATTCGGAGCGGGTAACTGTTTTGTCCATAAAAATTGCCCGGATCATCGGGTTGGATCAGAAGCAGATCGATACCCTTCAGCGGGCTGCGTTCCTGCATGACATCGGGAAAATCGGTACCCCGCTGTCAATTCTTGATAAGCCCGACAGGCTGACCGATGAAGAATTTGAAAAGATTAAAGAGCATCCGGTCATCGGTGCCCAGATTCTTGAGCCCATAGATGCCTATGCCGATGTTATTCCCATTGTGCTTCAGCATCATGAAAAATATAACGGCACCGGATATCCCTATGGCCTTGCAGGTGAGGACATTGTCATCAGCGCCAGGATACTGGCAGTAGCAGATGTTTATGATGCGGTCGTATCGGACAGGCCTTACCGGCAGGGATGGATTGAAAAAAAAGCAATTGATATGATTACTCAAGAAGCAGGAAAACATTTTGATCCAAAAGTTGTGGATGCTTTTTTATCGGCTATTTCATTATGAAAAAGAGAGGATAACCATATGAGAAGAAAGATGGGAGCGGTTTTTTTATGTTTCTTTTTTTTATGGAGTGTCGGTTGTGAAAAATCAGTTCCATTCCCCACAGAACTCCTGGGAAAATGGGTGACGGATGCACCGGACCATGCAGATCGGTTTATAGAAATTAAAGATATGCAACTGATTTTCGGGACAGATGCGGTAATGCCCACTTTTTTATTTATTCAGAGATTTAAAAAAAAGGAACAGAACCGTGCCATTGAATGGACCTTTCATTGCCGGAGCAGCGAGGATAACCCCTTGGATATTATCCTTTTTTATCAAACCGATACAAAGGGTGAACGTCTCATTTTAAAAAACAAGGAACAGGTAGTATGGACAAAAGATCAGGAGTAAAAAGAAAAGAGAAGGATATGAGCAGTTCAAAAATAAAAGGCCTGTTACAGAGAATTAATTTTATTGAAGCAGATATGGATATTCAAAAACAGATCCTTGTTTCCATTCCTTCCGCCAATAAAAAAGACATTGAAGCCGTTATTAAAAAAATTGCAGATCAGAAAGCGAGGATAGATGATCTGAGGCTTGATATCAAAAACACGGATGAGGCTGAGTATAACCGGATCATCGCCATTGAACAGGCGGCGGAGACCTTCCGCCGGATTTCACGGGAGAAGACATTTGTTCTTGTGAACACCCTGAATGAATCCGGCACCTGCTTTATTACCTTGAGCGACGGCACCCGTGAGGACTGCCTTGTTAAGGCAAAGGAGGAAAACGGGAACTGGACGGTTCTGACACTGGATGGGGAAACCAGGGAATATCCTGGAGGATTGATAAAATAGGGAGAAAGAAAATGGGGTATCAAAATTGGAAAATATCAAGCATTATTATTTTTTCAGGGGCCATCCTTCTGTCTTTTTCAATGCTGTCTGCCGCCCCTGAGGAGATTATTAAAATTGACCGGTTTATTTCACCGGAGGTCTGCGGCGGATGCCATTCCGAGATTTTTGAGCAATGGAAAAATTCCATGCACCACTTGTCCCATAAGGACCCTGTGTATTCACGGACGGCCCGGTTTTTCCGAAAAGGCCTCACGGATGCGGGAGAGATAAAGGAAGCCGAATCCTGTGTCAAATGCCATACACCGGTGGGGAACCGGACCGGGTTCCCTTTGAAAGTGTCGGACGATCTTACAAAGACCCCTGAGATTGCAACCCAGGGGATTCAGTGCGATTACTGCCATTCAGCCGAATCCGTCACAAGGATCCACAACAATGGCCTGGTCCTGAAGCCGGGCCATGGGGAAGATGATCCGGGTGTAAAACTAGGCCCCTTTGACGATGCCGCGCCTGAATTTCATGAGGCCCGGTATTCAAAGCTTCATACCGAAGCCGAAATCTGCGGCACCTGCCATGATGTGAAACATGTGGCATTCGGGACAGACCTTGAGACCACCTATACGGAATGGAAGAACAGCCCCTATCATTCAAAAGATCCGAAAAAGAATGTCCCCTGCCAGGGATGCCATATGTTCCAGAAACCGGGAATCCCGGCCACAGGGTCCACCCCGCGGCCTGAAAATCCGGGCTCGGCTGCCGACGGCAGCATGGAAAGACCCCATATTTTTACCCATTATTTTACAGGGGGAAATTCAAGTGTGCCGGGGACGTTCGGCGATAAAGGCAAAGGTAATATGGCGGTGGAACGGCTCCGGAATGCGGCAACCCTGTCCCTTGATGCATCAGGGATCAAAGAGAAAAAACTTTCCGTCACGGTTTCCAATACTGGAGCCGGCCACTCCATTCCCACCGGGGTAGCTGATCTTCGTCAGGTCTGGCTTGAAATTACAATAAAGGATAAGGACAATAAAACCGGGTTTCAGATGGGCGCCTTGAACGACAAACAGGAACTGCCGGAGAACACGGTGATTTTCCGAACGGTTTTTGGCGATGGAAAGGGAAACAAGGTCATCAATATTGCAAAGGCCAGACAGATCCTGAAAGATAATCGCATCAAGGCAAAAGAGAAGGTTACAGAGGTTATCTTACTGCCGGTTGTCCCTGGAAAAGACAGCCAGGTAACAGTGCGGCTTTTGTATCGCAGCATGCCCCCGGAAATCCTGAAGATGATCCCCGGAGATCCCTTTGAACCTTTGCCCGTGGTTGAAATGGCAAAGGTTCAGATCAAAATTTAGTATGGCCAGAAACTGTTGTCCTGCCAGACCGTCTCCATCAGCTCTGCATCCAGGGCCAGGAGTTTTTTTAAATGGGTTTTTTCCCAGGTTGACAGCCAATGGTAGAGCTTTTTTTCTTCAGGATCAGAGGCTTCTTCCGATCTTTGGGCATATAGTTTTACCGCTTTTTCCTCGAAGTTGATGGCAGCGGTAATGGCGGTGGCTTCAAAGCCTGCTGCATCAATCTTATGCTTTAGGGTTTCATCCAGGATATCCGGTGCACTGACCCGGCTGCCGTCGTTTTCAAAGCCTCCGGCAGTGAATTTGCTGCTGCTCATTAAGGCTTTGAACTGTTTTTCAAGAATGTTCATGTGCTCCTGTTCATCATCAGCCAGATCTTTGAAAAAAGCTTTGACTGAATCATCCTTGGCATGTTCTATGGCTTTCTCATAAAGGGCTTTTCCTTTTCTTTCCATGAGAAAGGCATGTTTCAATATGGTCAGTGCGTTTGATTTCTCCATACAGCGTCTCCTGTTTCAGGTTGAGGGTTCATTTTAAATTTAATGCAGGATAACACGATGTAAAAGATAATATCAAGGCGGATGAAACCATTTTATTAATTGCATTATCCAGGGTTTTTTAATAGATTGCCGTATTTTAATTGTTTCTGTAAAAGAGAAGAGAGACCTATGACCACATTGGAAATCATCATTATTGCCCTGGGGCTGGCCATGGATGCCGCTGCCGTTTCCTTAGCTGCGGCTGCGGCAGGTTTTGCAAAGGATGGCAGGGCGAAATTCCGTCTGGCATTTCATTTCGGGCTGTTTCAGTTTTTCATGCCCATATTGGGCTGGCTCATGGGCATTGCCTTTGTGTCCTATTTTAAATCCTTTGACCACTGGATCGCCTTTCTTCTTCTCGGCTTTGTCGGTATACGGATGATCCGGGAGGGGATGGATACATCCGTTGAAACACAGAAGAAAGACCCATCCAAAGGAATGACCATGGTTATGCTCAGTGTGGCCACCAGCATTGATGCCCTGGCCATCGGGCTCAGCCTTGCCATGCTGGAGGTCAATATCCTTTACCCCAGCGTCATGATCGGCATTATTACCGCCGGAATGTCCCTTCTGGCCATAAAGATCGGTACAAAACTAGGGGTATTGTTCGGCAAACGCATGGAGATTTTCGGCGGCCTTGTGCTGATACTGATCGGCTCCCGTATTCTTTTCACTCATCTGACACAGGTCTGAAAATTTTTTTAGGAGAATGCCCATGGAAGCTATCCATATCATCAGCAGGGAATTAAACCTGTCCGCTGAAAACATTTCAGCCGTTGCTAAATTGCTGGAACAGGGAGCAACCATTCCCTTTATCGCCCGATACCGAAAAGAAATGACCGGCTCCCTTGATGAAGTCGCCATCTCTCTGATCCGGGACCGGATGGAACAAATCAAGGCCCTTGATGAAAGAAAAACAGCCATCATCAAATCCTTGACGGAACGCGATCTTCTGACCGGAAAACTTCTTGAAGATATCAAAACGGCGGCTTCCATGACCGGTCTTGAAGATCTCTATGAAAAATACCGGCCTAAAAAGAGAACAAGGGCTCAGGACGCCAGAGAAAAGGGTCTGGAACCCCTGGCTGAATTCCTGTTAAAGCAGTCGGGCCGTGATCCTTTCCATGAAGCAGAAACCTATATCAATCCTGAAAAAGGAGTTGAAACTGCCGAGAATGCACTGTCCGGTGCCAGGGATATCATTGCGGAAACCATGAATGAAGATGTGGATATCAGGGCCGGTATCCGAAAATTGTTTTTAAATACGGCAATGATTCAATCTTCTGTCAAAAAGGGAAAAGAAGAAGAGGGCGCAAAATTCAAAGATTATTTCGACTGGTCGGAGAATGCCTTTAAAACTCCTTCCCACAGGGTCCTTGCCATGCTCCGGGGGCAAAATGAGGATATTCTTCTGGTCCATATTCTCCCGGACGAAGAACAGGCCTTGTCATTTATAGAGGGCCGATATGTTAAAAACAGGTCAAAGTCTGCCGAGGAAGTCAGGGCAGCCATAAAGGACGGTTATAAGCGCCTTTTGTTAAAATCCATGGAAAAAGAATGCATGACGGACCTGAAGGCAAAGGCCGATGAAACCGCCATCAATGTGTTTGCCAGCAATTTAAAGGAGCTTTTGCTGTCTGCCCCCCTGGGTCGCAAAAGAATCCTTGCCCTGGACCCTGGTTTCAGGACAGGTTGTAAAGTGGTCTGTCTGGATGCCCAGGGCAAACTCCTGCACCATGATGTGATCTATCTCCATGAACCCCAGGTCGGGAAAGCAAAGGAGACCTTTCTCAAGCTTGTGAAGACATACAAGATTGAAGCCGTGGCCATCGGTAACGGAACAGCCGGCCGTGAAACTGAAGCCTTTATCCAAGGCCTGGGCCTGGATAGCGGCATTCATATTGTAATGGTGGATGAAAGCGGAGCCTCCATTTATTCGGCCTCGGAAGTGGCCAGGCAGGAATTCCCGGATCATGACATTACGGTCAGGGGCTCTGTTTCCATCGGCCGAAGACTCATGGACCCGCTTTCCGAGCTGGTCAAGCTGGACCCGAAATCCATTGGCGTGGGTCAGTATCAGCATGATGTGGACCAGAAAGCTTTGAAAAAATCCCTGGATGACGGGGTGATTTCCTGTGTCAACAAGGTCGGGGTTGAAGTGAATACAGCAGGCCGGGAGCTGCTTTCCCGTGTGGCGGGTCTGAACGATACCATTGCCGGGAATATGATTCTTTTTCGCAATGAAAACGGTCCGTTCCAATCAAGAAAAGCATTTTTAAAAGTGCCGAGACTCGGACCAAAAGCATTTGAACAGGCAGCCGGGTTTTTACGAATTCATGACGGCGATCATCCGCTGGACCGAAGCGGCATTCATCCGGAATCCTATGGCGTGGTGGAGAAAATGGCCCAAGACCTGAAAATCGGGATTCAGGACCTTTTGATGAATTCAGAGCAGATCAGTAAAATCAATTTGAAACAGTATGTGACGGAGTCCATCGGTCTTCCCACACTGAAGGATATCATCAAAGAGCTGGCAAGCCCCGGCCGTGATCCGCGAAAACAATTTCAGGCCTTCAGCTTTGATACGACCATCCATGATATCAAGGATCTTGTGCCGGGCATGAAAGTCCCCGGTATCGTGACCAATGTCACGGCTTTCGGTGCGTTTGTGGATATCGGCGTTCACCAGGACGGCCTTGTGCATATCAGCCAACTGGCCGACCGGTTTGTAAAAGATCCGGGTGAGATCGTTACGGTCCGGCAGGCCGTCACCGTCACCGTCCTGGAAGTGGATGTGAAAAGAAAAAGGATTTCTCTTTCCATGAAAAATAATCCGCAAAATAAACCATCTTGAAAAATGGCTATTTAGCGTTCTTTGTCTTCCATTTTAGAATCGATCTTAGCCCTTCCTTTGCAACCCTTTTCCCTTGAGCTTCATCAGACAATGCAAAATTTATAGCATTAATGGCATCTATGTTTCTTTTGGCCTCATCTTCAAATGGTTCACGATTTAGAATTTTACGGAAAATCGTTCTGAATTCCTGGAGTCTGCCTTTTGTGAAAATTTTCTGAAAAACAATTTGCGGTTTCTCCGAGTATCCTGATTTTTCAATACGCTTAAGGATGTAGGTGAGTGTCCTCACTGTCAGGTTATGGCCAAAGGCTTTTTCCAGTGCTGTTGCAAATGCGTTGGTCAGGGGTGATTCCACGGCGCCTTTCATGGTCAATGCCGGCCCTTTTGTTTTTTTCGGACTCATAAACCCGCAGGCCTCCGCCTGTCGGCACAGATGCTCTGCCTGGAGAGCGGCTGCCTGAAGGTAGGCGCTTAAATTGTAGAAGCCCGTGTGGATATAATCCGGAAGTGTAGCTCCACTCCTGCTGAATACATATCGATATTTATGATCGATTTCACCCCATGCCTCCTCAAGAATCGTCCGCAATTGAAGTTCTGTCTGGAGACCTTTTAACTCATCCGGAGCATCTGCATTTTCGCCCAAAGCGACCTGATAATGAATGGAGGAGTATCCGCTGTAACGAAGGTCAAGGCCTTCCGGAATCTTTTCACCCGGATCAACAGGCAGAATAAATGATCTTTTTTGATCCGGCTTTCGGATGAATCGCAGGATTTTTTCATCGGCCAGTAGTTCAAGATAGGCTTTGATGGTATTGATATCTGAAAGCCTGAGGCAAATCAGCCGGATTCCCAGTAAATCTCCGATCCTTTCTTTTAAAAATGAAAGCAGTATGGCTTCTTTCTGGCGTTTCCGCATATGGCCTGCCTCCCCTTAAGAAAAGTTTAAATTTGCCCTGCAACCGATGAACAGGAGGGTAAAAAATACAACAACTGAATCAATAAAATAGTTTGGAATATCTCTCGAAAATATATTTTTTATTTCGTTTGTTGCCGGTATATTCAACAATAAAATTTTCAGCTTCCAAAGTATTTAATACGTTTCTTATTGTCCTTTGATTCATTGACAATGCCTCTTCAATTTCCTTTACATTCAATAATGGCTTTTTGTAAAAGAGGTCTAAAATTCTATTTGCATTTTCAGCCCTTCCGCCGAGACTGATAATAAAACCATCTGTTTCATGCTTTAATTTTAATATTTGGTTAAACGTATTTTTTCCATCGTCAGCCGTGTCGATAACGGCATTCAAAAAGAATTTGACCCAATGCGAAATATCATTTGCCTCCCGGACTTTCGATAGGGCGTCGTAATAAGAACTTCTGTGGTTCTCAAAAAAGCTGGAAAGATATAATGATGGTTTTTTTAAAAGTGAAAAACCGACCAGATAGAGTGTAATCAATAAACGCCCTATTCTTCCATTTCCATCCAGGTATGGGTGTATGGTCTCAAATTGATAATGGGCAATCGCTATCTTGATCAAATGAGGCACATGTATGGCATCATTATGTAAAAATAATTCAAGATCTCCCATCAGTTCAGGAATTTCAGTATGATGAGGTGGGATATAGGCAGCATCAGATAAATTGGAGCCGCCTATCCAGTTTTGGCTTTTTCTAAAATCCCCCGGCGCTTTATGTTCACCTCTCACGCCTTGCATTAAGATTTTGTGAGTTTCATTTAACAGGCGATTTGAAATGGGCAGTTTTTCAAGTTCATTAACAGCATAGTGCATCGCTTTAATATAATTCTGAACTTCTTGCCAGTCATCTCTTTTTTCCAGAGAAATATCCTCCTCCAAAAGTAAGGCTTCATCTATATTTGTTTGTGTTCCTTCTATTTTACTGGAAGTATTGGCTTCTTTGATAATATGCATTTGGATAAAGAGGTCGACATTCGGCACAATGAGTGTAAAGGCATTTAATTCGCCCAGTTTCCGTGTGGCTGTTTCCAGTAAAACATTCAAAACCGGGTCATCCCAGATCCAGGTCGTATTGATTTTTTCCGGAGAAAAGCTTTTATATTGATATTGCTGTTTATACGTTCCCGCTTTGAATTTGCTGAAATTCATTAGTATACCAGTTGGTTTTCCTCTTATCGGTTTTATACGGAAATATAGCCCATATGTTTTCCATATGCAATTGCTTACGGAAAATTTTCAGTATAATTTTCCGTAAGCAATTGCATATGGAAAATTAATGCACGGCTGACTGAACTATCAATCTTTAGTTCAGATCCAGCACCTGATCAAGACCGCGGCGCAATCCAATGAATGTATTGACCTTTCGGATGGCCAATAGCGACCCATCCACATATGGCTGCGCACTGGAACCGGCATCATGCCGGATGGTCAGTTTCGATGGCCGGATTTTTGAAAGCCGATGGGCCAGTTCTCTCGCCGTTCCGCTGGGCGCATCTTTTTTATCGTCATGGGCATAATCAATCATTTCCCACTGGGGGATATACCGGGCTGCGATCTCGGAAAATTTGTGCAGCAGGACCACGGTGAGTGCAAAGTTTCCAACCGCCAGCACGCCCAATTTTTTGCCCAGGGCTTTTTGATCGATTTCAGAATAATCTTCATCGCTCAGCCCGGAGGTTCCTACAACGACATGTACCCCTGAGTCGAGAGCAGTGAATATGTTTTGCTTGGCCACATCCGGTTTTGTATAATCCATCATCACGTCACAATTGGAGAGTGACTCTTTATTTACAGATCCGGATATCACGAGATCACACCCGTCAAGACCCAGGACTTCTTTCAGGGCCTTTCCTTTGTGGGTTCTGGAAACGGCTCCTGCAATTTCCAGATCTTCTGCCAGGTGAATGCCACGGGTCAGCGCTGACCCTGCCCATCCTGTCGCTCCTGCAACACACACTTTTATTGTCATATATCCTCTCTTATTGTTTTAATGGTTTTCTGGTCGTTTCCATGCAAAATTAATCTTGAAGCAAGAATAAGTCAAATGAATAGATTTGATTCAAACAATCAAAAAATGTGATGATTTCTGAAGCGATATGTATCTTTAATGGTGACATGCAGATCCGAAACAAATGTCTTCGGTCAAATATGAAGTATTGGTCAAATACGGACCAATGGATCCCTTTTTTTTATCCCGCAGATGATTGAAAATCACCTGAAAACAGTTTTTTTCAGTCGAAAAAATATTCCTAAAGAGGCACTTGACCCCCCCGTCCCCACCTTTTTCTGATTTTATGGAATTCCCCTTTCAGCACCGCGGCCAACAACTGGCACATATGCTGCAATGTTACTTTTCCACAATCAACAAAAATGAAAGTCAAAGAATCAAAGGAGGGCAATTATCATGCTGAGCAAAGCAAAAACACTAAAGGGATATACACTGGAAGGCCTTGATGGGAAAATCGGTAAGGTCAGCCAATTCTATTTTGATGACAAGCACTGGGCAATTCGTTACCTGGTTGCCGACACGGGAAACTGGCTTACGGGCAGACAGGTTTTGATTTCCCCGTATGCATTGCTGTCCCTTGATAAAGAAAAGGAAAGCATTGCCGTCAATCTGACCAAAAAACAGATTGAGGACAGCCCATCCCTGAACAGCGGCAACTCTGTTTCACAACAATATGAGGAGATCTATTACGGGCATCATGGATGGCCCTTATATTGGAAGGGCCCCTATATGTGGGGCTCCAGCCCCAATCTTGTGCGTGGCAAGGATAATTTGAGAGCAACCGCCGAAGGTTCAAAACCATGGGATCATCATCTTCTCAGCACCAATGATGTGAATGATCATGAGATTAAGGCAACAGACGGAGAAATCGGCCACGTCGATGATTTTATCGTTGATGATGATCTGTGGGCGATTCGGTATCTTGTGATTGATACCAAAAACTGGTGGTCTGGAAAAAAAGTTCTGATTTCAACACAATGGATTGACCGTGTCAGTTGGACTCAGTCGAAAGTACTGCTCAATCTTACCCGCGAGACGATTAAAAGTTCGCCGGAATACACAGATGATTCTCTTCTGACCCGTGATTATCGGGAGTATGAGACCGGATTGCATCGATATTATAAAAAAGAGGGATATTGGGTCAGTGAACCGACACTTTAATAAAGGAGATTAAAAAATGGACACACCGAAATTGTATAGTTTACCAAAACTTGAATACGACTATAATGCACTTGCACCGATCATATCGGAAGACTTGTTGAAGCTGCACCACGAAAAACACCACGCAGCTTACGTGAATGGGGCCAACGCCATTCTCCGGAAGATGGACGTGGCCAGGGGCGACAGTGTCGATTTCGACACCAAGGCAACATTCAAGGAGCTCTCGTTCCATATCGGAGGGCACCTGCTCCATTCGCTGTTCTGGCAGAATCTCGCCCCTCAGGGCAAGGGCGGGGGTGAAAAACCGTCAAAAACAATTGCAAAAACAATCGATGAGGAATACGGCTCCTTTGACCGGTTCAAAAAACTGTTTTCCCAGACGGCATTAAGCATCGAAGGCTCGGGCTGGGCAGCGGTCACCCTTTGTAAAAAGACGATGAGACCCATTATCATGCAGGTCGAAAAGCACAATACAAACGTTTACCCGATGTTCAGTATTTTGATGGTGCTGGATGTCTGGGAGCACGCCTATTACCTCGATTACAAGAACGACAGGGGCAAGTTTGTTGAGGCGTTCTGGAACATAGTGAACTGGACTGAGGTAAACAAGCGGCTTGAGGATCTTTTAGACGGATAGCCGGAAATGAGAAGGGTTAAGATCAAGAGTGAAACAGGTATCGCGTTTTTAAAAAACATAAATAAAAACGAGGGAGGAAATGTTATGGCTACTAAAAACATAGCAGTGTATGGGATTTATAAGAACCGTTCGATGGTTGAAAATGCGGTCGAAGTCTTGAAGGATGGGGGCTTTCGTAACACAGACATCTCGGTACTGTTCCCTGAGAGTGGAGGAACCAAAGAATTCGCCATCGAGAAAGAAACCAAGGCGCCTGAGGGGGCAGCGACAGGAGCCGGAACCGGCGCCTTCATCGGTGGTGCATTAGGGTGGCTGGCGGGTATTGGCTTACTGGCCATTCCGGGTCTTGGGCCATTTATTGCTGCAGGCCCCATTATGGCGGCATTTGCCGGCGCCGGCGCCGGAGGATTGGCCGGGGGGATAGCCGGAGCGCTGATCGGCCTGGGGATTCCCGAATATGAAGCCAACCGGTATGAAGGGCATATCAAAGAAGGGGGGATTCTATTGTCCATTCATGCCGACGATAAAGAGTGGAAAAATAAAGGCAGGGACATACTGAAACGGACAGGAGCTGATGATATCGGTGATAAAGGAGAATCTAAAGCAGACTATGATATCAGCGACAGACCTTATCCTAAGAGAACCGACGCCTCCCTGCGGACAGATTCTGATGAACATCTCAAACCGAGGATCGTTGACTCTGTATAAAGGACCTGGAAACAAGGTCATATGTGACCCTTGGTTAAGTGTAACCTTTTTTTTGTAGCTGCCCATGATATCCATGCCGATGCTGTTTCGATAAATTATTCTTAATATTCAGATAGATAGAAAGAAAGACGAAGAGAGTGTCAGCGTGGCACAAGAATTGTAATAGATTGAAATAGAGAGTGAATAGCGAGGAAAGCAGTTTTCCGTTTCCCGAGATATTTAAAAACAACCTAAAAACAGGAGAAAAGTAAAATGAAAAAACCAATGTACCGTTTAGCAGTTGTGGCCGCTGTGGCCTCTATGTTGTTCACCACCGTCCCGCTTTTTGCATCCGAGACGGATGACCGCATCGAATCGTCAGCCAAAAAGACCTATGTATTCAAGACCTACTTGAAGGACGACAACATTAAAATGAAGTCAAAAGACGGCTTTGTCATCTTGACCGGGACTGTTCTGGATGCATCCCATAAATCATTGGCCGGGGAAACCGTTGCAGGCCTTCCCGGAGTTAAAGGCGTAGACAACAAGCTGGAAGAAAAAGGCGAAAACCGCCCTGCTGAAAAGTCGGATGCATGGCTCATCACCAAAGTGAAAACCACACTTTTATTTCATAGGAACGTCAGTACTACTAAAACTGAAGTTCTTGCCGACAAGGGCACCATCACTTTGCGCGGTGAAGCCCCCAGTCTTGCTCAAAAGGACCTTACGACCGAGTACGCCATGGATGTGGAAGGCGTTGAAAATGTAAAAAATGAAATGACTTTGTCAGATGCCGGTGCAGCAAAGACAGGCGTCAAAAAGGTGGCCAATAAGGCGAATACCGCGGTTGAATCGATTGACGATGCATCTATTACCGCCCTGGTAAAAACCTCATTGCTCTATCATCGCTCGACCAGTGCCACCAACACCAAAGTTGAGACGAAAAAAGGTGTGGTCACATTGGGAGGCATTGCCAAGACATCGGCTGAAAAAGATCTGGCCGGCAAATATGCGGCTGATATTGATGGCGTAAAGAGTGTTAACAACAACATAATTGTCCAGTAAGTAGAATTCAGGGCTTGGTCAGGCTGTGGACCCGCCGCCGGATGTTTTGTAGCGGCGGGTTTATAACCATTATATTTAAAAAGAGGAGGATTCATTATGGCAATAGGCACAATTTTACTCATTATACTGATACTGGCGCTTGTGGGAGTAATCCCTGCCTGGCCCCATAGCCGATCCTGGGGCTATGGACCCAGCGGAGGAGTCGGGTTCATCGTGTTGATCCTTTTGATCCTGGTCTTGCTGGGCAAAATATAGTTCAAGGTGATTGTCAATGACAAGGGACCTACCCAAAAGGAAAACGTCATGCCGAACAATCCAAAGGCAGAACCAGCGCCACAATCTATTTCATTCTATGTGATATTGGGAGTGGCGTTATTTGCCTTCATTAAAACATTCCCGCTGCTTTCTCCTATTCTGTTATCTTTTCTGTTGGTGCTGCTGATTTCTCTTGCAGTTAATCCGGTTATTTTCAGGATGCGGGCGATGACTGGCGGCAGAAAAATACCGACAGGGATGGTAGTGGCTGGATTAATCGTGGTTATGGCTTCGGTGGGCTGGTCTCTTTTCGGTCCGATGAAGGACTCGGTCATAAAAATTTCCCATGCGGTGCCGGGTTACTGGGAACGTCTGCAAAAGCCCCTGATCAAAATGGAGCAACAGGCAGTCATTTTCGAGGAAAAACTCCAGGCTGAGGTCAGCACTGAAATTGCCCGGGAAGACGGGGGTGAGGATAACTCTCCGGGTAAGCCGGAAACTGTCCCTCGAATCGCTGCGTCACCGTCGCCCAAACCTTCTGAAGACTCTAATTCTCTTCGGTCCCGTTTGAACGAGATGGTTCAAGGCCTGCTCAGTAGTTTCACAGCAGGGGCCTTTAACGGCGCTCAAATCCTGGTCGTTCTGGTAACGGTTTTTTTCGGGGTGGTGTTTATGCTCATGAATCCCCGCCCGGTGTTTGGGGCAATGCTTTCCTTATTACCCGAAGAACATCACCAGAAGGCCCTGATCATCCTGCAGCGCATTGGGAAATTCGTCCCTGCCTGGGCCGGGGCAACCCTATTGGAAATGCTGATCATCGGCTTGCTGATATTCCTGCTCATGTGGCCGATCTTTGGCTTCATGGATGCGTTGGTCCTGGGGCTGATAGCGAGTATTCTCGAATCGATTCCCTTTATAGGTCCGATCTTCAGCGCTTTGCCTGCACTCCTGCTGGGTTTGGGGCAAGGAGGGATGACCCCCCTGTGGGTCGTGTTCGCCTATGCTGCCGTGCAGGCACTGGAGAACAATGTGATTCTCCCTTTCATCATGGCACGCGGCATGAAATTGCATCCACTGGCGGTGATCTTTTCCATGCTCTTGTGTGTGGCTGCCTTCGGTGTATTGGGGGTTCTCATCGCGGCGCCTCTGGTTGCAATTGTGCGGATTGTACACGATGAGCTCTATCGAAAGCGCTTTCTTCCCAACGTAACGGACGCAGATCTCGATCGCCTGGCAGGAATTGCGTTGCATGAAAATCCTTCAGCCAGAAATGAAATTTTAACCCAAAAAGCAGGAGACACGGTATGAACGGTTATTTGCCCCAAAAGGAGCTTATTTATTTTAACCCGGGAAAAACAGGCACTATATTTACTCATGCTGCAGAACATTTTATTACTTTAGAACAGCTTTTACATGCCCAGGAACATTTCGTAAAAAAAACGAACGCCCCTGTTATTTATATCGAAGATCGGAGATTGTACCCAAGGTAAAATCAACATAGAGATCAACCAACTCAAAGACAGCATTGACCGGATGCCGAAAGGATAGTGTCTTATGTTTTGTTACCAGTGTGAACAGACGTTTAAGGGAACGGGTTGCACGGTTCAGGGGGTTTGCGGAAAACAGCCGGACGTAGCGGCACTGCAGGACCTGTTGATCCATGTGTTAATGGGGTTGTCCCAGGTAGCGCTTGAAGCTCGCAAAGTAGACATAAATGATGAAAAAGTGAATGTGTTTACAATAAAAGCGGCTTTTTCAACATTGACCAATGTTGACTTTGATCCTGACAGATTTTTCAAACTGATACATGAAGCTGTTTTTTTGCACGAAAAACTTAAAGCCAAAATCCGGAATAATAGCAAATATGATGATTTCAAAGACGCACTTGCCGCTTTTATTCCTTCACCTGATATAGAGGGGATGGTGAAACAAGGAGAAAAGGTCGGGATCAAAACATATCCGGCTGATAATCCGGATATCCTTTCATTGAAGCACACGGTTCTTTACGGTATAAAAGGTGTCAGCGCCTATGCAGATCACGCCTATGTTCTGGGGAAAGAAGATGACAGCGTGTATGCATTTGTTCAAGAAGGACTGGCTGCCATTCTGAGAACGGATCTGACCCTCGACGACTGGCTCGGACTGATGCTCAGGTGTGGAGAAGCCGCCTTAAAAGCCATGGAGCTGCTTGATGCAGGGAACACGAAAACTTATGGGCATCCGGTTCCGACAAAAGTGCCGTTGGGATATATCAAAGGCAAGGCAATACTTGTTTCCGGCCATGATCTTAAAGATCTTGAGGAAATTTTAAAGCAAAGCGAAGGCAAAGGAATCAACATCTATACCCATGGGGAGATGCTTTCCACCCACGGATATCCAAAATTAAAGAAATACAGTCATTTTTATGGTCAGTTCGGGACAGCCTGGCAAAAGCAGGCAAAAGAATTTGCAGAGTTTCCAGGTGCGATTCTAATGACCACCAATTGCATCCAAAGGCCCCAGAAATCCTACCAGGACAATCTTTTTACATCCGGGATGGTCGGCTGGCCGGGTATTTTGCATATTTCCGATTTAAATTTTGAGCCTGTCATAGATAAAGCACTGTCGCTTCCAGGATTTACCAAAGATAAAATAACAGGCGAAGTTATGGTCGGATTTGCGAGAAACGCCGTCCTGAATATTGCCGATAAAGTGATTGAGGGCGTCAAGTCCGGCGCTATCCGGCATTTTTTCCTTGTGGCGGGCTGTGACGGGGCAAAACCCGGAAGAAATTACTATACCGAGTTTGTTGAAAAAGTGCCGTCAGATTGCATTGTCTTAACCTGTGCCTGCGGCAAATACAGGTTCTTCGACAAAGAGCTGGGTAAGATCGCCGGAATCCCCCGTCTCCTGGATGCAGGCCAATGCAATGATTCCTATTCTTCGATTCAGATTGCTGAGGCACTTGCAAAAGAATTTAAAACAAGTATCAATGAGCTGCCGTTGTCTTTGATTATCTCATGGTATGAACAAAAAGCAGTATGTGTTCTTCTTGCATTGCTGCACCTGGGCATAAAAGATATCCGGCTGGGACCTTCTCTGCCTGCTTTTCTGACCCCCAATATCCTTGCCACACTGGTCAAATTATTTGACATCAAACCCATCACGACCCCGGACGAGGACCTGAGAGTCATTCTAAAGGAGTCATAAAAAATAATTTTAATGATGACGATGTATTAACTTCATGATATGTTCCTTTCATTCATTGGCACAGCACGCTTTCAGAACAGGGGAACCGATCATGACAAAAAAGAAGGACCCGGCGAAAAAGAAGGAACCTTTAAAGGAACCGTTAGAAGGTAAAGCCGTCCCGCAGGTAATTTCAAAACCCAAATTCCCCATTGTCGGAATGGGCGCTTCTGCCGGCGGCCTGGAAGCCTTTGAATCGTTTTTCACGGCTATGCCTAAAGACAGCGGCATGGCATTTGTCCTGATTTCCCATCTTGATCCTAACCATAGCAGTATCCTGCCGGAACTGATCCAGAAAAAAACACAGATGAAGGTCCATCTGATAGAAGATGGGGTAAAAATTCAACCCAATATGATTTATGTCATTCCCCCCAACAAGGATATGGCAATTTTAAACGGGGCCCTGCATCTCACGGATCTGCCGCAGCCCAGGGGGTTTAACCTTCCCATTGACAATTTTTTTAAATCTCTGGCCCAGGACCAGGGCGCCAACGCTATCTGCATTATCCTGTCCGGAACCGGCAGTGACGGCACCTTAGGATTAAAACAGATCAAAGGCGAACTGGGCATGGTCATGGTCCAGGATGAGGCGTCCGCCAAATATGCAGGCATGCCCATGAGCGCCATTGCCACAGGCCTTGCAGATTATGTGCTGCCCGTGGAAAAAATGCCGGAGGCGCTTCTGAAATATGCCCGGCACGCCATAGTCGAAGCTGAAGATAAGACCAGTGCCCGTGAAGAAAAAGTTCAAAGAGCCTTGCAGAAAATTTATATTCTTCTTCGGACCCACACCAAACATGACTTTTCCCTTTACAAGAAAAACACCATCATCCGGCGGATTGAAAGACGGATGCATGTGCACCAGATCGATAATATCAATGACTATGTTGCCTATCTTACGAAAAGCGCGCGTGAAGTCCATGTTCTGTTTAAGGACCTTCTGATCGGCGTGACCAGTTTTTTCAGAGATCCTGAAGCGTTTGAAATTCTTAATCAGAAATTTTTATCCGGACTGCTTTCGGATAGACCCGAAGGTGCTGTCGTCAGAATCTGGGTAGCCGGATGCAGCACAGGTGAAGAGGCATATTCCATAGCCATTTTATTGCAGGAATTCATGGAAAAACTGAACCGGCATTTTATTGTCCAGATATTTGCCACAGATATTGATGAGGATGCCATCAATATCGCAAGATCCGGTCTCTATCCCGTAAGTATCTCGGCAGATGTCGATCCGGAAAGGCTGAAACGCTTTTTCATTAAGGAAGAAAATCACTTCAGGGTCAAGAAAGCAATCCGGGAAATGCTGGTGTTTGCACCGCAAAATCTGATCAAGGACCCACCCTTCACTAAACTGGATGTCTTAAGCTGCAGAAATCTTCTGATTTACCTCGGCCCGGAGTTGCAGAAAAAGCTTTTCCCCGTGTTTCATTACAGTCTGAAATCCGACGGTATCTTATTTTTAGGCTCATCCGAATCCATCGGCCAGGGAACAAACCTGTTTAAAATTTCCGAAAGGAAATGGAAAATCTTCAAACGGCAGGGAGGCCTGTCAACGGCTCACCCCATGTTGAAATTACCGGCTCCGGCGTCCCATGACAACATGGCGGAAATAAAAACCCCCGAAGCTGTCAGAAGGGCCGAAGAAATCAACAATTTTATGCTGGTGGAAACCATTCTGCAGCAAAGCGACACTCCTCCCTGCGTGATCATTGATGAAAAATTGAATATCGTGTATGTCCACGGCCGTACCGGCAAGTATCTGGAACCTGCCGCAGGCAGGATATGCAACAATATCCTGGAGATGGCAAGGCCCGGTCTGAAGGCTGTACTGGCATCAGCCATCCGCAAAGCCGTCACGCTTAAACAGGAAGTCATCAAAAATGACATCGATGTCGCAGACAACGGCGGCTTTATCAAGGTCAATCTGACAGTGAAACCTGTTCTTGAGTACGGCATTATCCGCGGCATGCTCATGGTCGTGTTTAATGATACGGCAAAGGCAAAAACCAGGAAAAAACCAAAGATGCCCGAAAAGAAGGATGATATAGTTCGGCTTGAACAGGAACTGCAATATACCAGAGAAAACTTGCAGACCACCATTGAAGAGCTGGAAACCGCCAATGAAGAACTCAAATCCACCAATGAAGAACTGCAATCCACCAACGAGGAATTGCAATCCACAAACGAAGAGATGGAAACTTCAAAAGAGGAACTGCAATCCCTTAACGAAGAATCCGCAACCGTTAACGCTGAACTTCAGAGCCGGATTGATGAGTTGTCCAATGCCAATGACGATATGAAAAACCTGTTGAACTCCACGCACATCGGAACGGTCTTTTTAGATCTGGAACTGAATATCAGGCGTTTCACCGACAGGGTCACCCGGCTGATCCCTTTGGCCATGACCGATATCGGGCGGCCCATCAACCATTTTGCCACACAATTAAAACAATTTCAGATACTGGATTATGCAAAGCAGGTCTTAAAAGATCTGATCACCCAGGAATTTGAAGTGGAAAGCCGGGACGGCAAATTTTTCAGAACCCGGATCATGCCTTACCGTACCACCCAGAATGTCATTGACGGCGTGGTGGTGACCTTTGAGGATATCACTGAATTCAAGAAATTCCGCCTGACCTCCCAGCGCCTGTCCGTGATTATGGACTCAAAGGACGCCATCCTGATTCAGGATAAAAAAGGGGATATTACCTTCTGGAACAAGGGCGCAACGGAAATGTACGGATATACTGAATCAGAGGCCCTGAAAATGAATATCAGTGATATGATTCCGGCAAATAAACGTAAGGAATCCATGGCGTTTTTAAAAAATGCATTCACAGGTAAACTCTTTGACAGCCTTGAAACCGAGCGGCAGACCAAAGAGGGAAAAGTTTTAAAAATCTGGCTGATGGCCCTGGCGCTGAGGGATGAAAGGGATACGATCAACGGGATCGTCACCATTGAAAGGGTCATCAATGACAAAAAATAAAACGGCACAGGAAAAATTTAATCAATTGCGCAGGCAGGCTGAAGAGTTGATGTTAAAGCCGGATTTTTCAAGGACGCCGGCGGATGTTGAAGACCCGCTGAGATTAATCCATGAACTTCAGACCTTTCAGATTGAACTGGAACTGCAGAATGATGAACTTCTGCGCTCCCAGCAGGAGCTGACGGAATTTAAAATCAATTATTCCCAACTTTTTGATTTTACGCCTGTGGGATATGTCACCCTGGATGTAAAAGGAGTGATCCTCAATGCCAACCTGACCCTGGCCAATATGCTGTCAACGGAAAGAACCGCGCTCATCAACCAGTCTCTTTTCGACTATATTCGTTTCGAGGATCAGGATATTTATTATCTTCATCTGCAAACCCTTTTTGAGTCAGAAGCACGGCAGATCTGTGACCTCAAAATGAAAAAAAAGGATGGGATCTCCTTTGATGTGCAACTGGAAAGTACGGTTATCCCGGAGTACTGCAAAGGGAATGCAAAGTATCGCACCGTGATCATTGATGTTACGGAGCGAAAACGGGCCGAACGGTTGATCAAATACGGCCAACGCCAATTGGAAAACGTCCTTAATAATATTGAAGCCTCTATCTACGTTGCCGACATGAAAACCTATGAGATCCTTTTTATGAATCGGTACATGAAACAATTTTATAAAAAAGACCTCTTCGGCAGCATTTGCTGGAAATCCATTCATGGAAATCAGTCAGGTCCCTGTGGATTCTGTGCCAATTCTAAATTGCTGGATGACTCCGGCAACCCCTCGGAGCCCTATTCCTGGGAATTTTACAATGACGTGTTTGAAAAATGGTATGAAGTGAATGATCTTGCGATTCCATGGATAGACGGCCGGTTTGTTCGTCTGGAAATTGCCAGGGACATTACTGAACGGAAAAAATATGAGGTGAAACAGAAGGAAAACAATATAAAGCTTGAAGATAAAGTAAAAGAAAGGACGACTGAACTGGAAGATATGAACACCACCTTGAGAATATTGTTAAAAAATAGAGAAGAGTATAAAGATGAACTCGGAGAAAAGATATCTGCCAATCACAAACTGATCCTTTCCCCCATCATGGATCACCTGAAAAAAAGTCTCACCCTGGAAAGCCAGAAAGAGATGATGAACCTGCTGGAATCAGAGCTGAAGAATATCATTTCCCCCTTTTCAAAACAATTATCCGATAAAATGGTAAATTTAACTCCCAAAGAAATTCATATCGCAAATCTTATTAAATCAGGAAAATCCAACAAAGAAATATCGGAAATCTTGAACAGTTCCGCGCATACCATATCCCGTCATCGCGAGAATATCAGGAAAAAGACAGGCCTGAAAAACAAAAAAGTAAATTTGAGATCCTTCCTTTCGACCCTCCAATAGTGCCTATTTTGAATAGGCAATCAATCCGTTGTTTTGTGCGTATCTGTTGTGTTGACTCCATACGGGATTAGTTTTAGATTGGTGCATAAGATAAAAGCCGGAAATTTTTTTATCTGATAATTTTTCAGGAGACTAAGTGATGTTATTAATGAACGTAATCAAAGCAGGAGGCTACATGATGATGTTTAATGAATTGGCAAAACAGGTGAAAAGACTTGGAAATTCACGGACAAGGGAATTACAGCGAACCAGAACCAAAAATCTGATCATAGGGGCCGGCATTGGCTCCGCTGTGGGCGTTGCAGCCGGAATCCTCTTTGCCCCGAAATCAGGTAAAGAAACCCGGCACATTATTGCCGATAAAACCGGCGAAACCGTGAAGAACCTGAAGGAAAATGTGGCTGCAACCAAAGACAGGATATTTGCAGCAGCCGAGGAAAAAAAGAAAGAAACCACTAAAGAAACCACTAAATAGAGTTTGCTGGAAAGGAAACCCCTATGCAAGGTTCCATTACCTGGAATGAACTGGGCATATTTATCATCTTTGTTTTCATTGCAGCGGCCTGCGGCTACACCATTGTGACGTTGAAAAACGTGAATGGTTTTATCAAGGAAGCCATGAGTCTGCTGCAAAAAAACAAAGATCATGTGAACCGGATTATTCCCAACATTCATGAGATTTCAGTGAATACGGCAATCATCAGCGAAGAGCTAAAGAAAAGCGTTGAAGAGGCGGGTGCAGCCATCAGAACCATATCTCATGAAACCACGGATACGGTATTGACGATCACTGAGACTGCTGATTCCCTGGCGCAATATGCCCTGGTGATCGGAGAAATCGTCAAGATGATTGTTAATATGTTTTCATCAAATGAGAAAGGTGTGAAATGATAATTGATCAGACACACTCTTTATTCGAAGATATAGTAGAGACAATACGTGAACCCCTTCTGGTACTGGATTCAGATCTGAAGGTGATTTCAGCCAGCCGTTCCTTCTATGGGGTCTTTAAGGTAAAACCTGAAGAGACTGTGGGGCAGCTTATCTATGACCTGGGCAATAAACAATGGAATATCCCCAAACTTCGGAAACTGCTGGAAAAGATCCTTCCCGAAAAGACCAGCTTTGACAATTATGAGGTTGAACACGATTTTGCCACCATCGGCAAGCGCACAATGCTGTTGAATGCCCGTCAGATTGAACGGGCCATGGGCAAGGAACGGATCATCCTGCTGGCCATCGAGGACATCACCGAGCGTAAGGCGATAGAATTCGGCTTGGAAAAAGCCCACGAAATGTTAAAGGCGGTGACTAACGAGTTAAAGCGTGCCTCTCAAGTAAAATCTGAATTCCTGGCCAACATGTCCCATGAGCTCAGGACACCGCTTAACTCTATTACTCGATCTTCAAGTTTTTATAATTCCGGTGGAGTGAAGGTGGTAGCTGAGTCTGGCAATACACTCAGGATTCAGTGTCTACCGAACCCCTCATAGTAATATTGATAGGCCAGCTACCAGCTCTGGCTTTTACAACTTT
>JANNUH010000140.1:0-7566 GCA_031395015.1 Desulfobacterales bacterium | reverse complement strand
ATAAAGATCGGATTCCTGGGACATCTGGAAAAGGTTCAAGGATATCTCCGATGACGGGGTGCCCGGATAGGTCGAGGCAAAGGCCACTCCCGCCTCAACCGCCCCCCTTGCTATGGCTTCGTTCCCCAGGAGCATGATCTTCTCTCCTGGTTTGTCTTTTAATAATTTGTGCATGCGCTCTCCTTATATAATATACTTTTTTGAATCGCCAACCTAAGATCAAAAACAAAACAGCAAAATGATCTGCCTTATTTATATTAAGCTAAATCAGATCAAAAAAATCTTGTCAAGCATAAATTTTAATTTTGTAAGGGAAAACTTGATTTTTTAATAACTATCGAAACCATATCGCCTTGTTTTGATTTACTTTATAAGCTTATTATCGAATTTTACCTTATTTTAATTTTATCGGTTTCAATCAGCTATTCACATGACGAGAATATCCTGCTTTGATTCCATTAAGGGTTCTTTTTACATCTTGTCCTGAGATGCGTTTGCCGATATAGTGGAAAACATGGAAAAACAATCATATTCAAAATTAGCATATAGAACATTCCTACAGATTATTTCTGAATCAACTATTTTTCGGTAAAGATTATAAAAATTTTTACTTGCATCGGCCAAAAGCAAACGATATAAATTCCACGGTAGAAATGGGTGTTTTGGCCAGATTTTTGAATGGTTTGTCAATAAATCAAAGGACCAAAAACGAAGAAAGACTATGAGAAGACCAGAAGACATTCTAAAGGCATGGATAACGGCGGTTAATGCTGGTGATATCAAGAATTTGCTTTCTCTCTATGATGAGAGAGCTATTCTGATCCCTACTTTCTCCAACAGATTGCTAAACAATCCGGAAAAGATTCGGGACTACTTTGAAAAACTCGGAAGTCGACAAGAGTTAAGCATCGCTTTGCATGAAAAGACTCTCGGCGTTCAGTCAATCGGTGAGGATGTTTATGCTTTGTCAGGAATATATTGTTGGCGCTTTCTTCTTGAGGATGAATTGCTGAGTTTTGAAGCTCGATTTAGCTATTTAGTTGACTTGAAGAAATCAAAACCAATTATTCACCATCATTCATCTCAAATTCCTCGGATGATCTGAATTTAATCTTCCCCGATAAGAGGGTCGCTTTAAATTAGCAGGTTGCAACTTAACTCTCAATACAGATTTTCAAAGAACAATTATTACAAATTAAAAAAACAGATGATAACTACGCCTGTTCTCTATACCGACGAGCAGAAAAAGCGTGCTGTGTGGAAATGGATGGAAACAGCGGCCTAAAAACCGGCCAAAATCAGGGTTTAAAAACCCGCCAGTGTGATGAATGGGCATACCTGTCCGGCATCGGTGATTAACCAAAGGCAAGCGATTCCTTAAGCGGAGGCCGGGTTGTGGTTAGAGCCGCCTATGTTATCAATTTCGGTTATGATCTCTTTCGATAGCTTTTTCCTTCCATGATAAGGATCTTGGAGTTGTAGACCAGCCAGTCGGCAATCGCTATGGCAACGGTTGTTCCGTCAAAAATGTTTCCCCATCCGGCAAAAGGCAGATTTGTTGTGATCACTGTGGATCTTTTTTTGTGCCTGGTGCTGATAATCTGGAAGAATAGATTTGACCCCTGTCTGCCCAGCGGAAGATAACCGATCTGATAACATACTCAAAGGTCCTATGATTTAAAATACTACGTTTATAAAAACATTATGTTGAAAACAAAGGATAGACAAGCACTTTTTCTTCATCATATTATTTTTCTTATGAAACCTGAACTTGATCTGTCCTTCTGAAGTGCCCTCCATCATTCCTCTTGAAAATCAAAGGTCCATACGGGAGGAATTAAATGGAGGGAATTATATCTGTTTTAAATTGGTTTAAGGGAATTAAACAAAGGAATTATATCAATGGCGGGTCGATTACCCTGAAATCGGCTGGGAAAACATCCTCGGTAATGGCCGGGAATTAAATGCCTGTTCCCAAATGGACCACAAATTCTCCATTGGAATAATTCTTTCAATTTTAAGCTAATCTACCCGGCGTATAATTTGGTAACGCTCTCGGGCAACTTTCCGTTTGTCAACATAAAAGAACGGCAGGGCATGGATGGGCGGTTAAATTTTTTCTGCTTGGCAGCAAACATATCCACCACATCGGATTGGAAATCCTTTCCCAGGGCCATCAGCATTTCCTGATTGATGTCGGTATCAATCCCGATTTCATGAAACATTGTTACCATATCCTCGGTTGAAATCAGCCCATGGTTAAAGTGATCGCTGTAGTAATCACCCTCGCGCCCTTCAATCGCAACGCCGTCCACTGTGTTGGCCGGTTGTCCGCCTATGCCTGACATACAGGATTCAAACCGGATAATACCGGCTTTAAGAGCGGCGGCAGCATTTCTAAGAGCAGAAGCCATATTTTTGGTGTGAAAGTGTGCAATGTAAAGCTTGGGATCAGAATAGTCCCGACCATCCGGGCCGGTGCCCATCTCCCTGGAATCAAGTACTCGGCTGAAAAATTCATAGGATTTATGATAATCCGTAACCGAGCCGTCATGGTCGGCGAGTTCTATGTCGTCGGCCCCGCAATCTAAATATCGCTTGACGAAGATGATGGCAATATCCAGTTTCTCTTCCATACTGTATTGTTTGTTGAATTTTTCAAATGGGCTGCCCCAGATGGTGCTTACCGTACCGTTTACCACTATTCCTCGGCTGTGTGCAGCTTTAATAGTCTGTTCGGTCATGGCGAAGTACTGGTCATGGGTCTTGCCCGAATTGGCCCTCTGATGCTCTGGGCAGGTTGAGGTCATCTGCAGGATTCGGTCGGGGCCATACCCGGCATCAAAGTCTTTAAAGGCCCTTTCAGCGCCACTTTCATGAATGGTAACCGCTGTCAGCTCCACATCTCCGCCGTTGCGCTTCATCATTTCACCTATCGTTTTGCCATCCGGCCGCTTGGTTTCGCTGTTCAGCAAGCGCTTTAATACTTCCGTGGCATCGGGAAAAAAGGGCACGAATTTGGGGTGACCGTAGTTGGTGGCCTCCACCCGCTTGAATCCTGCCAGAATCAAACCTTCCAGATATTTTACCTTGGTGTCTGTATCAATAACGGTCTCCAACGACTGCAGGCCGTCTCTGATGCTGATATCGCTGAGTTCTACTTTTTTTCCTGCCAATTCATCTTTGGCAATATAAAGATCTGTCATTTTTCTTTTCCTTTTTTTTGTTAATGGAGTTTTTTTGACGAGCAATCATCACTTGATCAAAATAAGTGAGCGAGCGCTCAGTCATAATTTATTCTAAAAGACATTACATGATGTTGTCAATAGTGTTTTTTATAAAGAGAGAGCTGAACAATCACTTCCGCACATTTTTGGACAGAAAAACCCATATCGGAAAAGTATTTTGTTTAGAGAAAGGGGTATGGCGTCAGGGGTTACACGTCATCATATCATGGTTGAAATCTTAACCAGAAAAGTGTCCAGTTTTTTTTCAGAAACCTTGACCACGGTTTTGAGTTCAGGCGCAAATAAGGAGATTTTATATTCTTCCAGAAGCCAAAAAAAATCTTCGATCAGAAGGGATTTTTCAGGAGATGAATGCAGGGAAAGCGACGAGAGAAAGGCAGGAAGGTGGCGGGTATATTTTTCCATTTGCAGGATTTTTTTTTCTTCCTTTAATGGGTTGTCCACGGTTCTCTGGGCCCTGATCCTGAGACAGGCGACAAACCGGGGCAGATGTTGGATTCTGTCATCGGTATAAAGATCGGCAAAATTCGGAGGCACAAGATTTTTCAAATCATTGAAAAGACAGGTCAGCAGATCATCTGTTTTTTTCATTTTTCCGTGTTGAAAAGACAGTTTCTGAATCAGTTCAAAACAGGAGCGATACTCTTCCCCGAGACATGAAATCCTCTTTATAAATTCCTGCCCATTGCTGTGCAGCTTTGGTATCTGCAACCGGGCATGGGATTCAAATTCTTTTTTGGTGCGGATGTTTTTTGCAAAGAAAGTGGTTGTGATCCGGTTGAAAAGGGAAGATTGAAATTCGGCCCGGCCATTGAAAAAAGGTGCAATCTGTTTAATGACAGGGGACGCATTCATCTCTTTTTTCAGGGCTTTGAAATCATCTGGAAACAGGATTGAAAAAAGGTGTCTGACTCCCTCAGAATGACTTGCCTCTGCCTGGTTTGGAGATTTGAACAGCCTTAAGCATAAGACCTCTTCTTTTTTGTTCAGGCCGGTTTCGATTTTAAGGCCCGGGTACCCTTTTAAGACTGGATATCCTTTTAAGATAGGATGGTTCCCTTCGGCCAGGGAGATGGCCTCGACAAGATCCGGGAAATCCCATTTCCGAATGTCATATCGTTCAAATTTTCTGCAGGCCTTATCAAAGACCTCATCCTGATGAAGCGGCAAGGTAGCGGAAAATTGGCTTAAGACGGATTTATCACGGGAGGCCTTGATTTCCTTTCCTTTTTCATCCTGGATGGAAATCCGCATTTTCAGATGATCCGGCAAATCCTTATCCGACCAGAGGGTTTCCGGAATCAGTAGATTGAACCGGGTCTTAATAAAAGAAGATAACAGGGAAAATAAGGGGCGGTCTTCTTTTGGCATTTCAGCGGCGATGATTGCAGATTTCTCCGATATGGGGACCAGTTTTACCCGGTATGATTTGGGAAGGGCCTTGATGAGGCTGGCGATTTTCTCTTCAAAAAGCCCAGGCACAAGCCTGTCCAGATGGTTCCCTGAAACAAGGGGGGCAGAGGAAACCGGAACTTTTAAGGTGACCCCGTCCTTTTTGGAGCCTGGACTGAATTCATATTCAAGGTTAAATCGGCCCTGGGCCATGGTCAGCATATCGGGATACAAGGAGAGCGCACCCTCGTCAACATCTGATTTCTGAAGGTTGGCCATCGTCATTTTTAAAAAACCCGGGTCCGGGTGATCTTTGATGAACCGGGCAAAGGATCGGATGTCATAAAAGGGTTGGGGCAGTCTTGACTGATAAAAAAGAAAGATATCCTCTTCCGATGCCAGGATATCTTTTTTACGGGTTTTATGCTCAAGGTCTTCCAGGGTATCCATCAATTTCTGATTATGGGCCATGAATTCAAATTTCTGCTGGATTTCCCCCTCAACCAGGGCATGGCGGATAAATATTTCTCCTGATTCCACAGGATTGATTTTGCCGTAAGCGATTTTCCGGTCATTGACAATGATGAGCCCGAACAGGGACACCTGTTCGGTTGCTATGACCTCCCCCCTGGTTTTTTCCCAGTGGGGATCGAAATACGTGTAGGTACACAGGTTTTTTGCGATGGGTTCTATCCACTCAGGGTCAATATTGGCCACGGTCCTTGCAAAAAGCTGGCTGGTTTTGATAAATTCAGCCGCCATGATCCAGTTGCCGGCCTTGGCAAAAAGGCCGGAACCGGGAAATATCATGATTTGTTGTCCCTTTGCCGCTGTAAAAAGATTTTTTTCCTTTTTATGGGCAATATGGGCCAGATATCCGGTCAACAGGGATTGGTGAAGGGCAATATAAATGGCTCCGCCGATGTCAAAGGCCTTGGCCTTCAATCCCTGGGTGCCGGGGCCAGGAGATAGCTTTGTTTTTCCTTCAATGCCGTGCTCTTTTAAGATATTCAGGACCTGGCCGTGAATATCGTTCCATTCCCGTATCCGCTTGAAGCTTAAGAAATGATCCTGGCAAAAGGATTTGAGCTTGGATCGGGATTTTAATCTTTTTTCTGCTGTCTTGACAGCATTCCAGATGTTTAGCAGGGTCACAAAATCCGAGGCCGGGTCCTTGAAAAGTGCATGTTTCTGATCCGCAGCCTGGGCTTTGTCCAGGGGCCGCTGCCGGGGGTCTGAAACAGCCAGGGCCGTTGTAATGACGGCCGCTTCTTCAAGGCATCCATTAATATCTGCTTCAATTAAGATCCTGGATAATTTGGGGTCCATGGGCAGCTTTGCCATGATCTGTCCCATGGCGGTCAGGCCATATTCTTTTCCTCTGGCCTTTTTATTTTCAATTTTTTTTTCCTCAATGGCGGAAAGCTCCAGAAGGGTGGCAAATCCGTCCTGGATGCTTTTGGATGAAGGGGGATCGATAAAGGGAAAATCGGACACATTTCCAAGTTTCAGGGAAATCATCCTTAAAATAACTTCGGCAAGATTGCTTCTCAGGATTTCCGGCGAGGTAAAAAAAGGTCTTTTATTGAACTCATCTTCATCAAACAGCCTGACGCAGACCCCGTTTTCAACCCGGCCGCAACGGCCTGTCCGCTGGTTGGCGGAAGATTGGGAAATGGGGCTGACCGGAAGGGCCGTGGTCCTTGTCCGGGGCGAATAGTTTGGAATCCTGGCAAGTCCTGTGTCCACCACATATTTGATGCCGGGAATGGTCAAAGAGGTTTCCGCCACATTGGTGGCCACAATAATTTTCCTTCCTGCCTGCCGGGAAAAAATCCGGGATTGTTCCTGACTCGAAAGCCTTGCAAAAAGGGGCATAACCGTTATTCCCGGAACTTGTCGGCCGCGGATGAGTTCCAGAGTCTCGCCGATGTCCTGTTCCGTGGGCATGAAGACCAGGATATCCCCTGAGCGGGACGTGGACAGAACATGAAAGACGGATTCTACGGCAGCTTCGACATACCCTTGATCCTCAGCGTCTTCCTCATCCCTGCTTAAATAGGGCCGGTAAATGATTTCCACGGGAAACATCCTACCGGAGACCTCGATCACAGGGGCATTGTCAAAGGCTTTGGAAAATTTTTCCGTGTCAATGGTGGCGGACGTGATAATCAGCTTCAAGTCTTTTCGCTGTTTTACCAGACGTCTTAAAATGCCCAGGGTAAAATCAATATTCAGACTTCGCTCATGGGCCTCATCCACGATAATCGTGTCATAGGCCTTCAGGAATCGGTCAGTTTGGGTTTCGGCCAGAAGGATGCCGTCGGTCATGAGCTTGATGCAGGTCCTGGGACTCATTCTATCGTCAAACCTGATTTTGTACCCCACCGAATGCCCAAGGCTTTCACCCAGTTCTTCGGCTATTCTTGCCGCCACGGTGATGGCTGCGATGCGTCGGGGCTGGGTGCAGCCGATGCGTCCGCTGATGCCCCGGCCGGCCTCAAGGCAGAATTTTGGAATCTGGGTGGTTTTGCCGGAACCGGTTGCCCCCGATATGATCACCACAGGGTTGGTTTTAATGGCCTGGATGATATCCTCTTTTTTCTGTGTGATGGGCAGATCCGGATTAAAGGTGATATGGGCGGGTTTCAACAGGCGTCCTGTTTCCCCGCATTTGTTTTTTTGCCCTGGTTTTTTTCCTCTTGAGGGTATGGCGCTGGATTCATTCATAGACTTTGCATAGTAACTCAAAGCACAAAAAAGTCAAATTTTGAGAGTTTGATTTACTGGATATTTGCCATAGGAAATTTTGCATAACCCGTTCCAGGGTGATCACCTTACGTCCGCTGGATGGATATTGCTACAAATTCTAAGATTACCTTTGCTGACCGCCATGAACTCGCTCATTCTTCGCTCAAACAGCATG
>JANNUH010000139.1:0-42739 GCA_031395015.1 Desulfobacterales bacterium | reverse complement strand
ATAAAGATCGGATTCCTGGGACATCTGGAAAAGGTTCAAGGATATCTCCGATGACGGGGTGCCCGGATAGGTCGAGGCAAAGGCCACTCCCGCCTCAACCGCCCCCCTTGCTATGGCTTCGTTCCCCAGGAGCATGATCTTTTCTCCTGGTTTGTCTTTTAATAATTTGTGCATGCGCTCTCCTTTTTAAGAACCGTCAATTTTTCAGAATCATCCATTTTCAGAACCGTCAATGACCTATTATGAATATAATTTTTGCGCCTCTTCAAGGGAGGATGCATATCCCTTAAAGCCCTCGATGGCTTCACAGGAATTGATGGTAACAGAGGCAAAAAAACCTTCCACCATGGTCTTTTCACCGTGCCGGATCAGGGCCATGAAAAGAATCGGGACAAGACAGAGATTGCCTTTTCCTGTCTGTACGGCAAAATCATAGGGCTCTTTTGTCTGGTAAACCGCATAAAGGTCTTTTTGCACCGGCATCAACTGAACGATCTCCGGATGATCATGACTGTGAGTATGGTCGCTGGAATGGTTACACATGGGTATTCCCTTTCATTCTATTATTCTGCATAGTATTTATATCCTTTTTGTTTGGCAAGAAAAACCATTCAGTTTATACATTTTTCCTTTCTTTTGGCCTGCTATCTGCCCAGCGCCGCCAACTCTTCCTTGCTGAACTGATACAAAGAATTGCAATGATGGCATCGAACCTCAACGGGAAAGGGACCCTTTGCCGCCATATCATCTCTTTCCGCCTTTGAAAGGCCTTTTAAAAACCCTTCCATCCTGTCCCTGGAACACCTGCAGAAAAATTCGACCCGGCTGTTGCTTAAGAACCTGGGATCAAGGCTTGAAAATTCGGTGAGGATAATATCTTCGGGCGTCTTTCCGGCTGCAAACACTTCGCCGAGAGAATTGATGCCCTGAATAATTTTTTCAGCCTCGGCAAGTTTTAATGAGTCTGCTCCCGGCAAGGCCTGGAGGAAAATCCCGCCGGCCCCCCTGACCTCTTCCCTGTCATCGAAAAAAACACTCAATTTAAACGCAGTGGGGATCTGATCGGAAATTAAGCAATAATTGGCCAGATCCTCGGCAATGCTGCCATGCTCAAGGGCTACCTGGCCCGAATAAGGGGCCGGCGCATTTTCAAGATATTTAGTCACCGTCAGAAAACCGGCCCCGAAAAGCGTGGACAGGGTTTTCAGCTTTTCCGGGTCCTTGACTTCAATCCGGCCGGTTTTCAGATATCCCCTGACTTCACCATATAAATTGGATTCCACATCCAACCCCTGGATGGGCCCTGAACACTGTATATGCATGCTGACCCGGTCATTTTTATCTTTAAACCCCGACGTTAAAAGGCTTGCGGCAATATAGGCCTGACCCAGCACCAGGGTTTCCAGGGGCCCCAGATCATGGTTTGCCCTCATTTCATTCACCATCCGTGTGGTGTGAACAATGGCCCCTTTAATCGTCCGATCCGCCATGATGAACCGGTACATTCTGTCTTTGGCCGCGGCCTTGAACTGTTCCCTGATATCCTTTTTAAAAATGTCTTTTTTAATCATATTTCTTTTATTTAATCCTTCACTGAAAATTTCGAAGCTGAATGGCTTCGGCCATATGGCGCCGGTTGATGTCCTTTGCATCCTCAAGGTCGGCAATGGTTCTTGCCGTCCGAATGGCCGAGTGACAGGCCCGTGCTGAAAATCCCAGGATATCCACAGCCTTTTCAAGAATTTCTTCACATTCTTGATTAAGGTGGCAGAATATTTTCAAATGGCGGCTCTGCATCATGGAATTGCTGAAAATGCCGGATTTCACAAACCTTTCGATCTGCATACACCGGGCCCGGCCCACCCTTTCTCGTATGGTGGAAGAGGCCTCTCCCCTTACCCCGGCGCCGAGATCTTTGTAGGGAACCTTTGGCACTTCGATCCGGATGTCGATCCTGTCCAAGAGCGGTCCTGAAATTTTTGACCGGTATTTTTGAATCTGGGGCTGGGTACAGGTGCACTTCCCATACGGGTCGGACAAATAGCCGCAGGGGCATGGGTTCATGGCCGCCACCAGCATGAATTTCGACGGATAGGTCGCATTCATGCCTGCCCTGGCAATGGAGACCTTCCCGTCTTCAAGGGGTTGCCGCAACACTTCCAGGACATTTTTTTTAAATTCCGGCAGTTCATCAAGAAAAAGAAGCCCGTTATGGGCCAGGCTGATTTCCCCTGGAACCGGTTTTGACCCGCCCCCCACAAGGCCTGCATCGGATATGGTATGATGGGGAGATCGAAAAGGTCTTGCAAATGAAAATGGTTTTTTTTCATCGATCAACCCGAGGACACTGTAAATTCTTGCCACCTCAATGGCCTCAGGAAACGTCAATTCCGGCAGGATGGTCGGCAGGCGTTTGGCCAGCATGCTTTTTCCTGATCCCGGCGGGCCGGTCATCAGAAGATTATGAAACCCTGCCGCTGCAATTTCAAGGGCTCTTTTGGCATGAAGTTGACCCTTTACCTCGGAAAAATCAATTCCATAATCGGCAAGTCCGGAACCTGATTCTAATCTTAATTCCCTTTCATGGGGCTTTAAATCGGAGAACCCTGAAAAATAATCCACAATCTGAGAAAGGCTCTTGACCGGCAGAACATCAATCCCATCCACCAGGGATGCTTCATCAGCATTTTCAACGGGAATGAAGATTCCTTTAAACCCTTTTTCCTTTGCCGTCAGCGTATAGGGCAAAACCCCTTTTATCGGTTTTATCTCCCCGTCAAGGGACAGCTCTCCTGAAAAAAGATAGGACTTGAGCTTATCCGGCGGAACCGTACCCGACGCAGCCAGAATCCCAAGGGCAACGGGCAGGTCAAGACCGGTTCCTTCCTTTTTCACATCGGCCGGTGCAAGATTGACCACCACCCGGTCCATGGGAAAGGCATAGCCGGAATTTCTGATGGCGGTTTTAACCCTGTCCTTGCTTTCCCTGACGGAAATTTCAGGCAGCCCGACCATATTAAATATTGGGAGGCCGCTGGAAATATCGACTTCAACCTCAACAATAAATCCCTCAATCCCTGTTACCGAACATGAATTTACCTTGGCAATCACCCCTACTCCCCTGTTGAAACAGCCCATCAATAGCAAAAATGCCTTTTTTACCGATTCACTACCCTATTTCTTTATCAAAAAATATAGGCGAACCAAAGATATTTCTCATTTACTTTGCTTTGAATATTAAAATCAGCTATATAGCAATCTAAAACAAATGATGATCATTAATAAAGAATATACAGCATATGACCGGTTATATATTACAGACCACGCTTTCAAAAAGCATCTCTTTTTCAGGGATAGGGGTGCATTCAGGAAAACTCACCCATCTGACCATCAAACCCGCGCCGGAAAATCATGGAATAAAATTCAGGCGGGTTGATCTTCCCGGCACCCAGGACATCCAGGCCTTGTTCAAACTGGTGGTTGATACCAGCCTTGCCACGGTCCTTGGAACCAACGGGGCCATTGTCTCCACCATCGAGCATTTAATGGCCGGTTTTTCAGGCCTTGGCATTGACAATGCCCTTGTGGAAATAGATGATTATGAAATTCCCATCATGGACGGGAGTGCCAAGATCTTTACCCAGATGATGGAAGCTTCAGGCATTGTATATCAGGATGCCCCGAAACATTATTTTATTGTAAAAAAGCCCATTGAATTATTTGATGATGATAAATCCGTATCAGTATATCCTGAACCCTGTTTTAAAATTACCTGCCGGATTGATTTTCCCCATCCATTGATCGGAAAGCAGGAGATCTCCTTTGACAGGGAAAAGGACAATTTTGAAAAAGACATCAGCCGGGCCAGGACCTTCGGATTTATACAGGACCTGGAGCTATTAAAAAAATTCAGTCTTGGCAAGGGGGGAAGTCTTGACAACGCCATCATTATTGATGAAGATAGAATTCTAAATGAAGAGGGGTTAAGATATCCTGATGAATTCGTCCGGCACAAACTTCTGGACAGCCTTGGAGATTTCTCTCTTCTCGGCATGCCGATCAAGGGACATATCATCACCCACAAATCCGGACATACGCTGAATCATTTATTTATTGAGACCTTTTTAAAAAACAAGGATGCCTGGGAAACCGGGCCTGCAACATCCAATGACGCCCCATAAGAAAACAATATCATTTCTGCTTTTCGGTAAAGGCATCTTTATTATCGTGATGATGATTTCGGCCGGGTGGCTTCTTCCCTCTTTTGCCCTTGCAAAGGACATGGCGGAAATTCAGGATATCCGGCTTGTGAATACAAGAGATGACCTTTTAACCTATTTTAAGGTGACCCATGCGTTTTCAGACAAAATCAACCAGGCCATACTGAACGGTGTGCCCACCACCTTTTCATTTTATATTGCACTCTATAAGGGCGACAGCTCCTGGCTGGATAAAAACATCTCCGATATTCAGATCAAATCCACAATCAAATACAATTCCCTGAAAAAGGAATTTTCAGTTCTGCGGCCCTGGAAAAATGAAAACCCTGTAGTCACCCAGTCTTTTGACGAGGCAAAGGTCCTGATGACCGAAATCGACAACCTTACCATCATCCCCTTGAGCCGGCTCGGCAAAGGGGATAAATACCAGCTTCGGATCAAGGCTGAACTTGATAAAATCACCCTTCCTTTGTCGCTCCATAATATTTTCTTTTTTGTTTCTTACTGGAATTTTGAAACAAACTGGTATCTGATCAATTTCTCCTATTGACCGTCATTATGCTCTATCCCCATGGGAATTCCATCATATGGCCGATTCAATGAATGTAAATCATGACCGTAAAAGGAAAAAAAGAGAAGGCCTTCTCATCCTTATCATCCTGATAACGGTTGCAATCCTCACCTTTATTGAAACCCGGATCACCCATTTCGGCAATGATTTCCCCTTATCCAGCACGGTGTTGATGTTCACCCTGATCAATACCAATCTCCTGCTCCTGCTGGCCCTTTTGCTTCTGGTCTTTCGAAACCTTGCAAAGCTCTATTATGAAAAAAAGAACAAAATTCTCGGAACAAAGCTTAAAACAAGGCTGATAGCCGCCTTTATCGTTCTGGCCCTTCTGCCCACAACGGTTCTCTTCTTTTTTTCCATTCAATTCATTTCCACCAGTATTGCCTTCTGGTTTAATGCGCCGGTGGAACAGACCCTGGACAGTTCCATGGCCGTGGGCCGCAAAATCTATGAATACATAGAGACTGAAAATGAATTCTCAGCCAAAAGAGCGGTATTCCAGATAGATTCAAGAAAGCTCCTGGAAAAAGAAAATGAACCCAAACTCACCCGATATGCCGAAGTCATCCAGCGGGCCTTCAACCATCATGCGGTTGAGATTTATACCCCGGATGCGAGACGCGTCAGCCTGTCCCTTTCAAATGAGCTGGAAGGACTGCATTTCGGGCTCCTGACAAGTGATGAGCTCACCAATATTCCAGAAGGACGTTTGTCCAACACCATTTCCCAGGATATCCAGGAAGGAGAATTACTCAGAACCATTGCACCCATTCCCTTTGCCTCGGACCCCAAAAAAGCTGAGGCCTTTATTGTGATTTCAACCCTTTTATCGCCGGACTTGTCCTGGAATCTTCGGGCAATCTTAAAAGGGATAGAAGAGTATCACCAACTCAAACTTGCCAAAAAACCAGCCCTGACATTCTATTATATTGCACTTTCAGTGGTTGCGCTTCTGGTCATCTTCTGTGCGATCTGGTTTGGATTTCAACTGGCCAAAACCATTACCATCCCCATCATGAAATTTGCCGAAGGCACAAAGCGGGTGGCTGATGGAGATCTGGACTACCGGATTGATTTTGAAAGCGATGATGAAATCGGGACCCTGGTTAAATCCTTTAATTCCATGACAACAGAGCTGGCCAATGGGCGACGGCAGATTGCCCTTTCAGAAGAAATGCTCAGAAATCAAAACACCGAACTTGAAAAAAGCCGGCAGTATATTGAAATTGTTTTAAAAAACATTTCCGCCGGAGTGATTTCCGTGGATTATGCAGGAACGATCATCACCATTAACAAGGCTGCTGAATCCCTTCTTAACATCAATAGCCGTGATATTCTGCACTGCAACTATAAAGATGTCCTCAAAAACGAGCATTTACAGCTTGCCAACACGATTTATGATCAGGCGGCCCAGGGACAGGAAAATTTTGAAATCCCTCTGGCCATCACGATTTCAGGTATAGCCAAACATTTCGCTTTAAATTTCAATATATTAAAAGATGATTCAGACCAGAACCTGGGGGCCGTCCTTGTTTTTGATGATGTCACCGAACTTGAAAAAGCCCAGCGGATTGCGGCCTGGCGGGAGGTTGCCCGGAGAATCGCCCATGAGGTAAAAAACCCCTTAACCCCGATAAAGCTGTCGGCCCAGCGGCTCAAGCGAAAATATGCCCATCAGATCAATGATGACGTTTTTACGAGTTGTACAGACACCATTGTGGAACATGTTGATCTGATCCGAAACCTTGTCAATGAATTTGCCACCTTTGCCAAATTCCCCGATGCCAATGTGGCCAGTTGCAGGATTGAAAATATCATCCTTGAAACCATTGCCCTTTACCGGGAAGGGCTTGAAAAAGTGAATATCCAATGGAATTTTGCCTCCAATATCCCGGTTCTGAAGCTGGATCACCAGCATATGAAACAAGCCTTTATCAACCTGATTGACAATGCCGTGTACGCGCTGGATAAAAAGGGGGAGATCTTCATCGAGGTCTCCTATGATGAAATATTAAAAATAGTCAGGATTGAAATAGCCGACAGCGGCAAAGGCGTTTCCGACAAAGAAAAAACCAGACTGTTTGAGCCTTATTTTTCCACTAAAAAATCAGGTATGGGCCTGGGCCTTGCCATTGTTAACTCTATTATTTCCGATCACAATGGTGTAATAAGGGTCCAGGATAACAAGCCGAAAGGCGCAAAATTTATTATTGAACTGCCGGCCTAATAATTCGTAGAAAGGACAGGAGAGCAAACCATGTATCCTGCAGTATTGATTGTTGATGATGAAACCACGATTATTGAATCTCTGGAAGGAATCCTGTCCGATGACGGATTTGAAGTCATCCATGCCTTTAACGGGTATGAGGCGTTAAAGAAAATTGAAACCGCCTCCCCGGACATTGTTCTTTTAGATATCTGGATGCCGGGCATGGACGGTATTGAAACCTTAAAGGAAATCAAAAAAATTGCGCCCAACCTTCCGGTGGTGATGATCACCGGTCACGGCAGCATTGAATCCGCAGTTGATGCCACAAAATCAGGGGCCTATGATTTTCTGGAAAAACCTTTGTCCCTGGACAAGGTCATGGTCACCATCAGCAATGCCTTGAATTTTCGAAAACTGGAAGAAGAGAATATCTATCTGCGCAAAAAAACCATCCAGAAAAACTCCATTGCAGGCTCCAGTCCTGCCATCCAAAAATTATATGGCGACATTATGAGTGCGGCACCATCGGATGCCTCCATCCTGATCACCGGGGAGAACGGAACCGGCAAGGAGCTCGTGGCCAAAACCATCCATCAATTCAGTTCACGGCCGGAACAGCCCTTTATCATTATCAACTGCGCGGCCATCCCTTCGGAAAACCTTGACAGTGAGCTATTCGGCCATGAAAAAGGGGCCTTTGAAGGTGCCAAATCAAAAAACAAGGGCAAATTTGAACTGGCTTCAGAAGGGACTCTTTTTCTGGATGAAATCGGTGACATGGATATCCAGACCCAGGCAAAAATTTTAAGGGCCCTGGAATCCAAGACCTTCCAGAGAATTGGCGGCGGAAGGACCCTGCACATGGATGTCCGTCTCATTGCATCCTCCAATAAGGACCTTGAAAAAGAAATTGAGGCTGGAAATTTCAGACAGGATTTGTATTTCAGACTCAATGTGATTCCCATCCATGTCCCGGCCTTAAGAGAAAGAAAAGAAGACCTCCCCTTGCTGGTGGACACCTTCCTGGAAAAATCATCCAAACTTGTTCCCGGAAAAAAGAAGACCTTAACTGAAAATGCCCTGGGGCTTCTCACAGCCTATGACTGGCCGGGCAATGTCCGGGAGCTTAAAAATCTCATGGAAAGACTATCCATTATGGTGGGCCAGGATCTCATCGATGTAGCCGATATTCCCCGACCTTATAACCCTGAACTGAAATCACAGGATTCGGATCAGGGCGGATTTTCCCTTTATGAAGACGATCTGGAACAGGCAAGAAAACGATTTGAAAAAGAATATCTCCTTCAGAAGCTTTCCATGGAGGGAGGAGATATCATTTCCACTGCAAAAAAGCTTGGGACCAGTGTCAAATATATTAAAAAGGCCATTTCGTAATCTGACTATCCATGAGAGTCATCAGCGGGAGCAAAAAGGGCAGAAAGCTTGTCAGGATTGAAGGAGAGCGGGTACGGCCCACGGCCGACCGGACAAAAGAGGCCGTCTTCAATATCCTGGGGCATACCATCCGGCAGGCAAGGGTTCTTGATCTTTTTGCCGGAACCGGGGCCCTGGGCATTGAAGCCTTAAGCCGGGGAGCGGACCATGCCGTCTTTATGGATCTTGACTGTGATATTATCCGACAGAACCTTCTGCTTTGCCGGTTTGAATCCGCCGGCACCGTCATCTGCCATGACATCATAAATGCCCCCTTGCCGGAAACTCTCAAAGGGCAGGCCTTTAATTTTGTATTCATTGACCCGCCCTATAAAACCGAATCCATTGAAAAAACATTTGAAAAAGAGGGGTTTATGGACCTTCTGGCTCCCGGCGGCATCATCATTGCCGAACACTCCTGCAAAGAAAGTCTTGAAATAAGCCTTTCAGGCCTTGACATTTTCAGACAAAAAAAATACTCAAAAACCATGATCTCATTTATCAGAAGAGTTTAAAAATAAAAGGATGTCCCATCCATGGCAAAAAAGAAAAAAACAGCAATCTACCCTGGTTCCTTTGATCCCCTGACAAACGGACATATTGATATTATTGAGCGCGCCCTAGGTATTTTCGATGAGGTGATTATTGCCGTATTGCACAATCCCAACAAAAAAGCTCTCTTTACCATGGAAGAACGGGTGGCAATGATCCGGCAGAGCTTTAACGGTGAAAAATCCGTGCAGGTCGATTCCTTTGGCGGGCTTCTGGTGGATTATGCCAAAATGAAAAGTGCCGTTGCCATTATCCGGGGAATGAGGGCCCTTTCCGATTTTGAAAGCGAATTCCAGATGGCCCTGATGAACCGGAAACTGAACAAGGAAGTACAGTCTGTTTTCTTGATGACCGGGTTTCGATGGATTTTTACCAGTTCCTCCATCATCAAGGAAGCGGCCCAGTTCGGCGGAGACATCAGTGATATGGTCCCGGAAGCCGTCAATCTCAAACTCATGGAAAAATTTCCCCTGATCAGAAAATAAAAAGGAAGCCCATGGACCTCTGGCAACTGAATATTTTTGTCGCTGTGGTGGAGAATAGAAGCTTTTCCAAAGCATCCGAAGCCATCAACCTTTCCCAACCCACGGTGAGCAGCCATATCAAAGAGCTGGAAGACTATTTCCAATGCCGCCTCCTGGACCGACTCGGAAAAGTCACAGAGCCCACAAAGGCAGGAGAAATCCTGTATCAGCATGCAAAAAAGATTTTATGCTTAAAGGATCAGGCTGAAACCGCCATGCATGATTTTCTGGGAAGGACAAAAGGAAGCCTTGTTCTCGGCGGCAGCACCATCCCGTCCGGATATATCCTGCCAAAGATCATCGGGCCTTTTTCAAAGAAATTCCCCGACATCCGGATTGAACTTTTCAGCGGTGACACCTTCCAGATTATTGAGGAAATTAAAAAAGGGAAAATCGAGGTCGGCATTGTGGGTGCAAAAACCGATGATCCCATGATATTCCAGGAAGAGCTTGTTGCCGATGAAATGCGCCTGATTGTTCAGTCTGACCACAAATGGGCCGACAAGACCTCGGTTGGCTGCCCAGAGCTTTTAAAAGAAATATTTATTGCCAGGGAAAAAGGATCAGGAACCTGGCAGTCCATCCTGAAAAGCATGGACAGAGCCGGATTTGATCCAAAAACCCTGAATGCCCCAGTCACCATGGGAAACACCGTGTCCGTGATCCAGGGCATCATCCATCATGTCGGGATTTCCATTCTTTCCACCATTGCCGTCCAGGACGACATCGATAAAGGCCGCCTGAAAGCCCTGTCCGTAGCTGGCCTGGATCTGAACCGCTTTTTTTACCTGACCACTTCCCCCAAACGGTCCCTGTCCCCCATCTGCAAGAAATTCATTGAATTTGCACGACTTGCCCTGTAACCGTCCCAGGATCTCTAAAGACCTTTAACAAGCATTATTCCTATTTCTTATAAAAAATCTATTGCCATTATTTTTTTTTCAGGTTACTCGTAACTCACTGAGATGATATCTGATCTTCATGCCTTTTTCATCATGACACCGGAGCCTGTCAGTTCAACATATATTATTGGAAAAACAACCCCTGGGAGAAAAATCATGATATCGGCAAAACCCTATCCTTTAGTAACTATTTTGCGTGAACTGGCTGATTTTAAAGTGGACGGCCTGGCTATCCCCTATCCTGAATTTGTTCCCCGGCTTTATAATCTGTGCATCCGGCTCGGGTTCAGAAAAGGTCTTATCATGCCGTCCAAGGCGTTTTGTTCCGATGAAAACCAGGGGGTTCCCATTATCCTTCTGACAAAACATTTCGGAACCTTTCCCTTCAATCACGGCCGTATCGGAGGTATTATGGCCATTGACAGACATGCGCCCCATGCCAGCCACGGAGAAGATTCCGTGATTGTCCAGGCCAGCCATGTGGGGTATGATCCTGATACTGGCGTTTACGGAACCTTCCGAAGGCCCAGGATGGCTGATAAAAACATATCGGAATCCTGCGGAAAACTCGCCCATGTCATTACCCCCTATCTTGAGCAGTACCGATTTGCCAAAGACAGGATTTTTCTGTCTCGATCCGAATCCGGGGCTTTTCTGATTACGGTGAAAAATTCCTTTATTGACTTTTTCACCCACCCGGTAAAAAACGGACTGGTTTTAAGATTGCAGAACATTGCCAAAATCCGTGAGGACGGGGTCATCCGTCCTGTCGGGGCTTCCAGCACCATGCAGTCCTTTGAAGTCACGGAGGAATTCAAAAAAAGAATGAATCAGTCCGGCTATGAATGGAAATCCGGGAACGGAGAATGTATGGGGAATCATCTCGCCGAGGATCTCTTCTTTTTCCGTGAAGATTTCCATGAAACCGATGAAAGTATTTTGCTTGAGCGAAATATCATAGATTTCATGCCCCGTATTGTTACCTCGCGAAATCCCCTGCTCAGGGCCGCAAAAATCAATATCCAGCATGAATTTGCAAGGGCCGTTGAATCCATCCGCCGGGGAAGGGAATACACAGGAAAAAACCTTCTTTATATTGCAGGGCTTAATATCGATATATCCGAGTATGAAGACTATCCGCCCACCACCTATTTTGTACCCTGGGCCGCCCATATCCAGGTAAGGGAAAATCCTAGTGCGGATTTCCGGTATCCGGTGGAGCAGCAGGCCCTGTTTGACCTGCTCATGGCACAAAGCGCCCAGAACCCGGATGAAACCAATCTAAAGGAAGAAATCACACGCATGCTTGAATCACCGCGGTTTGATATCCGGTCACCTAAATGAGCGGGCTGCTTGAAAAGCCATCAAAGAATCTTGTTTCGGATTTATAAAAAATCCGTCCGATCTTATAAGGTTTCAATCCCAAAAATCGTCCGGACTGATATTGAACCTGCGCAGAACCGCTAAAATCACCGGAATATAAATTTCAGTGTTCTTCCCATGATTCTTGATAGGATATTGAAGCCCCTTCATTGATCCCTCTTTTTCCGGCTTCAGAAGAATGATTTCAGACCCCTTCCCCCGGTTGGAAGGCATGGAGATAACTCCACATTTTTTTAATCTTTTAATTAACTTGTTCAGCGGAAGGGGACTCTTAGGCATAGCAAAGATTATTTTCCGGGCTGCAGGTTTTAGTAATCAGCCAGGGAGGGATAATTTTCTCCTTCCCGGATTCTTTACCATATTCGGATCTGATCTGATATTTTCTTTCGACCTGCTCTTTGCATTTATAGAACTCCTGCCATATTTCAATCGGTGCCGGATGATAAAGATTATCCGTATTATCGTTTGAGAATGCATAATCAATCTGGGAACTGATGAGAGAAACGATCTCTTTCTGGACATCTTCGACGGTATGATGAACAGCAACGATATCAAGTTCAAGACAGTGCGCAACAAACATACTCTCTTCTTTTTTGATCAGAACATTTACGTTGAATGATATTTCATCGCTTTTCCTTGAAAATTCATCCATTTTTCACCTCCCACCATATTCAAACGATTGCAGTTTAATAAGAGTATAAAAATTATATTCGACGAAATCAATTCTTTAAAAATTTAAAATTTACAGATATTTTGTCAATGTTCGGTTAAAAACCCAATTGATCCTCAAACCCTCATCCATTATTCTTTCATGATTTTTATGACTTTTTCATCCAGGCATGACCGCAGAAAGGTATTCATGGGTTTCTGATCCCCTGTTTCATAAAAAGGAAGCATCAATTGATTAAATTCGAGCTGCCTTTTCGCAGGCAGATTAATGGCGGGAAATCCGCAATTCAGCAAAAGTCCGTTCATGACAAACCGTCCCATCCGCTTGTTGACATCATAAAAAAACTGATTTCTCGCCATGGCCAGAAAAAAATGGATGGCCCGGTCATAGATGTCCGGTATCCCAGAGGCCTCGACCCTCATTTTTTCAAACAACCCCGGCAATGCCCCTGCATCCGGCGGCATATAGCCGGTTCCTGCAATCGTCACCCCTCCGGATCTGAACCTTCCCCATTCCAAAGCCTCATCCCTGGCCGCTATCCCATGAAGGGCGCAGACTTTTTCCATGGTGATCTCAAACTGATCTTTTTCGATGATATCAAATAAGACTCGCCAGGTATCGGCCTGATTCAGGGCTATTTTTTGATCTGCTAATTTATGCCCGCCGACGGTGATTCCATCTAATAAGGTCTGTATTTCAGGCAGAGTAAAATGAATCCCCTCCAGATTCACTGCATCACATACCAATTCAGATAATTGTCGCTTGGCCAGCATGACGGCTTTTGCTTTATTGGGCTTCATGTTCCATTGAGTGTCTTTCATTATGCTCACCAAGTGTCGATATGACATAAAATTTTAAATAATATAAATTTTCTTCCAAGCCTTTTGGGTCTGCGAACTATAATTCTTAAGGGTAAATTTTACAGTTTTTATTCATAGTGAGTCCACATCCGAAGAACTTTTATAATTTTTTCTTCATTTAATACCTGATAAACCAACCTATGCTGTATATTTATCCGACGTGAATATGCTCCTGACAAATCACCAATAAGCCTTTCATAAGGTGGGGGAACCTGAAAAGGATTTTCTTGAAGTATCTCAATCAGGGCTACCGCTTTTTTCTTTTGGCCGGAAGAGGCTAATTTTTCTGCATCTTTTTGAGCTTGTTTTGTAAAAACAACACGCCATTTCACCAGTCAAGTTCCTGTTTGCAATCCTCAACAGGAGTTTTCAAACCCTCTTGTATAGACTCTCTCATTCCAGGTATACTTACCAGAAACATTGTCTCCTGGATCGCTCTCCAGTCTTCTTCGGAAATCAACACCGCATTGCCCCTTCTGCCGGTTATCATAATCGGCTCGTGAGTTAATGAAGTTTCATCGATTAAGCGGTATAATTTTTTTCTTGCTTCTGTTGCTGATAACGTTGCCATATTACACCCTTATATTTTTAACAAACGGTACGCCATATCGTACGAATTGTCAAACTTTTTAAACATGCCAGAGAAGTCAGCGGCGAGGAGCCCGATTCCGCTGAACTGATTGGTTCAGCAAAAGAGAGCATCTACAATCTATTGGTATTCCAAACGCTGAAAACCTGCCCGGTAATCTTATCCGAAAGCTTTGAAGCAATAAATACAGCGAATTTATTTTCAAGAAGCATATATAGAAATTTGTGTAATTGCTTCCTACCCGTCAATAAAAAGGTTCAAAGACTCTATCTGTTCTATATCTTCGGTTTCCATGACCTGGATGATGCCTTTATACATCCGTTTTTTCAATTCACCGAAAATCCCTCTTTTTTTGGTAAAGGTCCGGGCAAACGCCAGGGCATCCTGAAGAAGTTCTTCCTTGTCGCTGCTGGCCTTTACAATCACACGGCTTTCATAAAGTTCCTCTGCTGTGACGCGTTTTCCTGAAAGAATCATTTCATTGAATTTATATTCAGGTATGGCTTTTCTAACAAACTGGATCATGCCCGGCAGAAACGGAATGCTGATATCCACTTCAGGGAAACAGAAAAACCCCTTGTCCTTTTTCATAAACCTGAAATCACAGGTGCAAGCCAGCATGGCACCGTTTCCAAAGGCATGGCCGTTGATGGCTGCAATGACGGGAATCGGCATTAACAATATCCGTTTAAAAATGTCGTTGATGCCGTGCATAAACGATTTAATGCTGTCAACGTCTTTTGCATTCATTCTCCCGGTCAGCCATTCAATATCAATGCCCTGGGAAAAATTCTTTTCATCGGTGGAGGTCAGGACAACGGCATAAATCTCCTTATCCGCCTCTATTTTATCCAGGCACTGACTCATCTCTTCCACAAAGACAAGATTCTGCCTGTTGGCGCCGTTACACATCTGAATAACAGCAACTGATCCGTCTTTTTTCCATTCCATCACCGGCATAAATCAACCCCCCAGTATCTATTTTTAAAAATAAACCGCATTGCTGTTCATAAAATAATCCGGTTCATAATTCAAGCTAAAACCAGAGCTAACCTGCAAAAACAGGGCAGCTCGTAAAAAGAAAATCTAATTGACAATCTAATTGACAAGCCCTTTTTTTTCTGACAAGCTCCGCAGTAATATAAAGACCCGAGGTTTGGGCTGTAATCCATACGAACAGGGAAACGCCATGATTATTGGAATAGATGTTGGCGGCACACATACCGATGCTGTTCTTTTAAGCAGCAGTGGAATTGAAAAAAAATTCAAAATAACCACTGACGCTGCTGACCTTTTCAATACCGTCCTCTCATGTTTTAAAAAACTTCTGGATGGTATCGACCCCAAAACGGTGAAACGCATTGTCATCTCCACTACTCTGACCACCAATGCCATTGTACAGCAGGATATGAATCCGGCGGGCATGGTGATTTCGGCAGGCCCCGGCATCAACCCTGAATTTTTCAGGACCGGGGACCATTATTATTGCGTTTCCGGCTCCATCAATCACAGGGGAAGAGAAAAAGCCCCGGTAAATGAAATGGAAATCGAAGATATTGCCCAAAAAATGAAAAAAGCCGGGATTGAATATGTGGGAGTGGTCGGTAAATTCTGTGTCAGAAATCCGAGCCACGAGGTTCTTATCAAACGGATCCTGAACAAGCATTTCAAACAAGTGTTTCTAGGGCATCATGTATCCGGAAATCTTAATTTTCCGCGACGAATTGCCACTACCCACCTGAACGCCGGGGTCTTCTCCCTTCATAAATCGTTTTTTGAAGCCGTTAAAAACTCTCTAACGCAAATGGGGCTTTCCATTCCCATCCAGATCCTTAAGGCGGACGGGGGCACCATGTCCCTTGAATCCTCCATGTCATTTCCGGGACAGACCGTTCTATCAGGACCTGCGGCAAGTATCATGGGCGCCATTCCCTATGCGCCGAAAAAACAAGATGCCATTGTGCTGGATATCGGCGGCACCACAACGGACATTGCCTTCCTTGTCAATAAAGCGCCGCTGCTGGAACCCATGGGAATCCAGAGAGGCCAATACAAAAGCCTGATCAGGTCTCTTCAGACCGATTCAAAGGGGATCGGGGGAGACAGCGTTGTCCGGGTAAAAGACAAGGAGCTTGTCATCGGCCCCGACCGAAAAGGCCCTGCCATGGCCTTTGGCGGACCGGAACCCACACCCACGGATGCCCTGGTTGTCCTGGGGCTCATGCCGGAAGGCAGTGCGGAAAATGCCCGTAAGGGGATTCATCAGATCGCGCTGGAACTAGGTCTTGATGATGTTGAAACGGCTGATAAAATATTTAAAAAATGCTGCTCCATCATTCTTAAAAAAACCTTTGAAATGATTGACAAGATCAATTCCCAACCTGTGTATACGGTTCATGAATTTCTGGAGAATTATAAGATCAGCCCGAGAAAAATCCTTCTTTTAGGGGGACCGGCCCCCTATTTTGCAAAAAAAATAGAAGAGCTCTATCATATTAAAACCATTGCCGTACCTGAATCCTCCGTGGCCAATGCCATTGGGGCCGCCCTTGCCAGAACCACCTGTGAAGTTTCTTTGAATGCAGATACGGAACAGGGGATTGTGGCGGCCCACGAAGAAGATTTTGCCGAACCCATTTCAAAAACCTATTCTGAGGATGACCTCATTGAGACCGCTCACACGCTTTTGAAAGAAAAAGCCATGCATTCCGGGGCAGATCCGGACAATATAGATGACGTAGAAGTGGTTGAATTTCAAAAATTCAATATTGTCCGGAATTTCTCCCCCAAGGGGAAGATTTTCAGAACCAAAATGCAGATCAAACCCGGACTGATAAAAGGGTTTGAAACTATTTTGCCCCATCCATAAGAGGTAACCATGCTGAAAGCATCAAACAAAACAGGTCTTGTATTCTTCCCTGCCTTTGACTGGGCCATTGACCCCACCCATCCGGAAAGAGAGGAAAGGCTTCTTTATACCCAGGATCAGGTGACAGAGGAAGGTGTCTTTGATATCAGCGGCATCATTGAATACAAACCTGAGATTATAACCACCCAGGATATCCGGCGGGCCCATTTCTGTGTCCCGGATGAAAAATCAATTACCACCGAATCCCATCTGATCAGTGCAGGAGGCGCAAAAGCCATTGCCAATGCGGTTCTGAACAAAGAAGTAAAAAACGGATTTGCCCTGGTCCGGCCCCCTGGACATCATTCCATGAGGGTTTCCCATGGCGGCAGGGGGTTCTGCCATATTAATATTGAAGCCATCATGGTAGAGTATATCCGGACCCGGTTCGGTCTTAAAAGAATAGCCGTGGTTGATACAGACTGCCATCACGGGGACGGCACCAATGATATTTTCTGGCATGACCCCGATGTATTGTTCATTTCCCTTCACCAGGACGGCCGGACCCTGTATCCGGGGACGGGATTTACCGCTGAGCTGGGCGGCCCCAATGCCAGGGGGTCCAATCTGAATATCCCCCTGCCTCCCGGAACTTCCTCGGAGGGCTATCTCTATGTCATTAGAAACTGTGTACTGCCGATATTGGAAGGATTTAAACCGGATCTGATTGTGAATTCCGCAGGCCAGGACAACCATTATACCGACCCTTTGACCAATATGAATTTCTGCGCCCAGGGCTATGCCACGATGACTTCCCTTCTCAAGCCCGATATTGCCGTGCTGGAAGGCGGATATTCCATTGAAGGGGCGCTTCCCTATGTAAACCTCGGCATCATCTTGGCCATGGCAGGAATAGATTATTCAGGCGTTGTCGAACCTGACTATGATCCGGAACGGTTGAGGCAATCCGTCAGCATTACGGATAAAATTAAAAAAACCACCGATGTCATCCTTAATTACTGGAAAGAAAGGGATGAACTCCGGCAGAAAGCCGGGACCCCGGGAAATTTTGAGATCCGTCACCGTGAAATTTTTTATGATACCGACAATATCTTTGAACGCCAGAAGGAAAAAATCCGGATCTGCAGGGACTGCGGCGGCTCTTTTGAAATAGATTCCTCAGCCACAACAGGCAACCATATCCTTGGGGTTCACATCCCCATCAATGCCTGTAAAGCATGCACTGAAGAAGGATACCGGCTTTTCGACCAGGCAGACAAAAGCAAATTCAATCGGATCATTCTGCAGGACAGAACCAAAGACATCTATGAAATAAAGTGACCCTCAACACCCATTTCAGGAACATCAAAATCAGATCCCTTGTGATTCAGGCCATAAGAGATTTTTTTAATCAAAACAATTATCTTGAAGTTGACACCCCGATACGGTGTCCCTCCATTATTCCCGAAGCCCAGATTGACCCTGTGACCTCGGAAAAATGGTTTCTCCAGGCCTCGCCGGAACTCTGCATGAAACGGTTATTGTCAAAGGGATTTGACAGGATCTTCCAGATCTGCAAATGCTTCCGGAAAAACGAAAGAGGACGGCATCACCTGCCTGAACTGACGATGTTGGAATGGTATGCAAAAGATAACACCTATCTTGATCTGATGGATCAATGCGAGGCCCTGGTAAAATTTATTGCAAAAAGGCTGGGCCTTGGCGGCAAACTTGTGTATCTCGGGAAAACCATCGACCTGGATCAGCCCTGGCAGCGGATTACAGTCAGTGAAGCTTTCCGACTGTATTCCGACATATCCCTGGCGGAAGCCCTTAAAATAAACAAATTTGATGAAATTCTCAGCTTTAAGATTGAACCCTGTCTTGGAAATACTACGCCTGCTTTTTTATATGATTACCCGGCCTCCCTTGCTTCCCTGGCGAAACTTCTGACAAAAAGCCCGGAGATTGCCGAAAGGGTTGAATTTTATATGGCCGGAATTGAACTTGCCAATGGATTTACCGAACTTACGGATGCTGATGAACAAAAACAGCGGTTTTATAAAGAGAATATGATCCGGGTGTCCCAGGGAAAACCTGTGCTGCCCATGCCGGATCAATTTCTCAAAGACCTTGAAACCATGCCCGATGCAGCCGGTATTGCCTTGGGTGTGGATCGGCTGGTCATGCTTTTCTGCGATGCAAAGACCATCGATGAAGTGGTTTTATTTACACCGGAAGCCCTTTAATTTTTCTTTCTGTTAATTTTTCTTTCTTGCTGTGGTTGTCGATTTCCGATAGAATACGGTATTCCAATAGTATAAATTACCAAGGGTTAATTAAGGAAAGCCTATGGGTCAAAAGCCATTATTCGAAGACTTAAAAGCGGAAAACAAAGGTCTGGAAAAGCCCGTTGAAGAACTGAAAGATTTCGAAAAAATAAACTACACCCTTTATGACATCTCCAATGCAGTCCATGCAACCCGTAATCTTGAGGAATTATATCAATCCATTTATGATTCGCTGAACAGGCTGATGCCGTTGCCCAATTTCTATATTGCGATTTATGACAATAAAAAGAAAACCATTAATTTTGAATATTTCATTGATGAGTATGATGATGATTTCCCGATCATTGAAAATCTTGAAGACCCGTGCTGTCTGACCGGGGAAGTGATCCTTGCCGGAAGGCCTCTTTTTCTGAAGGAAAACATGCTGATTGAGCGGACCCGGAAAAACAAGGTTGCGGGAACCGTCCCCAAAATATGGCTCGGTGTACCCCTGATCATTCAGGATACGGTTATCGGTGCTATCTGCGTTCAACACTATTCAGACCCTGGTTATTTCTCTCACCGGCATCTTGAAATCCTTGTTTCCATCTCTGATCAGATTGCCGTTGCCATAGAAAGAAAACAGATTCTGAATGCCCTTGAAAATAAAGAAAAAACGCTTAGCCTGATCACGGACCATACGAATTCTCTGATCGTCATTGCAGATTCCCGGGGGGTATATGAGTTTGCCAATCCTGCCCACAAAAACCTTGGTTATGAATCCCTGGATCTGATCGGTTCCTCATTTCTTGATCTCATCCATTCCGATGATGTTGAAAAGCTTCTTCTTTTTCTTGAAAAAGGAATCCCCGGAAGTGTTTCCCACATTACCATGGAATTCAGGATCAAAGACAAAAAAGGAATTTTTCGCAAAATTGATGGAACCTTTGATCTTATCAGGGGTGAAAACGGCTTCCTTGAAAAAATCGTTTTTATTGGAAAAGATATCTCAGAAAAGAACAAAGACGAGATATCCCCCAAAAGACCGAAAACCATCCTGGTCATTGAGGATGACGATATGGTAAGGGATATGGCCGTCAAATCATTAAAAGCCTTTGGGTATAATACGCTTGACGCCTGTGACGGTGAAGCAGGGATCGGTATATTCAAAAAGGAGCACGCATCCATTGATGCTGTTCTTTTAGATATTATCATGCCGAAAATGTCCGGCACGGAGACTTTCAAGCAGATGCTGAAAATAAACCCCTTCGTCAACGTCATCGTAGCGTCCGGTCACATTACCAACCAGGATCAGAAAAAGATATTCTCAAAGGCCTGTGCCTGCCTCGACAAACCCTATCAGATTATGGAACTGAAACAGGCCCTGGAATCGATTTTTCGAACAGATTGAGCCACCCTGCCTGAAAGACAGAGGAGAGGCTTAGAGCTTAGTTCTTGCTTCTTATTCGTCCCAGCCGTGCTGACCGATTAATTTAACAAATCGGCAGGCACCAAGATTGCTTGTTCTGATCCCGGTTTCCGTCTTTTCAAGTTTTAGCAATTCCTGGGAAAACGTACTCCCCACAGGCATGACCAGGCGCCCGCCGATGGAAAGCTGATCAATCAATGGGGCTGGAATCTGTTGGCCACCCGCAGTGACTATAATGGCATCAAAGGGACTTTCTTCTTTCCAGCCCTGGGTTCCGTCTGAATACCGTGTGACAATATTATGGTATTTTAATTTATCAAACAGCTTTCTTGTCTGTAAAAAGAGAGTGTTGTTTCTTTCTATGGTATAGACCTTATAGACCATCTGGGCGAGAACGGCAGCCTGGTAGCCGGACCCGGTTCCGATCTCAAGAACCCTTTCATGGCCTTTTAATTCAAGACTTTGCGACATTTCCGCAATGATATAGGGCTGAGAAATTGTCTGGCCTTCACCAATGGGAAGCGGAAAATCTCCATAGGCGCTGTCAACCATGGCCTCGCTGATAAACAGATGCCGGGGAACTTTGACCATTGCCTGAAGTACCAGAGGATCGGTAACCCCCCGGGAAACAATCTGTTTTTCCACCATTTCACTGCGCAGGCGAGCAAATTTCTTAGGTTCATCTTTCATGCCTCCCTTAATATCAGCAAGATATATATCCGTCAAGATGATACAATCCTTTTACCATCCTGCAAACTCAGCTTGATTTTTATCCGGAAGATCAGTAATGATGAACCCATGAGCAGACTTCAGCAGATCATAACGGCAGTCATTGTTTCCTGGATCATATTTTTCATCGGAATAACCGGGTATATGGTGATAGAAAAATGGAATCTTCTTGATGCCGCCTATATGACAGCCATAACCCTTGCCACCGTTGGATTCTCGGAAGTTCATGCATTGAGTTCCGCAGGAAGGATATTCACAATGGTCCTGATATTTTTCGGTGTCGGATATTTTGTCTACATTGCAGGGCTAGTCATACAATCCATTGTTGAGGGGGAAATACAATCCATACTAGGGAGGAAAAGATTGGATAAAAAAATCAGCAATATGAAAAATCATTATATTATCTGTGGTTATGGTCGTATTGGAAGAGTCTTATGCCAGCTCATCAAAGAAGAAACCAATGATATTGTTGTAATTGAGGAAAAAGATGACCTTGTGGCCGTACTGGAAAAAGACAAAATGCACTATCTTCTCGGCAATGCTTCTGATGAAGATCTCCTGGAAAAGGCAAGCATTAAAAATGCATCCTTTCTGGTGGCGGCACTTGGAACGGATACAGCCAATGTTTTCCTTGTCCTGACCGCAAGACAGCTTAACCCTGACATTTATATCCTGGCCAGGGCCAGCAACCCGGATGTAAGGAATAAATTATTGATTGCCGGTGCGAATCTTGTTGAATCTCCATATGATACAGGCGCCATATCCATGGGCTTAAAACTTTTAAGGCCAAGTGTCAGCAGCTTTCTTGATATTGCTCTTTCACGGAAAAGCGAAGCCATACAAATTGAAGAGCTTTTTGTTCCAAAGAGTTCCCAGTATACCAATATCGCCCTTAAAGACTCCAAGATCAGGCAGGATTTCAATCTTATTATCATTGCCATAAAAAAAGCATCCGGCGAGATGCTTTTCAATCCTCACTTTGAAACCTTGATTGAACCCATGGATACGGTCATTGTCATGGGAAAGACCGTTGATTTAAGAAAATTCTCCAAAGCCATCAACCCGGAAGGGGCCTGAAATCATACCTATATTTATTTCAGCTCCGACAGAGTCTGCGTAAGGTCAGGCCAATTTATATTTTGTAGATCACCCGTTGGTCCGTGATAATGATATCCACACTATATTTTCTTGATTCCATCTGAATCTGATCCACGATCTGCTCTTCATAGGCAAGTGCAACCTTTCTGCATGTTTCAGGCAACCGGGTAATGAGCTTATTATAAAAATTGTTGCCAAATCCTACTCGGCCGCCCTTATCATCGAATGCAAGCCCGGGAATGATTGCAATATTAATTTCATCCAAAGAAATTTTTTTACATCTTTCAATATCCGGTTCCAAGATATCGTTGGCGTTCCTGACAAGGTCCTTGCCAAAACTGCTTATCTTATAGAGATTGATTGCATTTTTTGCATCTGTGAAAACCGGCAGCGCGATTCCTTTTTCAATCTGAAGTGCTTTTTTAATAATGTCTTCCGTCGGAATTTCATTGCTAACAGGAGTATATAGAAAAACCAGTTGGGCCTCCATAAAATTTGCAAATTCAAACAGCCGGTGTTCAATCTTTCCGTATTTGGCACAAAGCTCTTCTTTTGTAAGGTTTTTCAGGCGATCAGCCACAACTGCCAGATTATTATTTTTTACATTCTTCATATCATCCATAACTTTCGTTCCTCTGATTACAAAAAAAGTTTTCCTAAATATTATACACGTGTCCCAAATTGTCAACCTGCAATAATCATTGACTGTTTACACCTTGCATGCTATCAGGTTAAGATCGTTGAAGAATCTTATGAATGAAGTAATTTGCTAACTCTTGTGAGGAAAAATTAAGGGAAAATGCTGGATTTAAAATTTATTAACACCAACCTGGAAGCTGTGAAAACGGGAATGAACAAAAGAAGAGCCAAAATAGACTTTGCCCTTCTGACGGACAATGATGAAAAAAGAAAAGCATTGCTTTTAAACATAGAAGAATTGAGACATACGCGGAATAAGGTTTCCGATGAAATTGCAAAATTAAAAAAATCAGGAGAAAATGCAGACTCTCTCATTGAAAAAATGAAAGACGTGTCAGATACCATCAAAACTCTTGATAAAGGGCTTGCCGTTATAGAAACGGCCATTCAGGACTTTCTTATCTCATTGCCCAATCTTCCCCATGAGAGCGTCCCTGTCGGCAAAGATGAGACGGAGAACCGGCTTGAAAGAACATACGGAGAACCCAAAAAATTTGATTCTGAAATAAAACCCCACTGGGAAATCGGTGAAAATCTAGGCATTCTTGATCTCACAAGGGCCAGCAAACTGGCCGGAGCAAGATTCCCCTTGTATTTTGGAAATGGGGCAAGACTTGAAAGGGCCTTGATCAATTTCATGCTGGATACCCATGTTTCTCAGCATGGCTATACCGAGACCCTTCCGCCTTTTATTGTGAACCGGGCCACCATGACGGGAACCGGCCAATTGCCCAAATTTGAGGAAGATCTTTTCAAGATCGAGGGCTGGGACTATTTTCTCATCCCGACTTCTGAAGTTCCCATGACCAATATTTATGCCAATGAAATCATTGACGAATCAATCCTCCCCTGCAAATTTACGGCCTATACCCCCTGCTTCAGATCCGAGGCCGGGTCCTATGGTAAAGATACAAAGGGCCTGATCCGGCAACATCAGTTCAATAAGGTGGAGCTTGTCAAATTGACAACACCTGAATCCTCCTTTGAAGAGCTGGAATCCCTGCTTGCAAATGCTGAAAAAATCCTTCAGCTCCTTGAACTTCCCTATCAGGTCATTTCGCTGTGTACCGGCGATCTTGGTTTCTCAGCCGCAAAGACCTATGATATTGAAGTCTGGATGCCCAGCCAGAATAAATACCGGGAAATCTCTTCCTGCAGCAATTGCCTTGATTTTCAGGCCAGACGGGCAAGTATCCGGTTCAGAAGAAAAGGCGGGAAAAAACCGGAATATGTCCATACCTTAAACGGGTCCGGGCTTGCCGTCGGCAGAACCTTTGCCGCCATACTGGAGAACTATCAAAATCCTGATGGCTCTGTAGTGATCCCGGAAATACTGATTCCATATATGGGAGGACAAAAAATCATTCGCCATGATGCCTGATTATTTCCCTGAAGATATCAAGCCCTACATCATACCTGCGGTAAAAGGTGAATTGTATTACCAGTGCCTCGGATGCAGCGCCCAATATCCCATTAATAAGCTTTTGTACGTCTGTCCCGCATGCCGGGAGGTCCTCCTGATTCATGACCGCATGGCTCCGTCTTTAAAAGAAATCCCGGGTCCTGTCTGGCAAAAAATATTTGATTTCAGAAAAATGCTGAAAATCCCGGCTCTCAAAGGGATTTACAGATATCATGAATTTATCGGGTCCTGTATTCCTTTAGACTCCATCATCTATCTTGGGGAAGGCCATACCCCTGTTGTGGAAGCCAACCATAGGCTGAAAGAAAAAGTCGGCCTTTCCTTTTTTTATAAGAACGACGGCCAAAACCCCAGCGCCTCCTTCAAAGATCGCGGAATGGCCAGTGCCTTGTCCAGCATAAAATATCTGATTGATCAAAAACTGATCTCCAATGTCATTGCCATATGTGCATCCACCGGGGACACATCCGCTTCTGCAGCTCTCTATGCTTCTTATCTTGGCCCTTTGATCAAATCCGCAGTTCTTTTACCCCATAAGAAAGTGACCTCCCAGCAATTGTCACAACCTCTGGGAAGCGGGGCAAAAGTCTTTGAAATCCCAGGTGTCTTTGATGACTGCATGAAAATCGTTGAATCCCTTTCATCCCGGTATTCAGTTGTTCTTCTAAACTCAAAAAATGCCTGGCGAATTCTGGGACAGGAATCCTATTCATATGAAATTGCCCAGGATTTTGACTGGAAGATGAAGGATAAGGCAATCATCATTCCCATTGGAAATGCGGGAAACATCTCTGCGGTGATGAATGGATTTGTCAAATTTTATGAAGCTGGCATCATTGACGCACTGCCCAAAATTATCGGTGTCCAGTCAGAGCATGCAGACCCTGTTTACCGATACTATCTTGAACCTGATGAAGCCAAAAGAAAATTTGTTCCTGTCAACACAAAACCAAGCGTTGCCCAGGCCGCCATGATTGGAAATCCGGTGTCAATGCCGCGTGTCATACAGATCTCAAAAAAATACAATGAAATTGCCGGGCGGCGGCATGTATTCTTCGTGCAGGTCACTGAACAGTCCATCATGGATTGGCAGCTTCAGGCCAACCATAACGGCCACATCGCCTGCACTCAGGGGGGAGAATGCCTTGCAGGGCTTGCTGAGGCTTTACTGCAGAAGATTGTTACTCCTTACGAAATTGCCATTCTTGATGCTACTGCCCATGCCATTAAATTTTCAGAATTTCAGGACCTTTATTTTAAGTCTGCACTCCCTGAAGATTATAAGATCAGCTCCAACCCTGAATTTATCAATCTTCCGGCATTGGTGCTGCCGGATGACCAGAATTTGATTCCATCTCAACAAAAACGTCTGAATGAAAAAGATTTCCAAAGGTTTGTGAAAGATATTTCCGAAAAAATTGCTAAAAGATTGAAGTTAGAAGTATCTGAATAACTTATGAAAAAAGATGTGGGTTCAAAAACATTCATTTTAATTATTCTATTCATATTTGCCTGTATTTCCGCTCCCTGTCCATCCCATTCAAAAACCAGCGGTGTAAAAACTTCCTATAAGCGATATTCCATTTTGAAATATAAAGATGAAAATGTTCTTTGTGAACCCTATACTGTAAACAAAAATGACTGGCTATATAAAATCCTCAGGAAAAAAGGAGAAATTTCTGAAAAAGATTTTCCTCATTTTATAATTATTTTTAAAGAACTAAATCCTCAGATCAGCAATATTGATTCAATAGAACCGGGTATTAATATTCTTATTCCACTGAAAAAAGTAAATAAAGAAGACTATGACCTCAGTACTTCTGAAAATGTTGTTGTTCCCGTCATTGAATTTTCAACCATTGCTGAAGACCCGGACCTTCAACCTTTTCTAAAAAAACATAGTCTTCAGAAAGGTGAGAGGGTTGAAAAGATCATCGATAAAGATTTTCTGCAAAATAAAGGGGGCCTGTCTGAAGAAGGATTAAAAATCTTTCAACTGGCAAATCCGAATATTAAAAATATTAATATCCTGTATGAAGGCACTGACATTTATTTACCAGACCCCTCAATCAGATCACAGCCATGGTTCAGACGTCTTGTCTCCGGAGACTCAGGTTCTGCCGAAAACAAAGAAAAGCAGAGTGAAACAAGAGACAATCAAATAGAGGCCTATAAACTTGCCGGCTTGAAAAAATATTCAGCCCTTATCGGCGGTGTCCTGTTAAATCAGGGCAAAATATATTTTCCAGGGCAAAACAATTCAACCCGTTCCATCGATTTATCAAAAACTCCGATCATTGAAACTGCCGGTGACGAGAGGATAATCATTACCTCGGAAGATACACTGAACGATGAACTTCTGGAAAGTATTCACTCCTATTGGAAAAATCTGAAAATCCAATTAATATTTGATGCTCTTGAGAAAGTAAAAAATAATGATAATGCACCGGGGAATACTACCTTAAATTATAAAAAGATGATCCAGTCACTTTTATCTCAGACAGGGTTCGATTATACACCGGATGCAAAAATTCCATTCACTCTCTATCATATCAGCCTGGAAGCATCTTTTGGCAGAGTGACCAGGAAAGACACAACGGATTTACTAATCAATTTCGGGAACGTTTATGGATCTGCCCTCGAAGTTCTTAAGAAACGAGAATTTGAGATCATCTCCATAACCCCTGAACTTAATGTGCTTGAAGTGATAGGCCTTTTGTTTTCTCATCTTGGGTATTCAACATGGCAAAACCCGTCTTTTTCCACCGGAGAAACCGTTGAAAAAATAGGAGGCCTTTACGCGGTTAAGGACCAGGAAAAATTGTTCATTCCGCTGGAATCACCAAGCACCACTGCCATAACCTATCTAAAAAAAGAAACCATAAAAATTCTATCCATTGAATATGATGTGTCAATTCGCCAATAATGCAAAAGGAATTCGCCAAATGAAAAAGCTGTCCTATCTTTTTATCACTATCTTGTTCTTGACATCATGCGCATCCCAAAACGTAAATTCGGCAAAAAAGAAAGAAATTGCCATTGCAACCCAGAGAGTGGGTGAAGGCTTTTATAATGCCGGTAACTACACCCTATCATTAAAAAATCTATTGGACGCCTACGAAATCATTCCTGACGACCCCTATTTGAATAACAGTATGGGACTCGTTTATCTGGCAAAAGACCGATATGACTTGGCTGAGGATCATTTTAAAAAAGCATTGGAGCTGAAAAAAGACTATATTGATGCAAAGAATCATCTTGGTGCCGCATATCTTAAACAGGAAAAATGGTCTTTGGCAATAGAATGCTTTGAGGATGTCTCCAAAAGTCTTGTATATGCGTATCCGGAAATACCTTTTTCAAATCTAGGGTGGGCCTATTTCCATCAGAAAAAATATGAAAAAGCAAAAACATATTTTAACAAATCACTGGAAATCAAACCGGATTTTTTAATCTCCATTCACGGGTTGGCTTCTGTTTATTTAGAAACCAAATCTTATCTCCAGTCGATTGATTTTCTTAATCGGGAACTCACAAAATATCCTGCCGCTGCCATTCTTCATTCCGATATAGCAAAAGCATATGAAGGAATAAATGATATTTCAAAAGCAAAAAGATCATGGGACATTGTATTGAAACTCGTTCCGGAAACGTCACCGCTTTCAAGGGAAGCCAAAAAAAAACTTGTTGAATTGAATTAATCAGCTATCGTAGAATTATTCCTTTTCTGCTCCAACTGAATAACCGATGGTGTTAAAAATATCAGGAGTTCATTTCTGTTGTCTATATCAGTATTAGACTTAAAAAGCCTTCCTAAAACAGGAATTTCGGAAAGCAGAGGAGTTCCAGAATTGCTTTTATTATCTGTTGTTTTTACAATACCACCGATAACAATGGTGTCATTGTCGTTCACTAGGAGTTCAGTTTGAGCTTCATTGGTTGAAAGAGAGGGTACGCCATTGGTAATGGAGTCAATATCATTTTTTGTCAAATAAACCGTCATTGAAATTCTTCTATCCGGAGTCACATGGGGAGTTACTTCCAACAGCAAATCAATATTTTTAAATTTTACCGAAGATCCTCCGGATGTATCCCGCTCAAGGTATGCGAATTCAAGGCCTTGCTTGATTTTTGCTTTTTTATTATCAAGAGTTAGTATTCTTGGAGACGAAATGACTTTGACATCACCCTTTGTTTCAGATGCTCTTATCTGAGCCTGCAAATTTAAAAAATCAGACCCCAATATATTATAAAAATTAAAGGCTCCGCTATTGACTGGCGCAGCAGTAGGAAAATTCAGGGCAACATTGAAGTCTTTATCTCTACCAGTCCAGGCAGTTTGAGTTTTGGCGAAACTCAATCCAAGACCCAGTTCCCGTGTAAAATTTTTTGAAACTTCCACCACTTTTGCTTCAATCATAATTTGTGGCGTCACTTTGTCAAGGCGGTAAATAGTCTCCCTGACCTGATCAATTTTTGACTGGATATCTGTAACAATAAGCATATTGGTTCGCTTATCAACGCTTATTTTTCCCCTGTCTTTTGTGAGAATTTGATCAATATGAGGTTTTATATCCGTTTCTGCATCGGAATAGTTTATGGGGATATATTCTGTTATCAGCGGTTCGAAACTTTCTTTATCCTCTAAGGATTTCTTTCTTTCCGTAATGGTTTCCTGAAAGAATTTTTCTTCTTTCCTGATTGTCTCAAGAGTTGCAATCCGAATAATGTTTCCTTCTTTTTTCTGCCCAAGATTATTCATCTTCAAGACAAGGTCCAAAACCTGATCCCAGGGAACAGGGTCTTCCAGAGCCAAAGTAACTTTCCCTTCAACATCTTTATCAATGGCAAAATTCAGCCCGCCGACGCTTCTTAAAATCCTGAAGACATTCTTGATATCTGTCTCATAAAAATCCAGTTTGATTTTTTCTCCTGTAAATTTTTTTGGAGGGCCATATATTTCTTCTTCAAGGGTTTTTGGTTTGCCAGCGGGTTCAGATGATTTTCCCTGGGATGCGGGTTCTTTCTTCTTAGAATCGATTGTTCCGGTTTGAACATTACCGGTGACTGTTTTCTTTGCCTTGGCGAAAACCGGCGGATCAAGCAAAGTCGGTTCAAAATACATTGAAATGGTATTTTTATCTTGGACAACCCTATAGGGAACAAGATCTCTGATATTTATTTCGATTTTAGAATTCTTCTGTTTTCCAGGGATCTCAACCGGCATTAAACTTTCAACGGCTGATTTGAAATACTGAGTCAGCAATGGCCGTTTATGATTATCCGGAATGATGGTATTATAAAGGTTCAGGTATAATTTTTCCTTGCCGCCCAGCGTGATATCATATTTTACAGGGTGATTGGTTTCAACAACGATGTTGGATTTCCCATCCTCCATTGAATTGAACTCAATATTCGTCAATGTTGCTGTCTGGGCCGGAATTCTAATCTCATTCCCTTTTTCCGGAGCACTGGTTGAATTTTTGTCCTCCACAGTTAAAATCGGTTTCAGGTCGGTTTTTCCTTTTGCCTGATTTTTCCCCATGGGTTGAGAGAGTGAAAATTTCAAGAGATTCTCAGCTTCAGCCACTTCATAATCAAGATCCTTTATCAACAGGATCTCAATTTTGGCCGTTGTCATCTCCTTATCAGTATAGTTCACAATCACATTACTGATGAATTCATTTTCCTTAAAATTGGTTTTGAAATCAGGGGATATTTTGGTTTCCGGAAGATAGACGGCTATTCCAAAAGGAAAGGATTGCTTTATGGATGTATAGACAAGTTTCTGATTCCCCATGACGCTGATAGCAATACCCTGCTCCAATATATCAACATTGACGGCACTGATCTGTCTGACATTCCGGACATCGGATCTTGTTTCTGTTGTTTTAGATTTCGCCTGATCCTGTTCAGAAGTTTTTGTGTTCTCAGTTTTCTGGACAACACACCCCGTAAGTAAAAATACGGTCAAAAGAAAACTCAAAATATTAATCATCATATTTTTAAATTTTTTTGTCGGGGGAAAAGGCATATCACTCCTCATCATCATTTTTATGAAGTTTTATTTCCTGAGTCTGCTCTTTAAGCTTGCCTTTAAAATCTTTTACAAGCTCGGTGATCATAACGCTGCTATCATTTATTTCAGTAACTTTCCCTTGATTCTTACCAATAAAGGTGCCGATTGACACTTCGTATCCTTTCCCGGTAGCTTCTTCAACCATTGCAATTCGCTTGTTTCCCATTATGACGACGGCAACGAGACGAATTTGACTCAATTCTATTTTTTCAAGGGGTGTCAGAATTCTCTGAGGTTGATCATCAATGGCAGGCTTTGATTCTTCTGTCTTTTCCTGGAGAAGCGGTAAGAAAGGATCGATTTTCCCTTGGGGATCATAAAATTCCGCCTTTTCGTTACCCTTTAGAGGTTCCTGGGCCGAAAGATCATTTTTAATTTCAGCCGGTTTTATATCTTCCCTTGGGATTTCAGTTTTCTTATCCACATTGGCTGTTTGGTTTTGAATAACAGGAGAAGAAATTTTCCCTGAAACGCCTTCAGGGGCTGAAGGCTTGTTTACACTTGCCTGATCATTGCAGGCACTGAAAAACAATAACAAGCAGATTAAAATTACGAAAAAAATTGTTTTTGATTTATACATCATCCCTAAGTCTTTTTAATTTGTAGCTTTTGATTCTGATCTTTTTGCTTATCTTTCTCCTGCAACGCTTGTTTCTCTAAGAACATATAGGTTACTGCCTTACAGCTCATTTCAAGCATTTGCCCGTCTTGTTTACTTTTCACATCCACATCATGAATATTCACTATTCTATTAAGCTGAAGAACCTGAAAGAAAAAATCCGTAACCTGGTGATATTTCCCTTCAACCTTTATGGATACAGGAATTTCACTGTAGAATTCTTTATTAATCTCATTATCCGGTTGAAACAGGTGAAAGGATAGTCCGGCATTACTCCCGGCTCTGGAGATCCCTGTCAGCAGAGACGGAATCTCTCTTTTATCAGGAAGCGCTTTCATGGCCTCATTAAATAAATCAAGGGTCTCGGCCATCTTTTGTTCATAGATAGTAATCTCTTCCGCTCTTTTTTTATAGGTCGAAAGCATATCCATCTGAGCTTTATAAGTCTTCTGAACCCTGGTATATTCTTCCTGTCTTGGCATTAAAGCAAAATAATAATATGCACCCCCAAGGATAGCGAATGTCACTATACAAATCAGCAGGCGCTGAATTCTTGTAAGTGCTCCGATTTTTTCAAGAGCAACAGTGATTTTCCCTTTGAATTCTTCTGTTCTATTTTTTAGGCTGCTCATTTTTACCCTTTTTTAAATCTTCTTTCTTCCCTTCTTCTTGGCTTTTTTCTGTTTGGCACAGCAATTCAAATGACTTTAACATCACATCATCTTTAAATGTTTTCATTTTCGCTGTCTTCAGGTCAACTTTACTAAAAAGCATGGACTTTTCAAGTTTTTCCATGAACTCGGCAATGGTCGGATTATCAAAGGCAATCCCCTTGATAGTCAGCCCGGTGGCATCCGTTTTAAAGCTTTCAAGCCACATCCTTTCAGGAATAACAAGGTCGGTCATACTTTTGAACAGTATAAAATGTTTTTCTTTCTGTTTTTTTAAGGCAGAAACTATTTTAAGCTTTTCATCAAGTGCCTTCAGATCATTTTTAATCTGGGCAACTCTGTCGGCTTTTTCTTTGTATTTTGCAATCTGCTGATTTACCTGTTCGGTTCTCTCTTTAACAGTCCTGATCTGCTTATCCAAGGCCTGAGTATACCAGAACATCAAAACCGAAGTGAAGAGAATCAGCAGAAAAAAAATGGAAATCTGCCGTCGGATGTTTTCTTTTTTTCTGGCTATTCTAAAGGGTAACAGATTGATCTTTATCATTTATCATCTACTCTTCGCAATGCAAGCCCAATCGCTATAGGCGCCTGTGGGGCTGTCTTGGTTATAAAAGAGTCTGGAAATTTCTTTTCATTGACGATGAGTCCCTCAAATGGATTGATGATTGAAACATCAGCATCAAGTTCGGAAAGAAGGCAATCTTTAAACCCATCGACAAAAACACCACCGCCGCTCAATACGATTTTCTCAACTTTTTCATTATTGGCACTGGATTGAAAGGCATTCACCACTTCAAGAATTTCCGAACACCATACCTGCGCAACCTTTAAACCAATAGAGTGAATTGTATCCCGGCTGACAGCACCCTTTCTTTCTCCGTTCAATGCCTGTTCAGCTTCTTCAATGGTTATCCCGGTCTGATTGGAGATTTCTTCCAGAATCTGGTTGGTTCCGGACATATTATCTCTCATCATCAGAGATGCATTGGCTTTAAGAATATTCAAAGACATTTTCGATGCCCCGACATCTGCCAGTAGCGTTATCTGTTCAGTGTTCTTATAAGGAAGGATTTCATAGGCATTCTGCAAGGCAAAGGTATCTACATCAATAATTTTGGGGTTCAGCCCAGCCAGATGGGTCAGTTCAATGTATTCAGCGACCAGATCTTTTTTCACTGCAACCAGCAGCACATTAAGTTGTTCCGGTGAAAACTCGCTTTCTCCGATAATCTGATAATCGATATTGACGTCATCAATATCATAGGGGATATATTGCTCTGCCTCGGAATATATTGTATCGTGAAGCTCTTTTCCAGGCCGTGTGGTTGTATTAATTGTTTTTATGACAACAGAATGGCCCCCTGTTGAAATTGCAACATTTTTCTCATGAATTTTCTGGGATTTGAAAAGCGATCTGATATCATTCGCAAGCCCTTTCATATCCACTATCCTGCCCTCAACAATGGAACCAGTGGCTATTCTGGTCATACCGAATTTATGCAGAACATGTCCCTGACCGGTTGATCTCAGTTCGGCTACTTTGATGAAGGAAGAACCGATATCCAGACCTACAAGATGATCTTTTTTACGAAACATCATGTTCCTTCACAAAAATTAAAAAAACAAATACCGCTTCAGGCATAGACAACAAACATTTTTTTATATTGATATCTCACTTCAATATTACTATACTTTGGTATGATACTGCTGTAATGTCAAGCATTATCATAATTATTTAAGCCTATTATCAGCAAAAATAGATGGGGCTGTCAACCCAATAAATTGAAAATATGGAATAATGCCACAAAAAATGCATAATTTACAAGGTATCAAGCCTTTTCGACTGGTTAAATTTTTTACTTTTTCATCTCTTGTGATCATGTTCACTGCCACAATAGCCATCTCCGCACTCAATGCACACTGGGTTCGAAATATTCTTCTTGAAAAAAGCGAGGAATATGCATCCCTTCTTGTTGAAAACCTGAATCACCAGATCATTTCTAGATTCATGCTTCCTGTATTAGTACAATATGGGGAGATCAGGCTGCGGGAAAAAGAACAGTTTCGCCTGATGGACAAAGTTGTCCGATCCACCCTGCACAGCTTCAATGTCGAGATGGTCACCATCTATGATGAAAATAATATCATATCTTACAGCTATGACACTTCAAAGATAGGACAACAAAACGCCGGGGGATTTCATTATGAAAAAGCAATGAAAAGAGAAGCCACATCAAGGTTGATACAGCAGGGTAGTTTCCTTGAATTGATGTTCTGGTTTCCCCAGGAAACAAAAATCATCACTTTTTCTCCCTTGCGAGCTGAGAAATTGAAATCTTCCGCAAGTCTTGCCGGCCCTGTTCTGGGTGTTGTTGAAATTGTCCGGGACGTTTCCGATGATTATAAAAAAGTATTTAAGCTTCAGGGGCTTATTATCGGCTCCTGCTTTATTGTCATGGGAATACTGTTTATCGTGCTCCGGTTTGTGGTGAAGCATGGAGAAAAAATTATTGAGAAAAGAGCAGATGAAAGGCTCAAGCTCGAAGAAAAATTGCGCCAGGCAGAACACTTATCCACAATTGGTGAAATGACCGCCGGAGTATCCCATGAAATTCGGAATCCACTTGGAATTATTAAGAGCAGCGCTCAATTATTAAAGAAAAAAATGGAGAAGGTTGATGCTCAATCCGCTATACCGGATATTATTATCGAAGAATCTGCCAGGCTGGATAATATTATTACAGATTTCCTGAATTTTGCCAGGCCTAAAACACCGGATTTTCATCCATGCAGGATCGAAAGCATCATTGAAAAAAATATCTCCTATCTCAGTTCTCAGATAGAAGACAACAATTTCAAGATTATCAAAGAAATATCTGAGTCTCTGCCTGAAATATCGGCTGACAGCGCCATGCTTTACCAGGCATTTTTAAATATTCTAATCAATGCATTTCAATCCTTGAAACAAAATGGACTTATCACAATAAAAGTGAAATCTATTTCCGGACATATTGTCATTAATTTCATTGACACTGGAGAAGGCGTTCCGGAAGATGTCTTAAAAAAGGTGTGGACGCCATTCTTCACAACAAAAGATACCGGCACAGGGCTTGGACTTGGTATTGTAAAAAATATTATTGAAGCACACAAGGGCACAATTACCATCACCAATGAGCCGGAAAAAGGCGCAAATGTTGAAATCAGGCTACCGGCTTAGGAGATATATAAAATGGAAAACATACTGATTGTTGATGATGAAAAAAATTATCCAATGGTCATCAGTGAACTCTTATATGAAGAGGGTTACTCATCCTTAACGGCTTCCAGTGGAATGGAAGCTCTAAATATTTTAAACAATGAAATCATAGATCTTATTCTGACTGATGTAAAAATGCCTGGAATGAGCGGCATACAGTTGCTTGAAAAAATCAAGGAAATAAACCCTGATATTCCGGTGATTATCATGACCGCTCACGGCAGTGTTGAAAAAGCGGTTGAAGCGATGCACAAGGGTGCCTACACGTTTATCCTCAAACCCTTTGAAAACCAGGCGCTGATCGCCCACATTGTCAAGGCCATCTCTGTTTACCGGATTGTTCAGGAAAACAATATGCTCAGGGAGGCCGTCATCTCCAGGTTCAGCTTTGATAATATCATCGGGAAAAGCAAACCCATGCAGGAGATCTATGAAACGATTAAAAAAGTTGCGCCATCAAATGCCAATGTGCTGATTGAAGGCGAGAGCGGGACGGGAAAAGAGCTGGTGGCCAAATCCATCCATTATAACAGCCTGAGAAAAAGCAACATCATGGTTGCCGTAAACTGCGCCGCATTTGCTGAGACATTGCTTGAAAACGAATTGTTCGGCCATGAGAAAGGAGCTTTCACCGGAGCAAATACTATGAAAAAAGGCCGGTTTGAAATCTCAGACAAGGGAACCCTCTTTCTGGATGAAATCGGTGAATTGCCCATATCTCTCCAGGTCAAATTATTAAGGGTTCTACAGGAAAAAACCATTGAACGGGTTGGGGGAACAGAATCCATTCCGGTTGACTTTCGCCTGATTTCAGCCTCCAATAAAAATCTTGAAGAGGAGATTAAAAATGGTAATTTCAGGGAAGATTTATTTTACAGACTTAATGTTGTCAAAGTAAAGCTCCCCCCCCTGAAAGAACGATCCGATGATATTCCCTTATTGATCAGACATTTTATTGATAAATATACCCATGAGCCACAGTCTGCTGGCAGAGTATCGGGAATTTCTCCGGAAGCCGTCAGAATTTTATGTGACTACAAATGGAAGGGTAATGTAAGAGAACTCGAAAACGTAATAGAACGCTCGGTCATTTTTTGCAATGGGGAGACCATAACCCCGACCGATCTTCCGGCACAGTTGAGGCAGAACCCAGCCTCGATTCTCGATCTTGAAGGAATCCCGGATGGGGTGGGACTGGCGGAAGCCCTTGCTGCTGTTGAAAAAAGGATGATACAAAAAGCCATGAGGCTTTCCGGGAATATACAGACAAAGGCTGCCGACCTTCTGGGAATAGGAAAAAGCGGGCTGAGTCAGAAACTAAAAAAATTCAATCTTGACAAATAAAAACCCGATTTATCCATAGTTCAAAATATTAAACCACCCCTGAACCCCATGATCAATGCCATATTCACAACACTGAAAGGGATGGCTTCATGATTCCTGATTAAAAACGGGTTTAAAATTTTGAACCTGTTTTTCCTTAAGCCTTGGAATCACCCACTGAAAAAATCGCGTCCCAACTATTAAGCAGAAAAAAATATCAATTATTTCATATGATTAAACTATAAGAAAATAATAATTGCGCATATGACATTGCCTGGCAGGGTTTTTGCTTTATAAACTATTAACTGACAATATGTTAGTTATTTCATCTTTTTTTCCTTTTCTTAAAAAGGCTGCTTCAACAAAGCAGCCTTTTTAAGTTTATATCAATTCATTTCCTGAATCTTCCCTTTAGCGATTGTCATATACATTGAATTCTCATGTTCAGCCACAATTTTTTCATACATTTTTTTGCTGTCGCTGGTATTGCCGGAAGCCTCATCAAGTATTGCCAGTAAAAATTTTGCCTCATCTTTTAATAAATCTGTTTTGCCTTTTTCGATATCCAGAAAATAGCCTTTTGCCTCATCAAACTCTTTTCTGGCAATGCACACATGCCCCAGTGAAGCGAGGAGGAAATTTTTAATCAGCTCATCATTTTCAAATAATTGCAGGGATTCTTTATAGTATTGATAACTTTGATCAAATTTTGAAGCTTCATAACAGATCTTGGCAAATTTAACTTTTGCAAGCCTGCCGGCATTTGTATTTGTGTATTCAGAAAAAATCACCTTAAACTCAGCTTCGGTTTCCAGGTATCCTTTTTCCGGATCATTTGTCTTTGCATATTTTTTCAATGCCTGGTTCACCAGAACATCGGCTGTATTCTCAGCCCTCTGAAAACTGTATATGATCCCTGAAAAAACAAGGGCCACCAAGGCGACAGCACCCCCTATCAGAATCAATTGTTTTTTAAACTCTTTTACATAGGCCATTAATTTTAATAAATTTTCCTGGAAAGGATCCAATTGCTCCAGTTCCTTTTTACGCTCCCTTGAGATTTTATCTGCCATCGTCTTTTTCCACCTTAAAAAATATATTGATTATTCGATTTACCACACAAGAGTATTATGAACCCAACCGACATCACCATCGGCATGTTGAATTTTAATCCACCCCCCTTTTCTTTCAAGAGCCTTGAAGGGAACTCCTTTGTCCACTGTAAACGCTATACTGCTCTTTGCATCGGGTTTAGACCGGACATTGGTTTTGTCTTTAATCGTAATCACACTGTCAACTTTACCCATAAGAGAATTATGAAGCCACGCCACATCATTTTCATAATCTTTGACTTTATACCAGTTCCCTTTTTTTTCAATAACAATGAAAGGATGATATTGCTCAACCTGCCACAAAACATTTTCTTCCGCCCCGGGGCCTGACCGCATATTCGCAATGCCGGCGATAACAGAGAGTCTCTCTTCTGCAAGAACGGCACCCGGTATAAAGAATAATGAAAAAATAACAATTATCATCATTCTTTTAGAAACAGCCCTATTGAAATGCTTCATAAAAAAGCCTCCCGGATATTTCATCTTAACCTGCACCCAACATTATTCCTGTCCGATATACCAGAAATGACATGCCCCATGCAACCATTGTCGTATAAATCAGATTAAAGGCTGCCCAACCGACAGAAGCCTCTCTGTAAATTGTCATAACAGTTGCAAAACAAGGCACATACAATAACACAAAAACCATCATTGAAAGCGCGGAGATAGCTGTCATTCCAGATTTTTTCAAAGCTTTTTCAAGCGCCTCCCCACCTTCATTGCCAACACCATATAGCACACCCATGGTGCTGACAACAACCTCTTTGGCAACAAAACCGGAGACAAGGGCAACGCTTGCCTGCCATCCAATGCCGATGGGTGCAAAAAAAGGTTCCAATACTTTCCCCATTCTACCGATATATGAAAGGGCGATCCGTTCCTGGTCCTGTCTATGATTAATTTCCGTTAAAATCACCGCCAATTGGAGGTTAAATGCTTCTATCTCCTGGGAAGTTGTTGCCGATGTAATCTTTCGGGCATATTCAGACTTCACGGAATGGATCTTTTCATCATAATCCTCTGAATAGGAAACTTGTTTTGGAAAATTTGAAAGCCCCCAGATAATAATGGAGCCGACAAGAATGACGCCGCCCATTTTTTTCAGAAACATTTTGCTTCGATCCCACATATGAATCATAAGGCTCTTGAACATGGGCATTCGATAGGGCGGCAGCTCCATTATAAAAGGGGCCTCTTCACCTTTGAACAGAACACGCCTTAAGAACCTGCCGGACATAATGGCAATAAAAATTCCCATGAAGTATAAACCGAATATTACCGTACCTGCCTTATCCGCAAAAAAACTGCCAGCCAAAACGATATAAACAGGAAGCCTTGCCGAACAGGACATGAAAGGTGTCATCAGAATCGTCAAGACTCGATCCTTGTTGCTTTCAAGGGTTCGGGCGGCCATAATGGCAGGGACGTTGCAGCCGAATCCCATGAGCATGGGGATAAAGGATTTACCATGAAGCCCGGCCGTGTGCATCACCCTGTCCATTAAAAAAGCGGCCCTTGCCATATAGCCGGTATCCTCAAAAAGAGCGATACAAAAAAACAGAATGAGAATATTGGGAAGAAAAACAATGACACTTCCAATTCCTGCCATGACCCCATTTATCATGAGATCTTTCAGCAGTGAAGGAGGAAGAATTTTTTCAAGATTCATAGACAGCATTGAAACTGCATTTTCAATCCAGCCCATGGGGTATGCCCCAAGGGAAAAGGTTAATTGAAACATGGCCCAGATAAAAAAAATGAATACCGGAATTCCGAAAACCCTGTCCGTCAGAACAAGATCGATATTCCTCGACATATCAATCCGCTTTCTGGCCAGATTGATGACCGTCTCCTTTACAATCCCGGCAATAACCCCGTAGCGGTCATCCGTCAATACAATCTCAAAGTCATCCTCAAACAGGTCCTGAATTCTTTTCCGGCATTCACGGGCGGCCTGAAATACCCTTTCTGCGGACGAGGCTGACATCGCCTGAAGTTTTTCTTTAATCACCTTATCATCTTCAAGTATTTTTATTGCATTCCATCGGGGTAATCCCTCCATATTAACGCCTGACTCAACCAGCTTTGCTTCAACCTTTGAAATGCATGTTTCTATCTTATTGCTGTACTTGATGGGGCGGCTTTCTTTTCCTTTATCAAATCTTTTAATTTCATCGATTGCCGTCTCTACAAGGTGATCCGTTCCTTTGTTTTTATTGCCGATGGTAAAAACAACAGGCAATCCCAGTAATTGAGATAATTTTTCCCCATTGATCTGAATCCCTTTTGCCTCTGCCACATCAGCCATATTTAACACAAAGATAACGGGTCTTCCCAGTTCAAGGATTTGAATTGCAAGGAAAAGGCTTCGTTCAAGGCTGGAGGCATCGATAATATTGACAACAATATCCGGGCGTTCATTGATTACAAAATCTCTTGCAGTGATTTCTTCAATGGAAAATGGTGTCAGGCTGTAAGTTCCCGGAAGATCAACAATGGTCAGGTCATAGTCGTTATGCTTAAGTTTCCCTTCTTTTTTCTCAACCGTAACACCGGGCCAGTTTCCCACTTTCTGCCGGGCACCCGTCAGGTTGTTAAATATGGTGGTTTTTCCGCAATTGGGGTTTCCGGAAAGGGCAAGGGTTAAGTTTTTATTCATTTTTTCTATTTTTAAATCCTACATTCTCAACAATAATATTTGAAGCCTCCTCGACCCTGAGTGACATATGGTATCCTTTGACAACGATCTCGATGGGATCTTTTAAAGGGGCGTATTTTTCAACATAGATTGCAGCGCCCCTGTTGATTCCCATTTCAAGCAGCCGCCGTCTTAAGACACCTTCTCCTGAGACTTTTCTGACAATACCTTCCTGACCTGATTTCATCTGGCTTAGCAGCAGGATTTCCTGGTGGAGGTCTTTGGCCTCTTTATCAGTGTCACGGTTTTTTTCTATCGCAGGATCGAAAAGCTGAACCATAATCTTCTCAGCCATACCTTTGCCGAGAACCATCCGATTTTCACCGGTTGCAATAACCACCTGACCGCCAAAACCGGAAGATACGATTTCAATCGGATCCCCAATTTTCAAACCCATGGAAGAAATTCGAAGCTGCATATTTTTCCCTGCCTCAAGCTCCTTGACAATGAGTTTTTCTCCTTTTTTCGCCCTATGAAGCGGAACAAGCGGGCTACGGTCTTCCAGGCATTTGGAACAAATACCATAGATTTCCATTTTGTGCTGGAGCATATGGAATCCATAAGCTTCGGCAACTTTGAGCTGTTGTTTTTCAATGGCTTCATCCCGAAATTCCAGAATCATTCCGCATTTTGTACAAACCATATGGTCATGATGCAGCCCAAGATGTCTGTGCTCATATTGGGTTTCTTTTTCTTCAAACTCTACCCGGGTTGCAAACCCGAACCGGAATAGAAGCTCCATGCTGCTGAGTACAAATTCTTTTTCAAGATGAACCTTATCCTCTTCAAGCTGTGTCACAAGATCGCTGATGGTGACATGATGCTCAAGCTTTAAAAAAGCTTCCAGAACCAGAAGCCTGGAATCAAACCGGTCAATTCCCTGCTGTTGAAACAATCTCTTAAACTGCTTCTTTTCATGCTCGTGTGTATCAATCATACCCTTTGTCCCTTAAAATAACAGTGTAAGATATTATAGCTGCCGGCTTATGTCAAGAAAATGGAAACCCAAAAAAGAAAACCATCTTGACAATGTATTGATTCCTCAGTTAATTATCAGCATGTTATTGACACCCGCTGATGAAACGCCCCTTGCAATGAATAAAATGCTTTCCCAATATCTTGTTAAAGACCTGGCCATAAAAGACCGGGTGATTCAGAACCGGATGATTCTTGCGCCCATGGCAGGACTTGGCCATATTGCATTAAGACAAATTATCTCTGAATTTGGAGGATTTGGGCTGCTTTTTACCGGAATGTGCAATGCCAAAGCCATTCCCCATGAGAATCCCGATACATCTGCGGTTTTTAAATGGCGAAAAGAAGAACTCGGATACCTTGTCTGCCAGATCTTCGGATCTGATCCCGAAAACATGGCAGCCGCAGCAGTCAGGATAGAAAAAGAAGGTTTTTTTGGTGTGGACCTGAATTTCGGATGTTCCGTTGCTGCAATCTGCAAAAAAGGGTATGGTGCGGCGCTTTTAAAAAACCCCGATCTTTCATCAAAAATCGTAAAAGCTGTCAGAGGGGCCGTATCCATTCCTGTATGGGTAAAGTTCAGAACAGGCTGGGAAAATGACCCTCTGTTTGCCGTGGATATGGCCCGGCGGTTTGAAGAAGCCGGGGCTGATGCTCTCACCTTCCACCCAAGGGTTGCTCCGGACAGGAGGACCCGCCCACCCCGGTGGGATGTTATCCGGCTTGTTCAGGAGGCCGTTTCAATTCCTGTGTTCGGCAATGGGAATCTTTTCGAAGAAAAAGACGGGATTCAAATGATCCGACAGACATCCTGTCAGGGGCTGTCTATAGGCAGAATGGCGATTGCAAGGCCCTGGCTCTTTGCCCAATGGACAAACAATTTTATACCTGGAAATGATATCTATTATAAGACAGCCTTAAGGTTTTCTCACATCCTTTCGGACCACTTTGGCGATCCATTTTCCGTCAGACTCTTTAAGAAATATGCACCCTATTTCTGCGCCAATTTTAAATTCGGACATCAACTGTTAAAAAAACTTGTTTATGCCAAAACCATGGCTGATATCAGAAATAACCTTGAATCAATTTTTGAATCCGAGCCGGAAACCCTCTCAAGGCCAAATATCAATTTATTCTTATAGAATCGGCTAATGCAGATAATAATATTTTTGGCAAAGATATGAATTTTCCTGATCCGTCGTGCTTCAAATGCCTCAAATGTGGCGCCTGCTGCCGACAGGAAGGCTATGTCCGGCTTGATAAAAATGAAGCCGATACCATTGCAGGCTTTCTTTCAATGGATGTCCGGCATTTTATTGAAACCTGCACGATTCTGACAAAGGACAGGCTTTGTTTATCATTAAAGGAACAAGAAAACGGTAACTGCATATTTCTGACGGATGCAGGCTGCCGAATCAATTCCGTTAAACCCCGTCAATGCCTTGAATTTCCCTCTAACCCCCATGCCCAGGTGGGCACAACAAAGCATGAAACACTTGCAAAAATAAAGAGATGGTCATAACTATCAGATTTTTTATTTACGACAATAAAATGAAGGAGATAGCTATGACCAAGAGATTAGATACCACATTT
>JANNUH010000129.1:0-38605 GCA_031395015.1 Desulfobacterales bacterium | reverse complement strand
ATGTGGTATCTAATCTCTTGGTCATAGCTATCTCCTTCATTTTATTGTCGTAAATAAAAAATCTGATAGTTATGACCATCTCTTTATTTTTGCAAGTGTTTCATGCTTTGTTGTGCCCACCTGGGCATGGGGGTTAGAAAGAACCAAAGTGGGCGCTTGTGGTATAAATCAACGGTGCTGATTCTAAAAACTTCTTTTCAGATTCCCCTTCTCCATCCGAGCATGCTGGACAAAAAAAGGCCTGAATTCATCTTCCCGGTGGCGGTAATTTTTCTTGAATCAGGCTTCAAAAAGTTTTCTAATTTTGCCTGAACCTATCAATCTGGATAGCAGCTTAAAATTATTATTTTCAAAACGTATTCTGCCCGCGATACAAGCAGGGTGAATTCTCAGTTCTTCTGATAACGAAATTACGTTTTCCGTTGTGGGGTTTATTTTTGCTGCTGAAGAAATCCATATTTCATTAGATATTAAAGATTCCATTGCAAGGGAGTCGGCTTCTTCCTCAATGCTCTTGTTTTTTTTGTTTTCCGGGATTCTTACATCCATATCATCTACAAATAAGCGGTGATTATTTTTTCCAAGGTGTAAAATGATATGGGCTAATTCATGAAGAAGGCAAAACCAGAAATTATCTATTCTGTCATATCTCAGGGTTAGACCAACGACAGGGGTCATATCGTCCAACACCAATGCGGCCCCATCCAAATATGTTTTTGGAAGATGTCGTTCGACAATCAGATGAATACCATGCTTTTCTAAAAATTCTTGAGCAAGCAACGGGCCTGTTTCAAAAAAGCTAAGTTTCGCAATTTCTTTTAAGCTGTCAGATGTAAAATTCACCGGGTTATATTTTTTGAAAAGGTTTTTTTTATAAGTAAGAGACATAACCCTCATACACCAGGCATTGAGCGAATACATGTCGGTTTTTGTATTCGTTCTATTACCGGAATTCTCCCTAAAACAGGCTTCGATTGTTTCTGCGCCCGGACAACAATCCTTAATAAAAAGGCGGGTGCTTTCTTCAGCAGAATCATTTATTTTTCCAAATGATTTTATCCAGCCTCTTTTGGACATTTCCTTTAGTGGAAAACGGTGCCATTTAATATCGGGAACTGTTTCAGGGAAGTTTGAGCCCGCTTTTTGTAATAGAATCTCAGCCGGTATTCCCAAATTTTTGTGAAGAGAGCGCATCATAGAAAGAGTCAATGGCCTCTTTTTGTTAAGGACTTCTGAAACTTTACTTTTGCTTCCGATAAAGGGAACAAGATTTTGCTGATTCAGGCATAGTTGCTCCATTCTAAATTGTATTGATTCGACAGGATCCGGAAAATCAATTGCGTAATGATCATCTTCGTATAGTTCAACTAGAGTGGCAAGGAGTTCCAGCTCTTCAGCTTCAAGTGAGTTTGCTTCAGCATCCATAAGGTCTTCAATGCGGGAAAGAGCCAAGTTATAATCTTCTTTTGTTTTAATTAGTTTGTTTATCATTATATTTCCTCCGCATTAATTTTATCATACTCTTTATGGGTTCCCACAAACCGTATGAAAACCGTCTGTGCCGGAAAGTTAATCTTTACAACCAGGCGGTATTTATTTCCTCCGATATTAAATACAACACGATTTCCTTTTAAAATACTGGCTGAACCGTATTGTGATTTTATATCCGTCCATGATTGCCAGTTCGCTTTTTTTGCTTCATACCACCAAGCATCAATGGGACCTTTGGCATCCTCGCATCCGTCTCGTTCGTAGAATTCTATCAGTTTTAGCCTGGCTATTACATGCATAACTTACAAATAACAAGCCGCTTATTGGATGTCAATATAAAAGTTCCTTTTTAGGGAACTATTAATTTGTTATGTATTGGGAACTTTTCAGATCTTTCATTTATACCATACATAAATTGAATCACAAGCAATACAGTTTCTCCTGGCCCTGGCATCTTCATTTTTAGCCATGATGCTATTAACCACTCTGGATTTTGAGATCTTCTGCAATGGAGAAAAACTGATGTCTGCAACGAGTCTGTGGCTTTTAATCAACCTTGAAAAAAGAAAATCCTGAAAGTTCCTGGAGAAATGCGTGAGTGGTATACCGTCGAAGAAGAGCAGGCCCTTGATATGGATATTGATGCGTTTCACCCAAACCTGCGGTTTGATCTGAGCTGTCTGAAACCATAGACATCAGGCCTTCATACTTTGACCCTCTGGGGCATGTGAACATTGCGGTTTATCTCGATTTTCTGGAGAACCTGACTCACCGGGCTTTTAACGGTAAAAAAAAATCCGGGAGGTTGTGATTCAATTTCAAAATGAGGTTTCAAAAGAGGTGAGCAAGGTTGAGATAGGGATCCAACAGAAAGACGGTAAAAATGAGTTCAAATTGTTTTCACCAGGGTGTGTCCACGCTGCGGGAATATTCCGGTTATTTGACTCATAAAAGTTGAACATGACGAACGGATAACAGCCTGGAATATGTGGAGTGGACATCAATTTATAAACAGGAGATGATGATGACAAATGTTAAAAAACATGAAAAATTAAAAAGAGCGACAAATGTTGTGTGCAAACAGGGAATGATTCCTTTCCCTTTAAGCGATACGGCCATGGCCATTATCGATTCCGTTGTGGGAGATCATGAAGAGGAACTGGATCTCATCTATGCTTTCAGGGAAAAAGCATCCCAGACAACGGAACAACTATCGGCATCCAGCGGATTTTCAGAAGAAAAGGTAAAATCACTGGCCCTTGGTCTTGCGAAAAAAGGGTTGGTTTTCAATCAGGCCAATTCATCGGGTCTCATGGTTTTCAGGCTTCTCCCCTTTATGGTGGTGGGGCTCATGGAATATATGTTCATGGGTGAGTTAAAAGGGACTGACAAGGAAAAAGAACTGGCAAGATTGTTTGAAAAAATGACCCATGACCTCCGGGACCAGACCTGGCGGAACGGGACCACTGCCCTGATCAATTCCACCTTTCATTTGTCCGTCATTGATGCGGATGCCTGCACCGGTTGCGGAACCTGTGAGGAAAGATGCCCCACCGATGCCATCAAAATAAATGCTGACGGTGTGGCAAGGGTTGATGAGGGTTCATGTTTCGGATGTGGTGTCTGTTCAAGGTTTTGTCCGGAAAACGCCATCTCGCTTAAAGAAGGATTCCGCAAAGTGTTTATTATGCCTCCAAAACTTCGTTTTTGATTTTAGGGGCCCATCCCGGTTTTGGATTCCGGAATTGTTCAGATATTTGTAAAATCGGCAACTTTCATTGTTATTCCAAGTTGTTGGGTTTTTAAGCTGAATTCTTCCAGCAATGTGTTCAACTCCAGTTGCCGGCTGTCAGTGGAGAACAGAAACAAAGCAGTCATTTTTCTTTTTTCCATCATCGCTGGCTTCTGGTTCAGGAGGGCATTTTCCCTTAAAGGCTTTATAAAGGAAAGGATGTCACTCATATTGCCATATCGATCCGATTTGTTCCGGCTGCATGCTTTTAAAATAAAAGCCCTTAACTCACCTGGAATATCAGGATCGGTTTCCCAGGGGTCCGGAATATCTTCTTCAACATGGAGTTCCATGAGTTTTAACAGATTATCTTCGGGGTATGGCCGTTTGCCGAGGATAATTTCATACATCATGATTCCCAGCGCATAGATATCCGAGCGCTCATCAATGGTTTCCATTTCAATCTGCTCAGGAGACATATAGAATGGTGTCCCAAGGGTATCGATTTTTTCAGTTGCAGAGGGACAGGCAAGGCCAAAGTCAAGGATTTTCACTGTATCCTCGTTGGTTATGAAAATATTTGCAGGTTTGATGTCCTGGTGAACAATTCCCTTGGCATGGGCATACTGCAGACCTGAGCATATCTGGATCAGATAATCGATCACCCTGAAATACGGTAAACGGGTTTTGTTTTCTAGGATTTCTTCAAGGGAAACACCTTCAAGCAATTCCATGATAATGAAAACGGTTCGGTATCTCTCTTCGATATCATAGACTTTGACAATGTTTTCATGATTAAACCGGGCAATCATTTTTGCTTCATTTCTGAAATTGTTCAGGAAAGTCTTTTCCAGGGCCATATTATGCTTCATCATCTTAATGGCCACCGGCATATTTAAAAGTTCGTGCCTGCCGCTGTATACGATTGCATAACCACCGGTGCCGATTTTGTGCTGGATTAAATATTTGCCTATTTTCCTATCGGCAATCGCTTTTCTTGAAACAAACCGTTCTGTTACAAGCTCAGTTAAAAAACTTCTGACATCCGGGTATTTTTCGATAATCCCATCAAATTTATTTTTTTCAATGGACCATAATTCCATATCTGTTTCTGCAATTACGCTGGCATTTCGGACCTCACCGGTCAAAATGGCCATCTCTCCAATAAGTTCACCCTCTTTTAGAGTTGCAATCTGGTGTTTTTTTGAATCTTTTTCAATAAAAACAATACCGCGGCCCTTTTGAACCAGAAAACAGGCATCGCCGATATCTCCCTGCTTCATGATCAGTTCGCCGGATTTTATTTTGCGAAAACTCAATGAATTTAAAAAAGGGCACAACCCGCCACGATCAATGGATTGAAAAATATGTGTCGACTGGATAAATGAATAATCATCCGGAGAAGGCACATGGCCGGCTTTATTTTCCTGGTCCCAGATTTTATCCGGGTCCGTTTTTTGATGACGGCACCCCATTAATGAAAATTCAGGATTTTTATTGTCCTTATTCATCCACATGATTTCACAATTGCAGGCCTCCCAGGCCTTGAGATCATTATTGTAAACCTCAAGGAGAAAGGGGCTGATTGTGTTGTTCAATGAACCGGTTATCCGAAGGCGGTAACCGCTGTCGCTTTTGTTCACAATATCGATATAGCAGGTCTGTTTTCCGGGATTGATTGAGGTTTTGTTTACAAATTCTTCATTCTCAAGATGAGCAATCCCGATGCCCATGGGATCTAAATTTTCCCGGTTTAATTTTCGGCGTTCATTATCGGTTTTTTCCATTGGATCGTCACCTTTCATCGTGTTGGTAAATAATTGCTTTGATTAGGGTAAATTGTTTTGTAAACGACTGATAAATTTCAGTTAACATTATTTTTATGTATACTGGTCCTGTAGAATAGGAGGTTCCTTTTTGTCAAGAAAAATATGGGTCCTTTTTTCATCTGAAAAATCCGATGTCTTCAGGAAGAGGAACCCTGAGGAACGGAGAAGAGGGGCAAATCCTGCCGTAAACTGCCATATGGCGGATGAACAGGGGCTATAAAAACTTTCAAGTTTTAAAAATAAGACTTGCTTTTTTAAAACAAACTCAATAAATATCTACGAAACCCTTCAGTAGGAGGGCTTTTGAGTTTCGTTCTAAAGGCAAGACCCATCTGTGAAAGTGGCTGGACCTGAAGTTTGAAACTACAATAAATTAATTTAAGTAAGGAGAAAGTCACAATGGCAAATGGGACAGTAAAATGGTTCAATGATTCAAAGGGATTTGGTTTTATCGAGCAGGAAAACGGGCCGGATGTATTTGTTCACCACTCAGGGATCAATACAACAGGTTTCAGATCCCTCAATGAAGGCGACAAGGTTACGTTTGATATTGAACAGGGACAAAAAGGGCCTGCCGCAGTTAATGTAGTTGTTCAATAGATTTTTAATCAAAGGAGGGTTGCTGATTTGAAGCGGTCCTCCTTTTTTATTTCCCCAATGAAAACGGTGCAAGATTGATCTCGGCGATGCCTTTGGTAATCATATCGGAGACAGCCTTTCCCGTTCCGGTTGCCATGGTCAGCCCCAGCATGCCGTGACCGGTTGCAATATAAAGGTTTTTTGTTAAAGGCGACCGGTCAATGATCGGCAGGTCGTCATAGGTCATGGGGCGGAAACCGGCCCATTCTTCAAGAATCGGATTTTCCACGGATGTGTTGAGATATTCCCCGGCCCCCTGGAGCAGCCGGGCCAGCCGTTTTTTATTTAAAGCCGCATCAAATCCTGAAAATTCCATGGTTCCGCCAAGCCTGTAACCTGATTTCCAAGGGGTCACCACCATATTTTTTTCATAGAGGAGGCAGGGAATTTCACAGGATCGGTCAGGCTTTTCCATGGTAATGCTGTAGCCTTTGCCGGGCTGAACCGGGATGGAAAGGTTTAGCTGTTTTTGCAGTTCAGGGGCAAACGCTCCGGTTGAAAGGATAAAATGATCGGCCTGATACCGGCCTTTTACCGTTTTAACGGATCTGATGGTGTTCTGCTCAGTTTCAAACTCCGTGACCCTGCATTTTTCCTCGATAATCAGCCCCTTTCCCACGAGATGTTTTTTCCAGGATTGGATCAGCATTTCAGGCCTTAGGTGATCATCGTGTTCATTATAAAAAGCGCCGACGACATCCCCATGGATGGAGGGCTCAAGGGCTCGTGCTTCTTTTGCATCAAGGGATCGGGCACCCAGATCATATTGTTTCAGCAGTTCATTGGTGGCTGCATATTTTTCAAAAAAGTGTCTGTCCCTGAACAGGAGGAGGACCCCTTTTTTTTCATAATCACAGGGCATGGAGGTTTCTTTGAAGAATTGATCATAAAGATCATTTGAATATATTAGAAGTTCATGCTTTGCACGGGTGGCACGTTCCATATGGGGCGTGTTGCAATGCCCTGCAAATTTCATCAGCCATAGGAAACGCTTTATGTCCAGGCCGGGCTTGATGTAAAGGGGTGAAGTGCCGCAGATGGCCCGGTATAGTTCATGCCGAACCACTCCCGGAGCACACAGGGGAAGTATTCCGGAAAAATGCAGCAGCCCGCAATTCCCATGGGATGTACCGGAACCGATGAAATCTTTTTCAATGATTCTGACGCCGGCATTTTCTTTCAGGAGATAATGGGCACAGGCAAGACCGATAATCCCGCCACCCACAATGATTACATCGTTTTTTGACCCCATTTTTTATCCTTTTTGAATATGTTTTAAAAATACAGGGCATACAATAATCGTTCTTTTGGGATTTTTCAATTTTAATGAAGGATATATTTTTATTATTTTCAGGGATCATGTTATATAATCGGTGATTTTCCCTATTGATTCCAGTGTCTTATATCATATTGCAACGGCTTGATTTGTCTTGCACAAAGCGTTATCCGGTGCTAAACTAACGGACTTTTGGAAAATGAGGGTTTCCAATGGCTAAATCGGAATTGGGGTAAAATTTGATGGGGTTGATTAAAAAAATTGGTTTTTTGTTCATTCTCTTGTCATTCATGCTCTGTTGCCTGGGTTGTGGTGAACCTGAAAAAGAAAAGCCGGTGGTGTTTCTTCTCAAAACTCCTTTGATCATCATTTCAGAATCGGATTTTCTGGATGAGCTTGATCTGAAAAAAGCAGCCTATCCTTATAATATCAGCGAAAATCCGGCAGAATACAATGACATGGTGATTCAGCTTGTCAATATGCTTTCCGAAGAGACCCTTCTTCTCAGTGCAGCCGTTGATCAAGGCGTGAATGTGACAAAAGAAGAGGTTAGTGCTGCAGAAGTTGAATTTAAAAAGGATTATCCTGAAAACAGTTTTGACAAGATCCTGCTGGAAAATGCCATATCCTATCCTTTATGGAAAAAACGCCTAAAGACAAATTTGATTATTGATAAGCTGATTGATCAGGAGATAAAAAGCAAGATTGAAATTACATCGGAGGAACTGGTTGAATTCTACGGTAAATATAATATGGAAGAAAAAGAGGGTCCTAAAAATAAAAACAAGGAATCAAAAAAAATAATCGATGAAAACGAACTGGTTTCAGTGCTTCGCATGCAAAAGACTGAGGACGTCTATGAAGCATGGCTTAAAGGACTTGAGCTGAAATATCCGATTGAAATCAATAAGGAAAAGCTTAAATCTTTGTTAATTGATATGGAAAATGGGGGAAGTAAAAATGAAAAAAACAACTAAATGGCTTTTTTATTCTTTGATCCTGATGGGGCTGAGCAATGGCCCGGCTTTGTCGGCAGAGACGGTAGACCGGATTGTGGCCATTGTGGACAATGATATCATTACCTTGGCGCAATTGAATAAGGAAACAGACCGATATAGAAAAAATATTGATTCTTCTGAAAATTCCGATGAAAAGAAAAAGATACTCATGGATGAATTAAACAAGAAAATGATGGAATCATTGATCGACCAATCTTTGACCCAACAGGAAGCCAAGAAATATAATATTGAAGTTTCCGAGGCGGAAATTGATGGTGCCATTGAAAATGTTAAAAAAATCAAATCCTTGAGCAAAGAAGCCCTTGAAAAAGCCATCGGGCATGAAGGATTGACATTTAAGGAATACCGCGATTCCTTGAAAAAACAGATTTTACAGGCCCGTTTGATTAATTATGCTGTAAAATCCAAAGTGGTCATCACCGAGGCCGAGATCAAAAAACAATATGAAGCCAATGCTGAAAAATATGCAGACAACAAAAAATACCATTTACGAAATATCCTCATGCAGGATAAAGGAAAAATCGATGAGGTAAAACTCAAACTCGATAACAAAGAAGATTTCTCAGGGCTTGCAAAACAATATTCCATGGCCTCCAATGCATCGGATGGCGGGGACCTTGGGGCCTTTGACATTGCCAGTTTTTCAACGGGGATCAAGGACAGTATCGCTTCATTGAAAAAAGGGGAACACTCGGCTGTGATTCAAACCGCCCAGGGATTCCAGATTTTTTTTGTAGTTGACATTGAGCATGGGGATACTAAAACCTTTGACCAGGCAAGGGATGAAATTCAGGAAAACCTTTACCGCGAGCAGGTCGGGGAAAAATTTGAGACCTGGCTTGGGTCATTGAAGAAAAAAGCGCACATTAAAATTTTGCCTTGATTAACTGGTTTGTTTAATCTGAATATGCCGGGTTTCAGCACAGATGCCATATTGTTAAGGAAAATCGAATATGGGGACCATGATTTCATTATCAGTTTTCTGACAAAATCCAAGGGAAAGGTTTCAGTTATTGCAAAAAATGCAAAAAAGAGTGTCAAACGGTTTACCGGCGCCCTGGACCTTTTCTCCGTCAACCAGATCCACTGCACCTATCCGAAAAAGAAAAAAGACGGGCTGACGATTCTTTTACAGGCTGATCTCGAGGATGGGTTCGGGAATATACGATATGATGTATTCAAAACCACCTATGCCAGTTTCTGGGTGGAACTGATCCATTTCTGGCTGGAGGAAGAAAAACCGCAGCCGGAGATCTATGACCTCCTTTTCTTTTCCCTTGATGCGTTGAATGCCGGGATCATATCAGGAGAAGTGATCCATCTTCTTTTCCAGATCCGGTTCATGGGATTGTCGGGGTTCGAGCCTAATATTGAATCCTGTGGCCGCTGCAAAACCCCTGTTGACGAGATTGAAGAGAGCAAAGTGCTGTTTGATTTTAAAGAAGGCCGGATCATTTGCCAAAACTGTTGCCGAAACTGTGCCAGAGGACAGTCAAAACATGGCCGGACAGTTTCCAAGGGGACTTTGAAACAGCTTTTCTGGATCAATAAAAATGACCGGGTGGACAGAATAAAATTTTCAGGAATGGCCATCAAAGAAGGAGAGATTCTTCTGGAATCCTTTATCCCGTTTCATATGGGAAGAGAATTTAAAAGTCTTCAATTCCTGAAACGGTTGAGGCAGGAAAAAAAATGAAATCAGAGAAAAAACTGGAAGAAAAATCCATACAGATATCCGTTCCCTGCAGGGTGGATCTCGGGGGCACACTGGACATCAGCACCTTTTATCTTTCCATGATGTCGCTGTCTCCCGGCACCTTTAATATTGCCCTGGATCTGAGAACCAGGGTCACGCTTTCTTCCTTTGAAAAAGGATATGTCAAGGTATCTTCAAAAGGATTTGAAACCGCAGTTTTCAAAAAAGATGAAGCACCTTTTTCACATCCCATGGGGCTTATGTTTGCCGTGGCAAAATATTTTGATGCCCACGGCGTTCATATCCATATTGAATCGGCTTCCCCTCCCAGAAGCGCCCTTGGCGGCTCCTCTGCTGCGGCCGTGGCCATGGTTTCGGCATTTTATCACCTTAAGGGAAAAAAAATCGATCCTTCCCATGTGGCCTGGCTGGCCCATTATATTGAAGCCGGTGTTGCCGGTGTTCCCTGCGGTATGCAGGATCAACTGGCTGCAGCCTTTGGCGGCGTGAATCAATGGTTATGGAAGATGGGCAAGATAGGGCCCATGTTCAGACAAAAAAAAATCTTTGAGCATGATAATGATATCGAATCCTTTAACTCCCATATCCTCGTGGCCTATTGCGGAATCCCCCATGTTTCAAAGGATATTAACAAACAATGGGTCGACTCGTTTCTCCGGGGTGAAACAAGGATGATATTTGAAAAAATTGCGGATTTGACAAAAGAATTTTCATTGTGTGTAAAAGAGAAAAACTACAGGCTGGCGGCGGGTCTTATGAATCAGGAGACAAAATTAAGACTTGAAATGACGCCTGATGTGCTTGACAATACCGGGGAAATATTGTTTGAAAGTGCTATCAACTGCAATTGCGGTGCAAGATTTACCGGGGCAGGGGGAGGCGGATGCCTTTGGGCCATGGGTGAGAAAGAAGCCATTGATCTGTTGAAACAAAAGTGGCAGGATATTCTTGTGGCGGTTGAAGGCGCAGGAATTCTTGACGCAAAAATTGATAATAAAGGTATCATTATACATTGATCATCAATAATTATTGAAGAAGTGGAGTAAAATGAATTTTCAAGACGTCATATTAAATTTGAACAATTACTGGGCACAGAAGGGATGTGTTCTCATCCAGTCCTATGACATGGAAGTGGGGGCAGGGACCTTTCATCCGACAACACTTTTACGGGCCCTGGGGCCGGAGCCATGGAAAGTTGCCTATGTTCAGCCGTCAAGACGACCCACCGACGGCCGATATGGTGAAAATCCCAACCGGCTTCAGCATTATTATCAATACCAGGTTCTCCTGAAACCTTCTCCGCCGGATGTTCAGCAGTTATATCTCGATTCCATGAGAATTCTTGGTGTTGACCCTCTTGAACATGATATCCGGTTTGTGGAGGATGACTGGGAATCCCCAACCCTTGGCGCTTCAGGGCTTGGCTGGGAAGTCTGGCTGGATGGCATGGAAGTCACCCAGTTCACCTATTTCCAGATGACCGGCAGCATGGAAGTCAAACCGGTTTCCGTTGAACTGACCTATGGCCTTGAACGGATCTGCATGTATCTCCAGGGCGTGGATAATGTATATGATCTGAAATGGAACAATGAGATCACGTATCGGGATGTATATCACCAGCAGGAAGTGGAACAGTCCACCTATAATTTTGAAATAGCCGACGTGGATCTTCTCTTTGATCTCTTTAAAAAATATGAAACTGAAGCTCACCGGATTATCAAGCAGGGCCTTGTGATCCCGGCCTATGAATTCTGCCTGAAATGCTCCCACACCTTTAATCTTCTGGATGCAAGAGGCGCCATCAGCGTCACGGAACGTACCGGCTATATCAAGCGGATCAGAGATATTGCCAGGGCCTGCGCCAGTACCTATGTGGCCCAGAGAGAAGCCATGGGATATCCGCTTTTGAAAAGGGGAGGGAAAGAATAAAATGAATACGCTTTTAATTGAAATCGGCTGCGAAGAAATCCCGGCCGGTTATATCATACCGGCGCTGAATGCTTTTAAAGACAATATTCTTCTTGCCTTGGACAAAAACAGGATTGAACATGGGGAGGCACAGGTTTTCGGAACTCCCCGGCGTCTGGCATTGATGATTGAAGCGGTCGGGGATATGCAGATGACAAACACTTCAACCATCTCCGGCCCGCCGGAGAGAGTGGGATTTGATGAAAATGGAAAGCCCACGGTTGCTGCACAAAAATTTGCATCCAAGGCAGGGGTGAACCTTCAGGATATCCGGGTGGAAGATACACCCAAGGGAAGATATCTGACCGCAGTGATCGAAGAAAAATGTGAATCTGCCGTTTTGATTCTTGAAAGCCTTCTACCAAAAGAAATCTTGTCCATCCCATTTCCAAAAAGCATGAGATGGGGTGATCTTTCCATTAGTTTTGCAAGACCCATCATTTCCCTTGTCGGTCTTCTGGGAAGCAAAATTCTTGAATTCAAAGTGGGGAATATAAAATCCTCATCCTATATTTTCGGGCATCAATTCATGTCGCCGGGAAAATACAAGGTGATTTCGGCTGAAAAATATATTGAAATTGCTGAAGCTGCCGGGGTCATTCCGGATATTGAAAAAAGAAAGGCAGAGCTGGTCAAGGCCATTAAATCCTGTGCAAAAGAACATCATGCAAAAATTCTTGAGGATGAAGAACTGGTCAATACGGTTACAAACCTTGTGGAATATCCCTTCCCGATTGTCGGGACCTTTGATGAAGAATTTCTTGAAGTGCCGGATGAAGTTCTGATCACGGCCATGAGAGAACATCAGAAATATTTTGCCCTGATTGATGAAAAGGGTAAGCTTTTACCTAAATTCATCGCGGTTAACAACACCCGTGCCAAGGATATGAAGCTTGTGGCAAAAGGGCATGAAAAAGTGCTGCGGGCACGACTGTCCGATGCAAAGTTTTTTTACAGAACAGATCTTCAGTCTTCTTTGGATGAGTTTGCCGAAAAATTGAAAACCGTTACCTTTCATGAAAAACTAGGAACAGTATATGAAAAGACCCTCAGAATCGGCAAGCTTGCCGGATATCTGGCCGGAATATCATCCTACCCGGACAAGGAAATTTTAGCCCGGGATGTTGCAAGGGCTGCCCGTCTGTGCAAGGCTGATCTCGTCAGCCATGTGGTGATTGAATTTACAAAGCTCCAGGGAATTATCGGCAGGGCCTATGCTCTCAAAGCAGGAGAAAAAAAAGATATTGCCCATGCCATTGAACAGCATTACAGACCTGTTTATTCGGGTGGAAAACTGCCTGAAAATCCCTGTGCTTCCCTTCTTGCCATTGCAGACAAACTTGACACCCTCTGCGGGTGTTTCAGTGTGGACCTCATCCCCACCGGCGGTGCTGATCCCTATGCGTTGAGGCGCCAGGGCATCGGTATTATCCAGATCATGATCGAGGAAAATCTCGTCTTTCCCCTTTTGTCCATGATTGAAAAAGGCCTTGAACCCTTTATGGCTGATTCTCGGCAAAAACAGGAGGCAGCCCTTAAGGTCAAAGAGTTTTTGCAAAACAGGGTGATTAATATTCTAACGGATATGGGATTTTCAAAAGAAGCGGTCAATTCTGCATTGTGGGCGTCTTTTGATAATATTCCAGATGTTGTCTCAAGGGTGAAGGCCCTTGATTCATTAAGAAAAGAACCTGATTTTGAACCCCTTTCCATTACATTTAAGCGGGTGGAAAATATTATCAGAAAAGCAGAGAGTTCAACAGGAGTGTCTGTGGATGAAACCCTTTTTCAGGATCCTTCCGAAGGACTTTTGTGCACGGCCGTCAATGAAGTCCGGCAAAAGGTGGAAACCTTGATAAAGGCAGGCAATTATGAGAGTTCGCTTTCTGCCATTGCCACGTTGAGACCCTTTGTGGATGCCTTTTTTGTGGGTGTCATGGTCATGGCGGAAGATGAACGCATCCGGAAGAACCGGATTGCCCTGTTGTCCTCTGTATCAGGGTTGTTCAAGGGTATTGCGGATTTTTCAATGATATAGATATTAAAGACTTAAGAAAGGAATACATCGATGGCTGGATATGATCCTGATAAGGATAAAAAAATCAAGGAATGGAAGAATGAAGAAACCGGGCTTCTGGTTTCAATTTATCAGTATGGAGAAGGGGAGCCAAAGCTTCAACTGGGCCCCAGGATGCTGAAAAAGAAGGATGGAACAGACAGGGCCCCGGCAAAGGCAGGAAGGCTTTCCGTTGAAGACGTGATGTGGCTGCATGAGATTATTGATGAGGTAAAGGATGAATTATCCGACCTGGTCGGACCTGAGTAACGACTCCATTATTCCTCCTCTGGGAGCGAGACGGGCCCCGGAAATCGGTCCTGTGGCGGTATTGGTAAGCTGTGGGCCGGATATGAAACTCATCACTGCTGCCATAGACAATCCCGTGACTGTACCGTTTTTTAACAGTACCCTTATCACACAGCTTAACCGTGATAAGGGTATTTCTGTTGCCGGCCCTTTTATGGGAGCACCCTATGCAGCCATGCTGCTTGAATCTCTGATCGCGAGGGGAGCAAAGAAGATTTTGGTTGTGGGGTGGTGCGGTGCGGTTACGGATGAGCTGACTGTCGGTGATATTGTCCTGCCTACCCGGGCCATTGTGGATGAAGGAACTTCCAGAAACTATAAAAACCTGGATGATGCCCTGCCGGTATCAGTTCCGGATTTAAAATTGCTTGAGCAGTTGTCGGATTATCTCACTTCTTCAGGGATAGCCCATGAAAAAGCAGGGATCTGGACAACAGATGCCATTTACAGAGAAACACAAAAAAAAGTTGAATTTTTCAGAAGCCTCGGAGCCTCGGCCGTTGAAATGGAATGTTCAGCCCTTTTTTCCGTGGCCGAATACCGTAAAGTAAGCCTGGCAGCTCTTCTGGTGGTTTCAGACAGCGTGGCATCCAGGGTCTGGGACCCCGGATTCAGGAACAAAACCTTTAAACAGGCGAGAAAAGCTGCATGCAAGGCAATGATGGAATTTTCAGAGGTATTGTGTGAAAATGAATGAGGGAATACAAAAAGAGGCGTTAAGTCTTCAAAGGTCATTGACCGAACACAGTTATCGGTATCATGTACTGGATGATCCCATCATTTCCGATGCTGAATATGACGGGATGCTGAAAAGGCTCATGGAAATTGAAGAAGAATTTCCGGAATTGTCTGTTCCGGACTCTCCCACAAAAAGAGTCGGGGCGCCCCCTCTGGAATCCTTTGAAAAAGCCGTCCATTCCGTTCCCATGCTGAGCCTTGATAATGCATTCAACGACCAGGATGTTCTTGAGTTTCACAAAAGAATCCTCCGGCTCACCGGCCAGGAGGGCATCTATATTGCAGAGCCAAAGCTGGACGGCGTGGCTGTGGAATTGCGGTATGAAAACGGAACCCTTGTCCGGGCAGCCACACGGGGCGACGGAGTCACCGGAGAAGTGATCACCCAGAATGCCAGAACCATCCGATCCGTTCCCTTAAAATTAAAAGAAGATAAATTGAAGGCCCCGGCCCTTTTAGAAGTTCGGGGCGAGGTCATAATCCGGAAATCTGATTTTGAAAAATTGAACCAGACCCGCCTGGAAAACGGGGAAAGCATTTTTGCCAATCCAAGAAATGCTGCGGCCGGGTCCCTGCGGCAACTGGATTCAAAAGCCACAGCCAAAAGACCCCTGGATATTTTTGTCTATGGAACAGGTCTTGTTAAGGGCCTTGAGTTCAAGAGCCATTCTGCGATGCTGGAAATTCTTCAAGGGTTTGGATTCCCGGTAAATCCGAATATCGGAACCGGATTGTCCATTGCCGGGATTTTATCTGCTTACAAGGAATTTGAAGCCTTAAGGGAAGGACTTCCCTATGAAATAGACGGAATGGTCATCAAGGTGGATGATATAGCGCTTCAGCGGCAATTGGGTGAGAAAATCAAAAGTCCCAGATGGGCCGTTGCCTATAAATTTTCAGCCCAGGAAAAGACCACCACGATTAAAGATATTGTGGTCCAGGTGGGCCGCACCGGTGTTTTAACGCCGGTGGCCATTCTGGAACCTGTCAACATCGGCGGTGCCATGGTTTCACGGGCAACCCTGCACAATGAAGATGAAATCCGGAGAAAAGATATACGCATCGGGGACAAGGCCCTTGTGAAGAGGGCCGGGGATGTGATCCCAAAAATTGTAAAAATTTTTGAAACTGAAAGAAAAGGAACGGAAATCCCCTTTGAAATGCCTTTACAGTGTCCTGTCTGCATGAGCAGGATTGAAAAATTAAAACTCGACCGGTCCTGGGTCAATAAATGCGTGAATGCTTCCTGTCAGGCCCAGTTCAAAGAAAGAATCCGGCATTTTGTTTCCAAAAAAGCCTTTGACATGGAAGGTCTTGGAAGAAAAATTGTGGACCAGTTGGTGGAAGAGGGCATGATCCGGTCCTTTGTTGATGTATTTACCCTTGAAAAAGAAAAGCTTTCCGGTCTTGAGAGACAGGCTGAAAAATCCGCTGCGAATCTGACGGAGGCCATTGAAAAATCGAAAAAGATTAGTCTTCCACGCTTTCTTTATGCCCTTGGAATCCAGCATACCGGTGAGAATTCAGCCAAATTGATTTCACAGCAATTCTCATCCCTTGATGATATCATGGCAGCCTCTGTCACAGATCTTGAAAGCATCCATGGAATCGGCCCTGAAACCGCCTCTGCCGTGCACGGGTTTTTTTCCAATGCAGAAAATCAAGCCGTTATCCGGCAATTGTTGGAGGCAGGGGTGGAGATCCAAAACGACCGGCCCCAGTCCCCTGAACCCCTTGATTCTCCCTTTTACCAGAAGCGGGTGGTTCTGACCGGCACCCTGGCCGCCATGGCCCGCAGTGAGGCCCAGGCCATGCTTGAGGCGACCGGCGCAGTGGTCACATCAAGCGTCAGCGCAAAAACCGATTTTCTGATTGCAGGGGCAGATGCCGGAAGCAAGCTGGATAAAGCGAGAAAGGCCGGAGTCAGGATCTTGGATGAAACTGAATTTCTGGCAATGGTCCGGCAGAGCTGACAAGGCCTTGTAAAACAGAAGATTGAATCTTCATCGTTTAGACGGCCTGGCTATAAATGCAGGAAATACCGTTTGTTGTCGATCTCAATGGCCGTCTTGGTATAGGTCAGTTTGTTGATGATTTTGCCGTCCTTGAAATGAAGGATATCCACCCCTTTTCTGACTTCCAGTTTGTCTTCATGGCCCGGCTCGGTTGAGGGCCATTCAAGAACCCATCGGTACAGGGCTTTTTGAAGCTTTTCATCAATAAAGGTTTCCGCTTCAAGAAATCGGAAATCGCCGTGGTTTTTAAACCAGGGTGTCCAGGCTTCTCTCAAGGCTTCCCGGCCTTTGACATAGGCCCCGGTCCAGTTCTCAAAAAAAATATCTTCGTGGAAAAAGGGCATGACCTTATCCAGGTCATGTTTTTCCCATGCCAGATACCAGTCCTTTAACAGGTCATGTATTTCTTTGCGGGAAAATTTCATTTTATCACCTATAACCAGTGGTTGATGGAATTGGCATAGTATTCTAAAAGGCCGATCCCTGATTCGTTGGGAAAAAAAAGGCCGTTTTCTTCTTTTATCATGTTCCGAAGTAACATTAAAGAAATTGCTTCGGTAATGACATGTTTTTTGGTGCTGTGGGCAGTTTCAAGAACCGGGGCTCCGTTTTCTTTGATTTTTAATAAAACAGATTCACATTCATGCTCTATATCCGAAAGAGTGAGCTTTTTATCCCGGCTTTCCATGAAAACCGTTGAGACAAGGGAGACCGGGACAATGGGGACAACATCGGAAATGCTTGCCATGAGGTGATCGCATAATTTTTTGATTTCCGGAAATCTTTGATCCCGTTGAAGATTTTTAAACAGGATATTGTTCTGACGTGAATAGGTTTTAGCGGATATGGGTTTTCCAAAGTTCACACAGGCATAGCCAAAACGGTGCCATTTTGAAAGCACCATCTGGGTGATATTTCTGACAATAAAGCCAAGGGTTGTCCAAAAGATATAAAAAAGTCCCTTTTTTTTGGAATCTGTATTTAAGGATCTTAAAAGACTACGGTCTTCAATTGTTCTGTCATAGTTGATCCCCACGGGAATAAAAATCACATCCCGGTCTTTTTCAGGATCGAAACTGCGCAGCATATAATCAATCAATCCGAGTCTGGGTCCCTGTAATTTTCCATTTCTGCTCAGATTCCCTTCAAGGAACACCGCCTGGCAGACGCCCTGCTGTGTGGACATGTGGATATATCTTTCAAGGACTCTCCTGTATAATTGATTTCCCGAATTTCTTCTGACAAAAAAGGCGCCCATGAAACGGAACAGCATGTGAAGCGGCCATATTTTTGCCCATTCCCCGACAGCATAGGACAAGGTCGTTCTTTCTGCTGCAAGAAATGCCACAAGAATATAATCCATATTGGAACGGTGGTTCATAATGAAGACAACCGTAGAGTCCGGGTCTATCTTTTTATATTGATGGTCTTCAACGATTCCTACGCGAACCCGGTATAAAAGCCTGGCAATTTTTTTTGCAATATAATATCCGATCCTGAAATAAAAATAGGCATTAAAGGAGGGAACAATTTCCTTTGCATAGGTTGTCACCTTTTTTTGAACCATTTCAAGGGGCATGTCTTTTTCTTTTGCATAGGCCTTGATGGCCTCAATGACCGCAGGATCATAGGACAAACGGTCGATCAGGACCTGCCGTTTGGTTAACTGGAAAGGGCGGATTTCGATATCAAGCCGGGTTCCGATTTCTTCAATGACCTGATTGATACGCCTTCGCAGCAGCCACCGGGTACTGGGGATCAGAATCCGATCCATGAGGGCGATGGCGGAAACAAAGATAAGAAAGATGAACAGCCAGATGGAAATCGTAATATGTCCGCCCATAAGACAACCCCATGAAACAAAGGATGAAAAATATATTTAATTATGAACTATTGCCTGTCAAAAGCAAGTTTTAATCCGAATCCGATAAAAATAAGCCCGGAGAGTTTTTGGAACAGGGTTTCAGCCATTGGATGATGCCTTAAGGCATGGGTCATGGAAGCGGCCGCCAGAGTTAAAAAAAGGCACCAGAGAGTTCCGGTTGTAAGAAAGGTCATCCCCAGAATCAGAAAGGGAATTGCCCCGTAAACCTGATCCGGGTTGATAAACTGGGGAAGAAATGAAAGGAAAAAAAGCCCGACTTTGGGATTCAGAACATTGGTCAGTATGCCTTGTTTATAAATTTTAAACAGATCCGGGGATGTATGGGAAAGCAGGAGAGGAGCAAAGGATGAATGGCGGCAAAAAATCATCCTGGTCCCAAGGTAAACAAGATATCCTGCACCCGCCCATTTGATAAGAGAAAAAACAAGGACTGAGGTGGATAGAATCAGGGACAGCCCAAAGGCGGCACACAGGACATGGATAATGCAACCGGACATGATTCCGGCCACAGAGACAAGCCCTGCACGTCTTCCCTGGGAAACACTTCGGGTCAGGATAAAAATTGTATCTATACCGGGTGTGAGATTCAGGACGATTGCCGATGCAATAAATCCCAAATAATTTTCAATTCCAAATACGGCAAAAAATTCTAATGACATGATTAATCAAACAAGGCATTAATAAAAAGGGTTGGGTTAAAATCCTGAAGGTCATCAATCTGTTCTCCGACACCGATATATCGGATGGGCAGTTTCATGTTGCCGGCGATGGCGGCAACAATGCCGCCCTTTGCCGTTCCATCAAGCTTGGTCAGGGCAATCTGAGTTATCTCCACGGCTTCGTTGAAAAGTCTGGCCTGGGAAATGGCATTCTGTCCGGTTGTTGCATCCAGAATCATCAATACATCATGGGGAGCCCCGGCCAGTTTTTTGTTGACGGACCGCTTTATCTTTTTAAGTTCTTCCATGAGGTTTTTCTGTGTTTGAAGCCTGCCTGCGGTATCAATTAACACGATATCCACACCCCTTGCCATGGCGGCTTCCATGCAGTCATAGGCAACGGCAGCAGGGTCTGCCCCTTCCTTATGTTTGATGATACCGGCATTGGCCCGGTGTGCCCAGATTTCAAGCTGTTCAACGGCTGCAGCCCTGAAAGTGTCCGCCGCTGCAATAAGGACTTTTTTCCCTTCAGAAGTGAATTTCATGGCAAGTTTTCCAATGGTCGTGGTTTTGCCGGTTCCATTGACACCCACCACCATGATGACATGGGGTTTTTTAACATGGGTTTCAGGTGGTTCGGAATCGACCGGAAACAAGGCGATTAATTCATCTTTGAGCACCTGTTTCAGTTCATCTGCAGTGGATAGTTTTTTTGCTTTTTTTCTGATCCGCCCCATCATTTCCATGGTGGTTTCCAGTCCAAGGTCTGATGTGATCAATAATTCTTCCAATTCTTCAAAAAGAGCGTCGTTTATTGCTTTGCCGGAAACAAAAAGCTTATTGATATCCGTTGTTAACAATTGTCTTGTTTTTGATAATCCGCTTTTCAGTTTTGTTAAGAGTCCTGTTCCCTGTTCTTTTTTTTCAGGATCTTTTTTCTTAAACAGGTTGAATACCAATTTGTGCATCTCCTTTTGAAGTTTGTTTTTTTATGTCTGATCTTTTACATTTTTATCGAGCCGGAATCAAGGATTGTCGGATAAAAAACAGCCATACCGTGCTATGATCCATAGTCGCTGCCTTTGTTTTGGATTGTTAATTTTCCGATTATCTGCTATTAAACTAAGAAATATGACAATGAAAGGCAATTCCTTTAATATTTAAAAAGTCAGATCATTCTAACGAATTGATGTTAATGACGGAGCAGGAAACCATGATAACTTCTCTGACAGCCCTGGACGGAAGATATGCGGCCTTAATCACTGAAATGGCTGAAATTTTTTCTGAATACGGATTAATCAAACAACGGGTGTTTGTCGAAATTGAATGGCTCAAATTTGTATTGACTGATTTAAAGCTTTTTAAAGCTGAAAAGTTTTATATGGACAAGCTCAATCAAATCTCAGAGCAATTCAGCACAAAGGATGCCCAAAAGGTTAAAAAAATCGAGAAGAAGACAAATCATGATGTCAAGGCAGTTGAATATTTTATCAAAGACAGACTTGATGAGATAGGACTTTCGGAAATTAAGGAATGGGTTCATTTTGCATGTACATCCGATGATATCAATAATATATCCTATGCATTGATGGTGAAAAAAGGGAAGGCTCAAGCTGTTGTTCTGCTGAGACAGCTTATTTCGGATCTGGAACAGAAGGCCTTGCAATATAAATCGGTTCCCATGATGTCAAGAACCCATGGCCAGCCGGCCACTCCCACAACAGTCGGGAAGGAATTTATCAATTTCGCCTGGAGAATCCGGCAGGAAGCCGATATTCTAGATCAAAAACAAATCCAGGCAAAGATGAACGGTGCCACAGGCAATTACAATGCACATCATTTTGTATATCCGGAAATTAACTGGATTGAAGCGTCGCAACGATTTATTTTGAATCATTTACAGCTTGAACCCGTTCTTTTTACAACCCAGGTGAATCCCAATCACTCCATTGCTTTTATTCTGCATGCCATGGTCAGGGTTGCGGCAACAATGATTGATTTTGACCGGGATATGTGGGGATATATCAGTCTCGGGTATTTTAAACAGAGAATCAAAAAAGGGGAGACCGGATCATCCACCATGCCCCATAAGGTAAATCCCATTGATTTTGAAAACAGCGAAGGGAATATGGGCATGGCCATATCCTTAATGGAACATCTCTCGGTCAAACTTCAGAAATCAAGATTTCAAAGGGACCTGAGTGACAGTACGGTTTTACGGAGCCTGGGATCGGTCTTTGGATATTTTGTGATCGGTATCAAAAATGCATTAAAGGGACTCGGCAAGCTTGAGCTGGATAGAGACATGATATTAAAGGATCTGGAAAATAACCCTGAACTTCTTGCCGAACCTTTTCAGACAGCCATGCGGGTGTTTGGTGAAGAGAATCCCTATGAAAGGCTTAAGGACCTGACCCGTGGGCAGAGAATCACCAGAGAAGACCTCCATGGTTTTGTTGACAAACTTGAAAAAATACCTGAAAATTTTAAAAGCCGCATGAAAGCCTTGACTCCTGAAACCTATATCGGGCTGGCACAAGATCTTGTCGATGTTTATTTTAAACAGAACAAAGGATGATAGGGTATGTCGTTTCAATCAAAGGAAAAATTGGAAGATCGCCTGGTTTTTGCCGACGAAGACATTTCAGTTGCGGATGCAGGTCCTGCCCATAAAGAAAAACCCTGGAAAATTCTGATTGTCGATGATGAGAAAGATGTCCATGAAATTACCAGGATCACCCTCCGGGGATATAGTTTTGAAAACAGGGGACTTGAACTTTTAAATGCCTTTTCTGCAGACGATGTAAAATCAATTTTCAAAGTGCATGGGGATATAGCGTTCATCCTGCTGGATGTGGTCATGGAAAGGGATGATACAGGGCTTTGTCTTGTTGAATATATCAGAAAGGATCTTAAGAATTCATCTGTCCGGATTGTTCTGCGGACGGGTCAGCCGGGAAAAGCGCCTGAGCAGGAAGTGATAAGAAAATACGATATCAGCGACTATAAAACAAAACCCGAGTTTACTGCTCAGAAGCTTTTTACTACGGTCACCGCCTGCCTAAGAGCTTATGGAAATCTCAAAGCAATCGAGAAAAACAATGAAGGGCTTGAGCGGGTCATCCGTTCTTCGGCAGAAGTATTTAAAAATCAGTCCTTTTCTGAATTCGGCAAAAATGTTCTGCTTCAATTGTTTGAGATTTTGCAGATTGATGTGAATTCAGGCGTTGAATGTGCATATTTGATCGGGATGCCGAACAGCAGAATGATTCTGATGGCGGGAAGCGGCCGGTATAAAGACAGGATCGGAAGCCTGCTGGAGGATTCCATGCCTCGATTTCTGATTGAAAATTATCAAAGATTTGAAAATATCGGAGGGGAACGCTTGTCCGATGATGAGTATGTCGGCGTGTTTAAAACCATGGAAGGATTTGGGAGTGTTTTGTATTTAAGCGGATGGGATCGTTTGTCTGATATTGAAAAGAAGCTTATCAGAATCTATGCGACTAATATTGCCATTGGTTTTGATAATATCAGCCTTGCCCGGGAAATCATCAATACACAAAAAGAAGTCATCCTTACCCTGGGGGAAATTGTTGAAACCCGTTCACAGGAGACAGCCAACCATGTAACCCGTGTGGCCGAGATCTGCTATTTACTGGCAAAGAAAAATGGAATGGATGAAAAAACATGTGATTTGTTAAGGCTTGCCACGCCCATGCATGATGTGGGTAAGATTGGTGTTCCGGAAGCTGTTTTAAACAAGCCGGGGAAATTGACCGACGCGGAGTTTGAAGTCATTAAGAAGCATGCACGCACCGGGTATGAGATTCTGAAAAAATCCAATCGGTCCATCATGAAGACCGCCGCGATTGTCGCGTTGCAACACCATGAGAAATGGGATGGCTCAGGCTATCCCCAGGGGCTTTTTGGCGAGGATATTCATATTTATGGCAGGATTGCCGCCATCGCTGATGTGTTCGATGCGCTGAGCCACAAACGATGCTATAAAAACCCATGGAATTTAAATCAGATTGTGGATCTCTTTGAAAAAGAATCCGGAAGCCATTTTGACGAAACACTCACAGAAATATTTCTTTTCTATATAGAGGAATTTGAAGCAATAAATAGGCGTTTCCCTGAATAAAAGGGGTTACTCCTGTGGCAAGATATTTGAAAAATAATATCAACGAATAAACAAAGAATCAGTTGGTTTTAAATATTTTTACACCATTAAATTGAGGAGCAAAGACCATGATAGTAGGAATTCTTAAAGAAATCAAACCCCAGGAAAATCGAGTATGCATGACGCCATCCGGCGTTGATATGATGAAGAGAAGAGGGCATACGGTTTATGTTGAAAAAAATGCCGGTGTGGGTTCCGGCTTTGAAGATGCACAGTATGTTGAAGCCGGGGCAACCATTCTTGATACTGCAAAAGACGTTTATGACATTTCTGATATGGTCATGCATGTAAAAGAGCCCCAGTCATCAGAATTCGCCATGATAAAAAAAGGGCAGATCGTTTTTACATATCTTCATCTGGCTGCTGATAAAGATCTCACCCTTGCTCTTTTAAAGACAGGGTCCATCGGCATTGCCTATGAAACCATTGAAGACCGGAGAGGTGGATTGCCCTTGCTTGCGCCCATGAGCGAAGTCGCGGGAAGACTGGCTACCCAGCAGGGCGCAAAATATCTTGAAAGAACCTTTGGTGGAAGAGGGTTGCTGCTGGGCGGGGTAACCGGGACGCCATCTGCAAATGTTCTGGTTATTGGCGGAGGAGTGGTGGGTATCCATGCAGCAAGGGTTGCCTGTGGTATGGGAGCCTCTGTAACCATTCTGGATATGAATATTGATCGGCTTAGATATCTTTCTGAAGTTATGCCGGCCAACTGCCAGTCATTAATGTCATCTCCCGCATTAATCAGGGAACTGGTCAAGACATCGGATCTGGTTATCGGAGCAGTTCTTGTTGCCGGTGCTAAAGCGCCGAAATTAATTACCCGGGACATGCTTAAAACCATGAAAAAAGGGTCTGTCATTGTTGATGTGGCCATTGATCAAGGGGGATGTTTTGAAACATCCAGACCCACAACGCATAGTGATCCAGTATATGAAATTGATGGCGTTATCCATTACAGTGTTGCCAATATGCCAGGTGCTGTTCCATTAACATCGACCATGGCGCTGACAAATGCTACACTGCCCTATGCATTAAAAATTGCCGATAATGGCTGGAAATCTGTTTGTGAAGACAAGGGATTTGCAAAAGGAATTAATTATATTGGAGATAAGCTTGTGTGTAAACCGGTTGCAGATGCATTGAACATAGGATATGCAGCGCTTGAAAATTTGATTTGATTGTAAATCATTGGTTTTTTTGGAGGCTGCAACATGGAAAAAAGCATATCAAAAGATGGGGGCAGGCTTTTGTTAAAGCTGGCCAGAAAAAGCATACTTCAGGAGTTTGAAAAAAATAAGGATGAGCTTCTTTCGATAATTCCGGAGTCGTTCAGAGATATTTTACTGCAAAACCGTGGTGTCTTTGTGAGCCTACATAAAAAGGGGGAGCTTAAGGGGTGCATCGGAATTATTGAACCTGTGAAATCCATAGCAGAAGGGGTTATGGATAATGCAAAGCATGCTGCTTTTCACGATACAAGGTTCAATCCCTTATCCTTGGAAGAGCTAAAGGATACAAAAATTGAAGTCAGCATTCTCACCTGCCCGGAAAAGGTTGAATACAAAGATGGAAAAGATTTGATCAGCAAGATCAGACCTGATATTGACGGCGTGATCATCAGGAAAAATTCCCGTAGCGCCACTTTTTTGCCCCAGGTCTGGCAACAGTTGAAAAATCCGGAAAGTTTTTTAAGACAGTTGTGCATGAAGGCAGGGTTGCCTCCTGATGAATGGAAAACCGGCAATCTAATTGTTTCAACCTACCAGGTTCAATTATTTGCAGAAAATGATTAGATTCTTTTTCTGCAAATAAAAAGGGAAAAGGGTGACATATGACAATTGATCCGGAATTATTAAGTATCATTTTTTCAATTGATCATCTTGATGATTTAAACTGTTTTTTTGAAGATATTTTTACCCCTGCAGAGCTTGATGACATCTCTTTGAGGTGGAAACTTCTTAAAGATCTTCATAAAGGGACTGCCCAGAGAAAAATTTCAGACAAATACGGTATCAGCCTATGCAAAATTACACGGGGATCAAAAATCTTAAAAAAAAAGAATTCAATCGTTCTGAAAATCTTAAATGCTCAACCACTTAAATGTCAACCATAGGATAAGAGGCTGAGTGCCAGTGTTGACCACAATTCCATATTTAAATTGCCAAGGGATTCTGTGTCAGACCAGGTAAATTGAAACAGTTCCGGACCGGCCAGGTATTTTGCCGGGTGTTCTGTAAGTATTCTGAAAACAGCCCCCAGATGTACTTTTCCGACATCCGTGATATCCTCACTGATCACGCCCATGAAGTCTGGAAATTCATGGGCCGGTTTTTGAATAAGCTCCTCATTTAATTCTCTTTCCATACCGGCCATGAGGATTTGTCGGAAAGAGGCATTCCGTTTATCCCTGTCAATGGGGTTAATATGGCCACCGATGCCTACTGACCATAGGTCATGAAGCCGTTTTTCGCTTCCTTGCCGACTATATACAGCGGTTCTTTTCATGTCCCTGGTTTGAAGAATGATATAGGGAATAATCTGTTTGTATGCAGGGTCCATTTCCGCATCTTTTCGGTTTATAAATTCAAACCCGGCTGCTGAACAATTTTCGATAAAATCATCCATGCCCAGAGGAACAACACTTCTTTGTTGTACCCAGGATTTCGGCAGAACATTTCTTTTTATACATAATACAGTTTCGCTTCCAGCCATAAAAATTTCCTTTTGAAGAGTGACTGATAATAAAATTGGAATCCTAATATCATACCTGGTAAAAGAAATGAATGGTGAATTTTTTAGTTTTTTTTGAGATTATTCTTCTTCTGTGGTATGGGATGGGTGAAAACAATTAAAAACAGGGGTATTTATGTTATTTCTAAACAAATCCGAAATACGGAAACTGGACCAGAATATTATTCAAGCATCTGTTGAAAAGGCCTATGAAATTATGTTGAGCAAGAATTTTCATCTGCCGGATAGAATGCATATATCAGACAATCAAAATTCACTTTTATTAATGCCCTGCTTTTCCGGGCAATATTTTGCAACAAAGATAGTTTCAGTCTTTCCGGAAGCGGGGAAACACGGCCAACCGGCTGTGAATGGAGTGATGGTGCTCTCTGATAATATTTCAGGACAGCCTTTGGCTGTCATGGATGGCGCCGCCATTACGGCACAGAGAACCGGTGCGGTCGGTGGTCTGGGGGTGAAATTGCTTACTCCGGAAAATATCAAGACCGCCGGAGTTCTGGGCGCAGGTGCGCAAGGACTGAGCCAGGCGCGTTATCTCCTGTTTAATCGCAGAATTCAGACGCTTTATCTTTATGATTTGAATCCTGGAATGGCAGAGCAAATGATAAAGCAATTGAAACAGGAGTTTTTTGATGTCGAATATGTGATAGCAAAGAGTGCTGAAGAACTGGTTGAGAAATCAGGGGTGATCATCTCAGCCACAACCAGCCATACTCCTTTGTTTAATGCAGAACCTGAAGACATCAGGGGAAAGACTTTTATTTCAATCGGCTCCTATCGGCCGGATATGCAGGAATTCCCTGATACCGTGATTGAATCCGCAGATGAAGTTTTTGTGGATACCTTTTTTGCCATAAAAGAATCCGGTGATATTGCCACCCCCTTAAAAAAGCAGGCGGCAATAAGAGAAAAGATTAAAGAATTTTCAAGTCTTTTTGAAAAAAACACATATGCTGAAAATAGAACGATTTTTTTCAAATCCGTAGGGATGGGTCTGTTTGATTTAACTGTATCATCGGCTATCTATCATGTGGCCTTGGAGAAGAAGATCGGTCAAATAATTGATTTTTAGATTGTATCGGGAAAAAATGGAGCGGGAAACGGGAGTTGAACCCGCGACTTCGACCTTGGCAAGGTCGCACTCTACCACTGAGTTATTCCCGCCCAGTTAAATTTTATTTTTTCTACTTTATGGGATTGTATTTGTCAAGGAAAGATTCTTTAAATTATGGATTCAAATTTGAGGAATAAGGTTGGAAGGTGGAAATTAAAAATGTACTTGTCACAGGTGGCGGGGGATTTCTAGGAAAAGCGATTGTGAGAAAGCTCTTAATGAAGAAAATAAGAGTCACTTCTTTTTCAAGAAATTTTTATAAAGACCTCGACAATATGGGCGTTTTACAGATTCAGGGAGATCTTTCGGATGCAGCACCCGTCATCAATGCCTTCAAGGGCATTGATGCTGTATTTCACGTTGCAGCAAAACCCGGGATCTGGGGCGATTTTAATGATTATTTCAGGACCAATGTGACAGGAACTGAAAATGTAATAACCTCATGTTTTGAAAATAATGTCAGACAATTGATATATACCAGTTCTCCAAGTGTGATATTTGATGAAAACGATATGGAAAATGTTGATGAGAGCGTTCCTTATCCTGAAAAATATCTTGCCCCCTATCCGGAGACCAAAGCAATGGCTGAAAAATTGATACGGGACGCTGCAAAGAAAGGATTGAAGACCATCATTATCCGCCCTCATTTGATCTGGGGTCCCCATGACAACCATCTGGTTCCCGGTATTTTAAAAAGAGCAGGCCGGTTGAAACGCGTAGGACGGAGGGATGATCTCGTGGATACGATTTATGTGGACAATGCGGCAGATGCCCATGTGTGGGCCTCTGAAAAACTGGCTTCAAACCCTTCTTTATCAGGGAATGTTTATTTTGTCAGCCAGGATAAACCCATGTCCAAGTGGGAAATGGCCAATGCCTTTCTTGAGGCTGCCGGCTTGCCACCCATAAAAGGACATGTTTCAGAAAAAACAGCTTATATTGCCGGCTCTTTATTTGAAATTGTTTACCGATTTTTTGGCATTCAAAAAGAACCTCCGATAACAAGATTTGCAGCAAAAGAGCTTTCAACCTCCCATTGGTTTGACATATCCAGAGCAAAGAAAGATTTGGGATATTATCCAGAAATTTCCACAGAAGAAGGGCTCGTCAAATTAAGAGAATGGCTGTCCCGGGGAGATGGAAGATGGTGATACATTATTTCCAGAGAGGCATATTTTCGCCTTTTAAGCAGTTTTTCAAAGTCATTGTCTCTGCAATTAAAGAATTCAGAAAAAACCGGTGTGATCTTCAAGCCTCATCTTTAACCCTGTTCACCCTTTTATCAATTGTCCCCATCATGGCCATGGCCTTTGGTATTGCAAAGGGATTCGGATTTAAGGAATTTCTTGAACGCAGGATACTTGAATTGTTTTCCGGTCAGGAACAGGTGATCCAGAATATTCTTTCTTTTTCAAACAACCTCCTGGAAAGAACAAAAGGAGGTATGGTGGCTGTTTTAGGCGTCATCGTGCTATTTTATTCCCTGATAAAACTCATCGGACATATTGAAAATGCCTTTAATAAAATCTGGTGTGTTACAGATGATCGTTCCTTGATTCGAAAATTAACAGACTATGCTGCCATTTCGGTCACCGCAGGTATTCTGGTCATTTTTTCAAGCAGTGCCAATCTTTTTATTACCACCTATCTCACAAGGTTTCTGGCCTATGTGAACCTGTCTGAAAATTTTGAAAAATTGATTTCACTGGGCTTTAACGTCTTTGCTTTTTTTACGATCTGGTTGCTGTTTATCTTTTTTTATCTTTTTATTCCCAATAAAAAGATAAATATTTCAGCCGCAGTCACAGGCGGATTGATTTCCGGTACCCTATATCAAATTGTTCAGATTGCCTATTTTAAGTTTCAGGTGGGTGTTTCTAGCTACAATGCAATTTATGGCAGCTTTGCCGCCCTTCCGTTGTTTCTGGTCTGGCTCCAGACATCCTGGGCCATCTTTTTATTCGGAGCTGAAATTGCATTTTCATGGGAGAATGAAGAAGCCCTGGAACCTTCTGATATCGAATATGACAAGATCAGTATCCGTTTGGAAAAACTACTTGTCTTACGAATTGTTCATCTTTGTGTCATCCGGTTTGCAAACAAGAAAAGCCCGGCTTCAGACGCTGATATTGCATCTGAGATTAAAATTCCGTTGAAAATTGCAAAAGCATTGCTGGAAAAGCTTCTGGAATGCAGTATTCTGCTTGAAACCAATATGAAAAACAGAATCGGGTATGTACCGGCACAGGATATTGAGACGCTGACTGTTCTTGATGTTTTGTCTGCATTTGAGCAAAGAGGGGAGAATAGGTGCCAGGTCTGCAATACAATGGAATTTCAGACTCTGGAGCAGAGTCTCAATGAATTTTTCAAGGCATGCAAAGCCTCATCCGGGGAAAGGCAATTAAAAAAGATTTGAATAAGGTCATGATCCAGTTGTGATTTTGAAGAATTCTTTGATTTCATTTTCTTTTTGTCTTAAATGGTCAATCACAAGCGGTAAGACAGATGGCTTCAAACCGATTTTCTTAAGTGAGTTTTTTACCGTTACCGGAACCGGATTTCCGCTATGTCCGATACCGGCTTTCTGGGTGAGATAATCAGCAAGATTGATAATCAAAGAGTGATGTTTGAATTTAATCGGAGCAGATTCAGGGTTGTGGTGGAACCTGCAGGGGAACAATATGGATTGGGGAAAATTCCAGCGTTTCATTAAAAGAGCAGACAAAATGGCGTGATCCAGCTTGAAAATTGCATTTTCAGCAGAATACAAGGGCTTTTTATTTTCCACGGCATACTGCCGCACCTTTTTGTATTCATCTTTAAAATAAATTGAAAATATAACTTTCCCCATATCATGGAGAAGGGCTGGAATAAAAATCTGATTGGCAATCCCGGGATTCGTCCTTTTCGCAAGTTCCTTGGAAACGGTTGCCACTCCGATATTGTGAATCCAGAGCGCTTTCATGTCTAAGCTTAAGCCTGATTTGTCCGTAAAGGAAGAAAGTATCCCCATGCCAAGGGCAATGCCGATGATCTCATCAAAACCGATGACGGTAATGGATCTTTTAATGGTTTCAACCTTTGTTTTCTGTGCATAATAAATGGAGTTGGCAAGTTTTAAAAGCTTATTGGTCATTCCCTGGTCGTAGGAAATAACCTCGGCAAGGTTTTCTGTGGTTGTTTTTTCGTTGGATGCCACGCTGATGATTCGGTCAATGACAACCGAGAGAGTTGGAAGGTCGCTCTCCTTTTTCTGAATCATTTTGAGAATTTCAGTTTTTATTTCCATTCATTCTTTTAGGCAGTAGGTGTTAAAAGAAACTTTATGGAATTGTAAGGAATCTTTTTTATGAGTTTTTTTAATCTCATCGGGATATCCTATGGCAATGATGGATTCAATCATCATATTATCGGTTATATGCAGGAGTTCTTTAACATAGACATCCGAGCTTTTTGTGGCAGTATGCTCTCTATTTCTGATCTGTATCCAGCAACTGCCAAGACCAAGATCATGGGCAGCAAGATGAATGAAGACAGAGGCAATAGCTGTATCTTCAACCCAGGCGTCACTCTTTGATGGTTCACCGCAGACGACAATTCCAAGGGGAGCCTCTTTTAGAAAATCTGCGCCGTGGGGTTTGGCTTTGGAAAGTTTTTCGAGAATTATCCGGTCTTCAATGACAATCAATCGCCAGGGATTGATGCCCCTGGAAGACGGAGATCTCAGGGCAGCTTCGATGAGGATATCTATCTTTTCTTTTTCAACCGGCTGAGGTTTGAATTTTCTAATACTTCTTCGGCTTGCAATCAGATCTAAAAACATGGGTATTCATCCTAAATTAATGGAAACGTGTAATATTGATATTTCCCTGTAATTGCAGTTTATCAAATTTTTTTCTCAGTATTTGTTTTAATTTATTGCGTGTTACAGGCCATAACAAAAATAATCCTATTATGTCAGTGATAAAACCGGGAGTGATCAAGACTACACCGGCAATAAATATGATGACGGCATCAAGTAATTCTTCCGCTGGCATGATGCCCTGCTGCAGGTTCATCTTAAGCTTGAAAAGGGTGTTCATGCCTTCAAGCCTTGCAAGCCATGCACCCAGAAACCCTGAAATAATGACCAGCAAGATCGTATTCATCCCGCCAATAACGGTGCCGACTTTTATTAACAGATAAAGCTCAAAAAAAGGTATCAGGGTAAAACATAAAAATAATTTTAACAGCATTGGATCAGCTCCTCATACGTATTTACGGTAAACTTGACACAGTTGATTGATAAAATCAATTTTTGATTTTATTTTTGAATATTATCAACAATCCCGAAAAGACCATTATGAGACAGAGGATTTGACCCATGGTAAAGAAATACGCCACAAATTTTAAATGGTCATCGGGTTCACGGAAGAATTCGATAATAAACCGAATTAACCCGTAACCTGTGAGATATAAGCCAAACATCCGATGTTGAAGGCATTTTGCTTTTCGAACCCACCACAGGAGGATAAATAAAAATATTCCTTCAAAAAAAGCTTCATAAAGTTGGGAAGGGTGGCGCAACGTATGTGTGGGATCAGATGGGAAAAACATCCCCCACGGCATTGAAGTAGCTCTTCCATAAAGTTCGGAATTAAAAAAATTTCCGAGCCGCCCAAAGGTATACCCCAGAGGCACTGCAGGGCAGAGGAGGTCGGAAAATTTCCAGAGGTTGAGTTTATTTTTTCCGGAGAAAAAATAAACTGCGGCCATCACTCCAATGAGCCCCCCATGGTAAGACATTCCGGAGATCCCGGTAAAAGTGAAGCCATTGGTAAAAGTGAAGGGCAGAAAAATGGTAAATGGATTGTTCAGATAATATTTCAAGTCATAGAAAATAACGTATCCGAGTCTTCCGCCAAGAAGAACACCTGCGGCAGCCCATACTATAAAATCATCCAGCAGGCTTTCTTTAATGGGAAAGAGTTCTGTTTTAAGCCGGTATTTTATCAGAAAATAAAAGGTAACAAAGGCCAGAACATACATCAGGCTGTACCAGCGAAGGCCAAAGCCATTGAATTGAATCAGGTATGGGCTGATCTTGTAAGGTATTTCGTTCCAGTAACTCATATCGAAAGGTTAACATATCCTTTGTAAAATTGAATCATGATTTTTCCGTATAATATGCAGGTTGCTGAATTGTAAGAGGAATGTCCGGATTCCAGATATTACCGATATCCTTCCTTTTTATGGAGCGTTGAATGATATCAAGATAAGAATTTCTGGAAATTTCCGTCGCTCCCAGGCTCAGAAGGTGGTTTGTGGTGACCTGGCAGTCAATCAGGTCAAATCGATGCTGTTTTAAATGACAGGCCAAGGCCGCAAGGGCAATCTTTGATGCGTCTCTTTCAAAAGAAAACATAGATTCGCCAAAGAAAATTCCGCCAAGGCAGAGGCCATACAACCCTCCAACAAGCCGACCCTCTTTCCAGGCTTCAATCGAATGGGCATAGCCGAGCTTATGAAGCTGAACATAAGCCTCGATCATTTCTTCTACCAGCCAGGTGCCTGCATATTCTTTTTTTCTTGGTTTTGAACAAGATAGAATGGTTTCTTCAAAGGCGTGATCAATAGTCAGGTGAAAGAAATTTCCTTTTATTTTTTTATTCAGGCTTTTTGAAATTTTGATGTTGCCGGGAAAAAGAACAAGTCTTGGATCCGGTGACCACCAAAGGATGGGCTCATTTTCTGAAAACCAAGGAAATATTCCGTTTTCATAGGCAAGCAGTATCCTCTGGGCAGACAAATCGCCCCCGATGCATAAAAGGCCGTCGGATCTTGCAAGCCAGGCAGGCGGGAAATCCAATCGTTCTGATAACCGGAAAAGGGGCATTCAGCTCTTAAACGTAAAGCTCAGCTTATGATTCCTCATCCCCATAGAGACCTGGCCCCCTTTTTCAAGGCTGCCAAAGAGGATTTCATCGGTGAGTTTGTCTTTTATCCGGGTTTGGATAATTCTTGACAAGGGCCTTGCGCCGAATTTCAGGTCATATCCTTCTTTTGCCAGATAGGATCGAACTTTATCTGAATAGGTCAAGGTAATATGTTTAACCTTGAGCATGGATTCGAGTTCTTTCATATTCTTATCCACAATCATCCCCATGACCTTGGCAGATAAATGGTTAAACTGAACAATACCATCCAACCGGTTCCGGAATTCAGGGCTGAAGGCCTTTTCAATTGCTTTCATGCCTTTAAAGTCAACATCGGCAGACTGGGGGCCAAATCCTATGGCATTGGCACTCATTTCTCTTGCCCCTGCGTTGGAGGTCATAATGAGGATGACATTTCTGAAATCCGCTGATTTGCCGTTATTGTCCGTCAGGGTTGCATAGTCCATGACCTGGAGAAGAATATTATAAAGGTCCATATGGGCTTTTTCAATTTCATCTAAAAGAAGGACACAATGGGGGTGTTTTCTAATGCCGTCCGTTAAAATACCGCCCTGATCAAATCCGATATATCCGGGTGGGGCTCCGATAAGCCTTGAAACAGAATGCTTTTCCATGTATTCGCTCATGTCGAATCTTAAGAATTCTATGCCCATGTGATGGGCCAGTTGTTTTGCAACCTCTGTTTTCCCGACACCCGTCGGTCCCATGAACAGAAAAGAGCCGATGGGTCTTTCCGGGGCCGAAAGACCGGCCCTGGATCGTTTTATGGAAGTGGTGAGGATTTCAATGGCATTGTCCTGTCCAAAAATGACGTTTAACATTTTTTTGGGCAGGGACTCAAGGTTTGCCCTGTCCTTTGAAGTCACACTTGATACAGGGACCTTGGCGATTTTTGCAACAATTTCTTCAATATCGCTCAGAGTGACGGCTTCCTGATTCCTGTTGCCCTTTAACCGGAGATAGGCACCGGCTTCATCAATTACATCAATGGCTTTATCCGGTAAAAGGCGGTCATTGATGTATTTATCGGAAAGATAGGCTGCCGCTTCTATTATTTCAGCAGGGTAAGTGAGGCCGTGGTGCTTTTCATAATAGGGTTTGAGTCCGGTCAGGATTTGAGTTGTCTCTTCCACCGAGGGTTCAGATACTTCAATTTTTTCAAACCGTCTTGAAAAGGCCCGGTCTTTTTCAAAATGATTTTTATACTCTTCATAGGTGGTTGTGCCGATACATTTAATATCGCCTGAAGAAAGAGCCGGTTTTAGAATGTTTGAAGCATCCATGGAGCCGCTGGTTGTTGCTCCGGCACCAACAACGGTATGGATTTCATCGATCACCAGCAAGGCATTTTCTTTGGATTCAAGGGCAACGATAACATCTTTCAGTCGCTGTTCAAAATCTCCCCGATATTTTGTTCCAGCCAGAAGGGCTCCCATATCAAGGGAAAAAAGCTCACAATTTTCCAGAAGATCCGGAACCTGTTTATCCTTTATCCTTAATGCAAGGCCTTCGGCAATGGCGGTTTTTCCGACTCCCGGATCACCCACAAGAATGGGATTGTTTTTCCGTCTGCGGCAGAGAATCTGCATGACCCTGTCCAGTTCATTGGTTCTTCCGATGAGCGGGTCGATTTTATTATCCAGCGCCTTTTGTAAAAGATTTGTTGTAAATGCCTCAAGGGGATCTTTCTTTTTAACCCGCTTTGTTCTCATATCCGCTTGTTTGAACATGTTCTGGGATGGATCCAGGGACTGGCCCTTTTTCTCAGGATCTACGGCATGGGAGATATATTTTAAAACATCAAGGCGGGTGATGCCTTCGGATTCAAGGTAGAATGCGGCATGGGAATCTTTTTCCTGGAAGATGGAGGCAAGAATATCCCCCAGATTAACCTCGTTTTTTTCGGCTGATCTGGCCTGGTTGATGGCACGCTGAATCATGCGCTGAAAACCGATGGTCTGCTGTAATACATATTCTTCTTTTGAATCTATCTTTGTTAATTTTTCTTCAAAGAATTTTTCAAGTTCTTCTTTTATCTGTTCCGGGTTGCCGCCACATTTTTCAATTGTTTCGACGCCGGTCTCATGGTTAAGGATTGCATAAAGAACATGTTCAACACATACATATTCATGTCTTCTCTTTTTTGCTTCTCTTACGGCAAAACCGAGAGCCGTGCTAAGTTCTTTGCTGATCATACCCTGTTACTCCTTTTCCATTGTACTCTTTAAAGGAAACCCTTTGCTGCTTGCCAGATGATGAACTGTCTCAACTTTAGTTTCCGCTATGTCTCTGGGATAAGTCCCACAGATTTCTTTTCCTTTATGATGTACATTAAGCATTATTTGCGTTGCTTTTTCAAGTGATTTTCCAAATACCCTTAAGAGGATTTCCACAACAAACTCCATGGTTGTATAATTGTCATTATGCAGGATGACTTTATACATGGGTGGATGATCACTTTTCGATTTTGATGAACTAACTGTTTTTGTTTTGGAATCCGTTGATGTCATTGATATCGACTCCTAAACTCCACAGCATCTCTTATATTTTTTTCCGCTTCCGCAGGGACAGAGATCATTTCTTTGTACTTTTTGAGACGATCGCTTAACAGGCTGTTTAATACTTGCCCCATCGGAATGGGAAAAAGTCAGGTTCTCCTGTTCTTTTTTTTTCAGGGTATCCACCTGGGACGGGCTCGAAATCTGGATCTTGAATAAGATTTCAACAGCTTCTTCCTTGACTCTTTCCATGAGTCCCTGGAACATTTCAAAGCCTTCTTTTCTGTAAATCCTTAAAGGGTCCTGTTGTGCATATCCCCGAAGACCGATGCCCTCTTTTAAATGATCCATGGATAAAAGGTGTTCCTTCCAGCGGGTATCCACCGTTTGAAGGATGATATGTCTTTCAATCTCTCTTGTTATTTCTTCTCCAAAGGCGGCTTCTCTTTGATTGTAGATTGTTTTCAGGTTTTCAAATAAGAATTCGGATAGTTTTTGAGCTGAATCATGATGGGCTGCGGCATCTTCAAGATCAGGGCTGTAATTGAATTTCTGCTTGAATCTGTTTTTAAGACCGTCCAGGTCCCATTGAAGGGGTGGTGTTTTTTCAACTGCAAATTCATCCACAATATCATAGACTTTGTCTTCAACCATTTCCATCACCAGGGGTTTCAGGCTTTCTTCCACCAATGCCTTGCGCCGTTGCTGGTAGATGACCTCCCGCTGCTGATTCATGACATCATCATATTCAAGCAGGTGTTTTCTGATCTCAAAATTATGGCCTTCAACCTTTGACTGGGCATTTTCTATGGCCTTGCTGATAAATCGATGCTCAATGTGTTCACCGTCTTCAATCCCGAGTTTGTCCATGACGGCATGAATTCTGTCACCGCCAAAAATTCTCAGAAGGTCGTCTTCCAGGGAAAGATAGAATCTTGATGATCCGGGATCTCCCTGTCTGCCGGAACGGCCCCGGAGCTGGTTGTCAATGCGCCGGGATTCATGCCGTGAGGTTCCGAGAATATGAAGGCCGCCAAGTTCTATGACCCCTTCACCCAGAACAATATCCGTGCCGCGGCCTGCCATGTTGGTGGAGATGGTAACGGCTCCTTTCTGCCCTGCATTGGCAACGATTTCAGCCTCTGCCTGATGGTGTTTGGCATTTAAGACCGTATGCCGGATACCTTTTTTCTTGAGTTTTTCACTCATATCTTCGGATACATCAATGGAAATGGTTCCCACAAGAACCGGCTGACCTATTTTATGAAGGCGGATGATTTCCTGAATGGCTGCCTCATATTTTTCCTTTTTTGTCTTGTATATCAGATCCGGGTGATCCAAACGGATCATCTTTTTCTGGGTTGGGATATCAAGGACATCAAGATTATAAATTTTCTTGAATTCCGGAGCCTCGGTCAGCGCAGTACCGGTCATTCCGGACAATTTATTATACATCCTGAAATAATTCTGGAAAGTAATGGTTGCAAGGGTCTGATTTTCATTTTCGATTTTTACATTTTCTTTTGCCTCAAGGGCCTGATGAAGGCCTTCACTGTATCTTCTCCCGGTCATCAAGCGGCCTGTGAATTCATCGACAATGACAACCTGGTTGTTTTGAACAATATAATCCGTATCCCGTTTAAAGACTTTATGTGCTTTGAGTGCCTGGTTTAAATGATGCAGGATTTCGATATTGGCGGGGTCATAGAGGTTATCAACATTTAACAGTGTTTCACCCCTGGCAATGCCGGCTTCGGTTAATGCCACGGATTTGGATTCTTCATCCAGGGTATAATCCCTGTCCTTTAAAAAGGTCGGGATAATGATATTGACCTGGCTGTAAAGATGGGTTGATTTTTCAGCAGGGCCTGAAATGATCAATGGGGTTCTGGCTTCATCTATCAGGATACTGTCGACTTCATCCACAATGGCAAAATTGAGTTCTTTCTGGACAAGGGAATCTTTATCGAATTTCATATTGTCCCTTAAATAATCAAATCCAAACTCATTGTTTGTGCCATAGGTGATATCACTGCTGTAGGCTGCTTTTCTTTCCTGATCCGTCATATCATGGAGAATCACACCGACTTTTAATCCAAGAAAATGATAGATTTTTGACATCCAATCTGCATCACGCCGGGCAAGATAATCATTTACCGTGATAATATGAACGCCTTTTCCCGTTAATGCATTCAGATAGGCAGGAAGCGTAGACATCAGGGTCTTTCCTTCACCGGTTTTCATTTCTGAAATCATACCGTTATGAAGAGCAATACCGCCGATCAACTGAACATCAAAATGACGCAGTCCAAGGGTTCTGACGGATACTTCTCTGACAAGGGCAAAGGCAAAAGGCAAAAGATTATCAAGCGGCTCGCCATTACTCAGTCTTTCTTTGAATTCCGATGTTTTTTGATATATCATTTCATCGGATAAAAGTTTAATTTGCGGCTCAAATTGATTGATTTCTTCGATTAAAGGTTGGACTTTTTTTAAAATTCGTTCATTGCTGGATCCAAAGATCTTAGTAAGAAAATTCAATACCATTCGACAGAATACCTATTTTTAATAAATACGGTTAATAATTCAAGTAAAACATATAAGCATTAATCTTATAAATCAAAATAAAAAATTAATAAATCGGCCTAACCCCCATGCCCAGGTGGGCACAACAAAGCATGAAACACTTGCAAAAATAAAGAGATGGTCATAACTATCAGATTTTTTATTTACGACAATAAAATGAAGGAGATAGCTATGACCAAGAGATTAGATACCACATTT
>JANNUH010000152.1:0-29407 GCA_031395015.1 Desulfobacterales bacterium | reverse complement strand
CGGGGAATTTCCAGTGGAGGTTTGATTGCCTTTCTGAACTTTAAAAAATCGTTCAGGCACTAGGGAGTGCAAGGTGATCAGACCGGAACGGGTATTGGCGTAAATTGGTTAGAAAATATGATTCTTATGGCAAATATCCAGTGCCGAAGCGTCCTTCTGATGCAAAGCTGATGCGGGATGTTCCCTCAACAGGGCCTACACTTCTACCTACACACTTCTATTGACCCAGGAAGCTTAATTTGTTAGAGTTTTTACACAATGATTGATTCAGGAATTTCAAAAACCCGGTCACAGCAGTTTTAAAATATAAAAGGTATGACCATGAAGCATTCAGATTCTCCTGCCATTCTTGTCGTAGATGATTCAAATTTTATCCGGATAGCGGTAGAAAAGGCCCTGGAAGAAGAAGGGTTCCGGGTATTTACAGCCAATGACGGAGCCCAAGCCCTTTCAATTCTGACCCGGCCGGACGCTCCCGAGATTGATATGGTTCTTACGGATCTGAACATGCCCCATATGAACGGGGAACAACTCTGTGTCAATATCAAAGCGACCCCTACCCTTCGTTCTATTCCCGTCATCTTTCTGACCTCCCAGGCCAACCCGAAAACAGAGGCTGCCATTTTTAAAGCCGGGGCCAATGATTTTATCGCCAAACCCTTTATCCGGGAACTCCTGATTGCAAGGATTTCCATACACCTTAAAAGTCAGGTGTCCAAAAAATACCTTGAAAAACGCTTTGAAGAGCAGACCCTTATTTTGAAACAGGCCAAAGAGGAGGCTGAAACCGCCAATATTGCAAAAAGCGCCTTTCTGGCAAATATGAGCCATGAAATCCGCACTCCCATGAATGGAGTTCTCGGAATGACGGACCTGATTCTTGAAACCAGCCTCACAAAAGAGCAGACCGATTATGCAGAATCCATCCGCCAGAGTGCGGAAACCCTGCTTAAAATCATCAATGATATTCTGGATTTTTCAAAAATCGAGGCCGGGAAAATGGACATGGAAGTCATTGATATCGATCTTGGGAAAACCCTCCACGACATCAGCCAGATCATGGCCACCAAAGCCCAGGAAAAAAATCTGGAGTATATCTGCCTGATTGAGGAAAATGTCCCTAATTTTCTGAAAGGCGACCCCACAAGACTGCGCCAGATCATTATCAATCTTTCCGGCAATGCCATAAAATTTGTACAAAAGGGGGAGGTTCTTCTCCGGGTGTCCTTTGTGGGAGAAGAAAAGAACAGGGTCACCCTCCGGTTTGAGGTCATTGATACCGGCATCGGCATCCCGGATCATCAGATTGACCGGCTCTTCAAAACTTTTTCCCAGGTGGATGCATCCACCACCCGCAAATATGGCGGAACAGGCCTTGGGCTGACCATCTCCAAACAGTTGGCCGAGCTGATGGGAGGAGAAATCGGGGTTGTCAGCAAGGAAGGAGAAGGCTCCACCTTCTGGTTTACCGCCTGCTTTGAAAAACAGACCGGAATTCAGGAAAAATCACTGAAGATTCCTCCCAAACTCAAGACCTTGAAATGCCTTGTCGTTGATGATACTGATTCGTGCCGGAAAGCCATGAACCTGCATCTTTCTTCCCTTGGCTGCCGGGTTGACAGCGCCCAGAACGCCACCATGGCCATGGAAAAACTCATGGATGCAAAACTTGGAAACAAACCCTTTGATACGATTTTCATTGACATGGAAATGCCGGTTCCGGATGGGAAAGAATTTGCCCAACGGCTGCTGAAGGACCCCACTCTAACAGGAGTCCACCTGATCCTCATGACCTATACCGGCAAAAGACTCGATAAAACAACCCTTTCATCCCTCGGCTTTATCTCCCAGATTGCAAAACCGGTGTATCGCACCCATGTGCTGGAATGCCTGATGGATATCCACGGACTTGTGTCTGAAACCACACAGGTAAAAACCCGGTTCGGCATTGAAGAACCCAAGGCTGCGGCTGAAAATATTGCCGGGCATTTCAATATCCTTCTGGCGGAAGATAATAAAATGAACCAGAAAGTGGCCGTCAATATGCTTCAGAAACTTGGGCACACCGTTACCATTGCAGAGAACGGAAAAGAAGCCGTGGATCGATTCATGGAAAAAGAATTCGACCTGATTCTCATGGATGGCCAGATGCCTGTTCTGGATGGCATAGAGGCCACACAGGCCATCCGGGAGTATGAAAAAAAATCTTCCCGGTCAAAAAAGCATATCCTGATCATTGCTCTCACGGCCAATGCCATGAAAGGAGACAGGGAGCGATTCCTGGATTCGGGCATGGATGATTATATTACAAAACCCATCAAGCGAAAAGACCTGGATGATACCATTATTCGGTGCATGGCAAAACAAAACGACCTGGGCCCACCCATGGTCAAAGGAGATATCATCCATTTAAATGAACTGATTCTGACCATGAACGGGGATAAAAAACTGGTCAAGGAATGCTTTGACGATTTTATTAACCATTACAGCCCCATGCTCAGCGACATCAGAAACGGCATTGACAAAAATGATCCTGCCAGAGTCAAGGCATCCCTTCTCTTCTTCCGGGATTCCGTCAAACACCTTTCCTGCAAGAGAATCATGGATGCCGCATTCTCCCTTGACCGGGCCTTTGACAACCAGAATAAATCCCTGATTGAAAAAGAGTTCAGCACCCTTTATAACACCTGCGCAGAATTAAAGGATTTCATTATCCGGTATTCCGTTAAAAACCTTTTCATGAAATTTCTCATTGTGGACGATGAATTTATTTCCAGAAAAAAATCCCAAAAAATCCTTGCCCAGTATGGAGAATGCGATGTGGCCATCAACGGCCTGGAAGCCTTGAACGCCTATGTCAGGGCCCACAATGAAAATGATCCCTATAACCTGATCTTCCTGGATATTAACATGCCGGACCTGAATGGAACCCAGGTCATGACCAAAATCCGGCAATGGGAAAAAACAAAAGGTATAGCCCTTTCAGACGCCGTCAAAATCGTCATGCTCTCAGCCGACGGCTCCGACGAAACAATGAAAACCACACTCAAACAAGGGTGCGAGGCCTTTCTTGTCAAACCCATCAACCGGGACAAGCTTGCCCAGGCATTCAGGCAGGTTCATTATATATAAAAACAAGCCTATTGCAATTTGTCTTAACATACTGATATAGGGTTAATTATTTATCACAATGAGCGAGATATAAGAAAACCTTATAAACATTTTTAAACGCCCTCTACAGGAGGATCAGGCATGCAGCTTACCATCGGCAAAAAATTAATGCTCAGTTTCCTTGGACTTTCCCTGCTGGTATTTTTGTCAGGAATGGTGGGAATTATCGTTTTAAACAAGGTTTCAGGCTCGGCCGATACTGTTGCCAAAGAAAAAGTACCGATTCAATATGCGGTTATGAAAGCCAATGAATCTGTTGAAAAAATACAAAAGGAAATGCTGGGTTATTCCGCTTCATATTCAAACCTTGCTGAAAAAGAAAAAAGCATCCTGCATCTGCTTGATGAATTTGAAATGTGGATGAATACGATACAAATGGGGAGTGACTCGGAAAATTTCAAAAAAAGCGCCTCTGGAAAAATTTACTCACAGCTTAAGCTTGATATTAAAGTGCAAAAAGGCTCTGACACGATCAATACCCTTGTCCAGCAGACATTAAAGGAAAAAGAAGTTTTCAGAAAAAGCTGTGAGGACTATATTTTAATCCACAATAAATATTTAGGATATTCCGTCTCCCAGAATGACAGAAATTATGACCTGCCCTCCTATCTTAGAATTCTCCAGCAATATTTTGATGACTGGCTGAGTGGGCTGAATGATGCAGTAAATATTGTGACCCCTTTTTTAAAGAATACAGATCCTCAAAAGGGTGAACTGGCCGTGTGGGTTCACACCTATAAAGTGGATGACAATAAATTAATGGAGTGGGTGGAAAAACTTGGCGCAGCCAATGACAAGCTGATGGAGTATGCTGTTAAGATAAATGAAACGGCCGATGCTGAAGAAAAACTCAAACAGTTAAACCGTAGCAAGGGCGCAAGTACCAAAATGAGACAAGCCGTCGCCAAAATGCAGGAACACCTCGTCCCTATATATACCGAACTGAATAATGAAAAAATAATGAAAAACAGTGCCCTATCCGATTCTGCCGTAAAGATCAACAATACCATTACCCTCCTGATAAAAGAATCTGAAAAAGAAATGTCACAAGCTCTTTCAAACTCTGCAACATCCAAGACAACCGGCACCACGGTTCTGATCTTTTTGACCATTGCTGCTGTTTTGATCGGCATTATCCTCGGACTGGCCATCAGCCGGAACCTCACAAAAGGAATAAATGCCCTTGCCGACGTAACCAGAAAAATCGCCCGTGGAGACCTGAAAAATAAAGTGGAAATCGCATCAAAAGATGAACTGGGGGCTCTGGCCGCTGACACCAATACTATGACAGACAATTTAAGACAAATTATCTCCCAGGTGGCTGATTTTTCCAGTCAATTGACTGTATCTTCCGGAGAATTGGGAAAGCTTGCATCTTCAATGGGAAACGGCGCAAAGGATATGACGGCAAAATCCGAATCTGTTGCAGCGGCTGCAGAGGAGATGAGTTCAAATATGACCGCAGTTGCCGCCACTTGTGAAGAAGCCTCAGCCAACATCAATACGGTTTCCATTGCCACCGACGGAATCAATGGCGCAATTAATGAAATTGCCAAAAACTCTGAAACCGGCAGATCCATCACTCAGGATGCCGTCATAAAGGCAAAAAGCGCCACTGAAAAAATGAATCAGCTTGGGAAAGCCGCTCTGGAAATCAGCAAAGTGACTGAAGTGATCTCTGAAATTTCAGACCAGACCAATCTTCTGGCCCTGAACGCCACCATAGAGGCTGCACGGGCGGGTGAAGCCGGAAAGGGGTTTGCCGTTGTGGCATCGGAAATAAAAAATCTTGCCATTCAAACAGCAAGCGCTACAAAGGACATTAAAAACCGTATCGAAGGCATTCAAACCGCAACGTCAGACACAGTTCTTGAAATTGAAAGCATTTCAAAAATCGTTGAAAACATAAATGAGATTGTTAATACCATTGCCGCAGCCGTGGAAGAACAATCTGCCACAACCAGAGAAATATCGGAAAATATGGGGCAGGCGTCGACCGGTTTGCAGGAAGTGAATGACAACATTTCTCAAAGCACAAATGTATCCAATGAAATTGCAAAAGACATCGGCATTGTCAATGTGAGCAGTAATGAAGTCCTGAGCAACAGCAGTCTGGTTAACGGCAACAGCCTGGAACTTAAAAAACTGGCAGACAAACTCCAGGAGCTTGTTGGACAATTCAAGCTTTAAGGAAAAAAATAGTATTTGCTTTTAATATTAACAAAGGAGGCGAACATGTTTAAAAAAACGGTGTCGATTTTTACAGGTCTGGTGATGATTCTGATTTTTTCCGGAATCGTCTGTGGAGAACCCCTTACACCAAAACTCTGCAAGGAGAAAGCGCTGGCAGCGGCCAAACTGCTTGAAGCAGAGGGTGACGCAGCCATTCCAAAAATAAAGGACCTCAAAGGAGAATTCAATTTCGCAGGGGGTGAAGGGTATATCTGGATTCACAACCTTGACGGAATCATGATCATGCATCCCATCAAACCATCTATGGATGGAACCCCTTTACTTGAAATAAAAGATGTCAATGGTGTTTTTTTATTTGTTAACATGAATGAGCTGGTTGAAAAGTCCGGCAAGGGATGGGTTCCCTATGCATGGCCAAAACCGGGAGTAAAAGAGAGCTCTCCCAAGGTATCGTATGTTGTCCTCGTGAAACACGGGAAAAAGGATTATGTTGTGGGTGCAGGAATGTATGATGTAACAGCCAAAGATATTAAAGCATTGTTTCCGAATGATGCAATTTATCAAAATTAGATCCGCCTTTTTGAGGCATTTTTCAATATAAAATACAACCGGAAAGCAACTATAGAAGGAATGAATATCAGACCATTGATTTCATTCCTTTCTTTTAAGGATGTCTTAAGATGAAACAAAGCCCTCTAAAAATCCTGATTGTTGACGATTCTCCTGAAGACCGGATGATCTATAAGAGATATATCAGGCAACAACACGGGGATGAATGCCTGTTTTATGAAGCCGAATCAGGGGATGCTTTTCTTAAGCTGGTCCGGTCAGAGCCGTTTGACTGTATCCTCCTGGACTATATGCTGCCGGACTACAACGGTATCAGTCTTCTGGAAGCTCTTGAAAAGGAGAGTCCGGCTGTGGGCGTGCCCATCATTTTTCTGACCGGCTATGGAAATGAACAGATTGCAGTCCATGCCATGAAACTCGGGATTTCCGATTACCTGGCGAAAAAATCCCTTACCGCTGACCTGCTCAATAAATCCATCTATTATGTGATTCAAAAAAATATATCTGACCGGAAAATATGGGATTACCAGCAGAATCTGGAAGCCCTGGTTTCAGAAAGGACCAGAGCCCTGGAAACAAGCGAGAAGGAACTGAAGCAGAAGTCCCTGACCCTCGAAGAAACCAATACAGCCCTGAAGATCCTATTCCAACAGCAAGAAAAAAGCAGGGAAGAGCTTCATGAGCAACTCCTCTTCAACGCCAGGCAGATCCTCCTTCCCTATCTGGAAAGACTTGAAAAAACCAGGCTTGATCCGGAACAGAAATCGCTGGTTGAAATCATCAAGACCCATATCAATGATATGATTTCCCCTTTTCTGAAGAATCTGAATTCCCGGCATATGGGCCTGTCCCCTACGGAAAACCGGATTGCCGGGCTGATCAAAGAAGGCAAAAGCCATAAGGAAATAGCACAAATCCTTCTGGTGTCGGAAAACACAGTTCTTTTCCATCGCTCCAACTTGAGAAAAAAATTAAATTTGAAACATAAGAAAATCAATCTCCAGGAATTTCTTTCCTCCATGGATGATTGATAGTTTTGACCTATCAAATACCTATTGATTTATTGTCTTGTCCCAACGGCCCCCAGCCTGTAAGGTAAAATATGAGGAATCAATGCGGTTCAATAAAATTTTTGCTTGCAAGGCCCTTTTTTATCATATAATCAGTAAATAAAAGTTTTATTATAATTAAAGTGTTATAAATTTCAAAATTCCTCAAAAAAAGGAGCGTAAATGATAGGATTTAAACATTCCAACAATGGCCGGTTTTTTAATAATAAAGGGTTTACACTGATTGAAATAGCCGTTGTTCTTGTAATCATCGGGCTGATTATCGGTGCTGCGGTCAAAGGAAAAGATCTGATCCAGTCGGGGAAACAGAAAAAATTCTATACCAGCTATATGAAGGCATGGGAAATGTCCGTAGTCAGCTATTATGACCGGACCGGTCAGCTTCTGGGAGATGGGACAGCCAACGGGGGGACGGCTGCGGCTATCAACGGGGCCTTTGATAATGTCGGCGGCGCAACTTTTGGGGTTGCAAACGGGATCAATGCGAGACTCACAGCCGTGGGACTGACGGTTCCCACCACCAATTCCGCCAATTCCGGTCAAATGTCCTATAGCGGCCAATTCAGCGGGAACCAGACCATCACCCTGACTTTACTAGCAGTGGCTCCCAACAATGCTCTGTCCTTTGCCTTAATGCCGACGGATCTGGCCATTGCCATTGATACCATGGTGGATGGAAATGCTGACGGAACCGCTGGAAATTTCAGAAACCGGGTCGGTGCGGCCTATGCAGCCTGGCCCAATGCCTCCACCACAACGACTGTCACGGCTCACCTCATCATTGATGTACCATAGGCCGGCATCCCGGATATGAGTGACTATTTTAACAAACCTCATATTTTAACCGCAATTCTGGCTCTTATCTTCTTTATATGCGGTCATGTTTTCATGACAGCGTATACAGATTTTAACGTCACCCAGAAAAAACTGGAGTTATTGAGAGGCCAGGAACGTTTTTTTAAAGCCAGGGTCAAAGGGCTGGAAGAAAAGACATCAGTTATTGCACAGACAAAAGTATTTATAGATGATGCAGGTCAATCCGGGCTTTTCAGAAAAAACTGGGATGAATTTCCCGTCAACCTGAAGGATGAACCCATTTCTTTTTCACAACTCAAAGCCCTTTTATTTCAGGCATCCTCCACCGAGCACTATTATTTCGTTCCTGAATCCCTTGTAATTCAACTGGGGAGTATGAAAAAACCGGATGAAAAAAAAGAAGCCCCCAAAGAAACCAAAGGGCTGCCGGTAAAAATGCCTCCCCCGGCCCCACAGACCCCCGGCATCCTCAATCCGGTTTCCGATGCCGTTATCCACCTGAAAGGCGTATTTCTTGTCCCCCACGGGAGGCAGGATGAATAACCCTCCTTTTATACTGGAGCTGGATGGGCTGACTTATCGCCTGTCTTCGCAGACCCTTCAGAGAGAAACGGATTTTCAAACTGCCGGAGGCTGTAAATTCCTTGTTTCCGATTTTGAAAAATCCATTTCCCGGGTCATGCATGTCGCGGCTGATATCCGTTACGCAGAAGCTGTGGTTGCAAAAACGCTTCAGAACGAGGGAGAATTTGACGAACCGGTTACGGTGATCACCCATTGGAAAAAAAAACAGGGGAATAAAAGCACGGATATCTTTTTTACCGCCCTGTCATCCCGGAGTTATTTCCAGTACCTCGACAAAATAACCCAGCATGAGAATTTCCTAATGTTGATCCCGGTTTTCAGGGTTCTGTCCGCTTTTATCAACCAGTTGAACCCAAAAGACACCATTGCCGTTATTTTCAGACATAACCGGTTTGCCGACCTGGTCATCGGGAAAAAGAACCAATTTTATCTGGCCACACAATGTATGGCTTTTGACAGCAGCGAGGCGCAGACTGCTGTTTTATGGGAGACCGTCTTAAGGGAAATCTATGCCCATTCCCGGATAATCTCCGTACCAGTTAAAAAAGTGGTGGTCCTGAACTGGATCGATACAAAAGAAGATATTCCCTCCATGGAAACGCTTGGCATGGAGCCGTTTGTTTTTGACCCGGAACCCATTGCCTTTGAAAACACGCTTCATCTTGTATCTTTTACACGGGCGCTTTCAATGTTTCCGCCCATGGAAGGGATTTCTCCCAAAAACGGAAAACTGTTTTTTTATTGCGACAAATTTGCGCCTTATGCCATGGGATTTTTCATAATTGCCATCATTGTCGCGCTTTTCGGCTCTTTCTTCTATTCCTCAAAAACCAGGCCATTGGCGGAAAACGTGACCGCCCTTGAGAAAAGACTGAATCAGATTAACAGTATGGCCTTATCCCAACCCCGTGAATCGGATTACCTGGATACGCTCAAATTTGTTGATACCTTGTTTCACAACCGGAATCTGCCCTCCTGTAAGGATATCATCAATGATATCTCCATGGGGGTTTCCTCATCGATACTTGTGGAAGAGCTTAAGATTGATTATCCGGGCCGAAATTTGAAAATCCGGCTGACCGGCAGGATAGAGGCTGATTTTGACAAGGCCTACAAGGAATACCAGAGCCTTGTATCAAGCCTGTTGAAAGACGGGTATACCGTTGACGGCAGCACCTTTAATACAAGAATCGACTCTTCCCTGTTTGAACTTTTCCTGTCACGGGGTATCCAATGAAGAATAAACATTACGGCATTACCTGCCTCATCATACTTGGTCTGTCCCTTGCCGCCATGCTGGGATACGGGATTTATCTTGCAAATGCCGTTAGCGGGAGTATTCATGTTTCCGGACCCACTGCCATTGCCGATATAAAAGTACCGGATGATGACACCCTGGCCTATATGAAATATCTGACCCCCCATCTCAGGGAGTTGAGCAGGCCTGGCAAAAATACTGCTGTTGCCGATTTAAAAATGTTTGGGGTCAATCCTTTGTATTCTGCAGAAAAGACGGATACAGATGGAAGGTATTCTTTGCCGGACACAGAGACGATTCCGCCACAGGAAGACAAAATGATGTTTTCCTATGTCTTAACCCTGTGTTTTGCATCTTCGAAAAACAGCTTCTGTGTTATTGACGGTAAGCTCTACCAACCGGACGGCCTTTTGCCCGACGGCGGGAGAATACTGAAAATCGAAAACGACCGGGTGTTTATTTTAAAGCAGAACAAGAAGGAATGGCTTTATCCGTCACCCAAACGGAACATATCCAGTGAAAAAAGCGAGGATACCATATGAAACGCTGCATGAATATGGGAGTTATTCTGATCATGGTCATATTCATTTTATCCGGGTGTCTCCATGAAAATCCCAAACCGGAAAAACAGAGCCCTTCCCTGACATCACAAATTAAAAAGGATTCGGATTCTCTTCACGAAGACCAGGAGACGCGGCTTCAGATGCTTGAAAAAAAAGCGGAAAAGAACCTGGCAGTCCAACCCGTTCTTCCCAAATATGACCCTCTTGAAGATCAAAAAATCTCTTTTTCAATGGTGGATGAAAAACTTGACACGGTTTTATATCTTCTGGCCGATACCGTGGGGATGAATCTTATCCTGGATCCGAAATTAAGGGGGCAACAGAATCTGGTGACCCTCAATTTTCAGAATGCATCCGCCAAGACGGTCCTTAAGGAGCTATCGGATCAGTTTGATCTTGATTATAAGGTAGAAGGCAATATTATCCGGATCACTACCTATGCCGAACAGTTCTTTCCCTTAAATTTCCTTGATACCAATGTTGAAATAGGGTTTGATGTGGGCGGGGATGTCCTGGGCGGAGGCGGAGCTGAAAAGTCTACCGCACTTGCCGGAGGCGTTACCCTGAAAGGCAAAGGCCCGGAAAAATCAAATCCCTATGTGGTTCTTGAAGAACTGATTGCCAGGGTTAAATCCGAAGGCGGCGTTCTGGCCATCAACAAATTATCCGGCAGTCTTTATATAAAAGATAAACCCTCTGTGGTCAAAACCGTGGCAAAACTGTTAAGCCATTTCAGGGAAATGCTCTCCAGACAGATTTTGATTGAAGCCAGAATTATTGAAGTATCTCTTTCCAAAGGATTTGAATACGGCATAGATTGGAGCCTTGTCCGGCCAGGCACTGTAGGATCAAATAGAAAATTGTCAGAACTTTCCTGGAATTTAACCAATGGGCTGGTACTGAGCGGTTTTGATGATTCATTCACATTAAGCTCGGTGATCAAGGCCCTTGAGGCTTTTGGTCAGATCAAAATTGTTTCCAACCCCACCATCCGGGCAAAACACGGATCGCCGGCTGTCATCAGTGTGGGTGATTCCATTACGTATAAAAGAAGTGTGGAAAGAACCATTGAAACAACAACTACCGGCAAGACAGAGAGAACGACGGTAACAGCCGCGTCTTTATTTGACGGCTTGATTCTCGGCGTTGTTCCCTTTATTGAACCCAATGAAAAAATCAATCTTTTGATCAATCCGGTAAAAAGCGATGTGGATAAGACATCCATTGAAAAACCGGAAAATGTGGGCGGCGGCATTACCATCTCTTTACCCAAAGTCGGTATAAAGGAAATCAGCACCACCATTACCATCAACAGCGGGGACATTATTGTTTTGGGCGGATTGATCAGCAGTCAAAATGTGAAAAGGGATAAGGGCGTTCCGTTTTTATCCGGAATTCCTTTTTTTGGGGAGGCATTTAAAGATGAGTATGTCAGTGAGGAACGAAAAGAGCTTGTGATTATTTTAAATGTCCGGACCATTTAAAGGCTGCCATGAGTATTATCTTTAAAAAACTCAAAACCCTGAAAAACGAACCCGTTGACCCGGAGGACATTGATCGGGAAAGGCTTCAGAACGGAACCCCTGTTTATACAGTCAAAAATTTTGTTTTTTCTTCCAGGGGGGCATTGATCATAGTTGCAGTCCTTTTTGCCTTCGGGATAATCAGTTTCTATACCTTATCCTTTTTAAAAGAGTATCTTGATTCAGCTTCCGGCAATGCCATTGTGGTTCAACATGTAAAAAAGGACGTTCCGGAAAATTTACCCGCCTCAACCGATCAGACACCTTCTCCTCCCGAAACAGATGTTCCCGAAGGGTCTGACCCCGGCTCCACGGCCCCAGGCACTGAATCTGATCCGGGCGCTTCGCCTGGTCAAGGCACATCCCATGGGCCTGAGTCTCATGAATCTGCCGGATTTAAGGTGCCTGAACATTTTACCCGCCTCTTCAGAAAAAATACGGCGGAAGTTTCCAATCCTCAGGCCGACCCTGCAAAAACCTCGGAAAATAACCTGATCTATATTCCGAAACCCTTCTTGAAAGACATACCGGATAAAAATATCCCTGCCCTGAGTAAAAAATCAGTAATGCCTGAACCTACAATCGAATCCGAATCCCCTGCCTCAAAAAAAAGTAAGGACTCATCCATATCGACAAAAGGCACTTCCGAAGTCAGAATAAAAGCCCAGGAGGAAATCCTGAGAACGGCAAAAGAAAAACGAACCCGGAAAACATCTGCTGTTTCACTCCTTGCCGAGGATCTGGAAGAGGCCATTGAAAAAAAAGACTCGGTCCGCATCCATACCCTTTTTGAAGCCCTTGCAAAGGAAAGCGGTCAGACCAGCCCCTATTATCTGAAGCTGAAAGCCTTTCAAGACATCCGGGAGGAAAACTATGACTCGGCAAAAAAGCTCTTAAATCAGGTTCTTGCCAAAGACGTGAATGATTTTGATGCCAATTTTAATATGGCCGTCATTGAAATCAGGGAGAAAAAATTTGATGTGGCAAGACCAAGACTGACCCGCTTAAAAGAGATCCATCCCTCCAAGCCTCAGATTGACGACCTCTTAAATTCATTTTAAAAAAAAGGGTTAAAAAAACAATGAACAGTGAAAAAGAATCCGCTGTGGGGCCTGTGGAAAAACACCTGGAATTTTTTAAACTGTTGCACAATCCGTTTCCCGTGGCACCAGATAATACGGATTTTTATATGTCTCAGCATACCGAAGCCATTGTTAACAAACTGACCCGGGAAATTCTATCCCGCAAGGGTTTCATGCTTCTGACAGGCGATGTGGGACTTGGAAAAACCACATTAAGCCGCAGGATCATTCAGATCCTGGAACAGAACCAGGTCGAGACCTCCTTAATCCTCCAGTCCTTTTTCCAGGGAACCAGTCTCTTAAAGGAAATCATCAAGGATTTTGGGATAGCCACCGAAGAAATCAGGGCGGACCTTCCTGTCCTCATGAACCTTCTGAATGAGTTTTTATTGAAAAAAAACAGGGAAGGGATTAATTGTGCCATCCTTATCGATGATGCCCAGAACTTGTCCATTGAGAGCCTGGAGCTCATCCGGATGATTTCCAACCTTGAGGCTGACAGGGAGAAACTGGTCCAGATTCTTCTGGTCGGCCAGGCCGAACTCCTGGAAAAGCTCAATTGCCATGAACTGCGGCAATTAAAAAGCCGGGTGACCATCCGGCAGAACCCGGTGCCCCTGGAAAAATCGGAAATCGGGAAATATATCCAGTTCAAACTGAACCGGGCAGGTGATTCCGGCAGGGTCACCCTGATGCCCGGAACCCTGAAAAAACTGTATCAAGTGACATCTGGAAATCTGCGGATGATCAATATCCTCATGGATCGGGCCCTTCGCTTTGCCTTTGATGAATCCACCCCCGTCATCACATCAGAGCATATAAAAAAAGCCAACAAGGAAATTGCATTTGAAAATCCTTTCTGGAAAAATTCCCCCATAAATTCTTCGGTTGTCATTCTTCTCTTACTTCTCATCATTATCGGCATGGCAGGCGGCTCCATCTTTTTTTTACGGTCGTCTGTTAAAAAAGAACCCATGGGAAATGAAAAAGCTGTGGCAGTAGAAACCCTACCCGATGCTAAAACCACTATCCCGGAGGATCATAACCCTGCCGCCTCACAGGTTGTAAAAAATAAATCTGCAAACGATAAGGTCTCTGATTCTGTTGCAGGTTTCCTTTCAGCCTATGGACTTGAATCCTTTTCCATTCAATTTAAAGGGGCTTTGGACCAAAAAAACCTCAACACCATACAGGACACAATTTTTGATCAGACCGGCTTCAGGCTCGTCCGGCTCTCATCTTTGCCGGATTCGGTTAAAACTAAATTTGATATTCTTTCCAGGATAGACAAGGAGTCCCGGAAAACAGAGTATTTTCTTTTCTGGAAACCCTCTGTTAACATCGTTAAATTCTATTTTCACTACACAGGCGAAGAAATCAGCATCCTTCAGCAGCTTTTATTCCGGGCCGGCTTTTATGAATATCATATTGACGGTATTGTTGGACAAAAAATGATGAAGAGTGTAAAAGAATTTCAGATGGAGACCCATCTGCCGGCAACCGGTTTCCCGGACCCGGAAACGGTTTTTCTGCTGGCAAACATGGACAGATAGTGAACGACCTTGAAACGCAATAAGGATGCTGACAATGGATGAACCAAAGAAAATAAAACCACTTGGCATGCTTTTAATGGAAAAGGGGATTATTAATGAATCTCATATCCAATTTGCTTTGAGTGAACAGAAAGTTACAAAGGAAATGCTGGGCGAAGTCCTGGAAAGACTCGGCTTTGCGACGGAGATGGATATTGTCTCGGTATTATCCCAACGGGAAAACGCCCCTTATGTGGATGTGGACGAACTCCTTCCCGATCAAAGGCTTTTAAAACTGTTCAATAAAAAGCTCTGCCTTACCAATATGTTCCTGCCTTACACGGTTGATGAAAAATTTGTTGACCTGGCTGTCAGCAATCTGAATGACCCCAACATCGGACAACTTGTCAACAGGCACACCGGGCTTACCCCAAGGTTTTATATGGCTGAAAAAACCAAGATCATCAATGCCATCAACAAATTCTATTATTTTCTTGAAAACCCCATTGAACAGGCCATTGAATCGGAAGTCAAACTTCTTTCCCATGATACGGAAATGGCAAGGGGTATGGAAAATCTGACCCGCCACATCCTTCACCTTGCCATTAAGATGCGGGCAACAGACATTCATTTAAGACCCATGGAGCAGACCCTGAATATCGGGTTCAGAATTGACGGTGTCATGCAGTCGGTTCTGGCATTTCCCTCCTCCATTGGCCGACTTGTCTCCACCCTGAAGATGAAGGCGGATATGGATATTGCAGAACAAAGGATACCCCAGGACGGCCGCTTTGCCGAATCCGTCCTGAGCAACCGGTATGAATTCAGGGCTTCCACCGAGGTTTCGCCCTATGGGGAAAATATGGTCTTAAGGGTGCTGCCGGTGGGCCGGTCCTTCATGGGCCTCAAGCAACTCGGGTTTTTTGATGAGGATATTGACCGGATAAAAAAAATGTTCAACGAGCCCTATGGCATTATTTTATTGACCGGCCCTACCGGTTCCGGTAAATCCACCACGCTTTACGCCGGAATCAGGAGCCTTAACCTGCTTGAAAAAAATGTGCTCACTGTTGAAGACCCCATTGAAGTCAATATGTCCCTTTTAAGACAGACCCAGGTCAATGAAAAGGCCGGCTATACCTTTTCCAATGCCATCCGCCATTTTCTCCGGCATGATCCGGATGTTATTCTGGTGGGCGAAATCCGGGATGCTGAAACCGCTGCCGCCGCCATTTCGGCCTCCAGCACCGGCCATCTTGTGCTGTCCACATTGCACACCAACAGCGCCATTGGTGCAATCCCGCGTCTCAAGGATCTTGGGATCAAATCCTATATGATATCCGATTCCCTCATTGGTGTTGTGAGCCAGCGCCTGATTCGAAAAATCTGCCGGTCCTGCAAAGAGGAATATACTCCCGATCCATGGGAACTTGATTATCTGAAAGATCATAGCATAGAAAAATTATACCGGGGACGAGGTTGCAATCTGTGCAACAATTCAGGATATTTCGGCCGGACCCTGGTATATGAATTTTTATCCATTGATTCAGACCTTTCTTTAATGATCGACTCCGAAGCCGGCCTTAATGAAATTACAGGAAAGGCTAAGGGAAAAGGATTCCAGGATATTTTCGATATAACGGCCATAAAAACAAAGATGGGCATCACCAGCCTTGAAGAGGCCATCCGGGTTATCGGCAGTCTGAAACAAGTGCATAAACCGATATGAACTATTTTCGCTATAAATTGTTGAGCTCTTCGGGCGAGGTTGTTTCCGGCATTGTCAGCCTCCCGTTCGACGACCTTTTATCCGCTATTTCCTATCTGGAAGGAAATGAAAATACAACCATATCTGTAAAAAAAATGGGGGCCGTCTCTTCCTTTCTCTTCAAATCCCTGAAAAAACTCGCCCGACGAAAAATTAAAAGAAAATTACTGGCTGAATGGTTTAATAATCTTTCCATGATGGTCAAGGCCGGGATGCCCCTGGCAACCGCCCTGGAAGAATCGACAGGCAGCCTTGATCACGCGGATTTTAAAAATGATATCAAGGACATGATTTTAAGCATCAAACGCGGCAGCGGTTTTTCCGGTGCCATGGATCGGCATGGTCATATTTTTCCGAAGACGGTCTGCTATCTGGCCCGTATCGGTGAAGAATCCGGAACTCTGGATGAACGGCTGAAAGATGCGGCAGACCACCTGAAAAAGATTCAGGCCATCATTGACGATACCCGGCAGGCACTGATGTATCCATCCTTTGTATTTGCCGCCATGGGAGCAGGTATGATCTTCTGGTTCTATTATGTGGTTCCGAAAATTGCCGCCCTGTTTAATGATATGGATGTCCATCTGCCGCCCCTGACCCTGTTCCTGATTGCCATTTCCGAGTTTGTTCAGCGCTTTTTCCTGGAAATAACAGGCAGCAGCATCCTTTTTGTTTTTCTGGTTGTTCCCCTTTACCGATCCCTGCCCCTGTTTAAAAAAATCATGGACATACTTCTGCTCAAACTTCCCATTATCCGAACCCTGGTTCAGGCATCAAACCTTGCCTTTATCACGGAATATTTTTCGCTTCTTCTGAATGCCGGCATTGATCTACGCCAATCCGTCAAAATACTTGAAGAATCCGTTGGAAATGAAGTTTACCGTAAAAGATTAGGGGAAATCAAAAACAGCCTTGCCACCGGCATCAGCATATCCGATGCATTTACCAGGGCCAAGGTTTTTCCCGGATTTATCTGCCGGATGATCAATATCGGTGAAATAAGCGGTACCCTGCCGGGGCAGCTCGATTATATCGCAAACGATTATAAACAAAAACTGAACACTCTTGTGGCAGGCCTTGGAAAAATCATCGAACCCCTGGTTCTGGTGGTTGCAGGCGTGATGTTTGCCATTATCATTGCCGGGCTTTTTTTGCCGATTTACGATCTTGTGGGCAATCTGGGGTCCATGCAATGATCAGGGGCTGCAGGTGAGAGTCGAGAATTCGGAAATCGATAATGCCCGGACAATATCGTCATATGTAGGGGACTGGATTGTATTTTCCGCATTAAAGCCTGTTCCGGCCGTTCCCGTACAAAGATCAAACATACCGTTCGCGCCGTCCAGATCCTTTGGCCCTCCGGTTGCAATGACATAGGCCTGATTGGCGGAATTGGCGCCTCCGGCACCGGCGCAGGGGACGGCCGTGGTTGTATAGGCGATACCCGGGTTGAACGTTCCGCCGGAAGGGGCAGGAAGGGCTGCGATGATGGCAAGAAGTGTTGCCTTATTGGCTGGTGCCGGTGTGCCTGCAAGGATTCCATATACGGCATATTTAACCGGATTCCCCCAGACATCATTCCCATTGGACAATCCCAAAGTCCTGAAAGGCAAGGTCCCTGTTGTGACCCCAGCATTTTCAATACCATCCCCATTTGAATCCGCAAAGGGCAGCCTTAAATTAACGATGGCATACCCCTTTAGTGCATTTTCGTATTTTTCAAGATTGGCACGGGCTTCCTTTAATTTGCCGGTCCGGATAACAGAAGGCATCACCGTCATCACGACGGAAACCACAATTCCCACAATGACCATCACCACTGACATTTCAATCAGGGTAAAACCGTTTTCGCTACCTTTTTTTGCCGGGGCCCCGGGTTTTGTTACCTTTAACATCATTCACCTTTCTCTGGTTGATTCTTTTTGTATTCCTATGATTTGTCTGTCTGTCTGTCAAGCCGTTATCACTGTTTTTAAGCAAACGGCCTAAAAAGAAATTTTATCAAGGAGGGTATCACGACTTATTAGTAAATAATGATTGATATTTACCTGTTTTTAGGGATATAGAAATAGGTAAATAAGGCTTTCCGACAAATTGCCACATCCTGATTAACCTCAGCCATGTAAGGGAGATATGAATGTTACGGGACATGAAAGAAAAACGGTTTGAAATCGACAGTAAAAAAATCGAGCTTGATTTCCTTGCACAGCAATTCCTTGTAGAGTGCAAACGGTTTGCTGCACAAACTATTGAAGGGAAAGTCCGGCAAGCTATTTCTTCAAATTCTGAAAAGGCGATTTTACTTGGGAAAGAAGGACTTACCCCGATCAAAAAAAAAGTCAACACCCTTCTGGAAAACATTTCCGGCAGGGTTGAATCCATCATTAACCCGGATGAATTCTGGCTGCACTCAAAAGACAGCTTGGCCTTAAAAGATTTTCCCCCAGACCTTTATCTTTCCCAGGGAAAAGAAGGCTCAAAGATCCTTTCAACCCCTATAAAAACAATCCTGTCCCCAATTGGTGAGCTTCTTCTGGACCACGGCCTTGACACTGAAAAAAACTGGGACCGGCGAGGAGAAACTGTTCTGTACCGTCACCCACTGGAATGGAGCAAAGACATGCTCAGGATCATGGGTCAATATCATGAGCGGTTTAATGAACTTTCAAAACTTATTGAGGAATATGAATCCCTTGCCGTTAAAAATACCGGCAATGATGCTTTGGAGCTCTGGGACAGCATATAACTACCGGCCTGCATTAAAAACTCGTGCACTTCAACGCTTTAACAATTCATTTCATCCTTTATAAAACCTATACCATCATCGGTTTTCAATATTCATCCATCTTTAAAGCCCCTGGCAAAGGATTTGCTTTAATGGCATCCATAGGATCGAATTGGAGATTTGCACGACAGATAGAGGTAATCCCAACATTCGTACTGCCAAGCGCAAAGTAATTGATAGTTTTGACCTATCAAATGCCCATTCATTTATTGTCTTGTCCCAACGGCCCCCAGCCTGTAAAATAAAAGCGGAAAACAAAAGACAATCAGAGGGCCGTGAATGAGCTATCATCAGTTTAAAGGAAAAAAGCGTTGGCTGGTCGCTGTTACGGCAATGTTCTGGATCTGCTTTCTTTTTTTTAGTTGCAAAAACCCGTCCATGGTTTATATAGATGCCTACCTGCCTTTAACCGGCGCGGGCAAGGATATCGGGGTGGAGATACAAGACGGAATCTCCCTTGCGGTTGAACAAATCAACAACGAGGGTGGCATCCGGAATCGATTTCTGGCTGTGAATGTTTACGATACCCGGACTGATGCAGATTATGCTGTCGGATTGTTTGAAAAGCAACTCAATCACCCCCCTGTCATCAGTTTATCCTGTTTAAGCGCTGTTTCCAAAGCTATTGCCCCGATAGCTGAAACCCGGCACAGAATGCTCCTCTCTCTTGTGACCAGCGCACCGGAGGTCACCCTGAACCGAAAATGGGTTTACCGGTACTGGCCGACCGCAGAGAATGAAGCCCAGGCGTTTGACCTCCTGTTAAACCGGATCAGGCCGGAAACCCTGACCCTGCTCTACGTCAATGATGAATACGGGCGGTCTGTATCCAGAACCATTCACACCATCAGCCAGAAATACCCGGTTGAATTAAAGGAATTTGCCTATGACACGGAAAACCCGTCGTTCCCCGACCTTCAAGCAGCCGTCCAAGGCGCACAAGCCGTATTGATTATCGGTTTTCCCAGCCACTTCAAGACCCTGATCAAAGAATTAAGACGAATTTCCTATCCGGGCTTTATTCTGGCCAATTCTGCAGCAACATCACCCGATATCCGGCAGATGCAGGAAACTGAGGGCGTGTATGTGATTTCTTCCGCCATTTTTAACGACTATTACAAGTATGCAGATGAAGTGAAAAAAAAATTTGAAACGGAATTCATGAGGCCGTTCAATCAATATGCAGCCAATGGATATGATGCCGTGATGATGGTGGCCGGCATCATGCAGGAAAAGGGAATTGACCCGGATCAGGTCAAAGAGATGTTTGAAGGCGGGTTCATCTATTCGGGAGTTCACGGAACAGTTAAAATCAGACCGGAGTCCCAGGATATCATGTTCCCGCATTATGCCGGGAAAATCGAAAACAAGAAAATCGTATTCTTGAAATAGAGGGCGGATGAAGAAAAAAATCAGCATACGGACCAAATTGCTTTTTTCCGGCCTGACCATCTTCATCGCCTATATCAGCCTCTGTTATTTTTCCTTTCAGACGGCCAGTCATAAAATGGTCGAGTCCTTTGGCCGGAATCTTGAAAATCTGTCTGATGCCATGCTGGGGCAGATCCAGGAATCCATAGCCGCACAGGTCAAACTGCTTTCTTTTTTTTCCATGGATGAAACCCTGCATGCACAGATGACCCTCTCAGATTCTCTTTCACCCTATGATCAAAAACTCTCGGAAACGCTTGAAGAAAAGTTTATTCATCACTTTGAAACCCAATTCGGCCTGAAACATTTCAGCCGGGTGATGATTATCTCTGCTGAAGGAAAAACCATTGCAACCGCCCCGGCCGGGAAAAACCCGGATCTGCAGAATAAAAGCTTCTGGAAACAAGCCCTGGAAAAAGAATTCAGCCTTACCCAGGTGAATGAACCGGAGGTATCCGATGATGTCAGCATCAGCATATCCATCAGGATCAATGACACCTCAGGCAAACCGCTGGGGTTGATAGTGGCTTTCCTTCCCTTTGAATGGATCATCCGGGAAGCTGAAACTACCATCCGGCGGCAGATCGGATTGCACATCCTTCTCACGGATGCAGCAGGCCATCTTCTATATTCGACAAGACCCTTCCGGCCCTATGAGAATATTTCAGAAAAGCCTTTCTTTACGCAAAGCCGAGACAGAGAAGGATTTTATCAAATCCATGAAACAAACAGCAACCGCATCTATGTCCGTTCCTCATCTTCGCAGCTTAAAGGGTTTGATTCCCTGAACTGGCTCCTGTTTGTTTCAGCAAGTGAAAACAGCGTAATGAAACCGCTCGCCCTTCTCAAATTTCAATTCATGACGGCTTATCTTCTCATCGGCTTTCTTTTGTTAGCAACCCTGCTCTACATCTCCAGGTCCATTACCAGGCCCATTCTTGGCCTGCATCAGGCGGTCGAAGATCTGAAATCCGATCGGCCCATGGCACCCATGGAACCCGGAGCCAATGATGAAGTCGGGGAACTGGTCCGGGCATTTCATGATATGGCCGGAGAAATCAAAGCCTCCCATGAAGCCCTGAATCTGGAAAATGAACAGCGCAAAAAAGCCGAACAACAGATTTTAAAGACTAACCGGGAGCTGGCGCAGAGCAACCGGGAACTGGATGATTTTTCCTATATTGTTTCACACGATCTTCGGGAACCGTTAAGGGGAATTTCCAACTTTTCCAGTTTTCTGATGGAGGACTATGGGAACATCCTGCAGGAAGATGGAAAACAAAAGCTTGAAACCCTTATCCGGCTTTCCAACCGCATGGAAGCTCAGATCGAATCCATCCTGTATTATTCCCGGGTCGGACGGATGGAATTATCCATCGGCGAAACCGACCTTAACGCTGTGGTTGCCGATGTCATTGCCCATCTTCACCATCTGATCGCAGGCAGTCATGCTCATATCGACATTCCTAAGCCCCTGCCGGTGATCCGGTGCGATCGGGTCCGGGTGTTTGACCTGTTTTTAAACCTGATTTCCAATGCCGTTAAATATAATGACAACCCGGAAAAACAGGTGGAAATTGGCTGGAAAGAAGAAGAGTCGGAGTTCCATGTTAAGGACAACGGCATCGGCATTGAGGAAAAACATTTAAAAACCGTTTTTAAAATTTTCAAGCGCCTGCACGCAAAAGACAAATACGGCGGTGGCGTCGGGGCCGGACTCACAATTGTTCAGAAAATCGTTGAGCGTCATAACGGCCGGATATGGGTGGAATCATCCTTTGGCCGGGGATCAACATTTTTTTTCACCCTGCAATCAAAGGGTAGCCTATGAAATCCAACCCAATAAAACCGATCCTGATCATCGAAGACAGCGTGGAGGATTATATGGTGATCCTTCGCATCTTCAAGAAGCTGAATCTTCCCAATCCCATTTTACATTGTGAAGACGGGGACCAGGCCCTGGATTTCCTGTTTCATCCGGGATACGGCAAGCCTGATGGAAAGCCGGCCCTGCCCGGATTCATCCTTCTGGACCTGAATCTACCCGGAACGGACGGCCGGGAAGTCTTAATGCGGATTAAAACAGATAAACAATTAAAGACCATTCCGGTTGTTGTCCTGACCACGTCCAATGATCCTGATGACATTCAATATTGTTATGCTGCCGGGGCCAACTGCTATATACAAAAACCCGTCAACCTGAAGGATTTTAAAAAAGCATTGCAGGCCCTGGTTACATTCTGGTTTGAAAATGCCTGTCTGCCGACTCCTGAAGCCGGACAGGGTGATCCGTTACGCTTTTTATTAACAAGGGAGCCCCTATGAAATCACTTGTTCTGGATGATGAAGCCGTATCCCGGAAAGTCCTGGCAAAGGTGTTGTCTTCCCTGGGGGAATGCATTACCGCAGACAGCGGCAGAAAAGCCATTGCCGAATTTGATGCGGCTACTGCCGAAAAAAAACCTTTTGACCTTCTGATCCTGGATATTTCCATGCCGGATATTGATGGGATTCAAGTACTCGCAACAATCCGAGCCAAAGAAAAAAAAACCGGGATTTCCAAGGCAGACCGGGTGAAGATCATCATGGTAACGGCCACTATGAGAAAATCCAGCATTAAAAAATGTATCCAACTAGGGTGCAATGGTTATATATCCAAACCCTATAACCGGCAGTTGCTGTTCAAGGATCTGGAAAGACTGGGATTCACCATACCGGAGGCCGCAAAGCCGCCCCAGGAGGACGTAAAAACATATGCGAGGCTGGTCGGAGAAATCATCAAACGGTTTAATAAAGGCGAGATTGAAATGCCGGTCCTGCCCCATATGGTTCAAGAGGTCCGGGATCTTCTTGAAAAATCCGACCCGTCCATGGAAGATCTGGCAAAAATTGTGGCAAAGGATGCCGTCATTTCTTCAAAATTGATATCACTGGCCAACTCTGCCCTGTACAAAGGGCTCGATTCGGCTACCACACTGAATGCAGCATTACAGCGGCTGGGCCTGAAAGAAACCCTGAGCCTGATTACAACCCTTGCCAATAAAAACCTGTATGTTTCCGAACAGGCGGAGTTGAACCGACTACTGCACTCCCTTTTCATACATTCCCTGGCCTGCGCCTGCTGCGCCCGGTTCATTGCCTCGGAGCTGGGAGAAAAAGAAGTGGAGGGCTTCTTTTTAACAGGGATCATCCATGATATCGGAAAGGTTCTGCTGCTCAAAGCCGTCTCAGATATCTCACCGAATGAATCCTTTGCCGATCAAGCCCTGCACTCCGCCATTCAGGAAGTTCATACCGTGTTCGGAGCCGTGCTGATTAAAAAATGGGGGTTTTCAAAACCCTATGTCCAGGCAGTTGAATTTCATCATTGGAGTCATTTTCCCGAAGGCACCCAGAAAGAACTTCTTGTGCTTCACATAGCAGATGTCCTGGTGAAAAGTCTCGGTTATTCGTTTTCAGGAAGTCAGTCCCGGCCCCGGTCCGATGAGGTGCCTCCGGAACTAACGGATATTTTACGACGACTCAATCTGGATACCGGCGTACTTAAAGAAATCGGAGAGAAAACCGTTTCAGCAATGAATGACCTGTCAGGAAGAGTATAAATTTAAAAAAATAAATTTCAGATATAAAACGAGGAGAAAATGCAAATGGGCTTATCAAATTTAAAACTCGGAAAGACATTGATCCTATCCGGAATCATCACCACCAGTATCACTGCCTTTTTTATCACCGGCATTGCCCTATGGCAGGGATATCAGGTGGAGCGTATCGCCAGAGAAGAAACCTTGCGCGTGACCAAGGCCCAGCAGGAAAATATCATTTCCGGCATCATGGCCATGCTCAAGACTCAGCAGGAAGTGCTGGAGAAAAAAGTGACCTATGATCTATCCGTGGCAAAGGATGTGCTGGAACAGACAGGTAAAATCAGCTTTGGAAACGAGAGTGTCGAATGGCAGGCGGTGAACCAGTTCTCCAAGGACCCGGTTAAAGCGACTCTCCCTAAAATGATGGTCGGAAATACCTGGCTTGCGCAGAACACGGACATTGCCCAGCCTTCTCCGGTTGTGGACAAGGTCAAATCCCTGGTCGGCGCCACCTGCACCATTTTTCAGCGGATGAACGACCAGGGCGATATGCTCAGGGTGGCTACCAACGTGGAGACCCTTGAGAAAAAAAGGGCCATCAGCACCTTTATCCCGGTAAAAAACCCGGACGGGGCACAAAATCCTGTTCTGCAGAAAGTGCTGGCCGGGGAACAATTCACCGGTCGGGCCTTTGTGGTCAACAAATGGTATGTCACGGCCTATGAACCCATTCGCGATGGTGCGGGTGGAAAGGTGATCGGGATGCTCTACACCGGAGTTCCTGAAGAAAGCGCTACCGGTCTTCGAAGGGAAATCATGGCAATCAAGGTTGGGGACAGCGGTTATGTCTATGTCCTTGACCCCAAAGGCCATTATGTGATCTCGCAGAAAGGCAAACGAGACGGGGAAAATATATGGGAAGCCAAGGATGCCGACGGAAATCTGTTTATTCAGAATATTGTAAAAAAGGCTCAGGTCCTGAAAAGCGAAGAGTTTGCCCAGGTCCAATACCTCTGGAAAAATGCCGATGACCCTCGCCCCCGGCAAAAAACAGTCACCCTAGGATATTTCGAGCCCTGGCAATGGATCATCGGTGCCGGAACCTGGGATGATGAGTTTTTCAAAGGAGTGAACGCCATTCATACGGCCAACAGCCGCAGCCGACTCACAATGATCTTCGTGCTGGCGGCAGCCATCGCAGGCGTCGGGCTGTTGTGGTTCTTTTTATCCAGGCGGATTGTCGGCCCGATCCGACACACGGTCGATATGTTAAAGGATATCAGTGAAGGGGAAGGCGACCTGACCCGGCGACTGAACACCGGCAGCCAAAACGAAATCGGAGAAATGGCGCGCTATTTTAACCGCTTCCTGGAAAAATTGCAGGAAATGATCGGCAACATTACTGTCAATGCCGGTACGCTGGCCTCATCATCCGTTGAACTGGCGGATGTCTCGGCTCAGATGAATGCCAATTCGGAAAACACCACTGAAAATTCCAATGCCGTTGCCGCTGCCGCAGAAGAAATGAGCACGAATATGCACCAGGTGTCCTCGGCCATGGAAGAGACCTCGGCCAACATCCAGATGATTGTTTCGGCAGCAGAGGAAATGGCATCCACCATCCAGGAAATTGCCGGTAACACAGCCAAGGGCAACACCATCACCCAGACAGCGGTTCTGAAAGCCGGAGAGGTCTCCGGGAAGGTGAATGACCTTGGCAATGCTGCCCGGGATATTGTCAAGGTGACGGAAACCATTGCCGATATTTCAGAACAGACCAATCTGCTGGCCTTGAACGCCACCATTGAAGCGGCAAGAGCCGGAGAAGCCGGCAAAGGGTTTGCTGTTGTGGCAGCAGAGATCAAGACCCTGGCCCTCCAGACGGCAAACGCCACAAAGGAAATCAATTCAAAAATTGCCGGTGTCCAGACCACTACAACGGATTCGGTCAGGGCCATCCAGGAAATTGTCAGCGTCATCAATGAAATCAACGATATCATGACCACTGTGGCCACTGCCATTGAAGAACAGTCCGCCACCACCCGGGAAATATCAAAAAATGTCAGTATGGCCTTTTCAGGTGTAAATGAAGCCAGTGACAATATGTCTCAGATTTCATCGGCCACGGCTGAAGTGACCCGGAATATCACTCAAGTCAGCAGCGACGCCGGCCAGATCAGCACCGGCAGTGCCCAGGTCAATCAAAAAGCAGGCGAACTGTCCAGATTATCGGATGATCTGAACCGGATGCTCAGTCAGTTCAAAATATAAAGAAAACAGATTTGAATAACAAAGGTTAGTCAACCGGTATGAAACAGATAAATCAGAAAGGAGGCCCATCTCATCGGGCATGTGGGTGGTGAAGCCTTTGACTATGTGAATCATTATGCTACTCCCAAAGGCTGTGGATTTGTCCTGGAATGCCTGAAATACAGATTATAATGGGCATCTTGACTTCTTTTACCCCTAAAATTATAATCTATCCGAACTAGACAAAATATTTTCATGAGGAATGATTATGAACAATGTATGGCAACTACAAGAGGCAAAAAATAAATTCAGCCATTTAGTGGACAAGGCGAATCATGACGGCCCGCAAATTGTAACAAGACACGGAAAAGAATCTGTTGTGGTTATTGCGATCAAAGACTATCGAAAATTGAACAAACCAAAATCAAACCTGGTCGCTTTTTTTAAAAACTCGCCCCTTGTTGACGCGAACATCGAACTGGCAAGAGATAAAAAGAAGAATTGCACAATTGGGTTGAAAATGACCTGAAAGAGAGATTCTGGAATAGAATCATCGATATTGATTTACATGTCGCAATGCAGTGGGGGAAAATTCAGGGAATTGCAGAAAAAGCGGGCAAGCCGATGCCGGCAATCGACTCTCTCATTGCAGCCACCGGCATTGCCCATCATTTAACAATTGTTACCCGAAACACCGCAGACATGAAAGAAAGCGGTGTGGCACTTCTCAACCCCTGGGAATAAAGAAAAAATAAGGTGATTGCTCTATTTCCCTGCCATCATGGCTGCCACATCCGCTTCCGGCGTGGTGATGGGTTTAATATCAAATTTCTCAATCAGAGCTGCTGCCACACCCGGCGACAAAAAGCCCGGAAGTGTGGGACCAAGCCGAATACCTTTAACGCCGAGGGACAGAAGGGCCAGAAGAACCAGCACCGCTTTCTGCTCATACCAGGCAATGTCGAATGAAATGGGAAGGTCATTGATATCCTTCAGGCCAAAGGCCTTCTGAAGTTCCATGGCAACAACGGCAAGGGAATAGGAATCATTGCACTGGCCAGCATCGAGAACCCTTGGGATGCCGCCGATATCGCCGAGATCCAGCTTGATGTATTTATATTTTGCACAGCCCGCGGTCAGAATGACGGTATCTTTGGGCAGGGCCTTGGCCACTTCCGTATAATAATCCCTTGTCTTGTGACGGCCGTCACACCCTGCCATGACGATAAAGCGTTTGATGGCGCCGGATTTTACGGCGGCAATCACTTTATCAGCCAGGGCAAGAACCTGGTTGTGTCCGAACCCGCCTGTAATATGACCGGTTTCCAATTCCTCCGGCGGCTTGCAGGTTTTGGCCAGCTCGATCAAGGCAGAAAAATCTTTTTTCCCACCTTCGGGCCGGTCTGCGATATGGGGAATGCCCTCAAACCCCACAGCACCCGTGGTGAATAATTTTTCAACATAATCCGGTTTGGGAGGCACAAGGCAATTGGAGGTAAACAACACAGGCCCGTTGAATTTTGCCATGTCTTCTTTCTGGAGCCACCAGGCACTGCCGTAATTGCCGAAAAGGTTGGGATATTGTTTCAGTTTTGGATAATAATGGGCCGGGAGCATTTCGCTGTGGGTATAGACATCAATGCCCTGATCCTTTGTCTGCAGAAGAAGTTCTTCAAGATCTACCAGATCATGGCCGGTGATGAGGATACCGGGATTTTTCCCGACACCGATATTTACTTTGGTAATGACGGGGCTTCCATAGGCTTTTGTATTGGCTTCATCCAGAAGGGCCATGGTCTTTACGCCCATTCCACCGGTTTTCACGGCCAGGTTGAAAAGATCATCCTGGGTCATCTTGTCATCCACCAGGAGAGCCAGGGCTTCCATGAGGAATTCGAAAACTTCCCGGCAGGATTTGGTTATCTGCCAGGCATGTTCTGCGTAGGCGGACATTCCTTTGCACCCATAAAGAATCATGGATTTCAAGGATCTCTCATCTTCATTTTTGATTTCCAGCCATCCTCCGGCACCTGTCCCGGCCTTTGCAAGAAGTTCGGCATCATTCCTGGGCCACCAGGAGGCACATTCAGGCACGGAAGATGAAAAATCCGTATTGTTTTTCTTTTTGTATGCTTTTAAAAATTCGCTTTTCAGGCTTTCCCTCAATTCGACCCCTTTTTTGATCCCGGCAATAAAATCATTGCGGTCAAAATTGGCATTGGTGATTGTGGAAAAAAGACCCTTGGCAACAAAAAAACCGGCTGTGTCGTCATAGATACCGAATTCCCTTGCCTTGTGGCCCCATACCGAGATGCCCTTGAGCACCCAGATGAACAGATCCTGAAGATCAGCCACTTCTGCTGATTTCCCGCACATCCCCTGCTTCATGTTACAGCCGGTGTTTTTCATTGTTTCCTGGCATTGATGGCAAAACATGGGTGATTCCTCCTTTTTTGAAGTTTATAAAAATTAGAGCTTTGATCTGTTTTCTTTGACAACCGGATCAGATCTTCGGTACTGTTTATACAGCATGCTGGTGCTCGGTGCGTTGAACACGTTTCACATGAATGGCTCCCTCATGTTGCCGTGCTTTGGCAAGGTCATAATCAAGCTGCATTCTAAGCCACGTTTCCGGAGTACTCCCGAACGCTTTTGAAAGACGCAAACTCATCTCCGGAGAAATCCCGCTTTTACAATTCACAAGATTATTCAGAGCTTGGCGAGAAACGCCAAGAATCTTTGCTCCTTCGGTAACAGTTAATTCAAGAGGCTCAAGACAGTCAAACTTAACCGTCAAGCCTGGATGTGGCGGGTTTTTCATCATCACCTTTTTAATTGGGCTAAAATACATCGCGCCTTTTCAACATGCTCTGCGTTAACTCCTCTTCTGTCATCTTCTTCAAAAAGTCGTTTAAGTCCACGATGTTGAAACCAGTTTATCATAAAGCACTATAAACATGACAAGTAGTACTTGTCAATTGCTTCTTTATCACATCTGGATATTTGCCATAAGAATCATATTTTCCAACCAATTTACGCCAATACCCGTTCCGGTCTGATCACCTTGCACTCCCTAGTGCCCTTTTTCCGCCAATTGATAGTGTTTGTTTATCACGCGGTTAAGCCGCCATGCTGTTTGAGCGAAGAATGAGCGAGTTCATGGCGGTCAGCAAAGGTAATCTTAGAATTTGTAGCAATATCCATCCAGCGGACGTAAGGTGATCAC
>JANNUH010000156.1:0-2813 GCA_031395015.1 Desulfobacterales bacterium | reverse complement strand
GGCTCTGGAAAATGATGTGGTACATTTGTATCCATCAAAAAAGCACATGGTTAACAGGGATCTTGGCAAGCTTGAGGCAACCTCTACTTTGAAATACCGGCGGGTAGCTTGACCATAAAATCAAAAACTTGAAGATCGAGTATAAGGAAGCATTCAGCCGTTACAACCTGATCACTTTTGGTTGCATCTGGGCTGGAGTGCTTTTATATACCTGGGAGTCCCTGACAAAGAATCGAAGGCCGTGAGATGATCATCAAGGGTGGTTTTGTGGCAGTTACCGCGGCGAAACGACAATATTCGTTAAAACGGCAGATTCCGGTTGATCTTGCAGGCCATGGGATCACCTTTCCCAATGGTGGCAAAACATTTCAGACATTCATCACAGGGGATAATATCCTGATCATTTCCTTCCAGCATTTTTTTGGCGGTTTTGGGATCGCAGATCATCTGGCGGCCAAGGGCAATCATTTCAATGTTTTCATTTTTAACAGCATTAACGGCTGCCTCGCCAATACCAAACTTGCCCACTGCAATCACGGGAAGTCCGATCTCTTTTTTAAATGCAAGGGTAAGGGCTACGTTTGCGCCTGAAGGCTGGTCTTTAGGCAAAGCAGAACTTCCCACGAGAAATTTTTCCCCATTATCCTCTTTCCATCCCCCCTGGGCAATCAAGGTCACATCAAATACATCCACACCTGCATCTTTCAGTAATCTGCCGATGATTACCGCATCCTCAAGGGTCTGACCCCCCAAAATTCTTTCTTCGGCATTGATCCGGAAAAAAATGGGATAGTCAGGAGCGAGATTTTTACGCACCTCTTTTACTATTTCCAAAGCCAGCGTGGCCCTTCCTTTGGCATTCCCCCCATAGCGGTCATCCCTTTTATTGGTCAAAGGGGATAAAAACTGGCTGAGTAAATACAGATGCGCCCCGTGAATCTCAACGCCGTCAAATCCGGCTTTTTCAGCCCGGACAGCAGCTCTGGAAAAATCACGGATCAATTGTTCAATATCTTCCGTATTCATTATTATCGGCTCCACATCCGGCCGAAAGGCCACACCGGAAGGGGAAAATCCATGCCTTTTGGTTTTAACCGGCGTACACCTTGACCCTGCATGGTTTAACTGGATAACCGCAATAGCACCTTGTTTATGGATGGTTTTTACCAGTTTGGCCATGCCGGAAACCTGGGAATCATCCCAGAGCCCAAGACTGCCGGGAACAATACGCCCAGCAGAGTGAACCGAAGTTGCTTCCACAATGACAAGCCCCACATCCTTTGCACGTTCTTTGTAAAAATCAAGAATATCCTGGGTAACTATACCTTTGGAAGACCCATAATTGGTAGTAATCGGGGGGAGCACAAGCCTGTTTCTAAGTGACATGTTTTTCAGGGTCAGTTTACTGTTAATCGTTGCCATTTATTTTGTTTTCCTGAAATAATTCATATGTTTGTTATGGAGAATTGCATGATATTCAGATCTTCCCCCCTTTTTTTAGCAAGGGCCATCATCTGTTCAGCGCTGGTGGCCGGTGGTATCTGTCTTTTCTCGGCGGGCTTGGGGGTCAGGACCACGGCATCCGTCGGGCAGGTGGTGACACAGAGGCCGCACCCGATACAGCGATCCGGATCAATGACGGCACAAGAGGTTTCGTCAAGGCGGACGGCATTCATCTGGCAGCGGTCAATGCAGATTTCACAGCCGGTGCAGTTTTCCTGGTTCACGGTTGCCTGATAATTGGAAAAGACCAGATCTGCCGGTTTGGGGCAGGCATTTAGGGCGCTGAGGACTCCGCAGCAGTCTCCGCAGCAATTGCACATGCCGCCGGGATTCTGGGAAGTGGCCGGTTGGGTGACCAGACCTGCTTCCTGGGCCTGGGTCAAAATCTGAACAGCTTCATCAAAAGGGATCTGTCTGCCCATATCGTGATCCAGGTAATACTGTGCCATGGAACCGAACATGAAACAGGCTTCCATGGGCTTGCCGCATCCCGCATCTATAATTTGTTTGTGTTTTCTGCAGATACAGTCGGTGACCACAATCAGGGATTTGCTTTTTAACAGTTCAACAGCATCATCAAAGGCGGCAATATTCTGGGTGGTGTCAAGGGCTTTCTGGACCGGAACCGTCCTGAGAAAACCAGCGGCATTTTTGGCCATGGATGCCCTGAACCCGGAATTAAAATAGGTTTCAACCAGACCTGCCAGCTCTTTTCCCAGCCGCTTGACCTGGAATTCAAACAGTCCGTGGACAAAGGGGATGGCCCCATACAGGGCAGTTTCCTTTTTTTTCAGCCTGAAGACAAGCCCCTGTTCGGCCATATCTTCAAGACGCTTTGAAATCTGCTCTTCGGGCTGGTTGAGTCTGGCGGCAATATCTTCTGCCTTTTCCATTAAAGGGCTCAGGTTTAAAAACAGAGTTGCCTGCGCTTCAGTGAAAAGGGTCCTTAAAATTTTGAGTTCAATGCCGGATTCTGTTGAAGGGAATCCCACTGAATATAAATCGAGCCGCTGTTGAAGGTCTGTGTAAATCTGATCTGCCGACATGATGTCTCCTGTTGCTGTTTATGATTTCTTTTGGTTTTAACAAGACAGATATCAGTAAGCCTTTTTCTTGTCAAAACAAATAACGGATAGAGGATATCAAAACAAATAATGATATAAGAATTTTGGATATTTGTCATAAGAAATTTTGCATAACCCGTTCCAGGGTGATCACCTTACGTCCGCTGGATGGATATTGCTACAAATTCTAAGATTACCTTTGCTGACCGCCATGAACTCGCTCATTCTTCGCTCAAACAGCATGGC
>JANNUH010000143.1:0-44898 GCA_031395015.1 Desulfobacterales bacterium | reverse complement strand
AGGATTTGAACCCCTTGTAACAGTAAAGGGCATCCTTTTTGGCAGTTTCCACAAGGGTTGCATCCATATCCAGGGTGGCTGTTTTACGTGTGACCTTTAGGTTATGAGGGTGTACTGAGTTTAATGCATCGCAAAGATCAGGATTAACCCTTTCCAGCCCTTCCAGATATTCGTTTGGTACTGGTATGAACGCCTTTGTTACAGATGCTTCTCTTGCCTTTTCCTGGTCTGGATCATGAAATCCTGACAGGTATCTGAACATGGCTGAAGGCGAGGGTACAAATCGCTTCTTTTCTTTGCGCCATCTTCTTTCCAGTTCCCGGCGCTCTTTGCGCTTAAGGCCATATAACTCTGTTTTGCGCAATACCTCACAAAACCCTGGGTCGGCATTCAGTATCTTTAAATCATTAACGCTGGTTCCACCTGCCAGATTCAACAAAATCAATGATGTTAAAGCCTGTGAGTCTGTCCAGCCCTGACTGTTCTTACGTATCTTTACATGCTTTTGAATTGATGCCGACAGCCCCAGAACCCGTGCGAGATCAAGGTATACCGGCAACCCGGCCAGCGCTGTCATCCCGCTCTCACTTTTTTCTTCTTCGTACTTGAATGGTAACACGCCTTGTGTCATATTGGTTTCACCTCGTTGATGATAGTTTTTTATTCACAAAAACATTCTATCTGCTTGAGCAGTCAAGCGCAACGAGGTTTTTTATTTTTTTGACGGCGGATCAGGGGGCAATTTGTGAGAATAATTTCATTGTTCCATAGTCATGGATTCTGTCCAGGACCCTGCCTACGGTGTAGTCGGAGAATTGCAACGGGTCTGTCTTTTTTCCCAGGAGAAGTTCTGTATCCTGATGCTCGAAAAACTCTTCCAACCTGTAAAGAGGGCTTCGACCTGTTAATGTGTCCAGTATCATCCCGAGAATGACGGTCCCGGCATCGATCGCCATCTCAGTTGGGATCAGAGTGTTGATAAAATCAATAATCCCAATCCGCCTTGCATACGCGCTGATAATGGGAAGGTGTTGAACTGTAAAGCCATCAATATCGGGTTGCTTTTTCATGGGTACCTCAATGCATTCCACTATGTTGGATCTGCACAAACTACAATTCGAGATGCTTTGCAATGAACTTGAAACCCTTTTTTTACCGACAGCAATTGTTATGGTAGAAGGAGATTCTGATGTAATTTTTATGACAAAAATAATTCAACTCCATTTGCCAGATAGAAAAATTTCGATAATTCGAGTCAAGGGTGATGGAGAGGTCCAAAATAAGTTGCATATTTTAAGAGAAGCGTTCGGAGATTTACAGTTAAGCCCATATCATAATCGCATATTAATTGCTATAGACCAAATCCATAGTCTCAAAACAGAACGCATAAAAAATCAAGGAATAAATGAAGATAACATCTTTGTCTGGTCCCAAAATGGAATTGAATACTTCTACCCCCAAGAACTCGTCGCAGAAGGGTTTAGGTGCTCATCAAATGATGTCGGCAATATATCTCTTGAAAATGATCCAATTGAATATAACGGGATCAGGAAAACAAAAAAAGAATTGGCAGAGTATATTGCAAGAAAATTAAATTTGGAAAACCATCTGAATGATGAACTGGTTTCCCTAATTGAACAATTAAAAAGAGTTTGAGATACTTCGAATTAAATTAAAAACATAGAATATTCAGAGCAATACCGGACTCAAGTATCATTATCCTAGTTAATAGAAATTGAGGTATCAAGAATTCATAAATATAGAAAATATCCAAATAGAATTTAAGCCCCGACTTTTTACAGGATCATCAATATCTGATTGAATTAGAGGCCTGATAGCCTGGGCCGATGGAGAAAGCAGACGTCAGTATGGTGATGTCTGATTTAATATGATATGATATGATAGCCGGGTACATCTAACCATAAGGAAGGCCAATGTCTGAGATAACAAAACCCTGGGAACTTGCGGAAAAATCCCTGAAAAAAAATCAAAAACAATCCTCCTCCAGGCAGTCCCATCCTTTTCTGGACCAGGATCCAGAAGCTGTGGTGGGGCAGTTCCACAACCTGCCTGTTCAGAATCTCTCCGATTACGGGGTCTATTTAAGCTTTGGACAGGATCGGGTGCTTTTGCCCAATAAATATGTGCCCAAAGACATTGCCGTGGGCGAAAAAGTCCGGGTCTTTATCTACACCGATTCCGAGGATCGGCCCGTGGCCACTACCCTGGAACCGGCCGGTGTGGTTGGGGAAATTGTTGCCCTCAGAGTTAAGGACACGGCAGCCTTCGGCATCTTCATGGACTGGGGCCTGGAAAAAGACCTTCTGGTCCCCCGCAGCGAACAGCAGGGACGGATGGAACCTGGTGAAACCCATCTGGTGAAGATCTGTCTGGATGAATCCTCCCACCGGATCTACGGGACCACCCTGATGGCGGAAATCTGCCCCGGAGATGCCCAGAGCCTTGCTTCCGGAATGGCCGTGGATCTTATCATACACAGCATAACCCCCATCGGCTATACCGCTCTCATCAACAACACCTGCCTGGGGTTGCTCTATAAAAACGAAACCTTTGAAGACCTGTCCATCGGGGACCGGTATCAAGGATATGTCCTCCAGATCCGGGAGGACGGCAAGGTGGACCTGACCCTGAAACAACCGGGTTATGCCTCGGTGGAAGGTTCGGCCCTGAAAATCCTGGAGATCCTGGAAGCCAATGACGGATTCAGCCCCTGCCACGACAAAAGCCGTCCTGAAGACATTCAAGCCGCATTTTCCATGAGCAAAAAGGAATTCAAGCGAGCCTTGGGCAGCCTTTACAAACAGGGGCGCATTACCCTGCACAAGGCTGACGGGATCCACCTGAAATCCCATTCCAGGCCATCAGAAGGGTAAGAATCAGGGCAGCCGCCAGCTGGACAGAATAGGGAACGATTTCCGCAGCCTGCCCCACGGTGGCACTGGCCTGAATACCGGAAAGGGCGTAGATCCAGTCCACAAAAAAGCCCATGGCAAGGGAGCAGATGGCAATCATGGACAGATAAATGATGAGGGCCCGTGTATTGAATAAATTTCTGACAATATTCATGGTGGCTGCATTGGTGGCAGGGCCTGCCAGAAGAAATACCAGGGCGGCCCCGGGATTCAGTCCTTTCAGGATGAGTGCGGCAGCAATGGGGGTGGATGAGGTGGCACAGACATACATGGGCATTCCCACCAGCAACATCACGAGCATGGATAAAAAATTATGCTCATTGGCCCAGACAGTCAGATCATCCGGAAAAAAGAAAGTAATGAGACCGGCAATGAAGATTCCAATAATAAAGGGTTTTGTAATATCTGATAAAAGTTCGCCATAGGCGTATTTAATTCCGTTCCACAATCTTTCAGGCAGGGTTGCCGGATCTTTTTTTGAAACTGAACAATTGTTTGATGAGCAACTGCAACTGCCAACGGTTTTTCCCTGGTCTTTGTCCGGTTTTGATGTGGTGTCCGGGTCATTAATCCCAAAATAATTCTGGACAATTCCCGTGGAAACCGCCGTTATAAAGGCTGAAATAGGGCGTATGACGGTCATGATGGGGTCCAGCATGGCCCAGGAAACGGCAATGGAATCCACTCCCGATTCAGGGGTCGCAATCATGAAGGATAGCGCAGCCCCGCTATTGGCCCCTTGTTTTTTCAGTCCTGCGGCAACCGGCACAACACCGCAGGAGCAAAGGGGAAGCGGGACACCGAAAAGGGCGGACAGGAAAACCGGCCTGATTTTGCCGGTCCCGAGATATTGTTTGATTTTATCCGGTTTGAAAAAAACATAGAGAATACCAGCCACAAAAAAACCGAAGAGCATATAAACGGAAACCTCAAGATAAATCTGCCAGGATTCTTTCATTATTTCATATATTATTGTCATTATAGTCATGTTAGTGGGTCCTTTTTTCAGTGTCTTACATGGTGAAGACTCATATTGATAAGAGAGATGACATGGTCATCATCAATGGAGTAGTAGATGATTTTACCGACTCTCCTGTTTTTTACAATTTTCAATGTCCTGAGTAGCCGAAGCTGGTGGGAAACACCGGAATCTGTCTGGCTGCAGATGGCTGCGATATCACACACGCAGTGTTCCTGGTTTAAGAGGGCCAGAACAATCTTCAGTCTTGAAGGATCACTCAGGGCTTTGAAGATATCGGCCATCTGCGTGATATCTTCCTTTGGGGGCAGAGTTTTTACCGTTTCTCTCACCTTTGTTTCATTAATGCATTTGATTGAACATATATCCATTTAATATCTCCTCATATGAGCATTTGTTCATATATTAATTCAATAATAATTCTTCGTCAACCCTGAAATTGCAGTCAATGAAAATATTATTTTTCAGATCAGCCTTGCAGGTATTGTCCAATCTTAAAAACTGATTTAAAACAGCAATGGGAAATAGCTTTGACTGGAGTGCAAAAAAAGGAAAACCCCATGGAATATGATATATTGATTGAAAACGGCCTGCTTTTGACCATGGCGGATGGGCTGCCGATTGTGGAAGACGGCGCGGTCCTGATAAACGACGGCGAGATCGTTACAACCGGACAGGCAGAGGAATTTTCAGGATATAAGATAAAAAACCGCATCAAGGCCCATAAGAAAATCATCATGCCAGGGTTGATAAATTGTCATACCCACCTTCCCATGTCCATGTTCAGGGGACTTGCCGATGACCTGCCCCTGGATGTCTGGCTCAATGAGCATGTTTTTCCGGCCGAGGCAAAACATGTGAATCCTGATTCTGTGGAACAATGGAGCCGTCATTCCTGCCATGAGATGCTGCTTTCCGGAACCACCACCTGCTGTGACGGCTATTTTCATGAAGATTGTGTTGCAAAGGCGGTTCTTGCTTCAGGTATTCGGGCCGTAGTCGGACAGGGGGTCATTGATTTTCCTGCACCCGGTGTTCCTGATCCAGAGATGAACATAAAGACGGCTATTGAGTTTGTGAACAAATTTAAAAACAGTTCTTCTCTGCTTTATCCATCCATATTCTGCCATTCGCCCTATACCTGTTCAAGGCAGACCCTCATGGCGGCAAAAAAAGCAGCCCATGACCTTGGAGTCCTTTTCCAGATCCATGTGGCGGAAACAAAAAATGAAGTCAATATGATCCAGGGACTTGGCTCCATGACCATCGTTGAATACCTGGAATCCCTGGGGATTCTCGATTCAAACACATTGATGGTTCATTCGGTCTGGATCAACGACAATGACATCGCCATTATTAAAAGACATCATGCAAAGATCGCCCATTGCCCGGAATCCAATATGAAACTTGCCTCCGGCATTGCCCCGGTTCCAAAATTAATAAAAGCCGGCATTCCGGTAGGATTGGGAACGGACGGATGCGCCTCCAACAATGATCATGATCTTTTTTCAGAAATGGATACCACCGCCAAACTTCACAAGGTCGCCTTGATGGACCCCTGTGTCATGGATGCACGGACAACCTTGAAAATGGCTACTATTGAAGGCGCAAAAGCCATTGGCCTGGATCATATTACAGGGTCCGTTGAAAAGGCAAAAAGAGCGGATATCATCCTGGTGGACATGGATAAACCCCATGTCACTCCCATGTATGATCCCTATTCCAGCCTGGTTTATTCTGCAAAATCCTCGGATGTGGATCTGGTGATGGTAGACGGCAGGATTCTGGTCAGGGACGGAAAACTAGTATAAAAAACTGCCGCTTCAAATGGGTTAAGGTTGCCCTGGTAAAGATAAAAGTATATAAAATAAAGAACAGGAAAAATAAGGAGAGATTTATGCTGCAACCGCTGTTTATCAAGGCCACGAGCCTGTCGGACGCATGGTTCCAGACACTTTACCGGTGCATAGAGCAGGGACGGTCGTTTACCATTAACCGGGGGTCCTTTGAAGGTCAGAAAAGACTTGAATTTGATTATATCACCATTCATATTACCCATCCCGCCTCTCTCCCGCTGCTGCCCAAAGTGAATCCCATGCTGGGGTTTCCTGACCCTGTGGATGAAAATTATCTGGATGACTATCTGCCCTATCTCATGACCGGAGAGGAAAAAGAAGGAGAATCCTATACCTATGGGCAGCGGATCTGCAAATGTGACCTTGCCTATCTTCCGGATGAATTTAAAAAACTCACCAAAATCCTGATCCAGGAAGAGGAAATCCGGGAAGACCGGAATATTTTAATTAAAGAGAACGGCCGGTATTTTGTCAACCAGATGGAACTCATGATATGGACCTATAAAAATAAAGGCCACCGGAACAACCAGATGATTCTTCAGGTGGGACAGCCTTCCGACATGGTTCTGCTTGACCCGCCCTGTCTTCGTCATATTGATACGAGGATACAGGATGGAAAACTGCATTTTTTTCCCTATTTCCGCTCCTGGGATTTATTCGGCGGGTTTCCGGCAAACCTGGCTGCCATTGAAATGATGAAACAATATTGCGCAGCCCAGATAGGGGTTGAAAATGGAGAAATCATTGCCTCATCCAAAGGGCTCCATATTTACGATTATGTCTTTGAAATCGCAGAGGCCATACGGGGCCGGTCCATGGACGAATTCAGAAAAGATCAATAAATAAGAGGGATATACGATTCTTATCAGACCTCTTTTAAGTTCTTTGATGCTGTTCTTTTAAGCTTGACAGTTGACCTCTTAATGGAAGATATTATGCGTCGATGACGGAGCCTCAATTGCCAGGGTGAATCATCAAATTCTTGAACGTCTGGGTTATTCCGTTGCAACAAGAACCGGCAGCATGGAGGCCCTTGATCTTTTCCGCTCTGAACCTGAGGCCTTTGATCTGGCAAAGACAGCCAGGAAAGTTCTGGATGAAAAAAAGAAAATTTCCTGGCCCTAAAATTATTGCAATTTCAGGGATTGAATTCGCAGTAAAGGAATCCTTTATCAATGGATACCGGAAAAGTTCAGGAATTTGGATCTGATCCTTTTCAGGTGTTTCAGCAGATGATCCTTTCTTGCTTCCCCCACTAATTTCGGAGTACCTGCCTTGAGCAGTTCGGACAAGGAGAGAAGATCCTCTTTGATGCTTGTGACTTCAATATTCCATTCTTCATTGTGCATTTTTAAAAGGTTAAAATACCAGAGCCGGAAAGTGAGGCAATAAAGCCGCTCGGATATTTCCGTGAGAAAGGGGTTGGCAGCGGCATCATAAAAAAGCCGTTTGAATTCCATGTCCAGGGAAGCCAGAGTTTTTGGGTTTCTATGGTCAAACTGACGATCACATTCCTCCATCAGCTCATCCATGCGGTTGAAATGAGTTTTTGTAAAGCGTTCTGCCGCCATGGTCCCGATTACCGATTCCAGCTCAAGCCTTGCCTGGAAAACGTGGGTAATGGTGTTCAATTCCAGCTCCATGACCAGAATGCCTGTCCTGGGCAGGGTTTTTACCAGGTGTTCCCATTCAAGGCGAAACAGAACCGTGCGGAGCGGGGTCCGGCTGATGCCGAATTCCCCGGCAAGTTCCTGCTCTTTGAGCATATGACCGGGTTCGTAGTCAAGATAGATGATTCTGTCTCGAAGCGTGTTGTAAATATCGATATTCATTTAATGGAATTGGGCCTGTTTAACTTAAATAATAATCAGTTCTTCTGGTATACCTTAACGATACAAGTCTATATAAGCTTGCGGATATCTTGTCAAACTATTTTAAAATATGGAAAAATTTTAATTGTGAAAAATATTGACTTTAAAAAAGTTTCTGGTATACCATAAAAATATCAAACAAATTTTAACTATATCAGGAGCCATCATGACACAAAAAAATATTACTCACGGGCTTTGGGAAGCCACTGCCCCGGCCAGGCATAAATTGACATCCCTTCAGGGAGACCATAAAACAGATATTGCCATTATCGGTGGAGGCTATACCGGCCTTTCTGCGGCCCTGCATCTTTCAAAAATGGGAAAGGAAAATGTTCTTCTTGAAGCCGAGGATATAGGGTTTGGCGGAGCAGGCCGTAATGTGGGCCTTGTAAACGCAGGGCTCTGGCTCATGCCGGAAGATGTCCTGAGGATTGTGGGGTCTGAATACGGAGAAAATCTGATCCGAATTCTGGGGGCTTCCTCAGACCTTGTTTTCGGGCTCATTGAAAAATATGGCATTGAATGTGAAGCACTTCGGAACGGAACCCTTCACTGTGCAGATTCAAGAAGCGGGTATAAAGCACTTCAGCAAAGAGAAGCGCAATGGCTGGAACGGGGGGCTCCGGTAAGATTGCTTGAACAGGAGGAAGCCGCGGTCAAGACCGGGAGCAATTCCTTTTTTGGCGCACTCCTTGACAAACGGGCCGGAACGGTTCAACCCCTGGCCTATGCCTATGGACTTGCAGGGGCCGCGTTAAAAGAAGGAGCAAAATTATATAATAATTCCCCTGTCATTGCATTTGATAAAGGGAGTGATGGTTGGAAATTAAGCACTCCAACGGGATCATTGACGGCAAAGTCCGTTATCATCGCTGTTCAGGGGTATGCAGAACATGCATTCAAAGAATATCAGAAAAATCTGGTGCCCTTTAATTATTTCCAGTTTGCCACCTCACCCCTCCCGAAAAAAGTGCTGGAAACAGTCTTGCCCGAGCGGCAGGGTGCGTGGGATACCAATCTTATTCTATCTTCCTATCGCCTGGATGCGGCGGGACGGCTCATTGTCGGAAGCGTGGGCATGGTCGAAGGCTTTGCCTGGGATATTCATGAAAACTGGGTCAAGAGAACCATTGCAAAAACATTTCCCCAGGTGGGAGAAACCCCCCTTGATTATGGCTGGTATGGCCGGATTGCCATGACCACCAATCATATCCCCAGATTTCACATCCTGGACCCGTCGGTTGTCATGGTCACAAGCTATAACGGCAGGGGTATCGGTCCTGGAACGGTGTTTGGAAAACTCCTGGCCGAATATATGGCAGGAGGTTCACAAAAGGATATCCCCTTGCCGGTCACAAAAATAGATCCTGTTGGTTTCCGGAATTTAAGAGGGCTTTTTTATGAAGCAGGGGCTAGGTTATACCATTTTGTCCAGCGGCGGATTTAGGCCGGGACGATTTCCAGCCAATAACCGTCAGGGTCCTTAATAAAATAAATCCCCATGTCCGTATTTTCAAAACAGATGCAGCCCATTTCCCTGTGAAGTTTATGGGCTGCATCAAATTCATTGGTTTTAAATGCAATATGGAATTCTTCATCCCCTAAATTGTAAGGCCGGTCCATGGCTTTCAGCCAGGTCAGTTCCAATTTGACCGTACTGGACTCATTTCCCAGAAATACAATGATATAACTGCCGTCATCCGCTTTTTTTCGTCTGACTTCCTTTAAACCCAGGGCCGTGCTATAAAAACCCAGGCTTTTTTCAAGATCAAGGACATTGATGTTGAAATGATCCATGGTAAATTTCATGATTATCCTTTTCATATAAGGTTATTGAATGCCTTCATTAATTCCAGACTATCATCTGCAGGTCAAGAAAAAAGATTGACCCGGAATGGAATCAATGCTATTTGATAACGATTATTAATTAACTTATTGGCAACTCAGATGGACGGGAAAATTCATGTCTGATCCCAAAAAAAGATTTGAAATCATTATTCAAAGACTCAGGGATCACCACCATAAGATCACCTCGCAGCGCCTGGCCCTCATCCAAATCCTGTCCAAAAGCCTTGGGCATCCGAGTGTGGAGGATATTTATAATCAGTTAAAGAACGATTTTCCCGCCATGAGTCTGGCCACGGTCTATCGAAATATCCTTCTCATCAAATCCATGGGAGAAGTCCTGGAATTGGGGTTTCCGGACTGGGGCAACCGGTATGACGGGAACAGGCCCTATGCCCATCCCCACGTTATCTGCATCAAATGTAAAAAAATCGTGGACCCGGATCTGGAAAGCCTGATTCATATGGAGAAGGAGGTTGCCGATGAAACGGATTTTAAAATCATGACCCACAGGCTGGATTTTTTCGGTATCTGTGGTGATTGTTCGGCAAAAAAAGTCTGAATATATTTTTTGCCATGTAAATGATAATAATTATCAAAAGAAAAACCATTAAAGGAGGACGTCATGCCAAAAAAGAAAAAATTGACCACCAATGCCGGAGCACCCGTTGTGGATAACCAGAATGTAATGACGGCAGGGCCGAGGGGACCCCAACTGCTACAGGATGTCTGGTTTCTTGAAAAGCTGGCTCATTTTGACCGGGAGGTCATCCCGGAACGGCGGATGCATGCCAAGGGCTCCGGTGCTTATGGAACCTTTACGGTAACCCGTGACATTACAAAATATACCCGGGCAAATATTTTTTCCAAGATCGGTAAAAAGACCGATATGTTTGTCCGATTCTCAACCGTTGCAGGAGAACGGGGTGCTGCCGATGCTGAAAGAGATATCCGGGGCTTTGCCATGAAATTTTATACAGATGAAGGGAACTGGGATCTGGTGGGAAACAACACCCCGGTCTTTTTTCTTCGGGACCCGCTGAAATTTCCGGATTTGAATCATGCCGTGAAAAGAGATCCGAGAACCAATCTTCGCAGCGCATTAAACAACTGGGATTTCTGGTCATCCCTGCCTGAAGCCCTTCATCAGGTGACCATTGTCATGAGCGACCGGGGAATTCCCTGTTCCTACCGCCACATGCACGGGTTCGGCAGCCATACCTTCAGCTTTCTCAATGCAAAAAACCAGCGGTTCTGGGTGAAATTCCATTTTCGTACCCAGCAGGGGATCAAAAATATGACGGACCAGGAGTCTGAAGCCGCCATCGGAAAATGCCGGGAAACCCACCAGAGAGACTTATATGAAAGCATTGAAAAAAAAGACTTCCCCAGGTGGACCCTGTTTATCCAGATCATGCCGGAAAAAGAGGCGGCAAAATGCCTGTATCACCCCTTTGATCTGACCAAGGTCTGGCTCCATAAGGATTATCCCCTGATTGAAGTGGGTGAGTTTGAACTGAACAAAAATCCTGAGAATTATTTTGCAGAAGTCGAACAAGCGGCATTTAATCCGGCCAATGTCGTTCCCGGTATCGGGTTTTCACCGGATAAAATGCTCCAGGGACGCCTTTTTTCCTATGGCGATGCCCAGCGTTACAGGCTGGGGGTCAACCACCACCTGATTCCGGTCAACAAAGCCCGATGCCCGTTTCACAGTTACCACAGGGACGGGGCCATGAGAGTGGACGGCAATCACGGTTCCACTCTGGGCTATGAACCCAACAGCTTTGGCGAGTGGCAGGAACAGCCCGATTTCCGGGAGCCACCCTTAAGCCTTGAAGGGGCGGCGGATCACTGGAATCACAGGGAAGATCAGGATTATTATTCCCAGCCGGGGCGGTTATTCAACTTGATGAATAAAGCACAACAGAAAGTGTTATTTGAGAATACGGCCCGTTCCATTTCAGGAGCATCAAAGGATGTTCAGCTTCGTCATATTTCAAACTGCATGAAAGCTGATCCGAAATATGGTAAGGGAGTGGCAAAGGCCCTTGGCCTGGATAAGGATTAAATACCCTGTTTAAAACGCAGGCGGGTTCATCACATTTTCCTGATAATCCTCTGGTTTACCAATACCGGTTCAAATGCACCATAATGGGTGGCTCATTTGAACCGGAACAGAGGTCTCCTTATTTGTGATTTTCTTTCACAAACCATTAATAACCTGAAACTATTATAAAATTTTTATATTTAACGGCGGACCATTTTTTGCTTTAATAGTTCAAATGCTTATGAAACCAATATTAGAAAAACGTGAATGGCCCCGCCATCAGGTAACTATTCCCATATCGTTGAAGTATTCTGATCCGAGGACATCATGCCGGACCTGGCATGCCGGAGAGGCCCGAAATGTCAGCGTGGATGGAATGATGATCGTCTCTTCCGGTTTAAAAGTAATCCAATTGTCATCCACACACGGTCAAGGCCTCTTCAATCATTTCTTTTTCCCTTGAAAAAAGATCTTTCTTTACGGGTAACTCAGCTTCTCCGGCCATGGGCGATTTCTGTTTTCCAATCAACCGGACAACCATTTCCCTTGTGATGTCGCATCCTCTTGAAACAAGCGCCATCCGCTCCATCATATTTTTCAATTCCCTGACATTTCCCGGCCAGGAATATCCGGACAATTCATCCATTGCAGGTTCCATGATCCGGGAGGGATGATGATTAAAGGTTTTATTAAAAAGGCTCAGAAAATGCTCGGCCAGCTCAGGGATATCTTCGGGCCTTTCTTTCAGGGACGGCATTTTGATAGTATAGGCATTCAGGCGGAAATACAGATCTGATCTGAATTTTTTTTGTTCCACCATTTCTTCTATGTTCTGATTTGTTGCGGAAATAATTTTAACATCTATTTTCAGATGATTTTCCGACCCCACCGGCATAATCAGCTTATCTTCAACCGCATGAAGGACTTTGGCCTGAAGTTCATAGGGCATGTCCCCTATTTCATCAAGAAACAGGGTTCCTGAATCTGCCTGGATGAATGAGCCCTTCCGATCCTGAACAGCCCCTGTAAACGATCCTTTGATATGCCCGAACAGTTCGGATTCCATGAGTTCTCTAGGAATGGCGGCACAATTGACCCGGATAAAGGGCTTGTCTCTGCGGGGGGACAGGGCCTGGATGGTTCTTGCCGCCAGTTCTTTTCCGGTTCCAGATTCGCCGGTGATGAATATTGATGTAGACGTGGGGGCCACCAGTTCCAGTTCTTTTCGAATATTCAGAATAGCATCAAAGGACCCGATCAAAAGCGGCTGATCAGGTTTGTAGGCCTTAGGTTCAAGGGCTTTTTTTGCCAGAGCCTTTTTTACCTTTTCAATGATGATATCGTTGTCCACAGGTTTGCTGATATAGTCAAACGCCCCTTTTTTCATGGCATTAACAGCGGTTGCAACAGTTCCAAAAGCTGTCAGAATGATCAGGGGGGTGTGCGGATATTTCAGGTTCCGGTGTTTCAACACCTCCATGCCGTCCTTCTTTGGCATTTTTAAGTCGGTGAAGACAACGTCCGGTTGGAATATTTTCCATTTTACAATGCCGTCTTCTCCGTCTGTGGCGGTTTCAACAAGGTACCCATGGGTTTCAAGAACAAGCTGAAGAACTCTGCGCATGCGGGCTTCATCTTCAATAATGAGTATTTTTTCAGGCAAGGGCAGACTCCTTTTGATAGGGTTCAAGAGCATGGGAAATTTTAAGGGCTGGCAAAGGGTTGCACGGCAGTTTGATCATCACGCTTAGTCCGCCGTGGGGATCATTCTCTATGAAAATATGTCCGCTGTGGGCCAAAACGATCTGTTTGCAGACACAAAGTCCGATTCCCATCCCCTTCTCCTTTGTTGTAAAGAATTTTTTAAAGGCGTTTTCAAGATTTTCTTCAGGGATGCCGGGGCCGGTATCCCTGATATGAATGTCAATGGTATCATCATGGCCCGGTTCCATTGAAATTGTAATTTTTCCGCCCTCGGGCATGGCATCTTCAGCATTGGAAACGCAATTTAAAAAAACCTGCTGCAACTGCCGGATATCGGCGAGGATAGGGGTGGGCATCTTTTGGGGCAAAAGCTCAATGTATATGAGTTTATTATGGTTTCCCGATTGTTTGAAATGGTCAATAATGGATTCGGTTTCCAGGTATAAATCAATGGCGGCAAATTCCGGCGCCTTATACCGGGCAAGTCCCATCATGTTATTGATCACACAAGAAAGCCCGTCCACCTCTCCCATGATATACTCCAGGAGTTCCTGGCGGGTTTGGGCATCCTCTGAATTCCGGGTCAGGTACTGAGCTGAGCTGCGAATGATGCCCAGGGGATTCTTTAATTCATGGGCAAGAACCGTGGCCATTTCACCGAGGGCTGCCATTTTTTCGGATTGAACCACCTGGGTGAACATCTTTTCCAGTTGTTTTTTATTTTCAACAAGGGAATCATAGTGAAAGGCATTTTCCAGGGCAAGCCCGGCCTGGTTGCAAATAGTGACGAAAAATTGTATGTCCCGACCCGTATAAGGCCTGCCATCCTCCCGCGGGCCAAGAAGAATCACCCCTGACAATCCGGTTGCTCCTCTCACTGCCAATACCAGTTCAATTTCTGCAGATTGAAGGGCAAACAGGGTCTTTGTCAGATCCTGATCCCCTGTCGGCGTGGTACAGAACAGATAATCCGTCCTGGAAGACAGCCTTGATTTCAGAAGGTCTGAGTTGACAGCACCCATTGCAGATGTTTTTTGATCAGGATACCATCGAACCATATTCATATCAAAAACCATGAGCACCAGTTTTTTGATATGAAAATTTTCAGGAAGGGTATGGGTCAGGATATGAATCAGATCTTTCAAATATACGGATGATCCGATAATCCTGCTAAGGGCTCTCAGGCTTTTGTCATTATAAAGGGCCCTGGGCAGGAAAAGGGTATCCAGGATAAGGGAAATCAGTTTTTTCAAGGGCTCAAAGAAAACGGCAATGGCAATGAGATAAATCAGAAACAGCTCTTCAGAGAGGAGCTCTCTTCCGATGAAAGTCCTTTTGATAAAAATCATCAGATATGAATAGGAAATCAATAAAATCCCGATCAATAGAAAATAGGAAATGGTTTTTGATATCATTTTATCGACATCCAGAAGCCTGTATCGAATCAGCGCAATAAAATATGCGCCTGGCAGAATAACTCCGGACAGGACCACCAGTTTAAAGGAAATGGCAGGAGCATTAAACAGGATATTGGGGACGGCATAAAAAAGGAGATAGGGCCCGAAAGACATCCAGTAGGCAGTGATAATCAGTTTGATCTGATTTTTTTCAAGGGAAGACCTGAGTTTTCGATAATCAATGAAATTTTTGCAAATGCAGCCGCAGCCATGAACGGCAATGCCATATTCCTGAGCCCCTGGAGCCAGCCCGGAAACTCATGGGCAGTGTCCGCCATTATCATGGCGCTTAAAATACTGATCAAAGGTGCGGATAGATAGAATATCGCAATCATCCAGGGCTTGTTTTTTATGATGTCCCGGCCCTGGGGAAAGCTGAAAACAAAATGCAGCCAGGTGCCGAAGGCCAGCCAGTTGCAAATTGCCAATGTCAAGAAGCTTAAAGAAATGATGGAGGGGTCAAGAATTCCGAAATATGAGGGAAATGTGGCTGAGAATGTTGTCGCAAAAAATGAAAGTGCTACAAGAAAAACCAGAACCGGCTGTTCACTGGTCACGCGAAAATAGGATAAGACACCAAGGAAAATCAAGATGACCATCAATAACAGATGGGGCCATGCAATGGAAAGAAACCGGAAGGGGGAAACAGGATTGAATTTTGGTTTAAACTCAATATAGGTCTCTCCCCGTTTGACGGTGATGGTACCCGCTTTTCCATGGGGCCCGGTCCGGAGAAATGAGATACACCAGGATTTGATCATATGTCAGCGTATTGACACGGATAATAAGGTCTCCGGTCTGGACAGGATTAAGCGGCTCATGGATTTTACCAATCTTTAAACCATGCTGGGTTTTATCCACTCTGAATTCAGGAGTTCCATAATAAAGGATGGAAAATGAAAAAATACAGATCAGGGATATGGGCAGAAAAATAACGGCAAAAGGCAGGATTTTTCCAATCCTGTTTTTATCAGATCTCAAAGGGCTGTTCTGTCTTGTTAACTCATCCAAACCAAAGGGCTTCCTTGTGTCATGGTCAAGGCTGTTTATTATGTCAGAGCAAGTCTTATTCCGGTGCTGTGCAATCATTTCCTTGCCAGCGCCAGGATAAGACTTTTTCGCCCTCAAGTTCAAATGTGGTTTTGCAGTTCAATTCAATATATTGATCCGGGGCCCCGCCCACACGGTTTTTGTAAATTGTATTCCCAACCACGGTTGTGGTATAGGAAGGGGGGGAGCCGGGAAGAATCATATTCCGGGACGAGGAATAGACCAGAAATTTTCTTCCGCCGGTTTCATAAAACTGTTGCGGCACTCCCCATTTTCTGATGAGATCTATTTCCGTGGCACCCACCCAGGAATTGAGTGCTTTTTCATAATTGGCTCTGGTGGCACAGCCGGCAAAAATAAGCAGGACGGCAGTCAATACAATGGCCTTTTTCATGGAAGCTCCTTGTCTGTTAATACAGATAGTTTTTTATCAAAAATTATCGTCTTTGTAAAGATTTGTTCAATTTGGGGCTTATTCCCGGAATAAACCGAGGGGGTTGGAATATCTTGAAATTGAGATGAACAAAAACTTTTGTAGATTTCAAATGGCTTTATAATTTTTTAGTTGATCAATCAACCATCAGCTTAATTAGAGAATCATGCCATATCCCATAACTACCACTTCTTATTATTCAAATCAGATATTCTTTTCAAAAATAAATTATTTTTTACTTGACAACGCAATCACGCTACCGCTATTTATCAGCTATGAAATAGATACAATAAAAGGGTTGTATGAATGGTTATCTTTTTTTCTAAGGAGGAGAGGGTTGTATGTCATCAAACAAGTATTTTAAGCATGAAGGGCCGTGGTCGGATGCAAATGATCCCCTGATGTGTTCCGATACAGGGGACTGGCGAACCAAACGGCCGGTCGTCGACAAGGACAAATGCATATTCTGCGGGTTTTGTGCGATCTACTGTCCGATCCAGATCATGGAGATGGTTGAAGAGTCCCATTTTTCTCCTGACCTGGACTTTTGCAAAGGCTGCGGGATCTGCGCCAAGGAATGTCCCAAAAATGCAATTTCCATGATGCCGGAGGGGGATTTTAAAAAATGATTACAAACGCACAAAAAAAATCGCAGATTAAGGTTATCACTGGAAATGCCGCCGCCGCCATTGCTGCAAAGCTTGCCCGACCGGATGTGGTGGCAGCCTATCCCATTACCCCCCAGACCGAAATCATTGAACAGATTTCCCAGTTTCATGCAAACGGGGAAATGGATTGCGAGTTGATCACGGTTGAAGGTGAAAATTCCGCCATGAACGCTGTGATGGCAGCCTCTCTGGCAGGGGGAAGGGTTTTTACGGCCACGTCTTCCTGGGGGCTTGTTTTCATGTATGATGCGGTTCTCGCCACAGCAGGGGCCAGGGCCCCGGTTGTCATGGTCAATGTAAACCGCGAGACACCGGGTATTATTGCCGTATCCTCGGGCCAGCAGGACATGATTTCCACAAGAGATGCCGGATGGATCTTTCTCATTGCCGAGGATTGCCAGGAAGTTCTGGATCTGGTTCTCCAGGCCTATCGCCTGGCTGAAGATTACGATATCCAGGTACCGGTCATGGTTCATTACGATGGGTTCTATCTGTCTTATCTGTCCGAAGGCGTGGATGTTCCCTTTCAGGAAGATGTTGATAAATTTCTGTCTGTTTTAAAGACTCAACCCGAAAGAACAAAGCTGGTTCCGGGTGGCAAACTGGGCTGTGGTTCCCATGGGATTCTGGGCGGATATTTGGAACTTCGTTACAAACACGTCTCTGCCATGGAAAGGGCCAAGGCCAAATTTGAACAGATAGATAAGGAATATGAAGAAATTTTCGGTCGCAGTTACGGCGGACTGGTTGAAGAATATCGAATGGACGATGCAGATGTGGTCCTGGTGGGTTCAGGCTCCATGTGCGGAACCATTAAAGCTGTGATTGATGAGAAGCGGGAAGCCGGTGTCAAGGTGGGTCTCCTGAAAATGAGAATGTACAGACCCTTCCCCAGCGAAGCCATGATCAAAGCCCTTAAGGGTAAAAAAGCCATTGGTGTGGTGGATAGAAGCCTTTGCTTCGGATTCAAGGGCGGTCCGATTTATACGGAACTCAAAGCCTTTGAAACTCAGTTGGGCGGTTCAAAAATGATCAGTTTTATCGATGGCATTGCAAATACCGACATCACAAAAATAAATGTTGCAACAATGATTGATACGACCTGTGATCTTGCTGCGGGCAAAGACGTTCGTGAAGTCACCTGGGTTTCATATCCTGAAGCCCAGGAAGATGGAGGGCTTTAACATGACAGAAAAAAAGAAAGAAAATCTGACTAAAGTAATGGATTATCTCAAACATAAGGACCCGTTTTCAAAAGGCGTGGCATTCTGCCCTGGCTGCGGTCTTGAGCTTTTATTGCGATTTATTCCCCAGGTCATGGGCAATGATATTGTCATTACCGGCACACCATCCTGTTCAGCGCCGGTGCTCCTTGGACAGAACAATCAATCCTGGCACACACTTTCGTATTTTGGAACCTTGATGACCGGTGCTGCGGCCAATGCCACAGGCCTTGCCCGATATTACAGGAAAGCCGGGATCAAAAACACGGTGGTCTGTTTCAACGGGGACGGAACCGCGGCCGATATCGGATTCGGTAACCTGTCCGGAGCTGCCGAAAGAAATGAGCCTTTTATCTATATCTGTTATGATAATGAAGGATATATGAATACCGGTATCCAGAAAAGCGGAACCACTCCTTATGGAGCGACCACAACGACCACTCCTCTTGGATCTGCTTCCAAAGGAAAGAATCTTCGAAGGATGAACCTGGCTCTGAAAATGGCCATGCACAAAATCCCTTATGCAGCCACAGCAACCTTGAGTGATCTTGACGACCTGGCCAAAAAACTGTTAAAAGCAAAAGAAGCCAAGAAAAGAGGCTTTGCATTTCTTCATGTGTTTGCACCCTGCACCACCGGCTGGGGGTATGCACCTGAAAACACCATTGAGGTCTGTCGAAGGGCAGTAAAAACAAATTATTTTCCGCTTTGGGAAGCAGTAAATGGAAAAATCAGGATGACCAAAACCGTTAAAAAACCCAAGCCTGTATCGACCTATACCGAGCTGATAAAAAAATTCGCTCATATGAGTGAAGAAGATCTCCAGATTCTTCAGGATGATGTGGATTATGAATACTGCATGCTGGGCGGGTTGAGCTTACTGGAAGGAGAGTGTCAGCTTCCGGTATCTTCAGAAGATTAAAGGAGGAAATGCAAAATGAGTGAAGTCAGATTTCATGGTAGAGGGGGGCAGGGGGTTGTCACCACATCTAAAATTCTTGCCAATGCATTTGCCAGAACCGGGCAGTTCGGCGCCAGTTTTCCCATGTTCGGGTTTGAAAGAAGAGGCGCACCGGTTACTGCATTTGGAAGATTTTCCGATAAACCGGTAAGAGAAAAAACACAGATATACAATCCGGATATCATTGTGGTCCTTGATCCAAGCCAGAGAAATTCTCCTGCCGTGTTCATGGGGCTTTTACCGGGCGGTATGATGCTGCTCAATGATTCCGACAATAAGATCAATGTCTCCCACGAGAATTTAAGAAAACTCGGTATCATTAATGCCAATAAAATTGCGCAGGAAGAAATCGGCCTGTCCATACCCAATACGGTTGTGGTGGGAGCCTTTGCCAGGATGTCGGGGTTGCTGGATATTGAACCGTGCTGTGATGCATTGCAGGATTATTTTTCCGGGAAAAAGCTTGCCGCCAATATCGTATGTGCCAGAAGAGGGTTTGAAGAAGTTGAATTATTTGATCTTTAATACCAGGGTTAAGAAAGATCGATAAGGGTATAATTTTAATTTAATAAAGGAGTTATTATGCCTAGATGGGGAATGGTCATTGACGTAAAACGGTGTATTGCCTGCTGGGGCTGCACCATTGCATGTAAAGAGGAGCATTTTCTTCCTCCCGGAGTATTCTTTAACAGGGTACTCATCGGGGAGACCGGAAAATTTCCCTCATCCAGCAAACTGATTTATCCGATTCTCTGCAATCATTGTTCCGACGCTGCCTGTGTAGAAGCCTGTCCCACGGGAGCGACCTATGTGAGAGAAGACGGGATCGTAGCCATTGATGATACAAAATGTGTGGGCTGCAGGGCCTGTCTTGTGAGCTGCCCGTACCAGCAGAGAACCTATTATGATCAGAAAGTGAAAGACAAGGAGTATTTTCCGGGTCAGGGTAAAACCGAAATGGAGCTGATCGGGGAAAAACTGTATCCCTTTAAAGTCGGGACAGTCATCAAATGTAATTTCTGCTCGGAAAGAATAGAAGACGGTTTGAAAAAGGGCCTTAAACCGGGCAAGGATGAGGATGCCTCACCGGCATGCGTGAATATCTGCCCGGTCAATGCAAGGGTTTTCGGTGACCTGGATGATCCTAACAGTGAGATCAACCGAATGATCATGGAGAAAAAAGGCAAACAGCTCCGGAAAGAATTTGGTACGGAACCGGCAGTCTATTACATTGATTAATTTACAGGGGGAAATATGACCTATAAAACAGATGAAATTTGGGAAGACAAATGGGTAAATACCACCTGTGGCGTCTGCTACTGCGGTTGCGGCGCAAAAGTCAGGGTGGTAAACGGGGTTCCCGTTAAAATTGAGGGAATCAAAGACAGCACCATGGGTGGTGACAATGCAGGGCTTTGCGGCAAAGGCGCAGCAGGACTCATGTATTATCATGACCCCAACCGGATCAAAAAACCGCTTCTGCGAACCAATCCGGAAAAAGGAATCGGGGTGGACCCGAAATGGAAAGAAATTGAATGGGATGAAGCCCTTGATATCATTGCCACCAAGATGAAAAAAATCATGGAAGATGATCCCAACAAAATCCTTTTCACGAACCAGACCATGAGGGCATCTGACGGCCCGCACAACCATCCTTATTTTTATGCCCAGGCCTTTGGTGTGAAAAACAACGGGAATTTTATCATCGGCGGCGGCAGTCTTCACTGCGGAAATGCCTGCCATATGCTGGGTGGCCTGATCCATGGGGCCTGGTCCATTGCACCGGACTGGAGATATACCAAATATGTTCTGAAATGGGGTTCCAGCAAAGGCACCGGTTCCGGACATTCCGCCATGACCAATGCCCGTCTGAGGGCCGATGCGATCCGCCGAGGCATCAAGGAAATCGTATTTGATCCCATGGGCAATTTTGCCGGCGGCAAGGCCACTGACTGGGTTGCCATTCTTCCGGGTACGGATACGGCAGTGGGTCTTGCCATTGCCAATTATATCGTGAACATACGCGGTGAAATGGACATACTTTATCTTAAGGCCAAAACCAATTTTCCGTATCTGATTAAAAACGACGGCACCTATATGCGTCATGTGGACAGCAAAAAACCGCTGATCTTTGACAGCAGGGAAGGCACCATCAAGGAATATGACAACAAGACCCTTGCCTTTGAAGACTGTGCCCTTGACGGCGAATACGAATATGAAGGGGAAAAAGTCAGGCCCTGCTTTATTCCGTTTAAAGAGCATTTGAAACAATATACCATTGAATGGGCAGCCGATGTGTCCACTGTTCCTGCTGCCAAGATCCTGGAAGTGGCCAAGGGCTGGCTGGACAATGCCCAGATCGGTTCCACCATTACTCTTGAAGGAAAGACCTATCCCTACAGACCGGTTTCATCGGTGACCTTCCGGGGGTCCCAGGGTCATTCAAACGGTATTCACCAGGTGGCTGCCATCGATCTCATGAGCCAGCTTGTCGGGGCGGAAGACGTTCCCGGCGGGACCCTGGGATGGCCTGCCATCCGAAGGGCCTATCCGGGCGGCAATTATGAACAGACCTGCACCGTGGGCACGGACGGCGTTATTGTACCCTCTGTATTCTATTCCCATGATCCCTGGCCGGTCCATGCACCCAGCTATCCCGCCACCAACATGGGCTGTGTTGATTTATGGACACATTGCACCCTTTCCCATATTCCCTATGTTGAGGAAATGGAATACATCCATGAGAAACTCGGCATGAAGTCCAAGCCGGAAATGATTTTCGGAATTGCAGCCAATTTTGTGATCAGTAATTCTGACTGGGCTACAGCCGTTAAAAACTTCAAAGACTGCTTTGTCGTTCAGTTGGATCTGTGGGTCAATGAAACCGACCAGGCCATTGGTGATATTATTCTGCCGGACGTGTCTTATCTGGAAAAAGACTGCTGGTCCTCTGAAATCGATGCATTTTTCTTTTCCGGATCACCCTCCCATGAAAATTGGTATGTGCACATGCAGCAGCCTGTTGCCAAACCGGTTGGTGAGTCCCGGTTCTTCATGGATGTTTATATCGATATAGCCAACCGGGTAGGCGTTCTGGATAAATTTAATGCCAAGCTCAACTCTTATTATGGTGTGAAAGATCCTGAGCTACAGATCAAGCCGGGTGAAGTTTTAACCTGGAAACAGATCGGCGAAAGATTCATGAAATGGGTTTACGGCAAGGATGCAGATAAAGTCCAGAAACAGGGATATGCGACCTGGAACAAAGCAATTGATGATGTTTACTGGAGATGGAATATTGATACCCGGTGCCCGGTTTACATGGAATACCTGATCCATGACAAACGGGGCATGAAAAAGATATTTGATGATGTCGGATTTGATCTGTGGATGGATTGGGATCAGTATACACCTCTGCCATCTTGGTTCTGGCCGGAATCCCACAAGGATCTGGACAATGAATTCGATCTGATCGCATTTTCTTACAGGGACATCCTGCATACCAATAATACCACGTTCCAGAATCCGTATATTGATGAAGTATCCAAGATGTGCCCCTATACCTTCACCATTACGCTGAATTCCTCCCTTGCAAAGGAAAGGGGACTCAAAGACGGAGATATCATCTGGATTGAAAACAAGTATGGTGTTAAAGAAAGTGGGATTGTAAAAACCATGGAAGCCCAGAGCCCGAAAGTGATCGGTATTGCCGGTCAGGGTGGATTGTGGGCCGATGGAAGGCCCATAGCCAAGGGCAAGGGAGCCAATTTCTGTAAGCTGCTGCCGGCAAAATTCAGATATTTTGACCCGGTTGCCGGTAACATGGAAACCGCGGTTGCCGTTAAAATTTATAAAGAATAGGGGAGGACTATAAAATGAGTAATAAAATTCACGAACTTGTACAGATCATGTTTCCTCCTGACGGCAGCGGGCTAAAACCCTATGAATGGATGATAAACCCCACCCGTCAGCAGCAATGGATAGATAATCAAGGTGTTTTTCTCTGGCTGGCCTTCTTTTTTTCGGAAATCGGGGCCGGGCTGTATTTTGTGTCACTTTTCTATGAGTACAAGGCCGGATTGATTCTGGGCTGGCTCATCACCCTGATCCTCGGCGGTGTGATTCATATCCTGTATCTTGGTAATCCGCTCCGGGCCTGGCGCATGATTATGAAACCCAATACATCGGAATTGTCCCGGGGGATATGGATCATCGGTATCTTTGCTGCCCTGGGATTCCTCCAGATCATCACGAGCGGCAGTTTTAACATTGTGTTTAACACCATCATGGGGGTTTTATGTCTTCTCATTATCTCCCATGGGTTTGCCACCATGAATGTGATCAGGGCTCTTCCGGCCTGGAGTTCGACCATGGTCCTGCCCTTTTCCGTTATTTCAGGCGTTTGGATCGGGCACCAGCTTTTGCAGTTCATGTTTGTCGTTTCAAAACCGGCAGAGATGGCATCTGGAATGGAAGTGTGGGCAGAAGCATTTTTCTTTGCCTATGTCCTCTGCATTATTCTTTATGTCTGGGGAACCTTTCACAGCAATGAGATCGGAAAAGAATCCATCATCATGCAGGGGACAGGGGAGCTTCAGAAGATTTCCCTCATCGGAGTTGGGGGGCTTGGCGTGGCGCTTCCGCTGATTCTGACCCTGATCATGTGGGGCGGGGATACCAACGCCTTCTGGATCTTTTTAAGACTGGCCTCTGTGGTTGCGGGCGATCTTGCGGTAAGGTATGTGATTATGAAGAGTGCGGTTTATAAACCGCTGCTCACAAGACAATAAACAGATGTTATGATAAAGGGCGGGTGGGAAATGATGATTTCTGCCCGCCCTTTATTATTGGCAGAGATGGCCCATGAAAAATAAAAAGATTGAAAATATAAGGAAAAGAATATAATTATGGCTATATAACAGATGAGAATAAGCTATAATTAAGTATAAAAAAGCAATCAGAGATCAAATAGGATGCCATATGGCGGATAAAGAAAAACAGGAAAAAAGTACTGAAAAACAACCCTTGCCCCCTCAGGCAAAGGTGAAGTTTGAAGTATATGGTGAAGAAATGATCGAAAAAGAAGTTAAATCCAGCGGCAACAGCGGGAGAATCTATCTTCCGCCAAACTGGGTCGGGCATACTGTGAAGATCATTAAAGTAGAATAACAATGGAGGATCTTGTGGAAAACGCAGTGAACATAAGAGAAATCACCCTTGAAGATGCAGCGGCCATTCAACAGATAAGAAGCGCAATCTCGGAAGAAGACGGTTCGGTTGATTTTGCAAAATTTATTGAGCAGCAGATATCGGAAAGCGGCGGAAAATTAAGTCTTGTGGCTGAGATCAACGGAAGGGTTGTGGGCTATATGATCAGTACGACCCTGTATGCCGGGTTCGGGATTAAAAAAAGTGCCTGGATTATGGCCATCGGCGTCCACCCCGAATATATGGGACAGGGGATAGGACTGAACCTTGCCCGAAAAATCTGTGATATCTATAAAGAAAAAGGGATTAAAAATATATATTCTTCGGTTCTCTGGGATTCCACCGATGTGCTGTCCTTTTTTAAGAAACTGGGATTTGAGAGAAGTGATTTTATCAATCTGAAAAAGAGATTATAGTCTGTCCGCTTCATGAATATTTTTCTATTCAGAAGGAGTCCTAGGATTTAATGTCGGATCTGCTCACCATTGGGCTGGTAATTCTGGCAGTATGCATTTTTTTCAGCAGATCCATTTCAAAGGAGGCCCTGGACCTTCTTTCGGAACAGGAGAAATATCATCTGGACAAACAATTTTCCAGGTTCGGCAGATTTTATCTGATACCGATCATTCTTGGTTTTGCAGGGTATATCAGCATTACCTATCTGTATCCTTCTTTTTCCAATGCAGCATTTATTCTATTGATCTTTTTTTTCCTTTTTTTCCTTGTCATTACCTCGATCCGGGTCATCCGCAGAATGAAAGCCTCGGGTCTTCCGGATGCCTATATCCGAGAATACAAACAATCCAGATGGATCTATAACCTCGGCTTTACCCTGTGTGGCGGCATCCTCTTATATGAATTCCTGAAATAAAAACCGGGATTCAGCCAGGCATATACCGGCAGCCAAATAGCTATGACCATCAGGAAACGGTTCCCCTTTCCTTTGAATATTTTTCATATTCTTTTGTATCCATGATTTTTTTGAGTCTCTGAACCACTTCAAAAACTTCAAGATAGGTATTATACAAAGGGACAGGGGCGATCCGGATGATATTGGGGGGGCGAAAATCCGGAATAATATGATGATTCAGCAAAGCTTTTCCGATACGAACCGCTTCGGTTTCATGTTCCAGTGCGATATGGCCGCCTCTTTTTTCAGGATCAAGGGGGGTTCCGATCTTGAAATGGTAAGGGCTTTTCACCAAATACTGATCCACAAGATAAGCAAGATAAGAGGTAATTTTCTTTGATTTTTCCCTTATATTGTCCATACCGGCTTCAAGAATGATATCCAAAGCACTTTCAACCGGGGCAGCACTGAGCATCCCCTGGGTTGAAATCTGCCAGCCCCCGGCACTCCGGGAATGGTCAAATTCAATGCTCATATCAAACTGCCGGGTTTTATCACAGCCATACCACCCTGCCAGCAAAGGTGTTTTGTTGAAATGCTTTTTATTGATATATAAAAAGGCCGGACTCCCTGGACCGCCGTTCATGTATTTGTAACTGCACCATACGGCAAAATCGAGCTCCCATTGGGAAAACCTATGGGGAACAACTCCGGCTGAATGGCAGCAGTCAAACCCAATGCAGATACCTTTTTTATGGGCCTCTTGAACAAGAAACGCCATATCCAGCAACTGGCCGCTCCGGAAAAGAACCGAAGGCAGAAAGATCAGCGCTATTTCATCGGTCATGGCCGCTGCAATGGCCTTTTCGTCAAGGCATCGACTATCATGGCTTTTGATCAGGATCAGCTCTTTTTCAGGATCAAGGCCTTTCATTTGAATCTGACCCTTAAGCGCATAAATATCCGATGGAAAATTGAGATCATCGGCAATGATTTTTGTCCGATTTCCCTTGGGCTGATAAAAGGTGCTGATCAAAGAATGGATGTTTACGGTGGTTGAACCGGTCATGATGACTTCTTCTTTTTTTGCACCGACAATGGCAGCACATTTTCTGCCGATTTTTTCCGGCTGATGGAACCAGGGTTTTTCCCCTGACATCCAGCCGCCGATGGCATAGTCTTTCCATTCCTTCAGCACTCGAATGGCGCTTTCTTCAGCCTTTTTTGAAAAAAGGCCAAGGGAATTACCGTCCATATAAATAGTGTTTTCCGGGATATAAAAATTCGTTCTGAACCGTTTCAGGATATCTTCCTGATCCAGTTGTTCTGCAAAATTCCAAAGGGGTTCAAAGGCATAAGACATCAATGCAAATCCTTTTATCAGGGTCGAATTTTAAGCTGACTGACCAGATTTTCAAGCTGAACGGTAAATCATGAATGGTAAATCAATTGATCATAAAAAGCCTGTATCCGCTTTGTTAGGGGCCCCGGCATGCCTGAACCGATCTTTTTTCCATCGGCTTCAATAATGGGTTGTATTTTTAGAACCGTTGAACATAAAAAAGCTTCGTCTGCATGATAAAATTCATGGATGTGATACAGCCTTTCCTCAACTGTTATGTTTTCTTTTTTGCAGATTCTGTTGATGATGACGTCCCTTGTGATTCCCGGAAGGACATGATTGTCAAGCGGATGGGTAATAAGCGTATCCCCTCTTATCATAAAGGTGTTGGTACAGGTTCCTTCAAGAACATAACCCTCCTTTGATATGAAAACCGTATCTGCCAGGCCTGCTTTCTTGGCCCTATGCTGTTCCAGGGCAGCGGGCAGAAGCTGAACCGTTTTTACATGGCACATTCCCCATCTGTAATCTTCACAGGTTCTGATTCGGATGCCTTTTGTATTTACAACGGTATCCAGGTGGGCAAGATTTTTTATGGTCATGGTGATCTGGGGGGTAACCGCGTTGGTATAGCTGTGGGCCCTGGGTTCAACGCCTCGGGATATCTGGAGATAACATCCTGCCTTTGAATATTCTGAAAGCGTAAACAGGGTGGTTATCCGGTTTTTCAGATCCGGTATGGAGACCGCTGGAAAATCAAGCAGTTCCATGGATGTTTGAAGTCTTCTCAAATGCTCATCCAGGCAGAAGATATGAAAATCAAAACTTTCAATGAATTCATACACTGCGTCACCAAACTGGTAACCGCGATCTTCGATGGATACAAAGGCATCTTCGATTCTAATGATTTGACCATTTAAATATGCAAGATCCGGCATGGGAATGCTCCTGAATGTAAGTTGACCGGCTTTTTATCCAAGCACGGCGGTTATTTCCCCTTTATCAGCAGGAAGCGGTCTAAATTTAGAATAGGGCAACCGGTTTTGTCAAGAAGAGTTGAAAAAACATAGTATGACTTGACAAATTGGTGCCCCATGAATATAAAATGACGACGTAAGTAAGGGGAGTGTTTACATAAAGCTGTACCAGGCGGATCAAAACGCTGATAAATAAGCATATCAGCAATTGATCCAGATTTTTTTAACATAAATTTATTTTTAGTTAAAGGGGGAGTGTAGTATGAAACATTTATTAAGCGTGTTAGTTGCTGTCTGTTTTCTGTCCGGTTTGATGGCCGGACCGGCCTCAGCAGGAAATGTTCTCACAATTAAAAAAGGGGAGCCAATTCATCTGGCAGCCTGGTTTGTAACAACCGGGCCCAATTCTTCTCTTGGCATTGACACCTTTCGGGGCCTTGAAATAGCCATCGCAGACATTGGCGGATCCATTAAAGGTCATCCCATCAAGCTGAGCAGCCAGGATGAAGGCTGCGGCCCTGAAGGCGGACAGACTGCCGCATCTAAAATCGCATCAGACCCGACGGTTCTGATGGCCATTGGTTCAAGCTGCTCCAGTGCTGCAAAACCAGGCGTGCCCATACTCTGGAAGATGGGAATCCCTTCCATTTCCGCATCCAATACAGCTCCATTTTTGACCGATCCTGCCAGCGGACCGGATTTTGCCGGTTACCTGCGAACCTGTCACAATGACAAGATCCAGGGTGCAGTTGCTGCTGAATTTACATTTAAAAAATTAGCAATGAAAAAAGCCGCTGCCATCCATGACGGCAGCGTGTATGCCCAGTCCCTTGCCCAGGTATTTGCCGATACATTTAAAAAACTGGGTGGAACCATTACGTCCATCGAAGCGGTTTCCCCTGGTGATACGGATATGAGACCGGTTCTGACAAAAATTGCCAGCGGGGCTCCTGAGATGATCTATATGCCCATGTTCATTCCTGAGACAGCCCATTGTACAAAACAGGCAAAACAAGTTGCCGGACTGGAAAAAGTTGCTCTCATGAGTGCTGATGGGTCCTTCTCTCCTGATTTCCTCGCAGCAGCCGGGAATGCATCCGTCGGTATGTATCATTCCAGCCCGGATTTTTCAGCGCTGGATGCATCCTATGCCGCTTTCCTTGAAAAATTCAAGAAAAAATACGGCACTGCTCCGGAAGCTCCTTTCCACGCCCATGCCTATGATGCAATGTTCCTGATCAAGGCTGCCATTGAAAAAGTGGCTGTTGTTAAAGGAGATACCCTTGAAATCGACAGAGCTAAATTCAATGCAGCATTGCATGAAACAAAAGGGATGAAAGGCCTTACCGGTACTATCACCTGCAATGCAACCGGCGACTGTGCAGATCCTAAGATTGCCGTCTATCAATTATCGGAAGCTGATCTCAAAGCCAATAAAATGTCAACAGTACCTTTCTGGAAACAATATTAACTAAATAAAGACAACACCCGGTGCAGTCACACTACCGGGTGTTGTTCATTTCTTGGGATAAAAAATAAAAGGGAAAGTGTATTATAGGGATTATTAAATGGTCTAACTATTTACCCTGCCCTGAACCAGGCTGTTTTTTATCATGGGATGGAGGATGAATGTTTCAAAAATGGAAAGATAGGGTGACGGTAACCGACATTGTCATGTGGATGATCGGGGGAACCCTTTTGTTAATGTGTTTATGGGGATCAGTTTCCACCATCAGGGCAGGTCTGTACACAAAAAGTCACTGGATAGACTTTGTGATTTTCGGACTGGCTCAAGGGAGTATCTATTCATTAATCGCAACCGGATACACCATGGTTTACGGTGTCCTGAAAATGATTAATTTTGCCCATGGTGAGGTTTTCATGAGCGGCCCTTTCACCGGCTATTTTGTTGCAACGGCCATGTGGCGGAGTGAGTTTTTAGATAATCACCCGGTGATGGCGATCATGGCTATTTTTGCCGTGGCCATGTTTATTTCCACGATGGTGGCCTTTCTGGTTGAAAAAATCGCCTACAGGCCATTGAGAGGCGCACCCCGACTCATTCCTTTGATTACGGCAATCGGGGCCTCATTTTTTCTCCAATATCTTTTCAGGGGCTTATACGGATCTGGTATCAGTGCATACCCTGATGTTAAAGTCCTTGAAGGATTCTGGATGATTTTAGGCATAAGGGTCCTTAAAATTCAGGTGATTGTCATTGTTGCTGCGATTTTGCTGATGCTGGTTCTTTATGGCTTTATCATGTCAACAAAGGTTGGAAAAGCCATCCGAGCCGTTTCCGAAGATAAGGAAGCCGCAGCCCTGATGGGAATCAATGTGGATGCCATGATTTCCACAACTTTTATCATCGGGGGTATGGCAGCCGGCGCAGCCGGTGTTTTATATGCCTTGATGTATAAACAGGTGCATTTTTTCATGGGATTTATTCCGGGGTTGAAAGCCTTTACCGCAGCAGTCCTCGGCGGAATCGGAAATATCCCGGGGGCAATGCTCGGGGGTATTTTTTTAGGGCTCATTGAATCCGTGGCACCTGCTTTATTCCTTGATGGACTTGGAATCATCGCCCCATACCAGTTGAAGGATGCCATTGCATTTACCATGCTGGTGATGATTCTGATTTTCAGGCCCACGGGTATTTTGGGTGAACGGTTAGCCACGAAAAAGGCCTAAAACCAATACAGTATATAGGGTGAAAGTATGACAAAAACTCAGTCTTTATGGAATCATGGTGTGAAAACAGGGGCCATCGGCGGTGTCAGTGTTCTCGTTATTTCCCTGATCGGGATGGTTCAATCCTTTGGGAAACGGTTTATTATTGCCGATGTCCTGCCGATGGGGGTGACGATAGCGTTAATCATCTCCATCCTTGCAGCTTATCTTGCCGCAAAAAAAACACTGATTTCAGAAAAATCAATTCAATTTACCAATGCAGTGATATCAGGGTTTGTGACCTCCGGATTCCTTGCAGTGTTTGTTATTATCGGCCGGTCTGTCAATCTCCGGGCTGTTTTTGTAGAAGCATCCCCAATGCTCTATAACATACTGACCGGCGGTTTCGAAGGTCCTGGAGGCATTTTCTTTCTCCTGGCAATCGGTCTTTTTTGCGGTGTATTTTCCGGCATTCTCATCCTTATGAATGACCTTCCAAGAAAACTGACCGTTTATTCAGTTGCCACGATTTTCATGATGGGATTGTTACAGGAATTAATCCTGCCCATACTCAACTCGTGGGATCTGAGCGTGACCAATTATCTTGCGGGCCTGTTCTATACCTTGAACGGCCTGACGCCCATCGGAGCGGTATTATCCGTGGTCACTTTTTGTATCCTCTACCTTTTATGGTATGCAAATCAGGCAGCCGTCAAAACAAAATATACAAATTTGCCAAAAGCAACCCAGAAAAAGACAAAATATCTGGGGTTGGCAGTTCTTGCGATTATCCTGATCTTTCTTCCCCAGTTCCTGGGCCTGTTTTTAAGCGAGGTGCTCACCATTGTCGGACTTTATGTTCTCCTTGGGCTCGGACTGAATATCGTTGTCGGATATGCAGGGCTTCTGGATCTTGGATATGTTGCCTTTTTTGCCATTGGCTCCTATGTGGTTGCGCTCCTGACATCTCCTCAGATTTTCTCGTTTGGATTCAATTTCTGGCAGGCCCTTCCCATTGCCGTCATCTGCGGCATTTTAGCCGGTGTCATCCTCGGTATCCCGGTACTTAAAATGCGGGGTGATTATCTTGCCATTGCCACCCTTGGCTTTGGTGAAATCATCCGTATCCTGGTGCTTTCAGATTTCTTGAAACCCTGGCTCGGTGGCGCACAGGGCATCGGTTCCATCCCCAATCCGAATTTTATGGGATTTCAGATGGTTAGACCCCAGCATATTTATTATCTGATTCTTGCCGGGTGTATTCTTGTGGTGTTTATTTCCCTTCGGCTTAAAAATTCAAGACTCGGGCGGGCCTGGATGGCCATGCGGGAAGATGAAGACGTGGCCCAGGCCATGGGAATCAATCTCGTTGCCACCAAACTACTCGCCTTTGCAACGGGAGCCGGTTTTTCAGCCTTGAGCGGGGCCATATTTGCAAGCAAGATCGGCTCGGTTTACCCGCACAGTTTTAATGTTTTTATCTCCATCAATGTGGTGTGCATCGTTATTATCGGCGGTATCGGGAGCCTGCCCGGTATCGTTATCGGTTCAGCGGTTCTGATGGGTCTTCCGGAACTTTTAAGAGAATTTGCCGATTACCGGATGTTTGTTTATGGTGTTGCCCTGGTTATCATGATGCTGCTCAGACCGGAAGGTCTTCTGCCCGAAGTCCGGCATAAAAGAGAGCTCCACGATGAAACTGAAACCGGAACGGAAACTGCTGCTTAGCCGAAGGAGATTTTATGACATTATTAAGTATTCAGGAAATGACAAAACGGTTTGGCGGGCTGGTGGCGTTGAACGCATTGAACATCAATGTGAAGGAAAAATCCATCCACAGCATTATCGGGCCCAATGGCGCCGGGAAAACCACATTTTTCAACTGCCTGACCGGCTTCTACCGCCCTGAAGAAGGAGAAGTGCTCTTTAACGGCAATTCCATTGTCGGGCTTTCACCGGACAGGATTGTCCATAAAGGGATCGCCCGGACATATCAGAATATCAGACTTTTTCCCAATCTCACGGCCCTTGAAAATGTCATGGTCGGATACCACGTCCACTTGAAATCCAGCTTTCTCGGTCCTATCCTCGGTCTTAAAAGCACGAAGATGGAAGAAGAAAGAGCAAGACAGATTGCCATGGATCTTTTAAAATATGTGAAAATGGAAGGCAAGGAAGATACCCTTGCTAAAAATTTTCCCTATGGTGAGCAGAGAAGGCTTGAGATGGCGAGAGCCCTGGCCTCCCAGCCCAAACTTCTGCTTCTGGATGAGCCCACGGCTGGCATGAACCCGAGAGAGACCCAGGACATGATGGATTTTATCCAGCATATGAGGGGTGAAATCGGTATCACGATTGTTCTTATTGAACATCAGATGCGGGTGGTGATGAATATTTCCGATATCGTAACCGTATTTGACTATGGAAAAATGATTGCCGAAGGCTTACCCGAAGAGATCAAGAACAATAAAACCGTTATTGAGGCGTATCTTGGAAGTGGTGATGCTGCGGACTCTCATTAATTACAATGAGGACGGTTTATGATGAAAGTCATTGAAAAAATTATAGAATATCAATTGAGGTCAATCAATCATGGCAATGCTTGAATTAAAAAATGTGCATGCCCATTACGGGAAAATACATGCCTTAAAAGACATTTCAATTACCGTCAATGAAGGTGAAATTGTCACCCTCATCGGCGGTAACGGGGCAGGGAAAAGCACAACCCTTAAAACCATCAGCGGGACCTTGAAACCGTCGGCCGGGCAGATATTTCTGAATGGTGAGGATCTGGCGGCATACCCGGCCCATGAGATTGTTACCAAGGGAATCGTCCAGGTTCCAGAAGGGCGTCGGGTTTTCGGTCAGTTGACGGTGATGGAAAATCTTGATCTGGGTGCATTTACATCAAAAGACAAAAAAAAAGATACAAAGAATATTGAAAAGATTTTTCATATGTTCCCAAGACTTGCCGAACGATCAAAACAGCTTGCAGGAACATTGAGCGGCGGCGAGCAGCAGATGCTGGCCATGGGAAGGGCATTGATGGCAGACCCTAAAATCCTTCTTCTGGATGAACCCTCCATGGGCCTTGCCCCGGTTCTTGTGGACAGCGTTTTTGCCACCATTAAAGCCCTGCATGCCGAAGGAACAACCATTCTTCTGGTGGAGCAGAATGCAAGAATGGCCCTTAAAACAGCCTCCCGAGGCTATGTTATCCAGACCGGCAAGGTTATTCTTGAAGATGACGCCAAAAAACTCCTTGAAAATGAGATGGTGAAAAAAGCCTATATGGGTGAATAAATGAACACCATCGATAAAATTGAGCATCTCCGGCAACGGATGAAAGACAAAAAAATTGATGCCCTCATTATACCCACCGATGACCCCCACAAGAGTGAATATGTGGCCGAGCACTGGCAAGTCAGAAAATGGCTGACCGGATTCTCAGGCTCTGCCGGAACAGCCGTTGTTACGAGGGACAAGGCCATATTATGGACGGATTTTCGGTATTATATCCAGGCGGAAAAACAATTGAAAGGCTTCGGTTTTGAGCTGTTCAGAATGGGGGACCAAGGGGTGCCGTCATTTACGAAATGGCTGAAAGACAATTTAAAGCCGGGAGACACCATTGGCATTGATGCAAATGTGTTCAGTACAGCCGGTGTGAAAGAATTGAAAAAGGAATTGGATGAAAAGGGAATCTTGCTCAATTCTTCGGTGGATATCCTTTCCCTGTCATGGACGGATCGGCCCCCAAAACCGGAATCAAAGGCATTCGGTTTTTCCGAATCCTATGCCGGGCAAAGCCGGGGGGATAAAATCAGGCTCATCCGGGAAAAAATCAAAGCATTCGGGGCATCCCATCATATCATCGCCACCCTTGATGATATTGCCTGGACCCTGAACCTTCGGGGGCAGGATGTCCATACAAACCCTGTTAATATTGCATATGCACTGATATCCCCTGAAAAAACATCTCTATTTATCAACAGAAAAAAAATAGGCCCGGATCTTGAAACCGAACTGAACCAGGACAAGATTGAAATTTATGCCTATGAAGAAATCCAGGATGCCCTGGCCGGTCTTAAGAAAGGGGAGAGCATCCTCATTGATCCTGAAAATGTCAATTTCAGACTTTATGGGGCCATACCTGCCCACTGCAGGGTCATTGAAAAACCGAATCCGTCCATTTCAATGAAGGCAATCAAAAATGAGGTTCAGATCCGGCATTTGCGGCAGACAGCCATAAAAGACGGGGTTGCGGTTGTTAAATTTCTTTACTGGCTGGAACATCGGATCCAAGATGAAGAGATAACGGAAATATCGGCTGCAAAAAAGATATTTTTGTTTCGAAAAGAGCAGGAATTATTTGTGGATAACAGTTTTGATCCCATCATGGCCTATCATGACCATTCAGCCATGTGCCATTATTCCCCCACAAAAGACACGGATGTGGTTATCGGCCGGAACGGGATGTTTTTAGCCGATACCGGCGGTAATTATCTCACGGGCACCACCGATATTACCAGGACCCTGTGTCTTGGGACGCCGTCTGCGGACGAAATTAGAGACTATACCCTAGTCATGAAAGGACACATTGCCGTGGCCGATACTTTTTTCCCGGCCGATACCCGGGGATTCCAGATTGATCCCCTTGCCCGGCAGTATTTATGGAAACAGGGAATGAATTTCGGACATGGCACCGGGCATGGGGTGGGATTTTTTTTGTGTGTCCACGAGGGACCGGCAAGGATCAGTCCCCACCCGCTTGACGTAAAACTTGAAAAAGGCATGCTGCTGACCAATGAACCCGGTATTTACAGAGAAGGCCGCTATGGCATCCGGCTGGAGAATATGATCCTTGTGGAGGATGCCTTTGAAAATGAATTCGGGAAATTCATGAGATTTGAAAACCTGACCTGGTGTCATTTTGAAAGCGGCCTTCTGGATAAGACACTATTGTCCTGTGAGGAAATCGATTGGATCAATTCATATCATCAAAAGGTTTATGAAATGCTTTCCCCGGAGCTTGACACGGAAACCACCGCCTGGCTGAGAAAGAAAACAGAGCCCCTGTCAGGGGAATGATTTTTTATTCGGCTCTGTCTATGATCTGGCATATTTCTTGATTGTCCATTTCAATTAAGAGATGAACGGGAATCAACAATATCAATAAAGGAGAAAAATTATGGTCAGTTGGATATGCAGTAAATGCGGTTATACCAAGGAAGCAGACACACCGCCGGAAAAATGTCCTTCCTGTCAAAGCGATTGCTCGTTTGTGGATAATTCCTGCTACACGCCGGATTGCGCAGGAAAACCCAATGATCCTCAAATCAAGGGTTCAAAAGAATAAAAGGCATAGAAAAAAATGCCGGGAGGGTATGATGAAAAAAAAATACAGAATTACCGCCTCCTGCCCCCGGTGCGGGTGCTCAGGAGTGTCTCATTTATCTGAAGAGGAAATCAAAAAAAGATATGGGGATGTCCCCAATATTGAGCTTGAATGCCATGAGTGCATGATGGTCATGGATACGGATGTAAAGGAAGAAACACATCCGGATGAATGACGGGATTTCCACGGCCGCCGGTTACCATTGGGCAACAGCTCATATTAGAAACAAGATAAAGCCTCATTTCCTGGATTTTGATCATTATCCCGAACCATTTAAGAATTATGATGCGTTAAAGATAATTTTCCTGGAGAAAGACATCTCCCCGGCTGAAAAGGACCTCCTGGGGCTTTTCAGCCGGCAAAACAATGCAAAACCGGATATGATGTTCGGTCTTAAGGCTTTATCAAAGATCCTTTTACTGGCTTATGGGGCGACACGGGCAGAAAAAGCAAGGGGAATCCATTTTTTTTCAAGAACTGTTCCTTCAGCAGGCGGGCTTTACCCTTGCCATATCTATCTTCTGGTAAGACACATGGAAGGTCTTGAGACAGGTGTGTATTATTGTAACATGATACAGGGGGGTCTTGACCTGCTTCAAAGAGGCAGTTTTGATTTCGGACAGGGCAAATTATCTGATATTTCTTTTATTATCACCGGAACTTTTTTCAACAGTGCATGGAAATACAGAGAGCGGGCTTTCCGGTATCTGCTTCTGGATTCAGGGCACCTGATTGAAAATCTGACCCTAGCCACAACCGCGGAAGGGCTTTGTCCATCAATCGATTATGATTTTAAGGATGATAAAATTGCAGCCGTTTTGTCCCTGGATCATGAGAAAGAGGTTCCGCTTGCCTGCATTCATATAGGGGGAAAAGAGCAAAACATAAAATACGGAATCAAAGGGGAATTGAATCTATCCGGGCCCCGTGCCAAAGAACTTAAAAAAGAGGCAGTTGAAATTTCATACCCGATGCTGAAACGTATCCATGACCTTGGGAAAACTGAATTTGAAAACAGAGGGGGTGATCCCCCTGCCATAAAGGTTCTTGCCTCTGAACCTGAGGAATGGATAAGCTTTCCCGACTCAGGAAATTTAAAAGAACCCATGGATTATGAAAAAGCAGTCATGTCCCGGAGGTCAAGAAGAAATTTTATATCGGAAATATTGGATAAAAGAAAAGCCGCCGCCCTGATGAAATCGGCAGCAAGCCTTTACAAAAATCAGCATAGCCCTTCCACACAGATCCTGCCTTTTTTGACAATGGGTGTTTCACTCCGGAATGTAGAAGGGTTTAGCGATGGGTTTTATTTTTTTTCAGAGGAGGGTTCTTCTCTTCTTATGATGCGTAAAGGAAGCTTTCAGGAATCTCTTTCCCGTGTGTGCCTGGATCAGCAGTGGGTTTCCCATGCAGCCGTGAATTTTTTATTCATGGCCAATTTGATAGGGCTTGAAAAAGCGTTGGGGCCCAGGGGATATCGCCTGCTCCTGATGGATTCGGGAAGAATCGCCCAGCGGATTTATCTTGCTGCAGCAGGTCTTTTTCTGGGGTGTTGCGGGGTTGGGGCCCTTTATGATGAAGAAGCCCGGACCCTGTTTGATCTTAACCGGGAAAGCGCCCTCTTCTATGTGGTATCTGCGGGGCGGATCAAAGGGAAAATAGACTTAAACGATTAATTGAGATAAGAAAGGACTGTGGAAAAATGGCGGAACCAGAAGAAATGTATCAATGCCAGACAACCAATTGCGGGTATATTTACAATCCGGATAAAGGCGACAGAAAAGGAAAAATTGAAAAAGGAACATACTTTTCAGCCCTTTCTGAAGGCTGGAAATGTCCTGTCTGCGGGGCAAGTAAAAAAGCCTTTAAGACCCTTGGCTGATCCTTTGGATAAAATAGATACCAAACATTGGCCAAGTCCTCCTGTCAGAGGCTTGAAATAAAAAAAGGAGATATTTCTATGAAATGGATGCAGTTTTTAACTCCGGCTAAATCCCTTGATTATAACGAAGCAGAAACCTATATGACAGAACACGCTTCCGATAGTGTCACCCTTCTGGATGTCCGGCAGCCTTCGGAATATAAGGAAAGCCATATCCCCGGCGCTACTCTGATCCCTTTGCCCGAGCTGACGGACAGGATCGGCGAACTGGACCCTGAAAAACCCACCCTTGTCTACTGAGCCATTGGCGGCCGCAGCCGGGTTGCTGCGCAGATGCTGGCAGGAAAAGGGTTTAAACAGGTGTTTAATGTTTCCGGAGGGATCAATGCCTGGAAGTCAAAGACGGCCATGGGCCCCCAGGATCTGGGAATGGCTCTTTTCAGTGGGAAAGAGTCTCCTCTGGATGTTTTGAAGACGGCCTATTCCCTTGAGCAGGGATTGCGGAACTTTTATCTGACCATGGAAGAAAAGGCTGAAAATCAAAAAGTTAAGAGCCTTTTTTCAAAGCTGTCAGATATAGAGGTCAAACACCAGATGTCCATTTATACGGCTTATATCCAGATCAGCCAGGAGACAATCCATAAGGATGAGTTTGAAAAAATGGTGGAAACTTCCGCCCTGGAAGGCGGGCTTACCACCAAGGAATATCTTGATCTTTTCAAACCGGATCTGAGTTCTGAGAAACAGGTGATTTCCCTTGCCATGTCCATAGAAGCCCAGGCCCTAGACCTGTACCATCGAGTCTCCTCAAAAATAACGCGCCCTGAATCAAAGGCTATTGTGAACAAGATTGCCGACGAGGAAAAGGCTCATCTTGCAAGTCTTGGAAAGCTCATGGACAGTCTTTGAAAAGGATAAGGTAAAATGAGAAAGCATCTGATACTGATCGGCGGCGGGCATGCCCATATGATGACCCTGGAAAATATAGGCAGATTTATTGAAAAGGGATTTAAGGTCACGGTCATCGGCCCTTCATTTTACCATTATTATTCCGGCATGGGGCCGGGAATGTTGGGCGGGACTTACAGCCCCGACGATATCCGGTTTGCCACAAAAGAGGTGGTGCAAAGCCAGGGGGGTATTTTTGTAAAAGACAAGGTATTGCGAATCGATCCCGATAAAAAAGAGGTTTATACCGAAACCGGCCATAGTTTTTCCTATGATGTACTCTCCTGTAATGCCGGCAGTTATGTCCCCATATCATCGGAGATGGAAGACGGCAATAATATCTATGCAGTCAAACCCATTGAAAAACTCATGGAAGCCTCTGAAAAGCTCAAAGCCTTGTTTCTCGAACGGAAAATCATGGTCAGCATTGTCGGCGGCGGGCCTTCGTCTGCAGAAGTGGCGGGAAACGTGTGGCAGCTTGCTAAAAAAGTAAACCGCCATATGCCGGAAATCCGGATTTTTGCAGGCAAAAAATTCATGGCACGGTTTCCTGAAAGTATCCGGTCAAGGGTTTTGTCTTCCCTTGTCAAAAGAGGCATCCAAATCATTGAAACCGGCTATGTTAAAGATATCAAACCGGATAAAATCAGTCTTGAATCCAATGAAACCTTTTCAACCGATTTTATTTTCATGGCCAGTGGCGTTAAACCCTCCACCATCTTTGAGGTATCGGGACTACCGATCGGCCCTGATAAGGGGCTCCTGGTCAACAAATACCTTCAGTCCGTCAAATATACGGAAATATTCGGCGGCGGAGACTGTATCTATTTTAAGGATCAGCCCCTGGATAAGGTCGGGGTTTATGCGGTCCGCCAGAACCCGATTCTTTTGCACAATCTGATGGCTGCCCTGGAAGGAAAAAGTCTTGAGCCCTTTGACCCTGGGCCTGAATATCTTTTAATTTTCAATCTGGGGGGCGGAGTAGGTGTTTTAAAGAAAAAACAATGGGTGTTCGGCGGCAAAATCGCATTCATGATCAAAGATTATATCGACATAAAATTCATGAAAAAATTCCAGGCCATTGAAAAAGTGTGAAAAAGAACCCCAAAACCGGGTAAAGAAAAGGAAATAAATGAAAAAAAGCTACGGACCGAAACTCATAATGATGGTCGTCATTGTGATCCTGACCTCGCTTTTTTTCATCCTTGGACTGGATCAATATTTTTCCTTTGACTATCTTAAAAATACGCTTGATGATCTCAAGGGTTCCTATGATCGGCATAGAGCCCTGACCATGGCGGCTTATATGGGAGTCTATGTCCTTGTAACCGCCCTGTCCCTTCCGGGCGCAGTCATCATGACACTGGCCGGTGGGGCCTTGTTCGATCTTTTTTACGGCACCCTTCTCGTGTCTTTTGCCAGTACCATGGGGGCAACCCTTGCTTTTCTTTTTTCCCGATATCTGTTTAAAGACTGGATTCAGCAAAAATTTTCATCAAAATTGGCTGCCATCAATATGGGTATTGAAAAGGAAGGCGGGTTTTATCTGTTTACCTTGAGGCTTGTGCCGGTGTTTCCGTTTTTTCTGATCAATCTCGCCATGGGATTGACCCCTATCCGAACCCGGGTCTTTTACCTGGTTTCCCAGGTCGGGATGCTGCCGGGTACCCTTGTTTATATCAATGCCGGAACTGCCCTTGCCAAAATTGAATCCCCATCCGGGATTTTGTCACCGGGCCTCCTTTTTTCATTTTTCCTCCTGGGCATTTTCCCTTTTATTGCAAAGGGAGCTGTCTCTTTTATCCGGCAGAAAAAGGTATATTCCGGGTTCACAAAGCCAAGGTATTATGACTACAACATGGTCGTAATCGGCGCCGGATCAGCCGGGCTTGTGGCCTCCTATATCGCTGCTGCCCTAAAGGCGAAGGTGGCCCTTATCGAAGCGGATAAGATGGGAGGGGACTGCCTTAATACGGGCTGTGTTCCCAGCAAAGCCCTTATTGCCAGCGCAAAACTGCTTTCCCATGTCAAACGAGCAAAAGAATACGGGTTTGATAACGCTTCCATTGATTTTGAGTTTTCAAAGGTCATGGACCGGGTTCAATCCGTCATTAAAAAGATTGAACCCCATGATTCGGTTGAGCGGTATGAAGGCTTGGGGGTGGACTGCATCAAAGGCAGGGCAAAAATTATTTCTCCTTTTGAGGTGAAGGTGAACGACAGGGTTCTGACCACCCGGAACATCGTTGTAGCAACCGGTGCAAAACCGTTTGTGCCCCAACTTCCGGGTCTGGAAAAAATCCATTATCTGACATCTGATACGATCTGGAATATCCGGACTCTTCCGAAAAGGCTGGTGGTGCTGGGAGCCGGACCCGTCGGGTGTGAACTTGCCCAATGCTTTTCACGGCTGGGATCACAGGTGACCCTTGTCCAGAGGGGCGACAAGATCATGAAAAAGGAAGATCCGGATGCAACCGCTATCATATTGCAAAGATTCCGAAAAGACGGGGTAATCGTTCTTTTAAACCATGTTGCAAAGGAAATCAGAATTTCAGGGGAAGAAAAACAACTGGTCTGCGATCATAACGGCAATGAAATCATCCTCTCCTTTGATGAAATGTTGATCGCCCTTGGCAGAGTACCCAATGTCAAAGGATTCGGCCTTGAGGAGATGGGGGTTGAACTGGATAAAAATTCCAATATCAAAATCAATGAATTTTTGCAGACCCGGTTTCCCAATATCTTTTGCAGCGGGGATGTCCTTGGCCGGTACCAGTTTACCCATACCGCGGCCCACGAATCCTGGTATGCGGCGGTCAATGCCCTGTTCTGCCGATTCAAAAAATTTTCCGTGGATTATCATACCATCCCCTGGGCCACCTATACTGATCCTGAAGTGGCCCGGGTGGGCCTGAATGAAACCGATGCGGAACAGGCCGGAATCAATTATGAAATGGTCAAATATGGCCTGGATGACCTGGACCGGGCCATTGCAGATTCCGAAGATCACGGGTTTGTAAAGGTATTGACCCTTCCCGGAAAGGACAGGATACTGGGCGTTACCATTGTGGGGCATCATGCAGCAGACAGCATTGCCGAATTTGTGCTTGCAATGAAACATGGAATAGGGTTGAATAAGATCCTGGGAACCATCCATATTTATCCCACAATGGCGGAAGCCAATAAATATGCCGCAGGCGTATGGAAAAAAACCCATGCGCCGAAAAAATTGCTGGCATGGGTTGAAAAATACCATACCTTCATGCGGAAAGAAAAAAGACAACGTTAACCAACCATAAAAAGGAGGCCAAAATGAAAGTAACCGTTACCAAACAGTGCATGGGCGACAGAAACTGCAACACCCTTTGTCCCGAGGTGTTTGAATATGACGAGGACCAGTTGAAATCCACGATCAAGGTTAAAAAAATACCGGATCATCTCAAGGATATGGTCCGCAGAGCGGCACGGGAATGCGGTGCAGAAGCCATTACCATTGAAGAATAAACAAGAGGCAGACCTATGACAGCATTCAGGGAAAGCCGGACGGCAAAACATCTCCATACCTCCTTTGCTGCCGAAACCCAGGCCAGGACCCGGTATGATTTTTTTGCCGATAAAGCCCGGGAAGACGGATATATCCAGATTGCAAAGATATTCAATGAAACGGCAGATCAGGAATTTGAACATGCCCTCCGGTTTTTCAAATTCTTTAACGGCGGCGAGCTTGAAATTCAATGGACCTTTCCCACGGGCGTGATCCTGGATACCCGGGCCAACCTGCTTTCAGCAGCGGCCCTGGAAAAATATGTCAGCGAAGACATGTATGCCAAATTTGCTGTGATTGCCGAGGAAGAAGGATTTGAAAGAGCGGCCGACACATTTTACAAGATTATTGTGGCGGAGGCCCACCATGAAAAACTTTATCTTGAGCTGGCAGAGAATATTGCAAAGGACCGGGTGTTTCAAAAAGATGAGGAAAAAATCTGGCGATGCCTTAGCTGCGGCTATCTGCATACAGGGAAAGCCGCCCCTTCAAAATGTCCGGCCTGTGTAAAACCCTTCGGGTATTTTGAACTGCTGTATGAAAACTGGTAAAAGTCTATCGACACAAGGAATGAGACAATTATGTCTTACTCCTTGTGTCTCATTTTTGTATCAACTCCTTGCCCCTCCCTCCGGACCCTTTCTTTAAACTCATCCTATTTCCCTGTTTCATGGCCATCCCCATGTGTCCGGAACCTTGGGCACGGTATTTGCTGTATTCATTTCCAGGACTTTTGTTTATCACAACATAACCGGAGGCGCTCATGGGTAGTCTTAAAGATATAAAAAAAAATTTCAACCTCATCAATTCCGTGGACTGGGAAATGACACCGGAAGAAGCCATTGCACTTCACCTGGAATGGGGTCCCTTAAGATCCCAGGCTTATTATAATTCAAGGGACAACAGCAATGAAACCGTGTATTTTGTCATCAACACATGGAAAAATCCCCCGATACTGACCCTGGTCAGGAGAAAGGGGTTTGATTCCGAAGATGTCGGAAATTTCAGGCTCCCAAAGGACCTTGAAGCTGAATTCATGACCGGAATCGGCCAGTACAAGGGCGTGTATGCGGTTGAGGGAAAAGTCAGAGAATGGCTGAGAAAAGAACTTGAAGTTTAAGCGCTGACGATTCCACCTTGAAATTCCATAGTTCATCCGGGGCAGAAAAGGAATATTGCATTTCTGCCCCGGATATTGATGTTGAGATATTTATTTATTGTTTTCCATGAAATCTTTAACCATCATTTCTCCCAATTCCTTTGACCTTTTGGTGGCAGCTTCCACGGCGTTGATCAGGGTGGTTCTCAAGCCTCCCTGCTCCAGGGTGTGAATACCGGCAATGGCAGTGCCGCCGGGAGAGGCCACCCGGTCCTTAAGCTGTCCCGGATGTTCTTTGGATTCCATCAGGAGTTTGGCTGCGCCAAGAACGGTCTGGGTGGATAAAAACAGGGAATCTTTTCTGGATAATCCCATTTTTACCCCGGCATCGGCCAAAGCATCCACAATGATGAAAATATAAGCAGGCCCACTGCCGCTCAAGCCTGTAAAGGCATCCATCAACACATTTTCCTGGATAAAGACGGTTTTTCCCACAGAGTCAAAAATGGCCCTGGCCAGCTTGATATCTTCTTTTGTGGCATAATCGCCAGCCGCAATGGCAGTGGCACTTTCTTTCACAAAGGCACAGATGTTGGGCATGACCCGGATGAGCCTCAATTCCTTATGAAGCCCTGAGGCAATGGCGGCCAGGGGCACACCGGCTGCAATGGAAATGATCAGTTTGGACGTATCCAGGGCCGATGCTGTTTCCTTTAACACCTTTCCCAGAATCTGGGGTTTGGTGGCATAGATGATGATTTCGGCTTTTCTTGCCACTTCAACATTGTCCGTGGTTGTGACAACTCCATATTTTTTCTTGAGCGCTTCCAGGAGATCCTCGGAAATATCCGAGCAGATTATGTTTTCAGGTTTTGCCGCCCCGGAAAGAACCAGACCGCTGACCAATGCCTCTCCCATATTTCCGCTTCCAATGAACCCTATCTTTTTTTCCAGCAGCATGATGACTGTACTCCTTAATATTATTGTTTAAAATGAAGCGTTTATATTAAGCCCTTCAAATTCCTTGAGTCAAGATATATTTCATGTCCTGTTCGGGATGGATGGGACAAAGCCTTTAAAATAATGGGGCAGGCAGGAGACGACGACCCTGTCGTTGAAGAGGATATGGTTTTAAACTCCTGGGATGAAGAAGAATGGCAATGGTAGTGAAGCGGTTTGATGTCTATCTGATCAATCTTGACCCGACGATTGAAGCTGAAATTCTAAAGACACGGCCTTGCCTGGTAATATCGCCCGATGAAATGAATCGCCATATCAAAACGGTGATTATTGCACCCATCACTTCGGCACAAAAAGATAATCCGACAAGGATATCCTGTGAATTTGGCAAAAAACAAGGCCAAATTGTCCTGGATCAAATACGAACAACCGATAACTCACGACTCATTAAAAAACTTTGGAACATAGATCCGGATACACAACTGGAAGTTTTAGCCACCTTGCAACGGCTGTTTGCGTTTTGATGATTTTTTCCGGGCAATATCCTGCAAATGTCCTGTAGCGGTTTTGGTAAATGGTAAAAAATTGTGGCCTGAGTTTCGAATATGTTTTGAATGGTCAAGCACCTGAAGAATTGAGCTTGGTTGCAAGTCTCTTTAACTCTTAAAAAATCAAATCTTCCCTTGAATTTCTTTACACCGTTCAGGAATCCGGATATTGAACCTTTACCGTTTTCCAGGGAAAACTTTACAAAAGACGATCCTTTTGTAAGAGAAATTCTTGAGACCGGCTTCAGGATCGTATAAAACGCAAAAGACCCTGAGCATCTTAATTGATGCTCAGGGTCTTTTTAAGGGATAATCCGGCAGCGATCTACTCTCCCACACAGTCACCCATGCAGTACCATCGACGCTAAAGAGCTTAACTTCCGTGTTCGAGATGGGAACGGGTGTGGCCTCTTTGCCATAGCTACCGGATTAAGATGTT